>NZ_BAABHF010000017.1:0-312642 GCF_039541955.1 Actinoallomurus oryzae | reverse complement strand
GCTTCACTCATGATCAACTGGGTCCCCTCACCCGACCCAGACGTTAAAACTCAAGCTAGGGCGCGTCTCGAAGCCCCGCTGTCCTACTACGCGGCGTCCAGACGCCGCCCCGCCGCGTTGTCGTCGGTCGCCGGCCAAACCCGGGCTGACTCCCTCCTCCGCCTTGCGACGCGACGCCTGGACGCCGCTCGCTACGGACGGGGACTTTGAGACACGCCCCAGCGCCTGTCTCGAAGTCGCCGCTCAGCGGGACGGCGGGGCGTTGAGGCATGCCCGGGGAGACCGTCTCACTGTTCGCGGCGGCGGGCGCGGTAGGCGGCGACGTTGGTGCGGTTCGCGCAGGCGTCGGAGCAGAACCTCCGTCGCCCGCCGCGCGAGTCGTCGGCGTAGACGTGGTCGCAGCCGGCGGCGGCACAGACCCCGATCCGGTCGATGCCGTGGTCGCAGACCAGCTCCGAGAGGTTCATCAGCGTGGTCGCGCGGAACCGGTGCGCCAGCTCGACCTGCGGCGGCGCGTAGTGCAGGTGCAGGCCGCGCTCGTCGTGGTCGGCGAGGTGGGGGTGCATGGGCACGTCCGCGAGCAGGGCGTTCAGCAGCTCCACCGCCCGGTCCAGCGTCTCCGCCTCGAAGACCGCCCGGAGCGTACGTGCCCAGGGGCGCAGGCGCGCCGCGGTGTCCGGGGTGAAGTCCGCCACGAAGAAGCCGTGGTCCGCCAGCACGCCGCGCAGCGCGTCGTCGGTGCCGGCCCCCTCAGCACTCGTCACGGCGTTGACCAGAGCGGCCGCGGCGCCGACGCCGTGACTTTTGTAGCCGGTGACCCGCATCGCCCCATCCTGCCCGACGATCGAGGTGTAAGCGTTATCATCATATTAATCATTACAGCGATCGCATTGGCGGAATCCGGTGACCGAGTGCCCTGTCTGTGCCTGGCCTGAGTCCGAGCCGTACGAGGTCCTCTCCCGGCACGCCACCTCCGAGGGCCTGGTGACCTACACGCGGTGCGCCTGCGGTGAGGTGCGCGTCAGCCTCCTGCGCTACGGCGTCGCCGAGACCCTTCGTCCGGGGCGCTGACGCGGCGCGACGTCGCCGGAACCGGCCCGATGTCACCCCCGGTGCCCCACCCATGGCACGCTAGGGCGTGTCTCGAAGTCCCCGTCCGTGGCGAGCGGTGCGCGGTAGGACAGCGGCGCTTTGAGACGGGCCCTAGGAGCACCGCGAGAAGGGGTGGACAGTGCGACGTTGGCATGGCCTCGACGACGTGCCCGCAGACTGGGGCAGGTCGGTCGTCACCATCGGCGTTTTCGACGGTGTGCACCGCGGGCACCAGCGGCTCGTCGACCGCACCGCGGAGCTCGCCCGCGAGCTGGGCTCGCCCGCCGTGGTGATCACGTTCGATCCGCATCCCGACGAGGTCGTACGGCCGGGGACGCATCCGCCGCTGCTGTGCACACCGAAGCGGCGCGCCGAAATCCTCGGTGAGCTGGGCGCGGACGCGGTGATGGTGCTGCCCTTCACCCTCGAGCTGTCCCGCATGGGCCCGGACGAGTTCGTCCAGTCGGTCCTGGTCGACCGGTTGCACGCCGTCCGCGTCGTGGTGGGGGAGGACTTCCGGTTCGGGCACAAGGCCAAGGGCGACGTCGCGCTGCTCCAGGAGCTGGGCGGCAAGTACGACTTCGAGGCCGAGGGAGTGCCGCTCGTCGCCGACGGCCGGCCGATCTCCTCGACCCTGGTCCGCGAGCACCTCGCCGAGGGCGACGTCGAGGGCGCCACGCGGCTGCTGGGCCGCCCGCACCGTGTGGAGGGCATCGTCGTACGCGGGGCGCAGCGCGGCCGTGACCTCGGGTTTCCCACCGCCAACCTGGAGAGCCTGCCGCACACCGCCATCCCGCGCGACGGCGTCTACGCCGGCTACCTCAACTGCCCCGGCTACGCCGAGCTGCAGGGCGACCGGTCCGCGGGCCATCCGGACGCCCGCTGGCCGGCCGCGATCTCCATCGGCGTCAACCCGACGTTCGAGGGCGGCGAGCGCACCGTCGAGGCGTACGCCCTCGACCGCGACGATCTCGACCTGTACGGCGCGCACGTCGGCGTCGACTTCACCGCGCGGCTGCGCGACACCCTCAAGTTCGACACGGTCGAGGCGCTGATCGAGCAGATGCGCCGCGACGTCGACCGGGCTCGCGAACTCACCCGCGAGTAGGGCCGGTTCACGGGAACACTCCGCCATGACAGGGTGTTCAATCGTTAACGGGCCTCCAGGTTTCACGTGGTACCGTGATTTGCCGCTGGGAAGTGACCGGCAGTAGTCGGCTGCCCGCGCGGGGCGTGAACGCCCACCCACTCGGATGACTGTGGGTACGCATGGTTTCCGAGTGTTTCGACTTGATATCGGCGTACCCGCTAGAGAAGGAGAGCCGTGTCGCTCGACACCGCCGCCAAAAAGAAGATCATGGAAGAGTACGCCACGTCCGAAGGCGACACCGGGTCGCCCGAGGTCCAGGTGGCCGTGCTCACCAAGCGCATCAATGAGCTCACCGAGCACCTGAAGACCCACAAGCACGACCACCACTCCCGTCGTGGTCTGCTGCTGATGGTCGGCCGGCGCCGTCGCCTTCTGCAGTACCTGCAGAAGAAGGACATCAACCGCTACCGTCAGCTCATCGAGCGGCTCGGCCTTCGCCGATAGCGGTCAGAGGGAGCGGCCTCCGCCGCTCCCTCTCTTCGTATTCGTACAACTGAAGGAGCCCGTGACCGCCGCCCCGCGTGCGTCGGGGGCCGGTCCTCGGTAGTGGCCATCGGAACCGGGCGGATCCGACGGCTTCGATCGAAGACCGGCACCTCTCCACAGAGAGTCGCACCACCGGGGAACCGGAGGCGGGCCTCCACTGATTCCCAAGGAGGGTTCACATCGTGGAAGGTGTGAAGATCGCCGAAGCCGTTATCGACAACGGCGCTTTCGGCCAACGCACGGTCCGATTCGAAACCGGGCGGCTCGCCCGCCAGGCGGCCGGTTCCGCCGTCGTCTACCTCGACGACGACACCATGGTCCTGTCCGCCACCACCGCGTCCAAGAAGCCGAAGGACAACCTCGACTTCTTCCCGCTCACGGTCGACGTCGAGGAGCGGATGTACGCCGCCGGGCGCATCCCCGGCTCGTTCTTCCGCCGCGAGGGCCGGCCGAGCGAGGACGCGATCCTCACCTGCCGGCTGATCGACCGGCCGCTGCGCCCGTCGTTCAAGAAGGGCCTGCGCAACGAGATCCAGGTCGTCGAGACGATCCTGGCACTCAACCCCGAGCACCTGTACGACGTCGTCGCGATCAATGCCGCGTCGATGTCCACGCAACTCGCGGGCCTGCCGTTCTCCGGCCCGATCGGCGGCGTGCGCGTCGCCCTGATCGAGGGCCAGTGGGTGGCCTTTCCGACGCACACCGAGCTGGAACGCGCGACCTTCGACATGGTCGTGGCCGGCCGGGTGCTCGAGGACGGCGACGTCGCGATCATGATGGTCGAGGCCGAGTCGACCCCGCGCACGCTGGGCCTGGTCGCCGACGGCGCCGCCGCCCCGACCGAGGAGGCCGTGGCCGAGGGCCTCGAGGCCGCCAAGCCGTTCATCAAGGTGCTCTGCCAGGCGCAGAGCCAGCTCGCCTCCCAGGCGGCCAAGGAGACGGCCGACTACCCGATCTTCCTGGACTACCAGGACGACGTGTTCGCCGCCGTCGAGGCCGCCGTACGCTCCGAGCTCGCCCAGGCGCTGACCATCGCGGCCAAGCAGGAGCGCGAGAGCGAGCTCGACCGGGTCAAGGCGCTCGCCGTCGAGAAGGTCGGCCCCGACTTCGAGGAGCGCGAGAAGGAGATCAGCGCCGCGTTCCGCGCGCTGACCAAGAAGCTCGTGCGCGAGCGGGTCATCTCCGAGAAGATCCGCATCGACGGCCGCGGGGTCAAGGACATCCGCCAGCTCACCGCCGAGGTCGGCGTGGTGCCGCGGGTGCACGGCTCGGCGCTGTTCGAGCGCGGCGAGACCCAGATCCTCGGCGTGACGACGCTGAACATGCTCCGCATGGAGCAGATGATCGACACGCTCAACCCCGAGCGCACCAAGCGCTACATGCACAACTACAACTTCCCGCCGTACTCCACCGGTGAGACCGGCCGCGTCGGCTCGCCGAAGCGCCGCGAGATCGGCCACGGCGCGCTCGCCGAGCGGGCGCTGATCCCGGTGCTGCCGACGCGCGAGGAGTTCCCGTACGCCATCCGGCAGGTGTCGGAGGCCGTCGGCTCCAACGGCTCCACCTCGATGGGCTCGGTCTGCGCCAGCACGATGTCGCTGCTGTCCGCGGGCGTGCCGCTGAAGCAGATGGTGGCCGGCATCGCCATGGGCCTCATCGGCGAGGGCGACGAGTACGTCACGCTGACCGACATCCTCGGCGCCGAGGACGCGTTCGGCGACATGGACTTCAAGGTCGCCGGCACCCGTGACCTGATCACGGCGCTCCAGCTCGACACCAAGCTCGACGGCATCCCGGCCAGCGTCCTGGCCGGCGCGCTCAAGCAGGCCAAGGGCGCCCGCCTCGCCATCCTCGACGTGATGCAGGAGGCCATCGAGGCCCCCGGCGAGATGAGCCCGAACGCTCCGCGCATCATCACGATCAAGGTCCCGGTGGACAAGATCGGCGAGGTCATCGGCCCCAAGGGCAAGATGATCAACTCCATCCAGGACGACACGGGCGCCGAGATCACCATCGAGGACGACGGCACGATCTACGTCGGCGCCACCGACGGCCCGTCCGCGGAGGCGGCGCGGCAGGCGATCAACTCGATCGCCAACCCGCACATGCCGGAGGTCGGCGAGCGCTACCTCGGCACGGTCGTCAAGACCACGACGTTCGGCGCGTTCGTGTCGCTGCTGCCCGGCAAGGACGGCCTGCTGCACATCTCCCAGATCCGCAAGCTGCACGGCGGCGCCCGGATCGAGAACATCGACGACGTCATCAAGGTCGGTGAGAAGGTCCAGGTCGAGGTCACCGAGATCGACTCCCGCGGCAAGCTGTCGCTGGTGCCGGTCGAGGTGATCGAGCAGGAGGCGGCGGCCGCGGGCGAGGGCGGCTCGGACGCCCCGGATGCCGAGTCCTCGGGCGACGGTCAGCCGCAGGAGCGGCGCGAGAGCCGCAGCGACGGCGAGCGTCCGCGCCGCCGGCGCACCCGCAGTGGCGGCAGCCGTGGCGAGAGCCGCGGGGACGGCAGCGACCGCAACTCATGACGATCACCGCGCGCGAGCAGGAGCCCGGCTCGACGCACACCGTCCACCCCGGCACCGACGGTGCCGGGGTGGTGCGGCGTACCGTCCTGCCGGGCGGCCTGCGCATCGTCACCGAGACGATGCCGACCGTCCGTTCGGTCGCCTTCGGCATCTGGGCGGGTGTCGGGTCACGCGACGAGTCGCCCGAAGAGGCCGGCGCGTCGCACTTCCTGGAGCACCTGCTGTTCAAGGGCACGCCAAAGCGCACCGCGCTGGAGATGTCGTCGCTGATGGACGCGGTGGGCGGTGAGATGAACGCCTTCACCGCCAAGGAGTACACCTGCTACTACGCGCGGGTGCTCGACTCCGACCTGCCGCTCGCCATCGACGTCGTCTCCGACATGGTCACCTCGTCGCTGATCGAGGATCAGGACGTCGAGGCCGAACGCGGGGTGATCCTCGAAGAGATCGCCATGCACGACGACGACCCGACGGACGCGGTGCACGACGAGTTCGCCGCGGCGCTGTTCGGCGACGTGCCGCTCGGCCGCCCGATCCTCGGCACCGTCGAGTCGATCAGTGGCCTGCCCCGTGAGCGCATCGCCGCGTACTACCGGGGACGTTACGTCGCGCCGAACCTCGTCGTCGCCGCGGCCGGCAACCTCGACCACGACGAGGTCGTCCGCCTGGTGTCGGAGGCGTTCGCTTCCCGCCTGGGCGACGTCGGCCGCGGGCCGAACCCACCGCGCACCGAGGGGCCGGGCGCCGCGACCAACCCCGGCGTCCAATCGATCGACCGGCCGACCGAGCAGGCCAACCTGATCCTCGGCACGGTCGGCATCACCCGTACGGACGAGCGTCGCTTCGCCCTGGGCGTGCTGAACGCCGCCCTGGGCGGCGGGATGTCGTCGCGTCTGTTCCAGGAGATCCGGGAGAAGCGCGGGCTGGCGTACTCCGTGTACAGCTACAACTCCCAGTACGCGGACACGGGCACGTTCGGCGTGTACGCGGGCTGCCTCCCGGCCAAGGTGGACGAGGTCCTGGCCATCTGCCGCGACGAGGTCGCCAAGGTGGCCGCCGAGGGCATCACCGAGGACGAGCTGGAGCGCGGCAAGGGACAGCTGCGCGGCTCCTTCGTCCTCGGCCTGGAGGACACCGGGTCGCGGATGAGCCGCATCGGCAAGAGCGAGCTCGTGTACGAGAGCCTGCTGTCGGTCGATGATATCCTCGGCCGGATCGAGGCGGTGACGCTCGACGACGTCCGCGCGATCGGCGCGGAGGTCCTCGGCCGCCCGATGACACTGACCGTCATCGGTCCGTTCGGAGACCGCGACTTCACGCTGTGAGCCGGGCCGCCGCAAAGCGCCCGCCGTCCCATCGTGACAGGGAAGCCAGTCCGGGCTCGGCCGACGACCCGACGGCAACGCGTCGAGGCGCCCTCTGGGGCGCCGCTTGACGACGCACCGCCGGACACTCGCCGGCCGAGCCGGGCCGCTCCCATCGCCCTCGCTGGGCAGGCCTCGTGCCTTGCCCAGCGAGGGCGAACGCGTCTCGACCGCGCCCACGGTACGTGCCGATGCGGCGCCTGGTGGCGTTCCTCGGAGCGGGAGTGCAGGTCGGGGCGATGGGGTACGGCGGCCCGGTCGTCCGCCGACGGGATGTTCGTCGTTGTTTCCGGATCGGCGGAGACGCGGTCGTGGGCGATAGGCTCGGCGCTGCGCCAGAACGAGCGAGAGGGAACAGATGATCAAGGTCGGGGTGCTGGGTGCGCGCGGGCGTGTGGGTGCCGAGCTGTGCCGGGCGGTCGAGGCGGCGGAGGATCTGGAACTCGTGGCCGCCGTGGACGTCGGCGACGCGCGGGATCCGCTCGTGTCCGCGGAGGTCGCCATCGACTTCACGCATCCCGATGCGGTCATGGACAACCTGCGCTGGTGCGTCGAGCACGGCGTGCACACCGTCGTGGGAACGACCGGGTTCGACGAGGGCAGGCTCGACACCGTGCGTGGCTGGCTCGCCGCCCACCCCGGGGTCAACTCGCTGATCGCCCCCAACTTCGCCGTCGGTGCGGTGCTGATGATGCACTTCGCCCAGAAGGCCGCCCCGTTCTTCGACTCGGTGGAGATCGTCGAGCTGCACCATCCGAACAAGGCCGACGCGCCCAGCGGCACCGCCCGCCGTACCGCCGAACTCGCGAACGCCGCACGTGAGAAGGCCGGCGTCGGACGCTCGCCGGACGCGACCACGACCGCCCTCGACGGAGCCCGCGGCGCCGACGTCGGGGGCGTCCGTGTGCACGCCGTACGCCTCGCCGGCCTGATCGCACACCAGGAGGTGCTGCTCGGCGGCCACGGCGAGACCCTGACGATCCGCCACGACTCGCTGAGCCGCGAGTCGTTCAGCCCGGGAGTGCTCCTGGGCGTCCGCCGCGTCGGCGAACTTCCGGGACTCACCGTCGGCCTGGAGTCCCTGCTGGGCCTCGGCTGACCGTACGAAGGCGATGCTCGACCCGCTGGTTCTTCCAGATCGTGGGTCAGTGCTGCTCCGCGGACGTTCGTAACAGGGTCACGCTGCCCGTTTGTCGACCGCCGCGTCCACCAGGGTGGCGGCGGTGGTGAGGGAGAGCCCGTCCAGGTGCTCGCCCGCCGCGCCCGCCCGAGCCACGGCCCCGTCGTAGAGCATGACCAACTGCCTGGCCAGAGTGTCGGGATCGAGGGCGCCCGCGCGCTCGGCCTCGTCGCGGAAGAAGTCGCGCATGCGGTCCTTGGCCGCGGAGGCCGCGCGGCTCGCTGGATGGTCGACGTCCTTCAGCTCGACCTGCACGGCCAGGAACGGGCAACCGCGGTAGCCGGGTTGCGCGGCGGCCTCCTCCAGCCGCTCGAAGACGTACAGAATGCGCTCGCGCGGCCGGTCGGGGCTGTCGGGCGACGGTAGAAAGCGGTCGAGCAGGCTCGGCGTGCGGTGCTTCAGGGCCGCGGTCAGCAGCTCGTCCTTGCTCGCGAACAGCTCGTACATCGAGCGCTTGGAGACGCCCGCGGCCTTCGCGAGCGCCTGGATCCCGACGGAGGTCCCCTCCCGGTAGAAGAGCGTGGCCGCGGCGTCGAGCAGGCGAGCGCGGGTTGCCTCTCCCGGAACTGTCCGGGCGCCGGTCCGTGATGCGGTCATGTGACTGAGATTACTGCGCTGCGTTCGACATCTAAAACCGATCGGTTTACAGTCAGGAGCTAGGAAACCGATCGGTTTTATACGCCGTGTCGACGCGACACGCCCCGAGCCCATTCCAGGTGGAGGTCACCTCATGAACGTTCACGACTCCGTCGCACTGGTCACTGGAGGGAACCGCGGCCTCGGTGACCGCTTCGTCCGCGCCCTGCTGGAGAACGGCGCGAGAAAGGTCTATGCGGCCGCCCGGGATCCGAGGCGGGTGACCGCTGAGGGTGCGGTCCCCATCGCCTTGGATGTGACCGACCCGGACTCCGTGCGTGCCGCGGCCCGGCAGGCTCAGGACGTCACCGTGCTGATCAACAACGCGGGCTCCAACACCGGCGCCTCTGTCATGGAGGGCGACTTCGCGGACTTTCGCCGGGAGTACGAAACTCACGTGCTCGGCACGCTCGGCGTGACGCGAGAGTTCGCGCCGGTGCTCGCCCGCAACGGCGGGGGCCAGGTCCTCAACGTGCTGTCCGTGCTGTCCTGGCACACGTTCCCGGGCGCCGCCGCCTACTCCGCGGCCAAGTCGGCCGCCTGGTCGGTGACCAATGCCCTGCGACTGGCACTGCGGCCCCAGGGCACTACGGTGAGCGCACTCCACGTCGGCTACATGGACACGGACATGACCCGCATGCTCGACGTCCCGAAGACGGATCCGGCCGACATCGCCCGGATCGCCCTGAAGGCCCTGGAGGAGGGCCGTGAGGAGATCGTCGCCGACGAGGTGAGCAGGCAGATCAAGACAGGCCTGTCAGGGGACCTGGAGCTGCTCTACCCGCAGCTCGCGTCGCGCTGAGCGGCGACGGGCCCCTCCGTGCTCGACGGCGGTCCCGTGCGGAGCGCCTGTGTCGGCAGCGTGGCCCCTCCATGAGCTTTCGCGGGGCGGTATTAGGGCTACGGGCGGCATGCGCGACGCGTCGCCGGCTGTGTCGCCCGGCCGAAGCCGGGCGACACGGGCCGATGGCTAACGCTCGTCGAGTTTCGTCACCACGACCTTGAGCGTGGTGGCCAGCTCCTTCAGGATCTCGCCGTGGTCTCGCAGGGTCGTCTTGATCTCGCTGAGGTCCCGGCTGTGCTCTTTGAGCGTCTGGCCGTGTTCCTTGAGTGTTTCGCCGTGTTCCTTGAGTGTTTCGCCGTGCTCCTTGAGTGTTTCGCCGTGTTCCTTCAGCATCCGGCCGTGCTCCTTCAGCATCCGGCCGTGCTCGGTGAGCATCGTGTCGTGGCGCTGGAGGGTGGCGCTTTGCTCCTTCAAGGTCTCCCGGATCTCGTGCGTGTCCACGGCGAGGTCGACGACGTCTCGCCGGAGTGACGCGGTCTCCTGGCGAAGGAGGATCACGTCGGCCTGGAGCCTTCTGGCCGTGGAGTCCGGGAGGGGAAGCGACGTGACGATGTCCTTGACGGTGTCCTCCACGGTCGAGACACGCTCCTCGAGTGAGGGTGACGCGAGCATTATCGACTCCCAGTGATGGTCGGGGTTTAGGTGCCCTTAAACATACGGAGAGCGATGAGATGATCGCAATCTGTATTCGGAAAGTCAGTGGGCCAGACGGGTGGCCAGATCCGCCACCAGGGTGTGCACCGACTCACCGGAGCCGTACTGCAGGTAGCGCCGCACCCGTCCGAGCGTGTCGACCCGCGACCCCAGGCCGAGGCCGGCGCGCATGTGCAGCGGGCCGGACCGGCCGGGCGGCCCCAGCCACCACATCGCCTCGCGCGTGTGGTGGCGGAGCACCTCGCCCGCGTACGCTCCGGCCAGCACGGCGAGGTCGCCGTCGGAGAAGTCCGTGTCCACGTCGCCGGGAAGCAGTCCCTGGACGCGGCGGCGTTCCTCCAGCGCGTCGTCGAGCAGCACGAGTGAGTCGATCGATCCGTCGAGCCCGTGCTCGGCGGCGAAGCTCGCGGCGTTCGCGGCCTGCAACGAGTCGAGGTCCGGCGACCCGTCGTGCAGGTTCGGGTACCGCGCCGGGCGCCCCGCCGCCGGGCGCGGCCCGGAGGGGCCGAGGGTCATCGCCGCGATGTCGCGTTCGCGCAGGAACCGCAGCACGCTCGACGGCGGCTCTCCGGCGCTGTGCAACAGGATCGTGCAGCGCTGCCCCTGCCCTTCGAGCCGCTCCGCGTGCGCGCGGACGTGGGCCAGCTTGATCAGGAGCTGTACGTGGTCGAGCGCCTCGCGCTCCGGTGGCCAGTCCTCCGACAGGATCCAAAGGCCCTGGTCGCCGCCGGGCTCTCCCGTCACGAGGTCGACGTTTTCAAGGTCGGCGAGGCCCAAAGGGTGCACTCCGTAAGGGGGGAAGTGTCGCTGCGGTGTGCATTGTCCCGCCCTGAGGGCTTCCACGCACTGCGACCCGCCGTCACGTCGCGAACACATCCCGACCATGGATTCGAGGAAGGCTCGGTCGCCGCCCCCACCTCCTGGCGCGCGCTCGGGGAGTCGTACCCGACTCGCTCGGGGCGGGACCGCGGCGTGGCCCGCCCTCAGGCGGACAAACGCCGACATTTATACTTCTCTAACAGAACTATCTTCGACGCAGAGCGTGGAGACCTGGATTGATGACGCGGTTGCTCGTCGAACCCGCACGTCCGCGAGCGGTTCGGGAACACCCCTACGCCCCCTGGTTCGCGGTCGGATCCGTCTGCGTCGGCGCGTTCATGGGGCAGCTCGACGCCAGCATCGTCACGCTGGCCTTCCCCGCGCTCCAGCGCGACTTCCACGCCTCCCTGGCCGCCGCGCAGTGGGTCTCGCTCGCCTACCTGCTCGCGCTCGTCGGGCTGCTCGCCGGGGCCGGCCGGCTCGCGGACGCGGTCGGGCGCAAGCTCGTCTACCTCTACGGCTTCCTGGTCTTCACCCTGGCCTCCGCGGCGTGCGGCCTCGCGCCGACGCTCGGGTCGCTCATCGGCTTCCGGGTCCTGCAGGCGGCGGGTGCGGCCATGCTCCAGGCCAACAGCGTCGCGCTGGTCGTCACGAGCGTGCCCCGTGCCAGGATGCGCGCCGCGCTCGGCATGCAGGCCGCCGCCCAGGCCCTCGGGCTCGCGCTCGGGCCGACCGCCGGCGGGCTGCTGGTCGGTTCGGCCGGCTGGCGATGGGTCTTCTGGGTGAACGTCCCGGTCGGATGCGCCGCTCTGGTCGTCGGGCGGTACCTGCTGCCCCGCACGCGCGAGCGTACCGAGGCCGCGCGGTTCGACTGGCCGGGGTTGCTCCTCATCGCCGCCGCGAGCACCGCCGCCCTGCTGGCCATCTCCGGTGCCTCCGGCCTCGGCCTGCCGGGGGCGGCGATCGCGGCGCTCGCGGCCGTGGCGGTGGTGACGACGGCGGCCTTCGGCGTACGGGGGCGCCGCGCGGCGAGCCCGCTGGTCGACCTCGCCCTGTTGCGCACCCCCGCGATCTCGGCGGGCCTGGCCGGGGCGATGTGCGGCTACCTCGTCCTGTTCGGACCGCTGGCGCTGGTGCCGCAGGTGCTCGCGGCCCGGGGCGCGACGTACGCCGGGCTCGTGCTCACCACCCTGCCGGCCGGGTTCGCCCTCGCCGCGCTCGCCGCCGACCGCCTCCTGCCACGGCGTCTCGGCAACCGGAGCCGCTGCGTGCTCGGCGGGGCCGTCGCCACGGCCGCGTCGGCCCTGCTCTGCCTGGACATCTCCGGGTGGGGCCTGTTCCTCCTGGGCCTCGGGCTCGGGCTGTTCATTCCCGCCAACAACGCCGCGGTCATGGCCGCCGTCCCGCGCCGCCTGTCGGCGACCGCCGGCGGGATGGTGAACATGACCCGCGGCATCGGCACCGCCCTCGGCATCGCCATCGTGACCCTCGTCCTGCACACCGCCGGGGAAGGGGCCCGGCTCGCCTTCGTCGCACTGGCCGCCGTCGCCGTCGTCGCGACCGCCACCGGCCTCGTCGCTCGGACTCCCGGAGAACCCCCGGCATGAACGTCCGGCTGCGCCTACTTATCCTGCCGTTTTGGGGGACAATAGACGGCATGGCCAACGATCTTCGGGCGGGTCGCACGTCGGAGGACACCGGCGTCCTCCTCGCCGACACCGTCGCGCGACTCCGTCGCGCCATGCGCCGTGCCGCCCGCGCCGCCGACCCGGCCAACCCGCTCTCGGTCGCCCAGCTCGAGGTGCTGGCGTGCGTGGCCGACGAGCCGGGCATCCGCCCCGGCCGGATCGCGCGCCGGCTGATGCTCGCCGCCAACTCCGTCACCACACTGGTCAACGCGCTCCATACCCGCGGTCTCGTCGTACGGACGAACGCCGCCGACGACGCCCGCGCCGTCGCGCTGAGCCCGACTCCGGCCGGACGGCAGGCCGTGGAGAGCTGGAAGGCGACCAACACCGCGATCCTCCAGGCGGCCCTCGGCGCACTGGACGACCGCCACCAGCACGTCCTGGCCGAGGCGCTCCCCGGCCTGCGCAACCTGGCCGAGGCGGTGGACGCCCTCGCCGACGAACCCGGCGCCGCCCGCTCCTGAACCAGGGCCGGCTCAGCCGGTGATGAAGCCGTACTTGCGCATGATCGTCCTTGCCGTGGACGAGCTCAGCCAGGCCACGAACTCCTTGGCGGCGTCGCCGTGGCCGCTCCGCCGGACGGCGGCGGCGAAGTAGGTGGCCGTGACGTTCTGGAGGGCCGGGATGGGCACGCTGCTGGCAGACACGCCCGCCGACCGCATGTCCGTCACGTACACGATGCCGGCGTCGGCGGCCCCGGTGCGGATCCGGGTCAGCACCGTCCGCGCGTCGGCCTCCTCCGACGACGGCCGTACCTGCACCCCTGCCTTCGCCAGGACCTGAGTGGCGTAGCGCCCGACGGGGACGATCGGGCCGCCCAGCACCACCCGCAGTCTCGGATCGGCGAGGTCGGACAGCCCGTGTACGTGCTTCGGATCGCCGGGCGCGACCGCGATCGTCATCGTCCCGTACGCGAAGGGGCGGCGGTCGGTGACCTCGTCGGCGGCGATGTCCATCGAGGCGCTGTCGGCGGTGGCCAGCACGTCGGCGTGCTCACCGTCGTCGATGTTCCCGGCGGCCTCCTGCGAGCCGGTGAACTCGAACTGCACGTGTGTCACGTGCCGGTTCGCCTCCTGGTAGGCGGTGCCGAGCTCGCCGAACGCGTCGGTGAGCGACGACGCGGCCAGCACCTTCAGGGTGAACCGTGTGTCCCCGGAGGCGATGCCGCATCCGCCCAGAGCCACGGTCACCGCGACAATGGAGGCGAGACGCGTGAAATACGGCATGGGCGCGATCTTAGGCCGTTGCGGGACAAGAGCCGCCGCGGGCCGTCATGGGTGAGTGCCATGCCCTCGGACCGTCGCGGGGTGCGTGCCGTGACTTCCGGCACTCGCGCGGCCGCCGCCGTCTCCCTCGGCCCGTCGTTGGAGCCGCCGTCACGCAGGGTACGCGTGGGTCTCCGCGGCCTTGACCGCGGCCCACACGGGTCCGCCTTCGGCCAGACCGAGTTCGGCGAGCGCGGCCGGAGTGATGTCCGCGGCGGCCGGCAGCGGTCCTTCGAGGTGCACGCGGACCTGGTCGCCGTACGGCTCGATGCCGCCGACCGTGGCCTCCCACAGGTTGCGTGGGCTGCCCTCCGGCCTCCGGCGGAACAGCGCCACCGCCGACGGCGGGAACGCCAGGAACACCTCGCCCCCCAGCGACTCGGCGACCGAAAGCGTCAGCCGCTCCAGCTTCACGTCGTGGCCCTCGGCGACGCCGCGGTAGAGGTTCAGGCCGACGAGGCGGGCGACATAGTCCGTACGGGGATGGCGCGCGATGTGCGCGGGCGCGCCCTCCTGGACGACGCGGCCGTCCTCGACCACGACGAGCCGGTCGGCGAGCGCCATCGCGTCGAGCGGGTCGTGGGTGACGAGCAGCGACGCACCGTCGAACTCCGCGAGATGGCGGCGCAGCCCGGCCCGGATCTCCCGCCGCGTGTCGACGTCGAGCGCGGACAGCGGCTCGTCCAGCAGGAGCAGCCGGGGCCGTACGGCGAGGGCGCGGGCGAGCGCGACCCGTTGCGCCTGGCCGCCGGAGAGCGTACGGGGACGCCGGCCGGCGTGCTCGGCGAGACCTACCCGCGAGAGCCACTCGGCGGCGAGCCGGCGCGCCTCGCTTCTGCGCACGCCCTGGCAGCGCGGCCCGAACGCCACGTTGTCCAGTGCGGTGAGGTGAGGGAAGAGCAGGTAGTCCTGGAACACCATGCCGACCGGGCGCTCGTCCGCCGGCCGGTGACGCCACTCCTCGCCACCGACGCGGATGTGCCCCTCCGACAGGGGGAGGAGCCCGGCGAGGGCGCGCAGCGTGGTGCTCTTGCCCGCGCCGTTCGGCCCGAGCAGCGCCACCACCTCGCCCTCGGCCACCTCCAGCGCGATGTCGAGGGTGAACGCCGGCCGCCGTACGACGATGTGTGCGTCGATCACGACGTCCACCGCCCTCGCAGTCCGGCGAGGACCACCACGGACACCGCGAGGAGCACGAGGCTCAGCACGATCGCGGCCTGCGGGTCGTTCTCCAGCGCGAGGTACACGGCGAGGGGCATGGTCTGCGTACGCCCCGGGAAGTTGCCGGCGAAGGTGATCGTGGCCCCGAACTCACCCAGCGCGCGGGCCCAGCACAGCACCGCCCCCGCCCCGATGCCGGGTGCGATCAGCGGCAGCGTGACCCGCCGGAACGTCGTCCAGCGCGAGGCGCCCAGGGTCGCCGCCGCGTCCTCGTACCGCAGGTCGGCGGCGCGCAGCGCCCCCTCCACGCTGATCACCAGGAACGGCAGCGCGACGAACGCCTCGGCCACGACGACCCCGGCGGTGGTGAACGGCAGGCTCACACCGAACCAGCGGTACAGCCACTGGCCGACGAGCCCGTTGCGCCCGAGGGCCAGCAGCAGCGCCACACCGCCGACGACCGGGGGCAGCACGAGCGGCACGGTCACCAGCGCCCGGACCAGACGGCGGCCCGGGAAGGACACGCGGGCGAGCACCCACGCGAGCGGCACCCCGAGGAACAGGCAGACCACCGTCGCGAGCGTGGCGCACACGACCGATAGCCGCAGCGCGTCGAGGATCTCCGGCTGGGCGAGCCGCGTGCCGAGGGTGGACCAGGGCGCGCGGACCAGCAGTCCCGCGACGGGTAGCACCAGGAAGGCGAGCGCGACGAGCGCCGGCAGGACGAGCGCCCAGGGCGCCCGGCGGTTCACGGCCGTATCCCGCCGATCGTCATTCGGCGCGCTCCACGACGACGTTGGTGGACTTGACGACGGCGACCGCGACGACGCCCGGTTCGAGCCCGAGATCGTCCGCGGCCTCCCGGCTCATCAGGGACACGACGCGGTACGGCCCCGCCTGGATCTCCACCTTCGCCATCACGCCGTCGCGTACGACGTCGGTGACGATGCCGCGCATCCGGTTGCGCGCGGAGGAGAAGGCGGTCTCGGCCGCGGCGGGCGAGCGGACGAAGGCCGCCAGATCCGCCCCTGAAACGATCCGGTGCCCGTGTTCGTCGCGCTCGGCCGCCAACCGGCCCGAATCGACCCAGCGCCGGACGGTGTCCGGGCTGACATCGAGCAAAGACGCGACCTCACTGATCCGGAACACCGTCACCCGCGAGAGTATATCCCTCGCAGAAAGGGAGAATCTTCACCGAAACGCCAGGATGATGCGGGCGTCAACGGGCACGAAAGCTGGCAGATGCGACGGAGGCGAACGAAGACGCCGCCCAGCTACCGGAGTCGCTCGGGTCTCGTGTCAGACGGCGAGGCCGATGGCGAACAGGACGCCGAAGACGATCTGCAACCGGCCCGTCTCGCCGAGCACCGCGATGAGCTCCGGCCCCGACGCGCCGCGCAGGACGCGCCGTACCGGGGAGATCGCCCACAGCGCCGACAGCAGCGCCAGCATCGCCCACGGGTGCACCGCGGCGACCACCGGCACGCAGCAGAGCGCCACGACCGCGCATCCGGCGTACAGCAGGCGCGTGCGCCCGTCGCCGAGGACCACCGCGAGCGTGCGCTTGCCGGCCTCCCGGTCGGTCGGGATGTCGCGCAGGTTGTTCACCACGAGCATCGAGCACGACAGCAGCCCCACCGGCACGGAGGCGACCCACACGGCCCACGGCAGGCCCTCGAGCTGGACGTACGCGGTGCCGACGACCGACACGACCCCGAAGAACACGAACACCGAGATCTCGCCCAGCGCCCGGTAGCCGTACGGTCGCGAACCCCCGGTGTAGAACCAGGCCGCCGCGATCGCCGCCACGCCGATCAGCAGCAGCCACCAGGTGGTGACCACCGTCAGCGCCAGGCCCGCCACCGCCGCGAGCAGGAAGCAGGCGCCCGCCGCCGCGAGGACCTGCCGGGGCGGCGCGACCTTGGAGCCGACCAGCCGCATCGGCCCGACGCGTTCTTCGTCGGTGCCGCGGATGCCGTCGCTGTAGTCGTTGGCGTAGTTCACACCGATCTGCAGCAGCATCGACACCAGCAGCGCGACCACGGCGCGCCACCAGATCGCGCCGCCGAAGCCGATCGCGAGACCGGTGCCGACCAGTACGGGAACGATCGAGTTGGGGAGGGTGCGGGGCCGGGCTCCGGCGACCCACTGGGGGAAGGAGGCCACTACCGCACGCTACCGGCGTCGAAGATCATGGGTGAGATTCTGCCGGATCCGGCTCGGGCGGTTGACGCAGCCCCAGTGTCAGCACGAAGCCGAGGCCCAGCAGCCCGGCCGTGACGAAGGCGGCGCGGTCGGTGGCGACCGCCAGGCTCTCGTCGGCGGCACGGGCGACACGCGGGTCGCCGTGCCGCAGGTCGCGGGCGAACGTGCCGGCCGAGTCGCGCAGCCGCGCGGCGTACACCCCGCCCTGGCCCGCCCCCGCCCCGGCGTCGCGCAGGCGGTCGGTCATGACGTGGCTGAGGCTCGTCGAGAAGACGGCGCCGATCAGCGCGATGCCCAGCGCCGAGCCGACCTGCCGGGCGGTCGACTGCGTGCCCGAGGCGAGGCCCGCGCGGGCCGGTGGCACGTCGCGCAGGACGATGTTCGTCAGCTGTGCGGTGGTCAGGCCCAGGCCGACGCCGTACATCAGCATCCACGGCGCGAGCGCGTACCCGGTGGTGCCGGCGCGCGTCGTGAGGCCGATGAGGAGCACCGCGACGGTCTCCAGGGCCATGCCGGCCTGGAGCATCCGGGCGGCGCCCACACGCCGCGACAGCCGCGCCGCGAAGCCGCCGACGACCAGCGTGCCGAGGGCCAGCGGAAGGATCGCCACGCTGACCTGGAGCGGCGAATCGCCGTGCACGTCCTGGAGGAAC
The DNA here is from genome assembly GCF_039541955.1 of Actinoallomurus oryzae. Lineage (NCBI taxonomy): Bacteria > Bacillati > Actinomycetota > Actinomycetes > Streptosporangiales > Thermomonosporaceae > Actinoallomurus > Actinoallomurus oryzae. The sequence goes on along the minus strand of NZ_BAABHF010000017.1, from coordinate 294,914 downwards.
AGCGGCAGGGTAAACATCAGCCCCAGCTCGCCCACGCTGATCAGCGAGGCGGCGGCGTTGCCGCGGCGGAAGGACGGGATGCGGAACAGCGCGAGGTCCAGCACGACCGGGCGCCCGGCCGCCGCCCGCGCCCGCTCGACGGCGAGCAGCGCGCCCAGCGCGACCACCCCGGCCGCGAGGGCGACCGGCACCGGGGAGATCCCGGCGTTCCAGTGGAGCGTTCCCGCCGCGAAGGGCCGCAGCGGGCGCCACCAGCCGTACCGCTGTCCCTCGATGAGCGCGAACACGGCCGCGCCCAGCCCGGCCGCGGCCAGCAGCCCGCCCGTCCAGTCGACGCCGCGCGGGGCGGTACGGTCGCGGGTCTCGGGGACCAGGATGAGGGCCCCGGCGATGACCACGGCACCGATGGGCAGGTTGACCCCGAACGCCCAGCGCCAGCCGTACGAGGTGGCGAGCCAGCCGCCGAGCAGCGGGCCGAGGGCGGCCATGCCGCCGATGAGCGAGCCCCAGATCCCGAACGCCACGGCGCGGTCGCGGCCGTGGAACACCGCGGTCACCGTGGACAGCGTGGCCGGCAGGATCATCGAGGCGCCGACTCCCTGCAGCACGCGGGCACCGATGAGGGCGCCGCCGCCTCCCGCGGCGGCCGCGAGCAGGCTCGCGAGCACGAACACCACCGTGCCCAGCAGGAACATCCGCCTCCGCCCGTACACGTCCCCGGCCATCCCGAACGGGATGAGCAGCGCGGCGAACACGAGGGAGTAGACCGAGGTGACCCATTCGGCGCCGGACGTGGTCAGCCGCAGGTCGGCGACCACCCGGGGCAGCATGACGTTGACGATCGTGGCGTCGACGATGATCAGCGAGACACCGAGGGCGATGATCACCATGCCCAGCCACCGGCGACGGCCCGGAACGCCGATCGCGGGGGCGGGAGCGGCCGGAGCCGTGCTGACAGTCATGGGGATTCGGGTGGACCTGCCTGAGTGTGGGCGATGACGCGCCGCCGAACGGTTCGACTTCAACTTACCTCCGGCCTTCGGCCCGGCTGATCCGGGTCGCCCTCTGGCCACGCGGGCACTGAGCACGGACAATGTCGCCGTGCGTGCCTCCGAGGCCGGCCCCGAACGCATGTCGCTGTCACGTCTGCTGGCGGTGGCCGGGCACGTCGTGGCCCTGCGCCGGCAGCGGTTCATGGGGAGTCACGGCCTGACGCCGCACGGTCTGGCGGTGCTGGCCTACCTCGAACAGGGCCACGTCCCGACCCAGCGTGAGCTGGCCCGTCGCTGTGGCGTGGCGCCCTCGACCCTCAATCACACGGTAGACCACCTGGCCCGGTCCGGCTGGATCGAGCGGTGCCGCGACGACTCCGACCGCCGGCTCGTACGCCTGGCGCTCACCGAGAGCGGCCACCGCCACCTCCGGCAGGTGCAGGAGGCGGCCGACCGCCGGATCGAGCCCCTCCTCGACCATCTCGCGCCCGCCGACGAGGCCGCCGTCCGCCGCTTCCTGCTCGACACCGTGGCCCAACTGCAGGAGGACGACGCGGACCCGGACGATCCGCGGTCATGAGCCCTCCTGCGTCGGAGGGTGTGACCACAGGGGCGCGTTTTTTGATTCCCTCGCTTCGCTCGGTCATGAGCCCTCCTGCGTCGGAGAGTGTGACCACAGGGGCGCGTTTTGATTCCCTCGTCATGAGCGCTCGTTTGTCGGTGCGCACTGTTAGTTTCGGCACATGCCCTTCGATCTCCTCGAGCTTTTGCCGGACAAATGGCGTGACCTCATCGAGCCGTTGCTCGACGCCGAGGCCACGCGGCGCCTCGGCGACTTCGTCGCCGCCGAGTACGACGGACAGGTCGTCTATCCCGCGCTGCCCGACCTGTTCAACGCGTTCCGGCTGTGCTCGCCGGACGACGTGCGGGTGCTGATCCTCGGCCAGGACCCCTACCACGGCCCCGGGCAGGCCCACGGGCTGAGCTTCAGCGTCCGCGAGGGCGTGCGCGTGCCGCCCTCGCTCCGCAACGTCTTCAAGGAGCTGCGCGACGACCTGGGCGTCCCGATGCCGGCGGGCGGCGACCTGACGCCGTGGGCCGAGCGGGGCGTCCTGCTGCTCAACGCGGTCCTGACCGTCCGCGCCGGCAAGGCGGGCTCGCACGCGGGCAAGGGCTGGGAGGAGTTCACCGACGCGGTGATCCGGGCCCTGGACGCGACGGACGAGCGCATCGTGTTCGTGCTCTGGGGCGCGTACGCGCGCAAGAAGCGCGACCTCGTCACCAACCCCCACCACGTCGTGCTGGAGGCGGGCCACCCCAGCCCGATGAACCCTCGCGGCTTCCTCGGCACACGCCCGTTCAGCGCCGTCAACAAGGCTCTGACCGACGCCGGCCGCCCGGAGATCGACTGGACCCTCGACCAGAAGATCTTCTAGCCCGCGACGATCCGGCGGCTCCGCGTCAACGGCGCCGGGCGGCCGTGCGTCGTTACGGCATGCGCCTGTTGATCGTCTCGCTCGCGGCCGTCGTTCTCGCCTCCACCGCGGGGTGTGGAGGTTCCGCGGAGAGACGGCCCGTCACGGCGGGACGTACGGCGACGACGCCGAGCCTCTCGCCCTCCGCTTCGCCGTCCGCCAGGCCCGCCCGCGTCGGCACGGTGCGCAACGGCGAGACGAGGTTCCGTGTCCGGGTGACATCGGCCCGCACGGTCCGCGGCTTCAACCGCGATGGGAGTCGCGAGCGGGCGAAGGCCGGGCAGCGGCTGGTCGTGATCATGATCACTGCGACGAACATCGGAAGGCGTCCCAGCCGGCTGGACGCGGGGAACAGCGAGCCCGTCGACCTGGTGGGGGCGGACGGCAAGACCTACTACCCCGGCAGATCGTGGGGCAGGCCGATCCTGATCTTCCCCGGCAGGTCGCTGACCGAGCCGTACGTCTTCCCGGTCCCGGCGGGAGTCGGGCCGGCGTCCGCCACGGTGACGCTGTTCGGCGGGACCGGCCTTCCCTCCACGGCCGGCCTGAGGATGCCCTGACCCGCGAGGTCAGGCGATGGCGGTGTGGAGGCGGACCATCGCCACCGGCTCGCCCATGTCGACCTTGCTGTGGGCGCCGTCCGGCGCCCAGCCGGCGGAGACCAGGAAGGCTCGCAGCATGTCGTCGGCGGCGAACACCCACGTGACCGCCGTGGTGCAGCCGTCGTCGCGAAGGTGGTCCACGGTCGCCGCGAGCAGGCGGCTGCCGTGGCCCGCCCGCCGGCGGTCCGGGGCGACCAGGAGCGTCAGCAGCTCACCGGTCGTCGCAGGGTCCTGGTCGGGGTCGCCGGCCGGGGCGTGGGCCGCGAAGCCCGTGATGACGCCCTCGTCGACGGCCACGAGCAGGCGGTGCCGGGGGCTCGGCGGCGACGCGACCGCCTCGGCCCAGCGTTCGCGCCACAGGCCGAGCGCCTCCGGCCCGGTCATCTCGGCCAGCGCCGCCGCCGGGATGATCGCGCCGTAGCCCTCGCGCCACGCGCGCACCTGGATCTCCGCGACGGCCTCGACGTCGCCCGGATAGGCCGGTCGTACCCCTACTACGCTCAACGCCCGCTTCCGTTCCCTGATTGACGGCGAGTGGCACTCTATGGCACCGCGTCCCGGCGCCGCCGTTCGCGGTACGCGCGGGTCTTGGTGCGGTTGCCGCACATGCGCATCGAGCACCACGCGCGCGAGCGGTTCCTGGACGTGTCGAGGAACACCCAGCGGCACTCCGTCGCGCGGCACGCCTTCAGCCGTTCCCAGGTGCCGTCGGCCGCACTCGCCATGACCGCCGCCGCGACCCCGGCGAGCCCGCCGCGTACCCCGCGGTGGATCGGGACGAGCCGGGGGCCGTCGAGCGACAGGCGCACCGGCAGGGCGGCCAGCAGGCCCTCCAGCTCCGGCCGTGCCTGGCCGAGCATCGCCGCCCGCAGGCCCTCGCGCAGCGCGACCGCCAGGCCCAGGTCGGACTCGTTCGCGCAGGCGCCGGACGCCACCAGGCCGCGCTCGGCCAGCCAGCCGCTGAGGTCGGAGGGCGCGCCGAACTCCTCGATGTCGCACTGGATGTCGTAGGTGTTGACGAAGTCGCGCACCAGCAGCGCGTGCTCCGGGCCGCTCATCCGCCCCTCCTCGATCACGACGGCCGGCGACACCGGCGAACGCCGGTCACCGGGTGCCGGGAACCCCGCGGAAACGCGGAGCCTGAGGGGGCGTTCTCGTGGGGCTGGCCGGAGACTACCCGGTCTCGCCGAGCACGCGGGCCAGGAGGGCCACGCCACGGGCGAACTCGGCCTCACCGCCCGGCGATCCGTGGCTCAGCCGTACGCGGGGCCCGGCGGGCTCGGCGGGGAAGTAGGGGCGGCCCGCGCTGACGAGCACGCCGGCGCGGAGCGCGGCCTCGGCGAGCGCCACGTCGTCCGTACCGGCCGGGATCGCGGTCCACACGTGCAGGCCGCCGCGCGGCAGGAGGGCCGGGCGCAGGCCGTGCGCGGCCATCGCGGACACCAGCGCGTCGCGCCGGCGCCGCAGCGCCTCGCTCACGGCGTGCAGGTGGCGCGGCCACGCGGGGGAGCCGACGAGTTCGAGCGCGGTCTCCTGGAGCGGCCGGGCGACGAAGAAGGAGTCGACCAGCTGCGTGGCGCGGATGCGTTCGGCCACCGGGCCGCGGGCGGCCACGGCCGCGACCCGCACGCTCGGCGCGGTCGCCTTCGTGAGAGAGGAGATGTGCACGACCCGCCCCTCGCGGTCGGCCGAGACCAGCGAGGGCGGCGGCGGGTCGATCGCCAGGTGGCGCGCGAAGTCGTCCTCGATCACGAACGCCCCCGCGGCGCTCGCCACGTCGAGCACCCGCGTCCGGCGGTCCGGGGCGAGCACGGCGCCGGTCGGGTTGTGGAAGGTCGGCTGGCAGTACACGGCCCGCGCGCCGGTCGCCGCGAACGCGTCGGCGAGCAGCTCCGTGCGCAGGCCGTCCCGGTCGACCGGCACGGGGACGGGCCGCAGCCCCGCCGCCCGCGCCGCGTCCAGCGCGCCGGGATAGGTCGGCGACTCGACCAGCAGCGGCGCGCCGGGCGGCAGCAGGGCCCGCAGCGCGAGCGACACCGCGGCCTGCCCGCCGGCGGTGACGGTCACGTCGGCCGCCGTCACGTCGCCGCCGGCGGTGCGGGCGAACCACTCCCGCAGCCCCCGGAGCCCGTGGAGCGGCGGGCGCTCCCACGCTCCCGGCCGCCGCACCGCCCGTGCCGCGGCCGTGGCCAGTGCCCGCTCGGGCTGGAGCTCCGGTGCGAGGTAGCCGCTGCTCAGCGTGATCACCCCGTCGGCGGGCGCGGCCAGCATGCTCCGCACGCCCGCGGCGTCCACGGTGCGGTCGGCGAGCGGCACCGCCTGCCAGTCGTAGGAGAGGTCCGCCGGGGCGCGCGGGAGGGCGCGCTCCGCGACGTACGTGCCGCTGCCGGGCCGGGACACGACCAGGCCCTCCGCGCTGAGCAGCCCGATCGCCCGCGACACCGTGACCGGGCTCACCTGGTGGCGGGCCATGAGCGCGCGGCTGGAGGGCAGACGGTCGCCGGGCCGCAGCCTCGCCACGGCGCCGCGCAGCTCGGCGGCGAGCAGGGCGATACTGCTATCGTCTTCCATGAGAGATCAAGATAACGCTACTGCCCGCGCGACGATAGCGCCTTCCGGCGGGCTCGCCGCGGCGGCCCTCGGGGTCCTGGCGTTCTCCTTCACCATCCCGGCCACCGCCTTCGCGCTGCGCGGCTTCGGCTCGTACACCATCGGCCTGGGGCGGGCCGCGGTCGCGGCCGTGCTGGCCGTGGTCGCGCTGCGCCTCATGCGCTCGCCGCGCCCGCGCGGACGGCAGTGGCCCTCTCTGGCGGTGGTCGCGGGCGGCGTCGTCTTCGGCTTCCCGGTGCTGTCCACGCTCGCGCTCGATCACGGCGCCTCCGCCTCGCACGCCGCCGTGGTGATCGGGCTGCTGCCGGTCACCACGTCCGTCTTCGCCGTCGTACGGGTGGGGGAGCGGCCGTCGTGGCTCTTCTGGGCCGCGAGCGTGGCCGGCGCGGGCTGCGTGGTGGCCTTCACCCTGCGGAACGGGCCGGGACGCCTCTCGGCCGCGGACCTCTTCCTGCTCGGCGCGCTGGTCACCGCCGGGCTCGGGTACGCCGAGGGCGGGCGCCTCGCGCGGAACATGCCCGGCGGCGCGGTGGTGAGCTGGGCGCTGATCCTCGCGGCGCCCGTCACCGTGCCGGTCACGGCCGTGCTGCTCGTCGCCGAGCCGCCGCGCTGGAGCGCCCAGGCCGTCGCGGGACTGGCCTACCTGGCGGCGGTGTCGATGTTCTTCGGGTTCTTCGCCTGGTACTCCGGCCTGGCCAAGGCAGGGGTCGCTCGGGCGAGCCAGGTGCAGCTGGCCCAGCCGCTGCTGACTCTGGTCTGGTCGTGGCTGTTGCTCGGCGACCATGCGGGAATGAGCACGGTGACGGCCGCGGCCGGCGTGCTGGTGTGCGTCATGCTCGCCCAGCGCGCCCGGGTCTCGCGGGACATGACGGCATCGAGCGCGGCCCGACGTACGGTGTCACAAGGGGTGGTCTCACGGCGAGGAGCGGCGGATGGATGACAGGAAGCTGACGATCCCCGAGGGCGGTTTCTGGCCCGCGCCCGACGTGCCCCAGCCGAACATCTATCCGATGGAGTGGCACGTCGAGACCGACAAGCTCGCGGCGATCTACGAAAAGTCCAAGCGCATGGTCTGGAACCCCGCCGACCTGCCCTGGGACGGTCTGCGGCCGGAGGACTTCACCGTCGATCAGCGGCTCGGGATCATGTACTGGTTCTCGGTGCTGGCCAACTTCGACGCGTCCGGGCCGGCGGTCTTCGCCCGCGCCACGATCCAGGCGTTCGAGAAGCACGAGGAGGACCCGGTCCGCAAGTGCTTCTTCTCCATCACCCGCGACGAGATGAACCACGAGGAGTGCTGTCAGCGGACGATCGCCCGGCTGTGGCCCGGCGGCCCGCTCGACTGGGAGCCCAAGACCGACCTGGAGAAGGCCGCGCACAACAACATCGGCTGGCTGTACCACAACGGCGGGCGCTACTGGAACGGCTACAACACCGCCGTCACCCGCTACACCCTCCCGGTGCTGTTCACCAGCTTCATGATGGGGGAGATGGCCGCCTCCACGCTGTTCCGCGGGATGGCCTCGGGCACCGAGCACCCAGTGTTCGGGGAGATGTTCCAGCGCATCGGCCGTGACGAGTCCCGTCACCTGCAGATCTGCATGACCATCCTGGAGAACGAGTGGCCGGGCCTGACCGATGACACCCGGGGTCTGATCACCAAGCAGCTCCGGGCCGGCTTCGTCTTCCTGTCGATGATCCTGTGGGAGCCGCCGGAGGGCTTCTGGGACCTGCCGCCGTACTTCCTGCCCAACCACCGCGTGCTGATGTCCTACGCCCGCGACGCGGGCCTCGGCGTCCTGTCCTTCGAGGAGCAGGCGGAGAACTGGCGCGTCGCGATGGCCCGCGTCCGCGCGATCGTCGAACGCTGGGGGATCGCCTTCCCGGCCATTCCCGAACTCGACATCGACGGCGTCGACGTCGCGAACATCGACCCGCAGGACATCATCCCGGTCTTCTGACTCCCACGCGGACGGGCGACGCGAGAGACTAACGGGGCTTCGAGCCGGGTAAGTTTCGAGGCACCGGAGCGCAGGTCCCGCGCTCTGGTCCAGTGGAGACGCCGGGGGAGGCCATGGCCTGCTGGATGTCTCGTCGCGTACGGGACGGGCGGACCGGCCCGCCCGCGTCCGGCGCCGACGGGTCCGTCGCGACCGCCCGCCGGGTGTCCCTGGCCCGCATCCGGGCACGGGGCCGGTTCTCCGTCCTCTTTGGCCGCGCCGCCGGTCTGACGAGCCGCGCTCTCGACCGCGGGCCCGCCTGGCTCCGAGACCTGGGCGGCCTCCGCCGCCTCGCCGCCCGGCGCCGGGCCACCGCCGACGCCGGCCGGTTCATGGACTACGGGCCCGACTGGCCGCCCGGGCCCACGGCCCCGAGGCGGCGTCACCCGCTGCTGCGCCGATGTGTCGCCGCGGTCGTGCTGTACGCCGTCATCTGGGCGGTGGGCTCGGCCCTGCTCGAGATCCGCCTGTTCCAGCTGCGCAAGCTCGGCGGGGGCGCTCCGGAGACCACCTACACGACCGTGACCGAGCCGCGCCAGCGCTGACCCCGCGCGAACCCCCGGCCCGTTCCGTCCGTCTCACCAGAGATGATCGGGAAGGCACTGCGGTGCGCGGTATGGGCGGTGGCAGTGCTCCTCGGCGCGCTCGCCGTCTTCTTCGCCCAGACCTGGTTCGCGTGGCAGCGGGAGCCGCGGGCGTACGGAGGCACGGCGAACGCCCTGTGGGCGCGCCACCAGTGGGCCGGCGAACCGCACACCGAGGCCGGCTATCGCATGCTCGCCCAGACCCTGAGGGCGAACGACATCACCGACGTCTTCTTCCACGTCGGACCGCTGGACGGCGACGGGCGGATTCCCCCGTCCCGCTACCGGCACGCCGGCGAACTGCTGGCGGCGATGCGCCGCCTCGCACCAGGGGTGCGCGCCCAGGCGTACGTGGGCCAGGTGGAGCGCGCCGGTGACGGTCCGCTCGACCTCGGTGACCCGGGGACCCGCGCCCGGATCCTGGACACCGACCGGGCGCTGCTCGCCGTGGGCTTCGCCGGCATCCATTACGACATCGAGCCGATCTACCCCGACGACCACGACTTCCTCGACCTGCTGGCACGGACCCACGAGCTCACTCGTGGCAGGGGCCGGGTGCTCTCGGCGGCGCTGGAGCAGCCGCCCCTCGCGGACTGGGAGGCGCCGGTGTTCCGCGCGCTGCTGCCGCGCGGGCGGAACCATTACCCGCCGCGGCCCACCGGCGCGTACCTGCGCGCCGTGGCACGTCGTGTCGACCAGGTCGCGATCATGACGTACGACTCGGAGGCCCCGACCCAGGCGCTCGCGGGATGGCACTTCGCGCGCCACACCGAGCGGATCCTGGCGCTCCTCGGCGACCGGGTCACCGTCTTCATGGGTGTGCCGACCTACCGGACCACGACGCCGTGGGCGGAGAACCTGCCCACCGCGCTGCGCGGCGTACGGCAGGGGATCGACGCCCTGCGGCGCCCTCCGCGGCGGCCGTACGGGGTGGGCGTCTACGCGGACTGGACCACCAGCGCGCGCGACTGGGCGACGTACCGGAGGGAATGGCTGGAAATCCGCGAATGAGAAAGATCACAAAGGGCGGGAGCCGGGGGCGACGGTGAGGCGAGGCGCGTCACATGAGAGTGGAAGTCGAGAGAAATCCACGAACGAGGCCGGTCCGGCGACCGGTCCGAGCGGTGACACGCCCGGTCTATGCTCTGACCTGCGGCGACGGGCCATTCGGCGAGCGGTGCGGTGAGGGCTACCGCGTGCCCTGCGGCGAGCTTGCCGATGAAACTTGCACCGGGCATTGCAGCTGGCGTCCGGACGGCCGCCACATTCGCAAGGACAAGCAATTGTCACGATTTAGTTACATCACTCGCGAATTGCCTGGACTTTGGCGCGTCGTGCCATCGTCTTGCTCGCGTACATGATCACGTCGGCGTCGCAGGCGGTCGTCGCGCGATCAAACCCCCTTGCCTGGGGGAAGTATTCGGGGGACCGTTGCGCTGGTCGTGGCGGATGGCGGTGTAGGGAGGTTCGGAGAAGGATGAGCATGAGGCACATGGTCGGCCCGGCGGACGGCCGGCTGCAGGAGCTGGCGGCCGACTACTCCGGCTGGAGGTTCGGATTGGGCGGTTCGGGCCACTGGTGGGCGGTGCGCGGCAACGAGTTCCTCCGCGCCCTGAGCCCCGAGGAGCTCAAGTCGCGGCTCGACGAGCACCTCGCGGCCGGACACGAGGGCTGAGGGCCCATGAGGATGCACACGCCCGGTTAGCGGGCGAAGACAGAGAAAGTGCGCGGCCGCGCAGAGCCGGAGCAATGCGCGGCCGGGCGATCGAGCGGACGACCCGAACCGGTGAGCACGCCCCGGTCTCCATCGAGACCCGCGATGAGCGAGACCCTCCCGAATCCACCGGTGAGGAAGAGCGGCCCGCGAGCCGCTGATCGAGCCCCCCGATACGTTCGCCCCGCGAGCCGGCACCATCCCTCCGCGAAGCGGCGAGATCGACCACGGCCTGTCCCAAGGTCCCCGTCCATAGCGAGCGGCGCGCAGTAGGACAGCGGGGCTCTGAGACAGGTCCAGTCCGCTGGAGCCGCCTGATGGGCGGCGTCGTACATGGCGATGACGGGCGCGGGAACGGGGCCGCGGTCGCGGACCTTCGGGCCCTTGCTCATGGCCCGGGCGCGGACCGTCTCGACGCGCTCGGCCGCCTTCGGTCCATCGTCCTGTCGCCCGTGGGGGACGGCGTCGCGTGCGGGCCAGATCTCACCACGTACAGATCGTCGGGTTCCGCGCCGGCGGCGATCGCGTCAGGCCGATCGAACCCGCGATCACATGAAACCTCAGCCGCGCCTGCACCTCCGGTTCGTCCCCTCGGTCGGTGACGTCAGGGGCGGGCCATCGGTCCGCCCTCGGGCTCCGCGGAACCCCGTGCGCCGGACGCGGGGGAGGATGCGCGCGCCTCGGCCGCGGGTGCGCCGATCGGGTGGGTGATCGGCGCGAGAGAGCCCCAGACCCCGGCGAGCCGAGGCGCGCATCCTCCGCCGGGAGAGGCTCCGCCAGCCCCGCCAGACCCCGGCGGAACCTCGTCCCACTCTCTTCAACGCACGAAAGCCCGCCAAGGTTCACCGGTAACGCCGGTTTTGTGAGAGACGATTGATCAGAAGACGCCGTCAGAACATGTACCCCCGAGCGTGTTCTGGCGGCGTCATCTCCGTTACAGGAGGTCATCGGCGGTAAGAAGGCGACACGAGGGTGCCCGCGGGTCCCCAGCGGGGACGATGCCCGGTAAGTTCGGAACATGGCACCCAGCACGAACGCTGTGCCGCAGGAGCGCGACGACGCGGCGCCCTTCGGCCGGATGCTCACCGCGATGGTCACACCGATGACGGCCGACGGCGCCGTCGACTACGACGGGGCGGCCCGGCTGGCCGCCTATCTCGTCGATCATCAGCGCAACGACGGGCTCGTCGTCAGCGGCACGACCGGCGAGTCGCCCACGACGACCGACGCCGAGGACGAGCGGCTGCTGCGCACCGTCATCGAGGCCGTCGGCGACCGCGCGCACGTGGTCGCGGGCGTGGGTACCAACAACACCGTGCACACCCTGAAGCTGGCGCGTCAGGCGGAGGCCGCCGGCGCCGACGGGTTGCTGGTCGTCACGCCGTACTACAACAAGCCGCCGCAGGAAGGCCTCGCGCGCCACTTCACGACCGTGGCCGACGCGACCGGACTGCCGGTGATGCTCTATGACATTCCGGGCCGTACCGGCACGCCCATCGCTCCCGAGACGCTGCTGCGCCTCGCCGAGCATCCTCGGATCATCGCGGTCAAGGACGCCAAGGGCGACCTGTTCGCGGCCTCGCGGGTGATGGCCGAGACGGACCTGGTGTTCTACTCCGGAGACGACGCCCTGAACCTTCCCTGGCTCTCGCTCGGCGCGGCCGGGTTCGTCAGCGTCGTCGGGCACGTGGTCGGCGCCGATCTGCACGAGATGATCGACGCCTACCTCGGAGGAGACGTCGACCGGGCCCGGCGGATCCATCGCCGGCTGATCCCGGTCATTACCGCGATCATGACCCGTACGCAGGGCGTGATCGCGGCGAAGGCCGCGCTGTCGCTCGTCGGCCAGCCCGGAGGTGCCGTACGGCCCCCGCTGGTGGACGCGACGCCGGAGTTCACCGCCGCGCTGAGGGAGGACCTCATCGCCGGCGGAGTCAAGGTCTTGGAGGGTCCGTGAGAGGACCGCAGGCACCACGCGGCATCGCCGGAGGGGCGTGCCGCGATCAGTAGCTAGGAGGGCGCGTGACGAACGCGCATGAGCATGCCCCCGTACCGTCGAGTGAGGAGCGGGGGACCCGATGAGCCATCCACACCCTGACCTGGCGCCGCCGCCCGCGCTGCCCGAGGGCGGACTACGGATCGTGCCGCTCGGCGGGCTGGGTGAGATCGGCCGCAACATGACGGTCTTCGAGTTCGGCGGCCGTCTTCTGATCGTCGACTGCGGGGTGCTGTTCCCCGAGTCCGAACAGCCCGGCGTCGACCTGATCCTGCCGGACTTCGACTACATCCGGGACCGCCTCGACGACGTCGAGGCCATCGTGCTGACGCACGGGCACGAGGACCACATCGGCGGGGTGCCGTACCTCCTGCGCGAGCGTTCCGACATCCCGCTGGTCGGCTCGCGGCTGACGCTGGCGCTGCTGGAGGCCAAGCTCACCGAGCACCGCATCAAGCCGACCACCGTACAGATCCGCGAGGGGGAGACGCGGTCGTTCGGCCCGTTCTCCTGTGAGTTCCTCGCGGTCAACCACTCCATCCCGGACGCGCTGGCGGTCGCCATCCGTACGCCGGCGGGCCTGGTCCTGACGACCGGCGACTTCAAGATGGACCAGCTCCCGCTGGACGGGCGGCTCACCGACCTGGGCGGGTTCGCCCGGCTCGGCGCCGAGGGCATCGACCTGCTGCTGTCGGACTCCACCAACGCGGAGGTCCCGGGGTTCGTCACCAGCGAGCGCGACATCGGCGTCGTGCTGGGCGACGTGCTGCGGATCGCGAGCAAGCGCGCCATCGTCGCCTGCTTCGCCTCGCACGTGCACCGCGTGCAGCAGGTGCTCGACGCCGCGCACGAGAACGGCCGCAAGGTCTGCTTCGTCGGCCGGTCGATGGTGCGCAACATGGGCGTGGCGCGTGACCTCGGCTACCTGCGGGTGCCCGCCGGCATCCTGGTCGACCAGAAGGAGATGGACGACCTGCCCGCCGAGAAGATCGTCCTGATCTGCACCGGCTCGCAGGGCGAGCCGATGTCGGCGCTGTCGCGGATGGCCAACCGCGACCACCAGATCCGCATCGAGCAGGGCGACACGGTGATCCTCGCGTCGTCGCTCATCCCGGGCAACGAGACCGCCGTCAACCGCGTGATCAACGGTCTGACCCGCTGGGGCGCGCGCGTCGTGCACAAGGGCAACGCCCTGGTGCACGTGTCGGGGCACGCGCCGGCCGGCGAGCTGCTGTACGTGCTCAACATGACGCGTCCGGGCAACTTCATGCCGGTGCACGGCGAGTGGCGGCACCTCAGCGCGCACGCCCGGCTGGCCGCTCTCACCGGCGTACCGGATGAGAACATCGTCATCGCCGAGGACGGCGTCGTGGTCGACCTGGTCGACGGGCAGGCCACCATCGCCGGCGCGGTCCGCGCCGGATACGTCTACGTCGACGGCCTGTCGGTCGGCGAGATCACCGAGACCTCGCTGAAGGACCGGCGCATCCTCGGCGACGAGGGGTTCGTGTCCGTGGTCGTGGTCATCGACTCCTCCAGCGGCAAGCTGCTGGGGGGCCCGGAGATCCACGCACGCGGCGCCGGCATCGAGAGCTTCGAGGCCGTGATCCCCCGGCTGGAAGAGGTCCTGGAGACCGCCGCCGCCGAGGGGATCAACGACATCCACCAGCTCCGCCAGGTCGTCCGCCGTACGGCGGGCCGCTGGGTGAACGAGTCCTTCGGTCGCCGTCCGATGATCATCCCGGTGATCGTCGAGGTCTGAGCACCTCGCCGCGTCGCAGCACGCGGGGCTCCCGGCGGGTCTCTTGAAGAGATCGGCCGGGAGCCCGGCGGCTCCGGCCGGCCGCCTCGCGGGCCCGCTTCGGCGCGACACGCCGTCCGCGCTCAGGGGAACCCATCGGGCATAGCCGTTAGTCTCACCATCATGGCCACACGTACGCCAGGAGGCGCCAAAGGCTCCTCAGGCACGCGTGGCAACGCCCGTAAGGCGCCGGCGCGCAAGCCCGCGTCGGCCAAGCCGGCCGCCCGCAAGGCGCCGGCGGGCCGCCGCCCCGCGTCCTCGGGCAAGCGGCCGGCCGCCAAACGCCCGGCCGCCAAGAGCCGGCCGCAGCGGCCCGACCCGCTCGGCCAGCTGATGCTCGGCCTCTACCGCGTCATCGCCGGGGTGTGGCTGATGGTCGCCCGCTCCGTCGGCGCGCTCGCGCGCCGGTTCGGCCAGAGCGCGCGCGACCTCGACGAGGAGCACCGCAGGGACGGCGTCGGCCTGGCCAACCTCGGGCTGGCCATCGTGCTCGCCGCCGCGACCTGGTGGACGCCGCACACCGGCCTGATCAAGTACTTCGGCCGCGCCGTGCGGGACGGCTTCGGCACGCTCGCCGGGCTGCTTCCGGTGATGTTCGCGCTGCTGGCCTGGCGGATGCTGCGCCACCCGGGGCACAACGGCGACGGCGGGCGCCTCACCATCGGCTGCGCCGCGCTCATCGGCGGCATCCTGGGCGTCGTCCACGCCGCGCACGGCACGCCGTACCCCGACGCGGGCGAGCGCGCGCTGCAGGACTCCGGCGGCCTCATCGGCTGGCTGTTGTCGGCGCCCCTCACCAGCACCGTGACCGGCTGGGTCGCCGTGCCGCTGCTGCTGCTGGTCGCCGCGTTCGGCCTGCTCGTGGTCACCGCCACACCGGTGCATCAGGTGCCGGAGCGCCTCGCCGCGTTCCGCGACCGCATCCTGCTGCGCGAGCCGCTGATCCCCGAGGACGACGCGACCGCCGCCGAGGAGGCGCCGGAGCGCGGCAAGAAGCGCTCTCGCAAGCGCGACGTCGAGCTCGGCGACCACAAGAAGCCCTACGACACCCCGGTCGTCTCCGGACCCGATGCGCCGGACCAGGCCGAGGAGGAGGACGACGGGCCCAGCCTCGCCGACGAACTCTTCGAGCCGCCCGAGCCCACCGAGGTCTTCACGCCGCCCGAGCCGCCGGACCACACGCCGCCGCCGAAGAGCGCCGAGCAGCTCACGCTCTCCTCCTCCGGCGTCGGCGGCGCGTACACGCTCCCGCCGGCCGGCAAGCTCAAGCCCGGATCCGTCGTCAAGCCGCGCACCAAGGCCAACGACACCGTCGTGAACGCCCTGTCCGAGGTGCTCGACCAGTTCGGCGTGGACGCGCAGGTGACCGGCTTCACCCGCGGCCCGACGATCACGCGGTACGAGATCGAGCTGGGGCCCGCGGTCAAGGTCGAGCGCATCACCGCCCTGACCAAGAACATCGCGCTCGCGGTCAAGAGCGCCGACGTGCGGATCATCTCGCCGATCCCCGGCAAGGCCGCGATCGGCGTCGAGATCCCCAACACCGACAAGGACATCGTCAGCCTCGGCGACACGCTGCGCGCCTCGGTGGCGGTCAACGACCACCACCCGATGGTCGTCGGTCTCGGCAAGGACGTCGAGGGCCGTACGGTCGTGGCCAACCTGGCCAAGATGCCGCACATGCTCATCGCGGGCGCGACCGGCGCCGGTAAGTCCACGTGCATCAACGGGCTCATCACCTCGATCCTCATGCGCGCCACGCCGGACGAGGTACGGATGGTGCTCGTCGATCCCAAGCGCGTCGAGCTGACCTCCTACGCCGGTATCCCGCACCTGATCACCCCGATCATCACCAACCCGAAGAAGGCGGCCGAGGCGCTGCAGTGGGTGGTGGGGGAGATGGACCGCCGCTACGACGACCTGGCGGCCTCCGGATACCGGCACATCGACGACTTCAACAAGGCCGTGGTGGCCGGCAAGCTCACCGCTCCGCCGGGCAGCGAGCGCGTCTACCAGCCCTACCCGTACCTCCTGGTGATCGTGGACGAGCTGGCCGACCTGATGATGGTCGCGCCGCGCGACGTCGAGGACTCCGTCGTGCGCATCACCCAGCTCGCCCGCGCCGCGGGCATCCACCTCGTGCTCGCCACCCAGCGGCCGAGCGTCGACGTGGTGACCGGCCTGATCAAGGCGAACGTCCCGTCGCGGCTGGCGTTCGCCACCTCCAGCCTGGCCGACAGCCGCGTCATCCTCGACCAGCCCGGCGCGGAGAAGCTCGTCGGCCAGGGTGACGCGCTGTTCCTGCCGATGGGCGCGAGCAAGCCGATGCGTCTGCAGAACGCCTACGTCTCCGAAAAAGAGATCCATGACGTCGTCGAGCACTGCAAGAAGCAGGCCGAGCCCGACTACCGCGAGGACGTGGCGGCGAGCGAGCAGCGCAAGAAGGAGATCGACGAGGACATCGGCGACGACCTCGAGCTGCTCGTCCAGGCCGCCGAGCTCATCGTCTCCAGCCAGTTCGGCTCGACCTCGATGCTCCAGCGGAAGCTGCGCGTCGGTTTCGCCAAGGCAGGACGTCTCATGGACCTTCTGGAGAGCCGTTCCATCGTCGGCCCCAGCGAGGGGTCGAAGGCACGTGATGTCTTGGTCAAACCCGACGATCTGCCGGGCGTTCTGGCATCGCTGCGCGGCGAGTAGCGACGGAGATCTTGGGTAGCTGACAATACAGCGTTGCACGTCGCTTCCGGCGGTCGGCCTTCATAGACTCAGCGGTAGCGAAGGACGATTCGGGCGACGTCATCGCGTGATACGCCACGAGGTTCCCAGGAGGTGCCGTGACTGAGCGGAGCGAGGGAACCGTTGTCGGCGACGGTGCTGACGATGGAGGCGCCGCGAGCATCGGCGGCACCCTCGCGAAGGCGCGCCGGGACGCCGGGCTGACCGTCGGTCAGGTGGCCGACCGCACCCGCATCCGCGAGACCGTGATCAACGCCATCGAGCGCGACGACTACACGCTGTGCGGCGGAAACTTCTACGCGCGCGGGCACATCCGCAGCATCGCCCGGGCCGCCGGGATCGACCCCGAGCCCCTCATCGACGAGTACGACGACGCACACGGCGGATCACCGCAGGCGATCCCGGCACGGCAGGCGTTCGAGCCCGAGACGCCCGTACGGTTCCGCGAGCGGCGCGCGCCCAACTGGAGCGCCGCCATGATCGTCGCGCTCGTCCTCGTGGCGATCTACGGCATCGTCCGGGTCGAGACCGGGCACGACGAGCACCGCTCCGCCCAGCGGGCGGCCGCCCCGGCGACCGCCACGCCTGCTCCCCGCAGCAGGGCCACCTCGCCGTCACCGGCGCCGGCGCCGCGCAAAGACGTCACCGTCCGGGTCAAGGCCAAGCGCGCGAGCTGGCTCAACGTCCGCGACGCCAAGGGCAAGGAGCTGTTCAGCGGCATCATCCGCGCCGGGCAGACCGAAGAGTGGAAGTCCAAGAAGCGCATCCGGCTGCTGATCGGCAACGGCGGCGGCGTCCACGTGACGGTCAACGGCAAGGACGTCGGCGCGCCCGGCGAGACCGGACAGGTCATCCGGCTGAGCTACGGCCCGCGCGATCCGCTCAAGGCCGGCCACGCCCCCTCTCCGCGCGATTCGTTCAAGACCGGCCATGCCCCCTCTCCGCGGGTGCAGCGCAGAGGCTGATCTTCTGCCGTCGTGGCGGGTGCCGCGTGATGGCTGACCTCGTGCCGTCTTGGCGGGTGCGGCGTAAAGGCTGACCTCCTGCCATCTTCGCGGGACCAGTACCGTATGGGGCATGTCCACCCGCCGAACTGAGCCCGTGCTCGCCCTCCCCGCGCGCCCGGCCAGAGGGGAGCGCTCCGCGTGAGCACCGCCGACCAGTCCGCGACATCGGCGGACCGCCGCTCCGTCTCGCTCGTCACCCTCGGGTGCGCCCGCAACGAGGTCGACTCCGAGGAGCTCGCGGCGCGGCTCGAGAGCGCCGGCTGGACGCTGGACGACTCCGGTGACGCCTCGGTCGTCCTCGTCAACACCTGCGGTTTCATCGACGCCGCGAAGAAGGACTCCATCGACACCCTGCTGGCCGCGGCCGACTCCGGTGCGAAGGTCGTCGCGGCGGGCTGTCTCGCCGAGCGGTACGGCGCGGAGCTGGCCGAGTCGCTCCCCGAGGCCGACGCGGTGCTGAGCTTCGACGACTACGCCGCGATCGGCGACCGGCTCGACGACGTCCTGACCGGCCGGGGGCACCGTTCCCACACGCCGCAGGACCGCCGGAAGCTGCTGCCGCTGAGCCCGGTCGAGCGCTCCGGCGCCCACGTGCACGTCCCCGGGCACGGTTCGGCGCCCGACCTGCCGGAGGGGATCGCGCCGGCGTCCGGGCCACGGGTGCTGCGCCGCCGGCTCGGCGGTGGCCCGGCCGCGCCGCTCAAGCTCGCCTCCGGCTGCGACCGGCGGTGCACCTTCTGCGCGATTCCGGCGTTCCGCGGCGCGTACGTCTCGCGGCGGCCGACCGAGGTGCTGGAGGAGGCGCGCTGGCTGGCCGGCCAGGGCGTCCGCGAGATCATCCTCGTCAGCGAGAACTCCACCTCGTACGGCAAGGACCTGGGTGACCTGCGGCTGCTGGAGACCCTGCTGCCCGAGCTCGCCGCGGTGGAGGGCGTCGAGCGCGTACGCGTGAGCTACCTCCAGCCCGCGGAGCTGCGCCCCGGCCTGCTGGAGACGATCGCCACGACGCCCGGCGTCGCGCCCTACTTCGACCTGTCCTTCCAGCACGCCAGCGGCCCGCTGCTGCGGCGGATGCGCCGGTTCGGCGACACCGAGCGCTTCCTCGGCCTGCTGGAGCGCATCCGTGAGCTCGCGCCGGAGGCCGGCGTACGGTCCAACTTCATCGTCGGCTTCCCCGGCGAGACCGAGGAGGACGTCGACGAGCTCGCCCGGTTCCTCACCGAGGCGCGGCTCGACGCGATCGGCGTGTTCGGCTACTCCGACGAGGAGGGCACCGAGGCGGCCGGCTTCACCGGCAAGGTCGAGCCGGACGAGGTGGCCGCCAGGGTCGCCGACCTGTCCGTGCTCGCCGAGGAGCTGACCGCCCAGCGCGCCGAAGAACGCCTGGGCCAGGCCGTCGAGGTCCTCGTGGAGGAGCCCGGCGAAGGCCGCGCGGCGCACCAGGCCCCCGAGATCGACGGCGTGGTGACGCTCAAGGGCGACGCGCCGGTCGGCGAGATCGTCGCGGCGCGCGTCGTCGAGGCGATGGGCGTCGACCTCCTCGCCGTCGTGGACGAGCGTTGACGGCCGGCGAAGAACCGATCGGGGCGGGTCGCGATCCGATCGCCGCCCCGGCCGTGCCGCAGGCCGGGCTGCTCAACATCGCCAACCTGCTGACGGTCCTGCGCCTGCTGCTCGTGCCAGTGTTCCTCTGGCTGCTGTTCACCGACGGCACCTGGTGGCGGATCGGGGCGCTGGCGGTCTTCGCGGCGGCCTCCTTCACCGACCGCGTCGACGGGCAGCTCGCCCGCAGCCGGAACCTCGTCACCGACTTCGGCAAGATCGCCGATCCGATCGCGGACAAGGCCCTGACCGGGTCGGCGCTGGTCGGCCTGTCGCTGCTGGGCGACCTGTGGTGGTGGGTCACCATCGTGATCCTTCTGCGGGAGGCCGGCATCACGCTGCTGCGCTTCGTCGTCATCCGGTACGGCGTCATCGCGGCGAGCCGGGGCGGCAAGCTCAAAACGATGCTTCAGGTGCTCGCCATCGGGTTCTATGTGATGCCGGGCCCCATCGACGTGCTTCGGTGGGTGACGATGGGCGCGGCCGTGATCGTCACGGTCGTGACCGGGCTGGACTATGTCGTCAAGGCGTGGAGGCTGTGGGTCGATGGCCGTGCGAGTCGAACTGCTGACGGTCGGTGACGAGCTGCTGCGCGGCGACACCGCCAACGGGAACGCCACCTGGCTCGGCTGGCGGCTGACCGAGGCGGGCGCCGAGGTCACGCGCAGCACGGTGGTCCCCGACGATCTCGACGTCATCGCCGGAGCGCTGGGCGAGGCCCTGCGGCGCGCCGACGCGGTCATCATGACGGGTGGTCTCGGGCCGACCTCCGATGACATGACGCGTGAGGCCCTGGCCCGCGCCGCCGGGGTGACGCTTCACCGCGATCCCGGTGTCGAACGCCTCCTGCGCGACCGCGCCGCCGAACGCCACGTGCCGCTGCGGCCGGACGCCCTGCGCATGGCGGACGTGCCCGAGGGCGCCGCGCTGCTGCGCAACCCGGCCGGAAGCGCCCCCGGTCTGCGGCTGAGCCTGCCGGGCGGCGTGGTGTACGCGCTGCCCGGGGTGCCCTCGGAGATGCGGGCGATCGCCGAGGAGTCGGTGCTTCCGGAGCTGGCCGGTGCGGTCGTGTCCGCCGGTGTGCTGCGCACGGCGACGATCTGGGAGTCGGTGGTCGCCGACCGGCTGGCCCCGGTCGAGGCCATGGAGGGCGTCAAGCTCGCCTATTACGCCTCGCCCGGCGAGGTGCGGGTACGGATCGAGGCGCGCGGCGCCGACCGGCTGGCCGCCGCGCAGACGGCGGCGCGCGAGCTGCTCGGCTCGGCGCTGTACGGCGTGGGCGAGGTGACCCTCGACCGCGTCGTGCACGGCCTGCTGGCCGAGCGTGAGGCGACCGTGGCCGTGGCCGAGTCGCTCACCGGCGGGCTGCTGGGCGCGCGGCTGACCGCCATGCCCGGCTCGTCCGCGACGTTCGCCGGCGGGGTGATCGCCTACGCCACGCCGCTGAAACACGCGCTGCTGGGCGTGCCGGAGGAGCTCCTGGCCGCCCACGGGGCCGTGCATCCCGATGTGGCGGTGGCGATGGCCTGGGGCGCACGGGAGCGCCTGGGCGCCTCCTACGGCCTCGCGGTGACCGGCGTGGCCGGTCCGGAGCCCCAGGACGGGCATCCGGTGGGCACCGTACACGTCGCGGTGGCCGATTCCGGCGGCGCCGTCGCGACACGTTCTCCTGCCCTTCCGGTGCCCGCCGACGGCGAACGAGCGCGCGCGATCGTCCGGGAGATGACCGTCGTACACGCCCTTGACCTGCTGCGGCGTGTCATGCTCGGTCTCGAGGGAAGTGATCCGTGGCCGGGCTGGGCGGAAGATCGGGAAGAACCAGGCTGATTACAGCGTTACGTCGGAAGCGAACACGAAAGCTTCGGTCTGCCACCTGCCTCGTCAAGACAGGTACGGTGGAACCACAAGAAGGGTCAGGACTCATCGGAGGGAGCGAGACATGGTCCTGCTTCGTCAGCTGCTCGGCGACGTACTCCGGCAGCTGCGGCTGCGCCAAGGCCGTACCCTCCGGGAGGTTTCGGCGGCGGCGAGAGTGTCGCTGGGTTATCTGTCCGAGGTCGAACGAGGACAGAAAGAAGCCTCTTCCGAGCTGCTCGCCTCGATCTGCAAGGCCCTCGGCGTTCCCCTCTCACACGTCCTGCGCGACGTCTCGGACCAGCTGGCGCTGGCCGAGCTCCAGCAGGAGCCGGTGATGTCGGGCGCGCCGGAGCACGAGCGTCTCGACGGCGAGCCCATTACGGCGGACAGCATCCCGGCAACTCCGGAGACGATCGAGAGCGCACTCCGCGCCGACATGGTGGCGGCCTGAGTCCAGGCCCTGCCCACGGCATCGCGATGCCCCGTTCCGTGCCCGCACGGAACGGGGCATTCGTCGTCCGACCAGCGGACTTCTCCGTAACCCACATCACGGTTATCCGCCGGATCGCGGGGAAGTTCCGCCAGTAGTGAGATTGTCACTCTGGCGAAAGGAGACCTGGCGATGACGACGGTCAAGAGCTCGCTCTCGGATGAGGCGCGCAGGACGACCGGCGCGATACTGCAGGAGACGCTGATCGACCTGATCGACCTGCACCTGTCCGCCAAGCAGGCGCACTGGAACCTCACCGGGCGCAGCTTCCGCTCGGTTCATCTCCAGCTCGACGAGGTCGTCGCCCTGGCGCGTGAGTACGCGGACACGGTCGCGGAAAGGGCGGTCGCGATCGGCGTCAACCCGGACGGCCGGGCACGCACGGTGGCCGAGCAGACCAAGCTGCACCAGCTGGAGACCGGGTGGCTGCCCGACGACAAGGTGATCGCCGCCATCACCGACATGCTGGGGGAGATGGGCAAGCGCTTCCGCGAGCGCATCGAGAAGCTCGACGACACCGACCTGGTGACGCAGGACATCCTGATCGCGGCGGCCCAGGACCTGGACAAGCAGCACTGGATGTTCGCCGTCCAGCGCTGAGCCCAGGTCAGGCCCTGCCGGGCTGGCAGGTGGGGCACCAGAAGGTGACGCGTTCGCGCGCCGGACCGCCCTGGTCGGCGCGCCTGACGCGGCTCCCACAGCGGCGGCAGGTGCGCCGTCCGTACACCCAGGTCGTGTCGCCGGGGCGTTTCGTGCCCGTCGTGCTCTGGTCGACGCGGGCCTTGTTGGCGTCCAGAAGGCGGCGGGCGAGTTCCACCATGCCGTCCAGATCGTCGACCTCGCCGACGGGACGCCAGGGGTCGACGCCGCGCAGGAACAGCGTCTCGGCCTTGTAGAGATTGCCGATGCCGGCGAGCCGGGTCTGGTCGAGCAGGGCCTCACCGATCGGGCGGGAGGGATCCTCGCGCAGCCGGCGTACGGCCTCGGCCGGGTCCCAGTCGGGGCCGAGCAGGTCGGGACCGAGATGACCGACCGCCCGTGACTCCTGGGCGGTGCGGAGGAGTTCGACGACGCCCAGGGAGTACCCGACGGCCTGCCATTCGGCGTTGGCGAGCACGAGGCGTACGCGGTGGTCGCGCGGCACCGGCGCGCTCGCCGGCCGGATGCGCCAGGTGCCCTCCATGCGCAGGTGGGTGTGCACGGTGAGGCCGCCCTCGACCCGGGTGAGCAGGTGCTTCCCGCGAGAAACCACCTCCAGGACGGAGCGCCCGGTGAGGTCGGCGGTGGCCGCCCGGGGGACGCGGAAGTCGCTGCGGGTGAGCACACGCCCGGCCAGCGCCTCGTGCAGGCGCCGGGCGGCGGCCCAGACGACGTCACCCTCGGGCATCGCTCACCGGCCGCCAGGCCCAGGGCCTGTCGTCAGCGGCGGAAAGCCGGGGAGTCCCATGCGGCCGGGTCTTCGGTCAGGGCGTGCACGCTGGGCGGCAGCTCGCCGGAGGCGACGTCGGCCAGGCTCACCTGCTCGAGGATGAAGCGTTCGCTCGCGCGCAGCGCGATCCACACGAGCTGCAGCGCCTTGGCGGGACCTTCGTAGCCGAGGTGCTCGGGACGCTCGCCGCGCACGCCGACGAGCGGCCCGTCGATGGCCCGGATGACGTCGGCCAGGAAGATCTCGGCCGGTGGGCGGGCCAGCCAGTAGCCGCCCTCGGGGCCGCGCTGGCTGCGGACCAGACCGGCCCGGCGCAGCTGACTGAGGATGTTCTCAAGGAACTTCGGCGGTATCTGCTGTGCCTCGGCGAGCTGGACCGCCGTGACGGGACGATCGCCGCCGACGGCCAGCTCGGCTGTTGCGCGAAGCGCATAATCGACCCGGGCGGACAGTCTCATAACCCGATTATCCCGCTTCGGATGAGGTGATCGGGCCACCCGCCTCCGATTCTTCACCGACCAGTCCGATGATTTCGGCCGCCGCACGTGCGTTCGCCCGAGTCGCGCCGTAGGTCGCGACGTACGCGGACGCCTCCGGGCGCCACACCGGCAGGCCCATCTCCACGACCACGGCGTCGGACCGCGCCGCCACCAGAGCGGAGACCAGCGTGCGGTGCCCGGCGTAGCGGTGCGCGTCGCGTACGACGATGACGAGCGGACGTCCCGTCGCGCGGGCCAGCAGCTCGCCCGGGTCGGCCGCGTCGGCGTCGACCGGCAGGGCGTCCGGCACCCAGGGCGAGAACCCCCACGGCACCGGGCCGACCGCGATGTTGGACGGCGCCTGCAGCTCCAGCACCAGCGGGCTCGCTGACACCGACGGCGAGCCGGTGACCCGTACCGCCCGGCGCGCCGCCTCCAGCCCGACGGCGCGGTCCACCTCGGCCGTGCGCGGCACGGCGAGCCAGGCCCGCAGGGCCGCGACGCGCTCCGCCGACCGTTCGAGGCGTTCGCCGGACAGCCGCCCCTCGCGTACCGCCTCCATGATCCGCTCGCGGATGGCGTGCACGCTGTCCTCGAACTCCTTGGAGCCGAGGCAGAGCAGGTCCGCCCCCGCTTCGAGGGCGCGCACCGCCGCCTCCGGGATGCCCATCGCACCGCTGGCCGCCCGCATGTCGAGAGCGTCGGTCACGACGACGCCCTCGTACCCGAGCGTGCCGCGCAGCAGCCCCTCGATCGCGGCGGAGGAGAAGGTGGCCGGCGCCGCCCCGGTGAGCGCCGGCACCCGGATGTGCGCCGTCATGACCGACTGGACGCCGGCCTCGATCGCCGCGCGGAACGGCACCATCTCGCGGCGTTCGAGCAGCGGCAGGTCCGCGTCCACCGTCGGAACCTCCAGGTGGGAGTCCTGCGAGGTCGCGCCGTGACCGGGGAAGTGCTTGGCGCACGCCACGATCCCGGCCTCCTGCAGGCCCGACACCGCGGCGGTGATGTGCCGCGCCACCAGTTCCGGATCCGAGCCGAACGCTCGGGTGCCGATGATGGGGTTGTCGTCCGCGGTGTTGACGTCCGCGGACGGGGCGAAGTCGAGGTTCACGCCCGCGCCGCGCAGCTCCGCCCCGAGCGAACGGTGCACCCGCCGCGTGACGGCGGGGTCGTCGAGGGCGCCGAGCGCGGCACTGCCCGGGTACGGGCTGCCCGTCTCGTGCGCGAGGCGGGTCACGTCGCCGCCCTCCTCGTCGATCGACACCAGCGGGTCGGCCACCTGCCGCATCCGCGCGGTGAGCGCGGCCAGTTCGCCCGCTCCCGGCACGTTGCCGTTGATGGCGAACAGGGTGACGCCGCTCACGCCCCGCTCGAGCCCCTCCAACACCCAGCGGGGCGCGGCGGCGCCGGGGAACGGCACGAGCAGAGTGGCGTTGACGAGCCTCTCCAGAGACAGGTCGCTCATCGGTCGCTCACCGTTCCTCTTTCCATCAGCGGCTTCTCACTCATGAGCCCTCCTTCGTCGGAGGAGAGACCAGGCACGCGTGTTGTTTGATTCGTTCGCTTCGCTCACTCATGGGCCCTCCTTCGTCGGAGGAGTGACCAGGCACGCGTGTTGTTTGATTCGTTCGCTTCGCTCACTCATGGGCCCTCCTTCGTCGGAGGAGTGACCGGGCACGCGTGTTGTTTGATTCGTTCGCTCCGCTCACTCATTGATCGCTCAATCTCTGTACGTGCCCGGCGAGGCTGTCGCGGTGCGGTCATCCCTTCACCGCCCCGGCGACCAGCCCGGACACCATGCGGCGCTGGACGACGAGGAAGAAGGCGATGACCGGCAGCGTGAGCAGCGTCGACGCGGCCATGATCGGACCCCAGTCGTTGCCGGACCGGCCGAAGAAGAACTGCAACATGATCGGCAACGTGGCCTTGTCCTGGTCCTTCAGGAAGGTGTAGGCGAAGATCAGTTCGTTCCACGCCGTGATGAAGGAGAAGATGCTGGTCGCGACGAGGCCGGGCGCGACGAGTGGCAGCAGGATCCGGAAGAAGGTCCGGATCGGTCCCGCCCCGTCGAGGGCGGCGGCCTCCTCCAGCTCGCGCGGCACCGCCGCGACGAAGCCGCGCAGCATCCACGTGCCGAACGGCAGCGCGAACCCGATGTACACCACCATGAGACCGATCAGGCTGTTGAGCAGCTCCAGCCGCTTGAGGTCGATGAACATCGGGATGACCAGCGCCTCGCACGGCACCATCTGGACCACGAGCAGCACGATCAGGAACGTCGTACGGAACCGGAAGCGGTACCGGGCGACCGCCGTCGCGGCCAGCAGCGCGAGCAGCCCGGACACCAGCACCGTCCCGACCGCCACCGCGAGGCTGTTGACGAAGTAGTGCCAGAACGACACGCCGGCGATGCCGCCGTTGAGCACGAAGTCGAAATGGCGCAGCGTCGGATGGAACGGCACCGGGTGCGGGGTGGAGCTGAAGATCTCCTGGTTCGGCTTGAACGCCGTGGAGACCATCCAGAACACCGGGAAGGCCGAGACGACGAACACCGCGATACCGGCGGTGTTCAGCGCGATCCGGCGGAGCCTGCGCGACCTCATGCGACTCCCTCCTGACGGACGATCATCCGGGTGTGGACGGCGGTGACGATCAGCACGAGCACCGTGAGGACCATGGCGATCGCCGAGCCCAGGCCGTACTTGGCGTTCAGCGAGCCGAACGCCTCGGAGTAGCCGTACAGCGAGAGGTTGAACGAGTCGCTGTTGGCGAGCCCGGACAGGACGAACAGCTGGGTGAACACGCGGAAGTCCCAGATCACCGACATGGTCAGCAGCACGCCGAAGACGGGTCGCAGCAGCGGGAAGGTGATCTTCCAGAAGGTGTTCCAGGCGCTCGACCCGTCCACCCTGGCCGCCTCGTACAGCTCGCCCGGCACCGTCCGCAGCCCCGCCAGCACCGAGACGGCGACGAACGGGAAGGACATCCAGACCACGCAGATGGTCAGCACCGTGTAGTCCGGCAGCGGGGAGGAGAACCAGTTGTAGTTCTGCCAGCCGCCGCCGACGAGCCAGTTCGGCAGCAGGTCGAGGAACCACCCGACCAGGCCTCCGGTGGTGCCGAACAGCCAGGCGAAGATGACCGCCGCGGTGACCGGGGGCGTCGCCCAGGCGATGAGCACGCCGCCCGCGACGAACGCGGACATCCGCCGGCCGAGGCGGTTCAGCAGCAGGCCGACGAGCGTGCCGACGACCAGCGTGGCGGCGACGGCGACGGCCGCGAACAGGAGCGTGTGCCGGAGCGCCGCCCAGAACTCGTCGTCACCGAGGATCTGGCGGTAGTTGTCGAGCCCGACGTTCTCCGCGGGCTCGCCGCGGAGCTGGCGGAGGCCGACCTTCTGGAACGACATCCGCGCGATCTGCGCCACCGGCCAGATCAGCAGCACGGCGATGGTGACGAGCGCCGGCAGGATCAGCAGGTACGGCCCGAAGCGCGGGCGGCGGCGTGCGGACCGTGCCGGGCCGGACGAGGTCCGGCCCGGCGGGCGCCGCACCGTCTGGACGGTGTCGAGCATGCGGACCCCTTACTGGTTGAGCAGGGTCCCGGCCTGCTCGTCGGCCTTCTTCAGCTCATCGTCGGCCGACTTGCCCTGCATGATGGCCTTGACGGCGTTCGGCAGCACCTTCTTGGAGCCCTCGTAGTCGGCCCAGCCCTTGCTCGTGGGGGTGAACTTCACGCCGGAGGCCGCGGCCTGCGCGAACGGGCCCATGATCGGGTCGCTCTGGTACGCACCGCTCTGCAGGATGTCGGTGAACTGCGGCAGGAACTTCAGCGTGTCGGCGAACGCCTTGGAGTTCTTCTTGCTGTCCAGCGTGGTCAGGTAGTCGAACGCGACGTCCTTGTACTTGCTGTCCTTCCAGACGGCCAGGTCGGAGCCGCCGGAGAACACGGGGGCGAGGCCGCCGGTCTTGCCGGGGATCGGGAAGACGCCCCAGTTCTTCTCGTCCTTCTTGTTGACCTTCTCCAGCTGGGGGAGCGCCCAGCTGCCGTCCATGTACATGCCGATCTTGCCGAGGGCGAAGTCCTGCTGCGGGCCCTGCAGCTCGTTCTTGCCGACGTACTTGTCCGGCGCGACCTTGTCCTTGGTGACCAGGCCGGCGTAGAACTCGATGGCCTCCTTGGCCTGCGGCTGCTCCAGGGTGCCGACCCACTTGTCGCCCTGCTTGGTGGCGACGTCGCCGCCGTTGGCCCATACGAAGCTGAGGATGCCGTTGGTGAAGTCGCTCGGCGCGGCGATGCCGGGCACGTGCTTCTTGTCCTGGATCGTCTTTGCCGCGGTCACGAGGTCCGCCCAGGTCTTGGGCGGCTGGATGCCCAGCTTGGTGAACCAGTCCTTGTGGTACCACACGGCGCGCACGCCGCCGTACCACGGCACGGCGTAGGTCTTGCCGTCCAGCTGGTCGTTGGCGAGGGCGTTCTTGCTCAGGGTCTTGCCCTCGGCCCAGGAGCTCACCTTGTCGGTGACGTCGGCGAAGGCGCCCTGCTCGGCCCAGGACTGAACGTCGGTGTTGCCGACCTCGGTCACGTCCGGACCCGAGCCGCCGGCGATCGCGGTCTGGAACTTCTGCGTGGCCTGCGGCCAGGGGATGTACTGCACCTGCACCGCGGTCTTCGGGTGCTTCTGGTGGAACTCCGCCGCGACGCCGTCCAGGAACTTGGTCTGTTCGGGACTGCCGTCACCCATCTGCCAGACGACGATCTTGGCAGGGTCCGCGCCCTTGGCGTTGTCGTCGGCCTTCTTCTTGCCGCCGCAGCCGGTCACGGCCACGGCGAGCGCGACGGCCGCCGCGGCGGCCCTGGTGTACCTCACAATGGAACTCCCTTCGGTACCGCCCGACCGTGGTATTCATGCGTCATGCCGTACGCGCGGTCGCGGGGGCGCCTGCCTACATTCGGGGCTGCGGGTCTGCCGGATTATGGGGGAGGGGACTGCGTGAACTACTGTGGCCTAAACTAACAGGAAAGTTTCCTAACCAAGAAGAGCCGTTAGCGGATCGAGATGGAAGGTGGCCGGAGATGGCGAGTCGCCCGGGGACGCCAAGGCTCCTGCGCGAACTGAATGACAGATCCGCGCTGGATCTCCTGGTGAGCTCGGGGCCCCTCACGCGTACGCAGATCGGGGAGCGCACGGGGCTGTCGAAGGTGACCGCGTCCCAACTGCTGTCCCGGCTCGAACAACGCGGTCTGGTCGCCGTCGTGGGCGAGCAGGCCGGAGGCCGTGGCCCCAACGCCGCGCTGTACGCGGTCGTCCCCTCCAGCGCGTACGTGGCCGGTCTCGACGTCGGCCCACACGGCGTCACGGCGGGCATCGCCGACATCACCGGCCACACCGCCGCCGAGATCACCGTCGAACCGGGCGACGACGCCGTCTCGCTGGTGCACAACGCCGTGGTCAAGGCGTGCCGCACCGCGAAGGTGCCGCTGGCCAAACTGCACGCCCTCGTCATCGGCACGCCGGGCGTCGTCGACCCGCGTACCGGCGACGTGCAGTTCATCTACGACCTGCCGCACTGGCACGCGGGCGTCCTGGAGGCCCTCCGCCGCGACCTGCGCCTGCCCGTCGTGATCGAGAACGACGTCAACCTGGGCGCGCTCGCGGAGAAGGAGTGCGGCGCCGCGCGCGACGTGGACGACTTCGCCCTGCTGTGGGCCGACCGCGGCCTGGGTCTCGCGGTCGTGCTCGGCGGCCGTCTGCACCGCGGCTTCTCCGGCGGCGCCGGAGAGATCGGTTACCTGCCGGTCCCGGGCGCGGCCCTGCCGGAGAAGGACACCGAGTCGGTCACCTGGGGGATGCCCGCGCTGGGCGGCGGCCTGGGCGCGCTCGCCGGCGCGGACGCCGTACGTGACCTGGCGAGGGAGCACGGTTTCGACGAACCGACCGCCACCGAGTGCGTACGCGCCGCGGCCTCGGCCGGAGCGTCGGGCGGCCCGTTCCTGGACGCCCTGGCGACGCGGCTGGCGTACGGGGTGGCGTCGGTGACGATCGTGCTGGACCCGGAGCTGATCCTGATCTCCGGCGAGCTCGGCCGGGCCGGCGGAGAACGCCTGGTCGGCCGGATCCAGGACGCCGTGGGCCGCATCTGCCCGACCAGTCCACGGGTGGCCCTGAGCCAGGTCGTGGGCAATCCGGTGCTGAAAGGCGCCCTGCTGGCCGCGCTGGACCGTGCCCGCGACGACGTGTTCTCCAGCGGGAGCTGACCCTCTTCGCGCGGCTCTCCGGAAAAGGGTGACCTGCGGCACGGGTCGGAGGTAGTCGCCCCCTGTGACGGAGGGCGTTGATAGGTTCTCCGGGCGTCCAAATGTCGCGCTTGGGAGGCCGCCCGTGGTGAACGTCCAGCCGCTCGGCGACGGGGATCCCCGTCGTCTGGGGGACTACGACGTGACCGGCCGGCTCGGAGAAGGCGGGCAGGGCGTCGTCTACCTGGGCCGCGGCGCGGCCGGCCAGGTCGCCATCAAGCTGCTGCACGCCCAGCTGATCGAGGACGAGCCGGCCCGCGCCCGCTTCGTACGCGAGGTGGAGGTGACCAAGCGGGTCGCCCGCTTCTGCACCGCGCAGGTCCTGTCCGTCGGGATGGCCGGAGACCGCCCGTACATCGTCAGCGAGTACGTGCCCGGCCCGTCGTTGCAACGCCTGGTCCGCGACGAGGGCCCGCGCCGCGGGTCGGCACTCGACCGGCTGGCGGTCAACACCGCGACCGCCCTGGCCGCGATCCACCAGGCGGGGGTGGTCCACCGCGACTTCAAGCCGGGCAACGTCCTCATGGGCCCGGACGGCCCGGTCGTGATCGACTTCGGCATCGCCCGGGCCCTGGACGCCAGCGGCACCATGACGAGCGCCGTCAGCCAGGTCGTCGGCACCCCTGCCTTCATGGCACCGGAACAGCTCGCCGAGGGCACGATCGCCCCGCACACGGACATGTTCGCGTGGGCGGTCACGATGGTCTACGCGGCGAGCGGCGCGCCCGCCTTCGGCCACCGCTCCATCCCGCAGGTGATCAATCGCATCCTCCACGCGGAGCCGGACCTCGGCGCCCTGGACGGCCGCCTCCGCTCCGCCGTGGCCGCATGCCTGTCCAAGGACCCGTCCCGGCGCCCCACGGCGCGTCAGCTGATGGACGAGCTGATGGGCCACAACGTGTCCCGGAGCGGGAACCCCGGCCCGTCCGCTCCGAGCATCTCTCCGGCGAGCCGCACCACGGCCGACCCGGCGGGTGCGAGCGGACTGGGTGCGGCCGGACTGGGTGCGGCCGGAATCGGTGGAGCCGGGGCGACCGAGCGGATGCCGTCTCCGGGCTCCCCGCCGGGGAACGGCATGCCCGGGCCCCCGCATCCCGGGGCGACCATGCGGCTTCCCGCCGCCGGTCCCGCACCGGCGGCCGGACCCGCCTCCCCCGGTGGGCCGGGCACCGGCTTCCCCGGTCAGCCGGGCTCGCCGGGCCGGCCGCCCCGGCGCAAGGGCCGTACCGGCCTGGTCATCGGCGCCGTGGCGGCGGGGCTCATCGTCCTGGGCGCCGGCATCGGCGCGCTGGCCGCCACGAACGACTCGGACGGCGGCGCCCCCTCGAACACCGCCGCCCCGCCGCCGACTCAACGAAGCTCCCACCGCCCGGTGAGGAGCCGTACTCCGTCGCCGTCCCGTACGCCCTCGCGGCACCCGACTCCCCGGAAGACCGTCCGCGCCAACCCGTACAAACCCCAGCGTCTGTGCGGCAGCGGCTACCGCGTCATCGAGACACACGGGCTGGGAGAGGCACGGGCCTACCTGCTCTACAACGCGAAGGCCGGCGCCAACTGCGTGGTCACCATGGTGCCGCGCTCGTCGGGCAAGGTCTTCTTGAGCGCGTCGCTCGTGGTCAAGGGCGGAAGCCGGGAGAGCCGATCGGGCTCCTTCCCGTTCTACGCGGGCCCGATCCGCCTGCCGGCACGAGGTAAGTGCGTGATGTGGGGCGGCGCGTCGAAGACGGCCAAGTGGACCAGCGGCTGGAGCCACTGCGGCAAGTGAACGGCCGTCTTCCCGGTCCGCGTGGGTGATGTACGAGCAGCGATTGATACCGTCTCGTTTCCATGATCGCTGAGCTCGTGGATCGCGTCCTGTCCGGCGACGACGACGCCGCCTGGGAACTGGAAGAGGCGACCGAGGACGACCTCGCGGCACTACGGCCCCACCTCGTACGGCTGCTCGACGCGGACGTCTACCTACCGGAGAGGATGTTCCGCGCGGCCGGCGAGGATGTGCAGCGCGCGGCGGTCGCGCGGATCGACATGGGCGTCACGAGGAACTTCCAGCTGTTCCGGGTGCTCGCCGAAACCCGTGGCCCGGTGGTCGAGGCGGCCTTCGTGAGGTGGCTGAAGGAGCCGCCGCCCGGCATCGAGGCGGGCGTCCTGGCGTCCTTCCTGGCCGGATCCGGCTGGGACTTCGACGATGACGGACGCGCTCGCGAGATCTGCGGCACGACGGCGTACGGGCTGGCTCCCACGGGGACGACGGCGCCGTCATCCGACCGCTGTCCATGGTGCGGTGGCGAGTTGTGGACCGCCCTCGACGTCGACACCGCGGACCCTCGGGTCGCCGGCGCGCTCGCCCACACGTCGTGGCGGGGTCGCCTGCGGATCGTCACCTGCTTCCTCTGCGCGCTCCATGGAACGAAATACGTGGACGTGACCCCTGACGGCGGAGCGGCCTGGTCCGCGTACACCGGCGAATCCCCGGACGGGAGGGTCCTGGTGGCCGAGCCGCCGCCGCGGGTCCGGCTCACCCCGGGCGAGCAGCTCCCCGACCTGCATTTCGCCGACGGGTCCGCGCTCGGCGGCCGGCCGTGGTGGCTCCAGGATCCCGAATATCCCGCCTGCCCGGCCTGCGGGAAGGTGATGGCGTACGTCGGAGACGTGGCCCCGTCGGACGTTCTGGCGAACGACGTCGCGGAGGGTGCCATCTACCTCTTCCTGCACACTCCCTGCGGGCTCGCCGCCGTGGTCACCCAGAACGACTGAACGCCGCGGGCACTGCCGGGATCGGTTCCGCTGGGGACCGCCGTCCGTAGTTCACCCTGCCGGGCGGAGCTTCGACCATTAGGACCGGCGCCGACGGTGCCCTTATCGGGGCGCTCGGTCAAGGCTCGTTGATCAGCTCGGTCGCGCGAACGACCGCGGCGAGCGTGTCGGGGTGGCCCGTGCGCTGGTGGACGTCGAGGCAGGTGTCGGCGAGTTTGATGACGTGTTCGTCCTGATGGCGGACGGCCCGCTCGAACACCTCGTCGGCCGATTCCGGGGCGGTGGGCAGGCTGTGGCGGGGCGTGGGTGCCGCGGGGGTGTAGGCCGCGGTCACCGCCGCACTGGCCGCCCAGGCCGCGTGCAGGCTCGGGACCCACTGGGCGCGGGGAAGCGCCGGCAGCGTGCGCAGGACGGCCATGGGCGCGGTCGCGGCGTGAACCAGCATGACCGCCGAGCCGTGGGCGTTCGGGAGGTAGTGCAGGGCGGCGGCCGTCGTCAGCTCGGCCAGCAGGTCCCGGGCCTGCCCGGCGTCGGTGGCGGGCCGGAGCGCGGCGAGCGCGGTCGGCCAGCCGGCCAGGTCGGCGAGCTGACCGAGCCGATGGTTGATGCCGGCCTTCTGGTCGGGAACCCGCGGAACGGCGGCGAGAGCGGACGCCGGACCGGCGGTTCCGGACGGGACGGCCGACGGGACCTGCTGCCAGCGCGCCGCCCAGTAGCCGAGGGCCTGACCGAGCTCGGCCAGACGCGGCCCGTCCTCGTGGTCCAGCAGGGCGTGGACCGCGTGACCGGTACGGATCACTCCATGGGTGGCACCGGCCGCGATACCGGGCAGAAGCCGCGGCCACCACGTCTCCAGCACCGTACGCCAAGGCCGTTCGGTCACCTCGCGCTCGAAGAACACCAACCAGTCACCGAGACGGTGCGGATCGCCCAGCGCCGCACGCCAGCCGTCGGCGGTGACGGGCGAGGTGCCGCGTGGCAGTTCGTCCAGCCGCCGGACGTACCGATCCAGCCAGCGGTGTACCTGGCGCGCGTGTCCGCGCCTGACCATGGATTCCACCGCCATGGGACCGTGGTTGGACAGCCAGCCTTCGAACTCCGGCCCGGTCCGATGCAGCCGTTCGTACGCCTCGTCGAGTGTGCCATCGTTGCTCATACGACCTGACGCTAACCAGGTGCTGACCTGCGATCATCGGCTCAGAGACCGAACCGTCTTCCGCCATCGGGCGTAGGGCTCGTCGCCGACCTCCCTGGCCACACTCCGGACGCTGACCGAGTCGATCGCGCACCCCGGCGTACGGATCCGGTGACGGAGCCCATCTGCGGAATCCGGCGGGCCACGGCGCCGCCCGGTGCCGCGGTCGCCGCAGAGGACGTTGAGCACGCCGGGCGGGATGAACTCGACCGCGATCTCGGCCGGCACCAGCGTCGTGACCGGTGTCGTATCGGAGGGCTTGAGCACGACGGTGTTGCCCGCCACGAGCGCCGGGTCCGATACATACAGCTCGGTCCACACTCAGGCGGCGCTTCACCCGGCGAACCTCCGGCAACCCGTCTGCCAGGACACCTCGAAGATCGGCGGGAGCTGTCTCCAGGCGCATGCCAGGACACCTCGAACCGGTGGGAGCTGTCTCCAGGCGCATGCCAGGACACCTCGAACCGGTGAGAGCTGTCTCCAGGCGCATGCCAGGACACCTCGAAGGCCGGTAGGAGCTGCCTCCAGACGCAGCCCGATATCGCCATGAAGACGATCGCCGCCAGCACCTGCCGATCGTTGTGCCGGAGTCGGCTGCCGCCTTTGTGCCCGTGTCCCACCGCCGGCGGGGTCCGAACACCGGTGAGGGCGCCGTGGGCCCCGCCATGGCGGGGCCCGGCGGCCGGGCCATGGCGGGGCCCGGCCGCCGGGCCGCGGCATCCACCGGTGGACCGACGCGCCGTGGTGACCCACGCGCGGGTCGAAGGCGGTCAGCGGTGCGTGCACCGACCATCCGGGCCCATCCCAGTGGATCAGCGTCGGCCTGGACGGCACGGCTCCGGAACAACTCCCACGGCTCATCAGGAACCAGCCGCTCCGCCATCGACGCGGCAGAAACCCGACAGACCATGCCGAATGAAACGACATCTAACGAGTTGTGCGACTATGGCGCCGACGAACTGCTCGGTATCGACGTCAGGGGGCTGCGAGGTGGCGGCGCCGACGAGCCGATCGACTGCACCGCCACCTACTTCGTCGAGACCCGCTTGTAATAGCGAAGCCACCCGATGGGCAACCGTAATTCGGCGCACGCCCGAACGTGGGGATGCGTCAGGTGTCTTGATGCGGCATAGGGCCGTCACGAATCATTGGACATCCACAGTCGACTCGCCTCTGATCCTGCCATTGCCATTTGGTGCTTACGCTTGGCTTGAGTGCGCCTATTCTGCTTTCGATGTTCGTTACATGCGCGCTATCGCGCAGCCGGTATGGACCCAGGTGAGCCCCAGGCGGGCGATGTGCTGACCGATGAGCACCGGGCCCTGGCACAGCGGACACCGACTGGCCCTACGAGCCTTCTTGGTCCTGTTCGCGGTGATCATCCGGCCGCCCGGGCATGATCGGATATATGTCGGCACGGCCGATTGAGCCTCGTCGGTGTTCGAACGGTAGTGGCTAAGTCGACCGAACCGAATCCTGGATATTCATACGTCGAACTCGCTGAGGCTGCCATCGCGCCTTCTCCCCTCCTCGTTCAAGAAAAGAATATCCGGCCGCGCTGGCATTTCGAGATGTGAATGCCGGCCTGTGGATAACCTCGTTCCCGAGGAATCCGGTGAGATGGCGGCCGTCCCTGAAGGAGCCGCACGGGATTGAGGGCACAGACGATGCGCCGGCGGTGGAGGAGATCTACGGAGATGTCGCCTAAGGGGCAATCGTGCTCGGCCGGCCGCCGACGCGTCCGACGGTGAAGTGGGAGGGCAGGTGCGCGCGTAGGCGGGCTTCGGAACGGAGGAAAGCCGACGGCGTGCGGTGTACGGCTTGCGGTGTGCGGTGTGCGGTGTGCGGTGTGCGGTGTGCGATGAGCGGCGTGCGGTGTGCGGCGTGGTGGCCGGTGGGGGATTGCTCGCCGGCTCACCGTGGGCGCGTTCGGGGGTGAGGCGGGAGGGCGGGTGTGGAGGTCTCATGTGCGGAGCCGGAGACTTCGGGGAGCCGGCGGGAGTCGGTGGCCTGCGGTCGTCCGGCTAGTGCGTGGCTCGTCATGGGCGCTGCACCCGCGAGTACGGACTCTCCCACTGCATCCCACCAGGTCAAACCGACAAACGGCCGGCCACCGTACTAGCGGGGAAGCTCCTTGTGTGACGGCACCTGGTTGCCATCGATCGACGCCCGCTCAGCCTCGCTCAGGCCGCCCGCCGCGAGAATCCTCTGAAGGACCGCGTTCTTGCCGCGGCCATACTCATCGATATCCGCCGCCGTCGCAGCGACCCGCTTCTTCACCGCGGCGTACTCCTCCCGCAGCGCAGCGCTGGAGCGCAGCACGTCGCGCACGCACAGGTGATTACGCAGCGACAGCGACCCCTCAACGATCACGTAGGTACTGGTGCCCGTCAGCCGGGCCGGCTCCTTGAACGCCCACCGCTGTGGGATCCCCAGTTCTCCCAGCGGCCTGAAACCGAGCCCTACCAGCACCGCCGCGGCGGCCTCGACATCCGCCGGTGCGACGACGATGTCGCAATCGATGATCGGCTTGGCGGCCAGGCCGGGAACCGACGTACTCCCGACGTGCTCGATCGCCACGACTGGCACACCAGCCGCCGCCATCGCCCGCGCGTACTCCTGCCGCAGAGCCTCGAACCGCCGCGGCCAGGCAGGGTCATAGTCGACGACCGTGATCACTCACAGCAGCCTAACGGCGCAGCGATCGGACCTGAACCGGCCGCCCGCATTGACCGCGCAAGGACTCCCGCACCCGAACCACAGCTCACAAGCCCAACGCCGGCCGCCGTACTGCTCGTCATGCGCGCGCTCGCGGGTGGGGCGGAGTGGCGTTATGCGCGGAGGCGTAGGCCGCGGGGGGTCGGGTGGAAGCCGGCGGCCTCCAGCGCTGCCGCCAGTGGGGAGTCGTTGATCGACTCGCCGTCGGCGCGTTCGACGGTGAGGCGGCCCAGGGCGCCCTCGCGGACCGCCAGGGCCAGGGCGTCGACGGCCGGTTGCAGGTCGGTCTCTTCCCAGGACAGCAGGGTCTTGCCGCCGCGTTCGACGTACAGCACCAGGCGGCCCTCCACCATGACCACCAACGCGCCCGCCTTGCGGCCCGGCTTGTGGCCGCTCGCGGCCTCGCCCGGGCGTTCAGGCCATGGCAGGGCGGCGCCGTAGGGGTTCGCCGGGTCGGTCGCGGCGAGGACCAGGGCGCGGGCCCGCTCGTCGTCCGGACGCTGGGTGGCGCGCAGCCGGTCGACCGCGCCGGGCAGGGCGAACTGGGCGGCGCCCAGGCCTTCGACGAAGTAACCCCGGCGGCACCGGCCCGTCTCCTCGAACGCGCGCAGCACCGGATACACGGCGGCGAAGCCGCCCGGTGTGCGTTCGGCCATCACGGCGCCGCGGATGACGATGCCGTAGCGGTCGAGCAGGGTCTCGGCCAGGGCGTGGCCGCGTCGCGTGGTGTCGTCCGACCGCTCCGGCAGCGTCCACCAGCGGCCCGCGACCGTCGGCGGGCCCGTACGGGACGGCATGGCCGGCCGGCGCCGGCGGGCGCGCGGCCGATGCGTCGTGCGGCTCGACCCCAGGCGCGCCCGCAGTGGCGCCAGCGTGTCGTTGGTCAGGTGTCCCGCCCACACCAGGTCCCACAGCGCCGCGACGAGGTCGGCGTCGTTCAGCGAGCCGACCCGGTCGGACAGCGTGCGGAAGAACACCGCGCCGCCGTCACCGAGCGCGTCCAGGACCTTCTCGTGCAGCGGCGTCAGCGTGATCTCGGCGGGCTCGGCCATGAGGAGGGGAGCGGTGTCGGCGAGGTACAGCGACACCCACCCGTCACCGCCCGGCAGCCCGCCCTGACCCGTCCAGATCACCTCTCCGGACGCGGTCAGCTCGTCCAGCAGAGCGGGGGAGTAGTCCGGCACCCGCGCCGGCAGCACCAGTGACTCCAGCGCCGACGCCGGCACCGCGGCGCCCTGCAACTGCTCGACGGCCTGCACGAGCGCGTCGAGACCCCGCAGCCGCGAGGACCCTATGCCGTGCCACGCGGGCAGGAACCGCGCCAGCGCGTCGTGCGGCGACGGCTCGACCTCGGCCCGCAGGCGCGCCAGCGACCGGCGGCGCAGCAGCCGCAGCACCCCGGTGTCGCACCACTCCGTGCCTCGGGCGCCCGGCGTGAACTCGCCCTCCGACACCCGGTCGGCCAGCCGGTGCAGCCCGCCGGTCACCACCGCCACGCCCAGCCCGAAGCGCGCGGCCACGTCACCCGCGTGGAACGGCCCGTGGGTGCGCGCGTAGCGGCTCAGCAGGTCGGCCAGCGGATCGGCGACCGGCTCCAGGAACGCCTCCGGTACGCCGACCGGCAGCGGCACGCCGAGCGCGTCGCGCAACCGCCCGGCGTCCTCGATCGCCGCCCACCGCTCCTCACCGGCGATCCGCACCCGGATCGCGCGATGCGACTCCTCCAGCTCGGCGAGCCACCGCGGAGCGACCCCCCGCGCGGTCAGCTCCGAGGTCGCCAGCGGCCCCAGCTCGCGCAGCAGGTCGGCGGCGCCCTCGACGTCGCGGGCGTGCCGCGAGGACGGCAGCCGCTGCAGCTCTTGCGACACCTCGGCGACCACCTCGGGATCGAGCAGCTCACGGAGGTTCGCCTGGCCGAGCAGCTCGGCCAGCAGCGTCGAGTCGAGCGCCAGCGCCTGGGCCCGCCGCTCGGCGAGCGGCGCGTCGCCCTCGTACATGAACGCGCCGACGTAGCTGAACAGCAGCGACCGGGCGTACGGCGAGGGCATCGGCGTCTCGACCTCGACCAGGCGAGCCTTGCGCCCGGCCAGGTCGCGCATCAGCGTCACCAGCCCGGGCACGTCGAAGACGTCCTGCAGGCACTCGCGCACGGTCTCCAGCACGATCGGGAACGAGGCGTACTTGCTGGCCACCGACAGCAGCTGCGCCGCCCGCTGCCGTTGCTGCCACAGCGGCATCCGCTTGCCCGGGCGGTGCCGCGGCAGCAGCAGCGCCCGCGCCGCGCACTCGCGGAACCGCGACGCGAACAGCGCCGACCCGCCCAGCTCGTCGGTGACGATCTGCTCGATCTCGTCCGGGTCGAAGATCGCGAGGTCGCCGGCCGGCGGAGTCACGGCCTCACCCGTGTCGGGGATGCGCAGCACGATGCCGTCGTCGGAGTGCGCGGCCTGCGCGTCCACGCCGTACCGCTCGCGCAGCCGCGACGCCATCGCCAGCGCCCAGGGCGCGTGCACGAGCGCCCCGTACGGGGAGTGCACCACGAGCCGCCAGTCGCCGAGCTCGTCGCGGAACCGCTCGACCACCAGCGTGCGGTCGTCCGGGACGTAACCGGTCGCCTCGCGCTGCTCGGCGAGGTAGGCGAGCAGGTTGTCGGCCGCCCACTCGTCCAGGCCCGCGGCGCGTACGCGCTCGCGCGCCCGCTCGGGCGGCAGCGCCGACAGCTCACGGCTGAACGCCCCCAGGGCGCGGCCCAGCTCGGCCGGCCGCCCCGGCGCGTCGCCGTGCCAGAACGGCAGCTTGCCCGGCCGCCCCGGAGCGGGGGAGACGAGCACCCGGTCGGGCGTGATGTCCTCGATGCGCCAGGAGCTGGCGCCGAGCACGAACACGTCGCCGACCCGCGACTCGTACACCATCTCCTCGTCCAGCTCGCCGACCCGGGAGGACTTCTCGCCGACGAGGAAGACGCCGAACAGGCCCCGGTCGGGGATCGTGCCGCCGCTGGTCACCGCGAGACGCTGCGCCCCCGGACGCCCGCGCAGCACCCCGGCGACGCGATCCCACACGAGCCGTGGCCGCAGCTCACCGAACTCGTCGCTCGGGTAGCGCCCGGCCAGCATGTCGAGCGTCGCCTCCAGCACCGAACGCGGCAGTGTGGCGAACGGCGCCGCGCGGCGTACGAGCGTCTCCAGCTCGTCGACCGGCCACTCGTCCATGCCGGCCATCGCGACGATCTGCTGGGCGAGCACGTCGAGGGGATTGCGGGGATAGCGCAGCTCCTCGATGCGGCCCTCGCGCATGCGCTCGGCCACGACCGCGGTCTGCACCAGGTCGCCCCGGTACTTCGGGAAGATCACGCCGCGTGAGACCGCGCCGACCTGGTGCCCGGCCCGGCCGATGCGCTGCAGCCCGCCGGCCACCGACGGCGGCGACTCGACCTGGACGACGAGGTCGACCGCGCCCATGTCGATGCCCAGCTCGAGGCTGGAGGTCGCGACCACGCCGGGGAGCCGCCCGGCCTTGAGCGCCTCCTCGATGCCGGCCCGCTCCTCCTTCGACACCGACCCGTGGTGCGCGCGCACGACATCGGCCGGCGCGCCCCGCGAGGCCCCGGCCTGCGCCATCATCTCGGCGGGCACGTCCTCCTCGGGCAGCTCCCCCTCGACGCGCTCGCGGGCCAGCTCGTTGAGGCGCCCGCTCAGCCGCTCGGCCAGCCGTCGCGAGTTGGCGAAGACGATCGTCGAGCGGTGCGCCTCGACCAGGTCGAGCACCCGCGCCTCCACGTGCGGCCAGATCGACGCGCGGTTGGGCTCTCCGGCCGCCGCCCCGGACAGGTCCTCGACCGGCTGCCCCAGCTCGGTCATGTCGGCCAGCGGTACGACGATCTCGAGCTCGACCTCTTTCTCGTGCGGCGGCTGGACCACGGTGGCGGGCCGCGTGCCGCCGAGGAACGTCGCGACCTCCTCCACCGGTCGTACGGTCGCCGAGAGCCCGATGCGCTGGGCCGGCCGCTCCAGCAGGGCGTCGAGCCGCTCCAGGGAGAGGGCGAGATGGGCGCCGCGCTTGGTGCCCGCGACGGCGTGCACCTCGTCGACGATCACGGTCTCGACGCCGCGCAGCGCCTCGCGCGCCTGCGAGGTCAGCATGAGGAACAGCGACTCGGGCGTCGTGATCAGGATGTCGGACGGCTTAACGGCGAACCGGCGGCGCTCGTCCGCCGGGGTGTCGCCGGAGCGTACGGACACGCGAACGTCGGGCTCGGGCAGGCCCAGCCGCTGGGAGGTCTGCCGCAGCCCGGTCAGCGGCGCCCGCAGGTTGCGCTCGATGTCGACGGCCAGCGCCTTGAGCGGCGAGACGTAGAGCACCCGGCAGCGGCGCTTGGGGTCCTCCGGCGGCGGTGCCGTGGCGAGCCGGTCGAGCGACCAGAGGAACGCCGCGAGCGTCTTGCCCGAACCGGTCGGCGCCACGACGAGCGTGTTGTCGCCCTGCGCGATCGCCTCCCACGCGCCCTCCTGCGCCGCCGTGGGCGCGGCGAACGCCCCGGCGAACCAGGCGCGCGCGGCGTCGGAGAAGCGGTCGAGCGGTGTCATGGTGCCATGATGCCTCCGGGCACTGACAGGACCGTCCGCCCGATAGCGTGGAAGAGTGCGTCTAACCGTGTTCTGGGACCGGATGAGCCAGCAGTTCGGCGAAAATTACGCCGAGAGCGTGGCCAAGGACTACGTCATGGCCGAGCTCGGCGGCCGCACGATCGAGCAGGCCCTGGCCGACGGCGTCGGTGCCAAGGAGGTCTGGCAGGCCGTCTGCGCCACGTTCGACGTACCCCAGAAGCTGCGGTGACCATCGATCGGCCGCTCGCCGAGGCGCGGGCCGGTCCGACGCGGCTCGCGGCGCAGACCTCAGATGACGGCGATCGCGGTGATCAGCCCGACGGTCGCCTGGGTGGCACCGAGCAGGATCGCCGACGGCTCGAGCTTCTCCTTGGCCATCAGCCCCGCCACGTCCACGCCCAGCAGGTAACGGACGATCACCGAGGCGACCAGCTGCGCCACGATGCCCACGAGACCCCACACCAGGGTCGCGATCAGTCCTTCGAGGAGCTTCCCACCGGAGGCGAAGATCGACGCGGCCACCACCAGGCCCACGGCCGAGACCCCGCAGACGGCCAGCAGCGTCGCGTTGGCGTTCCGGTTCGTCCGGATGATCGTGGTCAGCCGGCCCGGAGTCGCGAGGTCGACCGCGAGGAACCCGATGACCAGCAGCACCAGGCCGAGGGCCGTGTACGCGGCGATCGCGCCGGCGCCCTTGCCCAGAGCCGTGCCGAAGCCGTCCGAGAACGCCAGATACATGTCGGTCTCCCTGTAGGACTCAGTCGTCGATGCGGTGGGGTACGAAGGATGAGGTGTCGTCGGTGATGAGGCCGGACGTCTCACGGATGCCGAGGCCCGCCGACTCGTCGCCCACGACCCACGCGCCCAGCACGGGGTGCTCGCCGTCGAAGTCGGGCAGCGGGCAGAACTCCTGGTAGACGAAGCCCTCCGCGCCGTACTCACCGGTGGTCGTCGTCTGTACGCCCTCGGGCGTCACGATGCTCATGCTCGCGCCCTCGCGGCCCAGCAGCGGCTTGCGGATGTAGGACGTCAGCGTGCTCGGCGTGCCGAGGAAGGCCGGCAGCAGGTTCGGATGGCCCGGGTACAGCTCCCAGAGCACGACGAGGAGCGCCTTGTTCGACAGGAGCATCTTCCAGATCGGCTCGATCCACGCCGCCCGCGGGATGTGCCGGCCGAACGGCTCGGAGACGATCCACTCCCACGGATAGAGCTTGCAGAGCGTGCGGATCTCCGCCTCGTCCAGGTCGACGAAACGCTCGTTGAGGGCGTGCCAGCCGACGTCCTCCATGGCGATCGCGCTCGCCCGTACACCGGCCTGCTCGGCCGTCTCCTGCAGG
Source organism: Actinoallomurus oryzae (assembly GCF_039541955.1). Lineage (NCBI taxonomy): Bacteria > Bacillati > Actinomycetota > Actinomycetes > Streptosporangiales > Thermomonosporaceae > Actinoallomurus > Actinoallomurus oryzae. Next base: position 252,629 of record NZ_BAABHF010000017.1, on the reverse strand, counting down.
TACGCGATGGTCATGAGCTCTTCGCCGGTCTCGTCCTCGGTCGTCCAGGCGAAGTGCACGGGGGAGGGCGGGGCGATCTGCTTCCACCGGTCGACGAGACGCTCGTGGACGGAGTTCCACTGGTCGTCGCCGGGGTAGACGTCCTGCAGCCAGTACCACTGGATGATCGAGCTCTCCACGAGCGCGGTCGGGGTGTCGGCGTTGTACTCCAGCAGCTTCGCCGGGCCCTCGCCGTCGTACCAGAGGTCGAACCGCCCGTACAGGTGCGGGTCGCGCCGCCGCCACGACGCCTCGATCAGCGGGCGCACCCAGGGCGGGATGCCGAACACGTCGTACCGGCCGGTGCTCACGACGTGCTCCACCGCGGCCAGGCACATCTGGTGGAGTTCCTCGACCACCGACTCCAGCGCGAGGACCTCGTCCATGGGGAAGACGTAGTGCACGGACTCGTCCCAGTACGGACGGTTCAGGTGCTCAGGGTGGGAGGTGCGGTGGTACGCGAGGCCCTGCGACTCGATGATCTGAGCCCAGTTCGCGCGCGGGTCGGAGAACTCGCGTCGCACGCTCAGCCTCCGTGGGAGCCGGAGTGGCCGCCGAAGCCGCCGCGTGAGATCACCCGGCCACCGCGCGAGGTGATCTTGCTGCCGCGCGGGCGGATGGTGCTGCCGTGCGAGATGTATCCGCCGTGGTAACGGCCGCCGTAATACCAGTAGTAGCGGCCGTACGAGCCCCCGTTGTCGCAGTAGTAGTCGGGGACGACGCGGTAGGAGCCGCCGTGGGAGTTCCAGCCGTCGACGCAGCTCGCCCTCGTGCTGGACGAGCAGGCGACGAGGGTCAGCGACAGGACGCTCAGGGCGCTCAGCTGCACGGCGCCTGAGCGCATCCGCCGACCGGCGGCTTTGGAAGGCATTGCCGACGACCCTCCGATTCCAGGGTTAGTGCCCGGTAAGTGTAGAGGTGGGACGGTCGATCGGCAGGATCGGTTCAACGAATGGGAAAACTCAGATAAAGGTCGGCCGGTTCCGTTCCCGTGGGAAGGTCGCTCACCTGGCCGTCGCCGGTCTCCACCACCCGCCAGGTGCCGTCCGCACGTCGTGCCAGGTCAGTGGTGATGAACCGGCAGCCGAGCGAGCGTACGCAGGGCGCGACCGCGTCCGTGAGTGGGCGTGGGCGCACCTCCGGCGTGTCCGGATGCGGTCCGACAAGAACCGGCTCTCCATCGACCCACCAGACGCGCGCCTCGCCGCCCTCGTACGTCTCGAACTCGCGGACCACGATGCCGCCGGCCAGGAAGTCGCCCTGGAGCTCGACGAAACGCGAGACGACCGCGTGCAGCCGGTCGACGTCGGTGACGTCGGGCACGAAGCAGGCGTCGTCCCACTCGTGCTTGCGCGACTTCACGTAGTCCTTGACGATCGCCGGGCCCTTGGCGAGCGGGCGTACGAGCCGGGCCAGGCGGTCCTTGTCCGGAGGTGTGCCGGGACGCGCCGGCAGCCACACGCTCGCGGGGGTGACGCCGGCGAACGTGTCGTACCAGCCCGGCAGCTCGTGCGCCTTCTGGTAGCCGTCCGGCGGCACCGCCATCGTGACCCCGCGCGCGCCGAGCGCCGAGGCCAGGGCGGTGTACTGCACGGACGTCAGCATCCATCCGCGGTACCAGGCCGTGCCGAGGTCGCGCGGTACACGGTGTGCGGCCATGGCGGCGTCGCCCTGCTGGAGGGCGTCATGGTCGATGAGCGCGACGGATCCGCCGAGCGCGCGCACGGACTCGGCCTCCCGCGCGAAGTGTTCGTCGACCCGCCGGGGGTTGAGCGGGTCGGCGCACATGAGAATGGTGACCGGCATGATCCTGCGCCTCAGCGTAAGCCAAGTTCACCGGACTTTCTGAGTGTCCGACCATGATCGAACACGTGTTCGGCTAGAGTTGACCGCAACGGGCGGCGTAATCCACAACGGTGGCCCGGACTCTCGAAAACTGTCGGTGCGGCCCCGTAACGTCGCACCCGTCAACATCAGTCACCGATTTTCACAGGGACACCTCACATGGCAGCAAACGATCGCGAGAAGGCCCTCGAGGCGGCGCTCGCCCAGATCGAGCGGCAGTTCGGCAAGGGTTCCGTCATGCGGCTGGGCCAGGAGGGGCGCCCTCCGGTCGAGGTGATCCCGACCGGATCGATCGCCCTCGACGTGGCCCTCGGCATCGGCGGCCTCCCGCGCGGCCGCGTCGTCGAGATCTACGGCCCGGAGTCCTCCGGTAAGACCACCCTCGCGCTCCACGCGGTCGCGAGTGCGCAGAAGAACGGCGGCATCGCCGCGTTCGTCGACGCCGAGCACGCGCTCGACCCGGAGTACGCGAAGAAGATCGGCGTCGACATCGACGCGCTCCTCGTCTCCCAGCCGGACACGGGGGAGCAGGCCCTGGAGATCACCGACATGCTGATCCGCTCCGGCGCGATCGACGTCGTGGTCATCGACTCCGTCGCGGCCCTCGTGCCCCGCGCCGAGATCGAGGGCGAGATGGGCGACAGCCACGTCGGTCTCCAGGCCCGCCTCATGTCGCAGGCGCTCCGCAAGCTCACCGGCGCCATCAACCAGACCAAGACCACAGCGATCTTCCTCAACCAGCTGCGGGAAAAGGTCGGCGTCATGTTCGGCTCACCCGAGACGACGACGGGCGGCAAGGCGCTGAAGTTCTACGCGTCGGTCCGTCTCGACATTCGGCGCATCGAGACGATGAAGGACGGCACCGACGCCGTCGGTAACCGCACCCGCGTCAAGGTCGTGAAGAACAAGATGGCCCCGCCGTTCAAGGTCGCCGACTTCGACATCCTGTACGGCGTGGGCATCAGCCGCGAGGGCGGCCTCATCGACATGGGCGTCGAGCACGGCTTCGTCCGCAAGTCCGGCGCCTGGTACACCTACGAGAGCGACCAGCTCGGGCAGGGCAAGGAGAACGCCCGCAACTTCCTGCGGGAGAACCCCGACCTCGCCAACGAGCTGGAGAAGAAGATCAAGGAGAAGCTCGGGGTGGGCCCGAAGCTCGACGCCGACCCCGCGACACCTGCGGCGGAGACCCCGGCTCCGGCCCCGGCCGTGGCGGGCGCGGCGGCGGGCAAGACCGCCCCGGCCAAGCGCGGCTCCAAGAGCACCCCGAAGCCCGGTGACGCCTGAGCCCGGCGCGCTGAAATGCCGAGGCCGGGCGCAGGGGCGGCATGGCTCGGGTCGGGCAAGGCGGGCCCGTGAAAGCCTCCTGGCGGGCGGCGGCGTCACATCCCGCACCGGATCGACACCGGCGCGGGCACCTTCCCCGGTGGCGTCGCCCCCGCTCAGGAGTTCTGACACGGATGCCGGGGTCGGTGCTCGGGCTGCTCGCTGACCTCCGGTCGGCTTCGCCGGAGCCCTTTGTGCCTGTCCAGGGGGCGACCCCCTGGAACCCCCGATGCCGGGCTTCGCCCGGCGGCCTGGGCTGCTCGCTGACCTTCGGTTAGCTTCGCTGGAGCCTTTTGTACTTGCCCAGGGGGGTGGCTCTCTGGAACCCCGGCGCCGGGCTTCGCTCGGAGGCTCGGGCTACTCGCCGGCCTTCGGTCGGCTTCGCCGGGGCCCTTTTGTACTTGCCCAGGGGCGATCCCCTGGGACTTCTGGTGCCGGGCTTCGCCGGGCGGCTCGGGCTATTCGCTGGCCTTCGGTCAGCTTGGCCGGGGCTCTTTGTACTTGCCCAGGGGGGCGGCCCTCTGGGACCCCCGGTGCCGGGCTTTGCTCGGAGGCTCGGGCTGCTCGCCGGCCTTCGGTCAGCTTCGCCGGGGCCCTTTGTACTTGCCCAGGGGGGTGATCCCCTGGAACTCCCGGTGCCGGGTTTCGCCCGGCATGCCTTCGGTGCCCGGTTCGATCGAAGAGTTCGGAGGTGTCATGTCCGCCGATGAGACCGGTGCCGGGTCTGACGGCTTGGATCCCGCCGATCCGGCGCCCGGCTGGGCCACTGGAGCCACCCCTCCTGCCGGTGAGCGGCGGCGGTCCTCTCCTGAGGGCACCGGGCCCGGCTGGGCCGGCGGTGAGCGGGCGCGTTCTTCGGCCGGACGCACCCGGTCCGGCTGGGCCACCGGCGCCACCGGCCCCGCAGGGGAGCCCGGCGGAACTTCGGCCGACCCTCTTCCGGCCGGTGGGGAAGGGGAGGCCCCGCCCACGCCGTACGCCGGCGGTCCGGCATCTGGGTCGGGTGGGCGTGGTGCGGCTTCCGGGCGGCGAAAAGGCGGACGGACAGGTGGACGGACGTCCAGGCGTGCGCGCCGAGGCGGCGAAGAGCACTCCTCCGGAGGCGAAGCGCGCTTCGGCCGCGGGGAGGGTTCTGGCCGCTGGGAGGGTTCCGGTCGCGAGGCGGGCGGGCCGCCCGCCGATCCGGAGGCGGAGGCACGCGAGATCTGTCTGCGGCTGCTCAGCTTCTCACCTCGCACGCGGGCGCAGCTCGCGGACGCGTTGCGGAATAAGGGTGTGGACGACGAGGTGGCCGAGCGGGTGCTGGGCCGGTACACCGAGGTCGGCCTGATCGACGATGCCGCCTTCGCACGGGCGTGGGTGCAGTCGCGGCACACCGGCCGCGGCCTCGCCCGGCGGGCACTCGCGGCCGAGCTGCGGCGGCGCGGCGTCGCCGACGAAACGGTCAACGAGGCCGTCGAGGAGCTCGACCCCGAACAGGAAGAGGCCGCCGCCCGCGAACTCATCGCCAAGCGCATGGCCGCTACCCGTGGCCTCGACCCGGTCAAGCGCACCCGGCGCATCCTCGGCGTCCTCGCCCGCAAGGGATACCCCAGCGGGCTCGCCTATCGCCTCATCCGCGAAGCCCTCGAACAGGAAGGCATCGACGACCCCGGCGTTCCCACGGACGAATGACCGCGAACACCTGGGGGAGAGGCATTGACCTGCGGGTTGGGCCGAGGCTTTGGGGTGCTCGGTCGCGCGTCGGTGGTGCGGTCACGCGGTCGGGGTGCCGGGAGCGGGCGTCCCGGGCCGTCGGCGGGAGTTATGGGGATTCGGTTGCCACATGCAACGAATCGTCCCGAACGAGGAGTCTTTCCTTGCCCATTACCTCCTCGACGCTTACGGTTACGGCAGTGAGGAGTTACTCCGCGCAGTGCGGATTGCCATACGACCGCAGACGTTGACGAGCTGAGAGGTAATCCGGCCGGCTCCCCCCAATGGCCGGTTGGTACGGATTGCAGGGTTCCAGGCGGAAGCCTTGGGCCCCGGACGGTTGTGCCCTGCCCGGCATCCGTCGGCGGTCCGGCATACCCGTGGCGCGCTCGTAGCCCCTCGCACGCCGCCCTGGTGTTGGGCGGTCTCCGTGTCGAGGAAAGGGGTCAGTGCCGTGATCTGGGTTGTCATAGGTGCGGCACTGGTCATCATCGTGGCGTTCGTCACCTTTGTCGTCGTCGTGCTTCAGCGGCTCCCCGGGCGGGGAGGCTCCGACAGCACCGTGCCGAGCGAAGAGGAGATCAACGCTCATCGGGACGCGGACGAGATCGTAGCGCGGGCGAAGGCGGAGGCGCAGGAGATCGTTTCCGAAGCCGCGGCGAAGGCCAAAGAGGTCTCCGCGGCGGCGCGCGAAGACGCCGAGAAGGAGATCAGGTCGCTCAAGGACGATCTCCGGCCGGTCCGTGAGGATCTCGAGAGGCGAGAGATCCGGCTCGCCGAGCGCGAGCAGCGGCTCGACGACGAGATGCGGCGCCTCGAGGAGCGCGGCCAGAAGCTGGACGAGCTGAAACAGTCCCTGAAAGAGCGCCGGGCCGAGCTGGAGCGGATCGACGAAGAACGCCGCCAGGTCCTCGAACAGGCCGCCGGGCTCACCGCCGAGCAGGCCAAGACCGAGCTCGTCGCGGTGATCGAGAACCAGGCCAAGCGCGAGGCGGCGCTGATCGTCCGCGACATCGAGAACGAGGCACGCGAGCAGGGCGAGAAGCGCGCGAGAAAGATCGTGACGCTGGCGATCCAGCGGGTGGCCACCGAGCAGACCGCCGAGTCCGTCGTCTCGGTCCTCCACCTGCCGAGCGACGAGATGAAGGGCCGCATCATCGGCCGTGAGGGCCGCAACATCCGGGCGTTCGAGACGGCCACCGGCGTCAACCTCATCATCGACGACACCCCCGAGGCCGTCCTGCTGAGCTGCTTCGATCCCGTACGCCGCGAGGTCGGCCGGCTCACTCTGGAAAAGCTTGTCCTCGACGGCCGGATCCACCCGCAGCGCATCGAGGAGATCTACGACCACAGCAAGGCCGAGGTCGAGCAGCTGTGCGTACGCGCGGGCGAGGACGCCCTGGTCGAGCTCGGCATCACCGACATGCACCCCGAGCTCATCGCTCTGCTCGGCCAGCTGCGCTACCGCACCTCGTACGGGCAGAACGTCCTGAAGCACCTGATCGAGTCGGCGCACATCGCCGGGATCATGGCCGCCGAGCTGCGCCTTCCGACGGCCCTGCTGAAACGCTGCACCCTCCTGCACGACATCGGCAAGGCGCTCACCCACGAGGTCGAGGGCAGCCACGCGCTCATCGGCGCCGAGATCGCTCGCCGGTACGGCGAGGACGAGGAGGTCGTGCACGCGATCGAGGCCCACCACAACGAGGTGGAGGTCCGTACGGTCGAGGCCGTGCTCACCCAGGCCGCCGACGCGATCAGCGGTGGACGCCCGGGCGCCCGCCGCGAGTCGCTCGAGGCGTACGTCAAGCGGCTGGAGCGACTCGAGGAGATCGCCACCGAGCGCGACGGCGTGGAGAAGGTCTTCGCCATGCAGGCGGGCCGCGAGATCCGCGTCATGGTCCGGCCGGACTCGGTCGACGACATCCAGGCCCAGGTCATCGCGCACGACATCGCCAAGCAGGTCGAAGAGGAGCTGACCTACCCGGGGCAGATCCGGATCACCGTTGTACGCGAGTCGCGAGCCACGGAGTTCGCCCGCTGACGGACACGGCCGCGCGTTACGGCGTGATGCGGTGACCAGGCGGGGTGAGAGCACCGGAGTGACGCTGCGCTGGTTCGTCGAAGACGTGTGGGGCCAGTTCGGCGACGACCACACCCGGCCCGAAGCCCCGCTGCTGCCCTCCGAACGCAAGAACACCGACGGCAGTGCTGCCCGGGTCGGGGATAGGGATTGAGGTCATGTCCGCACACCCCGCCGGACCGGCCGGCCGCCGGGCCGGCTGGGGGAGGAGGCAGATCGGGGAGGACCTGGACCTCGCGGCGCGCCGCTGCCCGGTCAAGGCCAAGGGCGCCCGGAGCAAGGCCCGCCGCCGCGGGCAGGCGCGCGAGGACTTCGTGCCGGAGACCGCCTACTGGGACGCCGGCACCGCCCGGCTCCTGCCGCGGCAGGAGCCGAGGGCCGATGTTCGTCACCCACCGCCTACCCGCCCCCGCGGAAGGTCGTCGCCTGTCTCAGTTCAGGCCGGTGAGGAACTCGCCGAAGAGCCGGTTGGCGGTCTCCGAGTCGTAGAGGCGCTCGAACTCGGTGCGCGCCAGGCGGCGCCGGAACTCACCGTGGTAGAAGACGTCCCCCGCGTCGTGCATGAGGTCGGTGAACCATGCGGCGAACGCCTGGTAGTTCCAAACGTGCTTCAGGCAGGTGGCGGAGTACGCCTCCAGCAGGCTCGTGTCCTGCTCCTTGACCTGCTGCCGGACGGCCGCGGCGAACACGTCGGCGTCGTGCAGGGCCAGATTCATGCCCTTGGCGCTCATGGGCGGCACGATGTGCGCGGCGTCACCGAGCAGGTACAGGTGGCCGTAGCTCATCGGGTCGTGGACGACACTGCGCAGTGGCACCAGTGTCTTGCTGGAGATCCGTCCCTTCACGGCGATCGGTTCGCCGAAGCGCGCATCGATCTCTCCCCAGATACGGTCGTCCGTCCACTCCTCGACAGCAGTGTCCAGAGGGCACTGGAGGTAGAAGCGGCTCGCCTGGGGACCGCGGGCGAACTGGCCGGCGAATCCCCGGTCGTGAATCGCCATCATGGACTGGTGGTTGGCGGGGGCCTCAGCCAGTACGGTCAACCAGGCGTACCCGTACTCGTGGGAGTGGCGGGTCAGCTCCTCCTCGGGGATGCTCGCCCGGCAGACGCCGTGGTCTCCGTCGCAGCCGGCGATGAAGTCGCAGGTGATGGTGCGTGTCACGCCTGAGCTGTCGCGGTAGCGCACGCGCGGTCGAGGGCCGGTGATGTCCTCCGGCGCCACGTCCTCGGCCTCGAAGCGGAGGTCGCCGCCGTCGCTGACGAACACGTCGATGAGGTTGCGCACGAGTACTTGCTGGGGGCAGAAGCGCCCGTCGCCGAGGTCGTCGGTCACGTACTTGAAGGGCCGCGTCTCGCCGTCGATGCGGAAGTTCAGCACCGGCTCGAAGGGGACGCCGCCGATAACCCGGTCCGCCAGGCCCCACTCGCGGAACATGCGCGCGGCCCGGGAGTCGATGACCCCTGCACGCTGGCGCTGCTCGACGTACTCGCGGCTTCGCCGCTCCAGTACGACGCAGTCGATCCCGCTGCGCAGGAGGAAGTTGCCGAGAGTGAGGCCGGCGACACCCGAGCCCACGATCACGACAGTGGTGTTTTCGTCCATAACGGACATGGATGGTGCTCCTTAGTGCTGTGGTTCTGGGCAAGCCGCCTTTTGCGCTCGCTGCCGCGCTGCGGTGACAGTCCCCGGAGACGGCCCGCTCCGGACGTTTGGCGCACGGGGACGCGGCGACATACCCTTAAGCGAAGCCTTCACTACGCATCATACGTAGTGCTTACTACGTTTGCAAAAGGGGTCTGATATGCGCCGCGATGGGGCTGCCAACAGGGAGAAGGTCCTGCTGGCCGCCGAGCATGTGTTCGCCGAGAAGGGGGCCGCCGCCTCTACCGACGAGGTCGCCCAGCGGGCCGGGGTCAGCATCGCCACGGTCTTCCGCAACTTCGCCACCAAGCAGGACCTGATCGAGGCGACCGCGGTTCGCTACCTGGAGAAGCTGACCGCCGAGGCCCTGCGGCTCACCGACGGCCCGGACGCCGGCAAAGCCTTCGCCTCCCTGTTGAGGACCCTCGCGGCAGCCGGGCCGGTGAAAATGACCTTGCTGGACCTGCTGCCCCCACACGACGACGGAGAGGGCCTGTCCCGGCCGGTCACTGAGGCGGCTGACGCCTTCCGTGCGGCCCTCGACGGCGCGCTCCACCGCGCCCAGGCCGTCGGCGCCGCACGGCCCGAGGTCACCGGAGACGACGTCTCCCTTCTGCTGCGCGCCCTCGCATACGCCACGGGCCTCAGCGAAGGCGAAGCACTCGACCGGGCTGTGGGCATCGTCCTCGACGGCCTCGGCGTACCGCGCTGACACCTGGTACCTCCCGCCACCTGGATGACGCGCTCGGCCGGAGGCCGCGCCGTCGGTGCGGGCCGTCGCCATGCCGTCACACCTCGTCTGTAGCGTTCTTGTCGCGCAGGGGCCGCAGGCCGCCGGGCAGGCCGGGAAGCTGGAATGAGTGCCGCCCCAGCACGTTGGTGTGGTGGCGCACGAACGGGGAGCCGGGCGACGTACTCGTCACGGATCTTCAAGCCGTCGGCAGTGACGGCGGCGTCCGTGTGGCGTGCCAGGCGCAGGATGTGCTGCGGGCGTAGGCGAACCCGGCCAGGTGAGCGGCCCGGTCGGCGCCGGTCCAGGAGAAGGGCCCGGCATGAACCGGCCCAGGTACCACTGGGGGCGCGGCCGTATTACGGCGTGACGCGGTGACCAGGCGGGGTGGGGCGTGCGGCCTGTGGTGGTCCTCGGGCACCCGCAGGGCACGAGGGGCACCGCCGCGTTACGGCGCGACGCGGTGACCACTCAGAGCGGAGGGTACGGCCCGCGGGTCTCGGGTGCCCGCCCGGCACGACGCGTGCTGTCGTGCCGGACGGAGCGCGATCACTGCTCGGGCGTGGGCGCCGCGGGCTCGGAAGCCGCGGGCGGCGCGGGCGGCGGCTGGACCGGTCGCCGTCCCACGGTCAGCTCGATCGCCGGCACGTCCTTCGGGTCGAAGCCGAGCGTCTGACCGTAGAACGCCAGCTCCGCCTCCAACGAGGCGATCACCGTGTCGGCCCGCCGGAAGCCGTGGGACTCGCCCTCGAACGCCCGGTACGCGTACGGGATGTCCTTGGCCGCCACCGCGTCCGCGAAGCGTTCGGACTGCGGGGGAGAGACGACCGGGTCGTCCAGGCCCTGCAGCAGCAGCACCGGACAGGCCGTCCCGGAGGCCCGCGCGAGCGGCGAGCGCTCCTCGTATGTCCGCTCGAATCCCGGAACCGGCCCGATCAGCCCGTACAGGTAGGTCGACTCGAAGTCGTGGGTCTCCTTCAGCCAGCTCTGCGGGTCGGCGATGCCGAAGTAGGACGTGCCGGCCTTGAACAGCGTGCTCTGCGTGATCGCGCACAGCGTGGTCCATCCGCCGGCGCTCGCGCCGCGGACGGCCAGGCGGTTCGGGTCGGCCGTGCCGCCGTCCACCAGCGCCTGGGCCGCCGCGACGGTGTCCTCGACGTCGACGACGCCCCACTGGCGCCGCAGCCGCTCGCGGTACGAGCGGCCGTAGCCGGTCGAGCCCCCGTAGTTGACGTCGATGACGCCGAGGCCCCGGCTGGTGAAGTACGCGATCTCCAGGTCCAGCACGCTCGTGGAGTGGTCGGTCGGCCCGCCGTGCACGAACACGATGTACGGCGGCAACTCGCCCTCGGGCGCCTGGGCGGTGGGATTGGACGGCGGGTACACATAGGCGTGCACCGGCCGCCCGAACGGCCCTTCGAGCTCCTGAGCGCGCGGCAGCGGCAGGTAGGCGGGATCGGGCGGCGTGTCCAGCTCCGCCCGCAGCACCGTGGCCTCTCCGCTGTCGGCGTTCACCGCCACCACGGACCAGGGGATGTCCGGGGCGCCGGCGATCCCCACGATGGTGGTGCCGTCGGCGGACACCTGGAGCTTCCAGTCGGTGTAGGGCAGGTCGAAGTCGGTCAGCTCCGCGGTCTCCGGGTCGTACACCCCGAGCCGCTGGTCGCCCTGCCCGTGCAGCACCGCGATGCGCCCGTCGTCGAGGAGGGCGTACGGGCGGCCGCCGAGGTTCCACAGCGGCCCGGCGAACTCCTCCTCGGCCGGGTACATCGCCTGCGGAGACTCGCCGCGCAGGCCGATCTCGTACAGGTTCCACCAGCCGGGCCAGTCCGAGACGACGTAGAGGCTGTTCTCGTTCAGCCAGGTGGGTGCCAGCGCCGACTCGTTCAGCCCGCCCTTGACCGTACGGGGGCGTCCGAGCGTGCCGTCGGCCTCGAAGGCGGCGACGCGCAGCTCGGTGCCGTCCCACGGCATCCTCGGGTGGCTCCACTGCACCCACGCGAGGTGCCCGCCGTCGGGGGAGGGCGTGGGGAAGGCGTAGAAGTCGGCGCCGTGGACGAGTTCGCGGATCGCCCCGGGATCCTGGGTCGCCGCGCCGCTCAGCGGGACCGCGACGATGGCCCGCCGTACGGTGCCGGAGGCGTGGCTCTCCTGGACGCACCAGATGTGCCGGCCGTCGGGCGACAGCGTGAAGTCGGCGTACCGCAGCCCCGACGGCTCGGCCGGCTCCGGCGTCAGCGGCAGCGGGGTGCGGCCCTCGGCGAGCCGGTAGAGCCGCTGGTCGGAGTAGTTGGCGAAGACCAGGTCACCGTCCGGCAGGGGAAGATAGGACCGCCCGCCGTACTCATGTACGCGTGTGCGGGCGTCCCATGGCGCCGGGAGCAGGTCGGTGCCGGACCGCACGATCGTGGTACGCCCGCCCCTCTCCGGACGGGTCTCCTGCCACCACACACGATCGCCGTGGATGGTGGGGTAACCAAGGCGCAGGCGTGCCCTCGCGACGTCGGCGGCGGAGATGGGGGAGGGCCAGGATCCATAGGGGGCGGTCGCACGAGCGGTCATATCGGAATCGTCTCGCAAACCGGGGGACAATGGGGCCACGACCCCGCACTTGAGCTTGTTAAAAGTTGGAGCCGGGCCCGGGCGGCTCCCCGCCGGGTTTCGGTCCTTCGAAACGGCGTATCGGCCCGTCGCGCACGGGACGGTGCCCTCGGCCGGCCCCGGCGAGCAGGTCCTCGCCTCCGCAGGCGAGGTGCGAACCTGACGAATCGCTGTCAGATACCACCGCCGTCTCTGGCGTCGGCTCCGGCGGTCCCCCTAACTTCGCGGTAGGGGAGGGAGGGCGATGACGACGGCGTCGATCAGCGAGCTGATCTCCTATCCGGTCAAGGGCTGTGCCGGCGTGCCGCTGGGCGAGGCGACGCTGACCGAGGCGGGCCTGGCCCACGACCGCGCGTTCATGGTGGTCGACCGCGACGGGAGGTTCCGCAGCCAGCGCCGGGACCCCCGGCTGGCGCTCATCCGGCCCGCCATCGCCCCCGGCGGCGAACACCTCGTCCTGCGCGCGCCCGGACTCGACGACCTGGACATCGCGGTCGACCGGGACTCTCCCGGCGGGAAGGTGGAGCTCTTCGGCACGCTGTACGGGGGCGTCGACCAGGGCGACGAGGCCGCCGCGTGGCTCTCGTCGATGCTCGGCGCGGCGAGCAGGCTCGTACGGGTGCCGCCGGATCACGACAGAACCACCGGCGGCCGGGTCCCCGGCACCTCCGGCTATGCCGACAGCAGCCCGGTGCACGCCCTCTCGCGCGCCACGCTGGACGAGCTGAACCGGCGCGTTCCCGGGCCGCCGGTGCCGATGTCGCGGTTCCGCCCGAACATCGTGATCGACGGATGGGACGAGCCGCACCTGGAGGACCGGGCGGACCGCGTCGTCGCCGGCGACGCCGAACTCGGGTACGCCCGGCTCGCGATCCGCTGCGCCGTCACGCTGGTCGACCAGCGGCGCGGGGTACGGTCCGGCCCCGAGCCGCTCCGCACCCTCGCCACGTACCGGCGCGCCGCCGCCGGGGGCGTGGCGTTCGGCGCCAAGTTCTCGGTGCTGCGCCCCGGAAGGCTCGCGGTGGGCGACGCCTGGACCGTCCTCGCCTGGGCCGAGTCCGAACTCGGCGACCCACGGCCCGGATAGACGAGGCCGGGACCGGTGGACGCGCCACCGGTCCCGGCCTCGGAGAGTCGGACGCCGCCCGGAGCCCCATGCCCTGCCGTACGACGGGCGAGGGTTCCGGGCGGCCTGTCAGGCGGAGCCCATGCCGACCGCCGGCGGAGCGCCCGCGGCCGTGTTGAGGGTGCGGGCCGCGCTCTTGCGGCTGCGCCGGCTGCGCTTCTCCAGCCACGTCGCGAGCAGGCCGAGCGCGATGTTGATGATGATGTAGATCACCGCGATCACGATGATCGACGGGATGGTGTTGCCGAAGTTGCTCGAGACGACGCGCAGGCCGCTGTTGAGCAGGTCGTTGTAGGCGACGATGTAGCCCAGCGCGGTGTCCTTCAGCAGCACGACCAGTTGGCTCACGACCGCCGGCATCATCGCGGTGATCGCCTGCGGCACCAGGATCCGCAGCAGCACGCCGCTCCTGCGCAGGCCGATCGAGTAGCCCGCCTCGGACTGGCCCTTGGGGATCGAGTTGATGCCGGAGCGGAAGATCTCCGCGAGCACCGACCCGTTGTAGAGCGTCAGGCCGATGACGAGGGCCAGAAACGCCGAGACCGGCGGCAGGACCCGATCGAACGCGTCCATGATCGCGGGCGGGCCCGCCTGCGCGAAGAAGATCATGATCAGCAGGGGGATGGCGCGGAAGAACTCCACCACCGCCCCGGCCGGAACGCTGATCCACTTGTGCTCCGACAGCCGGCCGAGGCCGAAGACCACGCCGAACACCAGGGCGAACACCGCCGCGACCGCCGCCGCCTTGAGGGTGCCCCCGAGGCCGGGGAGGATCTGCTTGGTCCAGACGACCTTCTCGGTGAACGGCTTCCAGAGCTTGCCGTCGAACTGGTGCTGGTCATCCAGCCGCGCGATGATCAGGTAGGCGATGAAGAGCAGCACCACGGCCGCGACGAGCGTCATGATGTTGTTGCGCAGCCGCGCCCGCGGACCGGGGGCGTCGAACAGGACCGAGGGCTTGTTCTTGGTCGGCCGCCGCGCCGAGGCGTCCGACTGGGTGTCCATGGACAGGGTCATCGGGCCACCGCCAGTCGCTTGGAGAGCCAGCCGAAGAAGAAGCCGGTCGGGAGGGTCAGCACCATGAACCCGATCGCGAAGCCGAGGAAGATCGGGATGGTGCCGCCGTACGTGTCGAACATCTGCTTCATCTGCGCCGACGCCTCGAAGTAACCCGCCGCGAGCGCCACCGTGGTGTTCTTGATCATTGCGATGAACACGCTGCCCAGCGGGGCGATCACCGTGCGGAAGGCCTGTGGCAGCACGACCAGGCGCAGCGACTGGGTGAAGGTGAGCCCGATCGACCGGGCCGCCTCCGCCTGCCCGAGCGGCACGGTGTTGATGCCGGCTCGCAGCGACTCGCAGACGAACGACGCCGTGTAGATGGTCAGGCCGATCGTCGCCAGCCAGAAGCCGTTCGTGCTCGGGTCCTGGGAGATCTGCAGGTGCAGCGTGTCGCTCAGGCCGAGGCTGCAGAACAGCAGCACGAGCGTGAGCGGCGTGTTACGGAATATGTAGACGTACAGGCCGCCGGCCGCCCGCAGCACCGGGGTCGGCGAGACCCGCATCGAGGCGAGCACGGTGCCGAGGACCAGCGAGCCGATGCCCGACAGGAGGGCGAGCCGGATCGTCCCCCAGAACGCCTTCATGACGGTGCCGAATTCTTGCTGCAGCGGACCGAAGTCCAACAGCGCGTGCAAATTCATGGGTCTCCACCGGATCGAAACGGCGCCGGTGAGCGGATGAGCTCACCGGCGCGCTGGGTCGCTACGGTTCAGCTGCAGCCCTGGAAAGCCGGGGGCTTGGTCGTGTCGAACTGCAGGCCCTCCGGGGTGAACCACTTGTCGATGAGCTTCTTGGCCGTTCCGTCGGCGTACATGTCGGTGATCGCCTTGTTGACGGCGTTGCAGGTCTTGATGTCGCCCTTCTTGATGCCGACGCCGTACTTCTCGTCGGTGAACGGCACGTTGTCGACCTTCACCGACGAACCCTCACGCGCGGCGTAGCCGGCGAGAATGGTGCTGTCGGTGGAGACCGCGTCGAGCGAGCCGCCCTTGAGCTTGGTGATGCACTCCTCGTACGCGTTGGCCGGCACCAGCTTGATCGCGATCTTCTGGTTGAACTTGTTGGTGCCCTCGGTGAGGTTCTTCCAGGAGTTGGAGCCGGAGACCTGGCAGACCCGCTTGCCCTTGAGATCGGCGAACGTCTTGATCGAGGTGTCGTTGGCGCGGACCAGGATGTCCTGGTGGGGCACCAGGTACGGGCCGCCGAAGGTGACCAGCGGAAGGCGCGCCTGAGTGATCGAGTAACTGGCGATCACCAGGTCGTCGGTGCCGTTCTTGAGGAACGTCTCGCGGTTGGCGGAGATCGTTTCCTTCCAGGTGATGTTCTTCTCCTGGACGCCCAGCTTGCCCGCGATGTACTTGGCCACGTCGACGTCGAAGCCCTCGACGGTGCCGTCGGGCTTCTTCAGCCCGATGCTCGGCTGGTCGAACTTCACGCCGATCGTCAGCTTCTTCTGGTCCTTGGCCTTGTCGACGACCGAACCGGCCTTCTTGGCTCCGCAACCCGTGACACCCATCGTGGCGACGGCCAGCGCGGCGACGGCAACACCGAAATGACGTACTCGCATGATCTTCCTCTGCTTTCGAGCCGGCACGGGGGAGCGGCCGGCGCGTTTCATGACAAATCAGTGCGTCAGAATCTTGGAAAGGAAATCCTTCGCGCGATCGCTTCGGGCGTTCGTGAAGAACTCTTCCGGAGTGTTCTCCTCGACGATCTGCCCATCCGCCATGAAGACCACCTTGTTGGCCGACGCGCGAGCGAAGCCCATCTCGTGGGTCACCACGACCATGGTCATTCCCTCGGCGGCGAGATTGGTCATGACGTCGAGCACTTCTTTGATCATTTCCGGGTCGAGCGCGGAGGTGGGCTCGTCGAAGAGCATCACCTTGGGCCGCATGGCGAGCGCCCGCGCGATCGCGGCACGCTGCTGCTGTCCGCCGGAGAGCTGCGCCGGGTACTTCTCGGCCTGGCTCGCGATCCCCACCCGTTCGAGAAGTTCCATCGCGTACTTCTCCGCTTCGGCGGCCGGGGTTTTCTTCACCTTCGTGGGGCCGAGAGTGACGTTCTGCAGGATCGTCTTGTGCGCGAACAGATTGAACGACTGGAAGACCATGCCGACATCGGCTCTGAGCTGTGCGAGCTCCTTGCCGTCTTCGGGCAGCGGCTGCCCGTCGATCCGAATGGTCCCGTCGTCGATCGGCTCCAGCCGATTGATCGTGCGGCACAAGGTGGACTTGCCGCCGCCCGACGGACCGATCACGACCACGACCTCGCCTCGGTGGATGGTGAGATCGATGTCCTTCAGGACGTGCAATTCACCGAAGTACTTGTTGACGTTCTCAAGTACGACGAGCGGTCCGCCGCCACTCACGTCGGCCTCCTGGGCCGCCTTGCCGGTGTCGGTCATGCCCGCAAAGCGTACGTGATCCGAAGAACGCAACCAGTCCCTTGATATACCGATCCGATCACGTTGTTCGCCCCTGGTACCCCTCCGTTCCCCCTGATGGGCGTTCGGTTCGGTGGATCAGTCGGTCCCGCCGGGGCGCCGGGCCCGCGTACCCTTTCTCTTGAGATGAACGCGCCCACGACTTTCGACGACCACGCCCGCACGTACCAGATACGCACGTACGGGTGCCAGATGAACGTGCACGACTCCGAGCGGCTCGCGGGGCTGCTCGAAGACGCCGGATACGCGCGCGCGGCCGAGGGCGCGACGCCCGACGTCGTCGTCTTCAACACCTGCGCGGTCCGCGAGAACGCCGACAACCGGCTCTACGGCAACCTGGGCCACCTGCGGCCGGTCAAGGAGGGCCACGCCGGCATGCAGATCGCCGTCGGCGGCTGCCTCGCCCAGAAGGACCGCGACACGATCGTCCGGCGCGCGCCCTGGGTCGACGTGGTGTTCGGCACCCACAACATCGGGTCGCTGCCGGTGCTGCTCGAACGCGCGCGGGTGCGGCAGGAGGCGCAGGTCGAGATCAAGGAGTCGCTGGAGGCGTTCCCCAGCACTCTGCCGACGCGCCGCGAGTCCCCGTACGCCGCGTGGGTGTCCATCTCGGTGGGCTGCAACAACACCTGCACCTTCTGCATCGTGCCCTCGCTGCGCGGCAAGGAGACCGACCGGCGGCCGGGCGAGATCCTCGCCGAGATCGAGGCGCTCGTCGCCGAGGGCGTCCTGGAGATCACGCTGCTCGGTCAGAACGTCAACTCCTACGGGGCGGAGTTCGGCGACCGGGGGGCGTTCGCGGGTCTGCTGCGCGCCTGCGGGGAGGTCAAGGGCCTGGAGCGGGTGCGTTTCACGTCACCGCACCCGCGCGACTTCACCGACGACGTGATCGCGGCGATGGCCGAGACGCCCAACGTCATGCCGTCGCTGCACATGCCGCTGCAGTCCGGCTCCGACCGGGTGCTCAAGGCGATGCGCCGCTCGTACCGGCAGGAGCGTTACCTCGGCATCATCGAGCGGGTCCGCGCCGCGATCCCCGAGGCCGCCATCACCACCGACATCATCGTCGGCTTCCCCGGCGAGACCGACGAGGACTTCGAACAGACCCTCCACGTCGTACGCGAGGCGCGGTTCTCCGGCGCGTTCACCTTCCAGTACTCCAAGCGGCCCGGCACCCCGGCCGCGACGATGGACGGGCAGATCCCCAAGGAGGTCGTACGGGAGCGGTACGACCGGCTGGTCGCGCTGCAGGAGGAGATCTCCTGGGCGGAGAACAAGAAGCAGGTCGGGCGCACGCTGGAGGTCCTGGTCGCCGAGGGAGAGGGCCGCAAGGACGAGCGCACGCACCGCATGTCCGGCCGGGCGCCCGACAACCGCCTCGTCCACTTCACCGCCGAGGAGACGGCTCGGCCCGGCGACGTGGTCACGGTGGACGTCACGTACGCCGCGCCGCACCACCTGGTCGCGGACGGCCCGGTGCGCCACGTACGGCGCACCCCCGCCGGCGACGCGTGGGGACGCCGCGTGTCCGAGCCGTCGAAGGCCGTCTCCCTCGGCATGCCGGGCATCGGCCGGCCCGAGCAGGCTCCGACGGCACCGTCCTGCCGCTGACGTACCGGTCTCCGGACGGCCCGCCGGGCCCGTGAACGATCAGGGCTGGGGTGGCTGCTGCTGCCTGCCCTCCTCACCCCACTGGGCCGCCGTCTTCTTGGCCTGCTCCTGCGCCTTGTCGACCTTGTCGGCGTACTTTCCGCCGGTCTTCTCGTCGATCATGTCGCCGGCCTTGTCGACGGCCTTGTCGACCCGGTCGCCGTGCTGGCCAAGAAACTCCTTCACCTTGTCCACGATGGACATGGGATCCCCCCAAGCGGTCCTGTCCGGGCATCGACCGCCGATGCCGTCATGTGGGATGCCATACCCGAGGTGGGGCCAGAATTAGCATGTGACGCGAACGATCAGACCGCACGGCCACGACGACCTCGCGGGGACGAACATCGTCGCCGTCGTCGGGCCCACCGCCGCGGGAAAGTCCGATCTGGCGGTGGAGCTCGCCCTGCGGCTCGGCGGTGAGATCGTCAACGCCGACTCGATGCAGCTCTACCGCGGCATGGACATCGGCACGGCCAAGCTCACCGAAGAGGAGCGGCGGGGCGTCCCGCACCACCTGTTGGACATCTGGGACGTCACCGAGACCGCGAGTGTCGCGGAGTACCAGCGCCTGGCACGGCGGGCGATCGTGGAGATCCACGGGCGTGGGCGCGTGCCGCTGCTGGTCGGAGGGTCGGGACTCTACATTCGCGCGGTCATCGACGACCTGGACTTTCCCGGCACCGATCCGGAGCTGCGGGCCCGGCTGGAGGCTTCGCTCGCCGAGGTGGGCCCGGCGGCGATGCACGCGCGGCTCGCCGAGCGTGACCCGGCGGCGGCCGCGTCGATCCTGCCCAGCAACGGGCGGCGCGTCGTCCGGGCGCTGGAGGTGATCGAGATGACCGGGCGGCCGTTCAGCGCCTCGATGCCGTCCTATGACGAGGCCAAGGAGTACGCCACACAGCTCGGACTGGCCGTTCCCCGCCCCGAACTGGACGAGCGCATCGCGCTGCGGGTGGACCGGATGTGGTCCGCGGGGCTCGTGGAGGAGGTACGGCGGCTGGAGCCGTACGGGCTGCGCGAAGGGTTCACCGCGAGCCGTGCGCTCGGCTACGCCCAGGTGCTCCGGTTCCTGGCGGGGGAGTGGAGCGAGGAGCGGGCGCGGGAGGAGACCGTGCGGTCGACGAGGAGGTTCGCCCGCCGGCAGGAGTCCTGGTTCCGCCGCGATCCGCGGGTGCGCTGGATCGGGTACGACGCCTCGGTCGACCACGCGCTGGATACGATCAGTGCATGCGATTCGTGAAGGGGCACGGAACCGAGAACGACTTCGTGATCCTGCCCGACCTCGACGGCGCGCTCGACCTGACGCCGGATCTGGTCGCCGCGATCTGCGACCGCAGAGCGGGAATCGGCGCCGACGGGGTGCTGCGGGTCGTCCGTTCCAAGGCGCTCGGCCGCGACGGTGATCCCGAGTGGTTCATGGACTACCGCAACGCCGACGGCGGCGTGGCGGAGATGTGCGGCAACGGCGTGCGGGTGTTCGCCCGTTACCTGGTCGAGGCGGGCCTGGCGGCCCCGGGCGACCTGCGGATCGCCACCCGCGGCGGCATGCGCGTCGCCCGCCTGGGGGCCGCCGGCGACGTCACCGTCGACATGGGCGCGCCGAAGATCCTTGGGAACAGCCGGGCGACGGTGTCCGGGCGCGTGTACGAGGGCCTGGGCGTCTCGATGGGCAACCCGCACCTGGCCTGCGCGATCAGCGAGCCGGTGTCCGGCCTCGACCTGACCCGGGCGCCCGAGGTGGACGCCGGCTTCTTCCCCGAGGGCGTCAACGTGGAGCTGTTCCGCCCGGCGGGTCAGGGCCGGGTGGAGATGCGCGTGCACGAGCGCGGGTCGGGGGAGACGCGGTCGTGCGGCACGGGAGCGGTCGCGACGGCGGTCGCCGCCGCGCACGCGGAGGGCCGCACCGAGGGCACCTGGGAGGTGGCCGTTCTCGGTGGCGTGGTCACGGTGACGCTGGACGGCGAGACCAGCTTCCTGAGCGGTCCCGCGGTCCTGGTCGCCGAGGGCGAGTTGCACCTCGGCTGAACGACCGGCGATCCACGCGGACGCTCGTCGGCGCGTTCACTGTTCCGAAGTGCCGTCTCGTGTCCGGTCTTGGCGGCGGAGGGTCAGCGCGCGTCCGCGAGCCCGCGGATCCCCGCGGTCACGACCGTGGCGTCGACGTCGCCCACCAGCAGACGTTGCATGACGAACCCCGGCATCAGGCACATCAGCGACGTGCCTATGGCCTCCGGATCGGCGCCTTCGGGCAGCCGGCCGGCGTCGCGCATGCGGACGGCCAGTGACGTCCACGAGGACCGCAGGCCGACGAACAGTCCGGAGACGATCTCACGGTACGTCGGATCGTGCAGGGCCTCGGCCCAGACCTGCGGCGCCACCCGGAGCGTGCCGTCGTCGAGCATCGACTGCACCAGCGTCAGGAACCGCTCGATGATCTCTTCGAACGGCGGAAGCGGGTCCTCCTTGAGGATCCTCTCGAGGAGCTGCACCGCGATGCCCTGCCGTTCGGTGGCGATCGCGTGGATGATCTCGTTCTTGCTCTTGAAGTAGCGGTAGACGGCCCCGGCCGACAGCCCCGACTCGGCGAAGACGTCCTGCATGGACGTCAGGTGGAAGCCCTTGCGGATGAAGCAGCGCCGGGCGGCGTCGAGGATCTGCTGCCGCCGGCGTTCGAGGTGCTCGTCGCTGACTCGAGGCATAGGGCAAAACTAAAACGAACGTCCGTTCTTGACAAGCCGCCGCCGTGGTGCGACGGTCGCACCAAAAGAGAACGAACATCCGATTTATGGAGGCTGTCATGGAACAGCGCTCTGCGGACGTGTCCGAACCGCGCGCGGTGGAGGAGCCCGGACACCGCCGCTGGGTGGCGCTGGTGTTCATCTGCCTGGCCCAGCTCATGATCGTGCTGGACGCCACCATCGTGAACATCGCCCTGCCGTCGGCCCAGCGTGACCTCGGCGTGTCCGACGCCGACCGGCAGTGGATCATCACCGCGTACACACTAGCGTTCGGCGGCCTGCTCCTGCTGGGCGGCCGGATCGCCGACCACGCCGGGCGTCGACGTGCCTTCCTCGTCGGCCTGTTCGGCTTCGCCGGGGCCTCGGCCCTCGGCGGCGCCGCTCCCGGCTTCGGCGTGCTGCTGGCGGCTCGGGCCTGCCAGGGGGCGTTCGGCGCGCTGCTCGCGCCCTCGGCGCTCTCGCTGCTCGCGGTGACCTTCACCCGCCCGGACGAGCGGGCCAGGGCGTTCGGCGTCTTCGGGGCGATCGCGGCGGGCGGGGGTGCGATCGGCCTCATCCTCGGCGGACTGCTGACCGAGTACCTGGACTGGCGCTGGTGCCTGTACGTGAACGTCCCGATCGCCGTGCTGTCCGCGTTCGGCTGGTACGTCCTGCCGGCCGACCGCGGCTCCGCCCGGGCGCGTCTCGACGTGCCCGGCGCGGTCCTCGCCGTCTGCGGGCTCGTCGCCTTCGTGTACGGGTGCAGCCGCGCCGAGACCGACGGCTGGGGTTCCGGGCCCGTGGTCGGCCTGCTGGCCGGAGGTGTCGTGCTGCTCGCGGTGTTCGCCGTGGTGGAGAGCCGTGTGGCGCACCCGCTGCTCCCGCTGCGGGTCGTCTGGGACCGTACGCGGGGGAGCGCGTACTTCGGTGTGGCGGTGGCGATGATCGCGATGTTCGGCACGCTCCTGCTGCTCACGTATCACCTGCAGGTGGTCAAGGGGTACTCACCGGTCCGCACCGGCGTGGCCTTCCTGCCGCTGACCGCGGCCGTGCTGGTCTCGGCCGGCGGCGTCGCCTCCCGCCTGCTGCCCCGGGTGCCGCCGCGTACCCTGATGGCGCCGGGGCTGCTCCTCGCCGCGGCCGGCCTCGGCTGGCTGGTCCACCTGGACACGGGCACCTCGTACGCCTCCGGGGCGCTGCCCGCCCAGATCCTGGTGGGTCTGGGCATGGGCGTGGTGATGGCCCCGGCGATGAATTACGCCACGCACGAGGTCGGCGCGCGGGACTCCGGCGTCGCCTCGGCCACCGCGAACACCGCCCAGCAGGTCGGCGGTTCGATCGGTGTGGCGCTGCTCAACACGATCGCGACCAGCGCGACGTCCGGCTACCTGCGCGCGCATGGGCGGGATCCCCGGCTTGTCAAGGCCGGTCTGGTGCACGGCTTCACCCACGGCTTCCTGGCGGCGGCCGTGATCCTCGCCGTGTCCGCGGTGATCCTCGCCGTGCTGATGAACACCCCGCGCCCGAAGGCCTGATCCCGTCGCTCGCCCTGGGCGATTACCGAATCGGTTTCGGTTATGATGTCGCCGTGACCCAGGTCAAGCGGCAGGCCCGAGCGGAGCGGACCCGAGCCGCGCTCCTCCGAGGCGCCCGCGAGGTGTTCGAGGAGCGCGGCTTCCTCGACGCCAAGATCAGCGAGATCTGCGACCGGGCCGGCGTCGCGTACGGCAGCTTCTACACCCACTTCGCCGACAAGGACGCGATCTTCGCGGAGCTGATCGACGAGATGCTGCGCGGCCTGCTCACCGTCATGCGGGCCGAGCCGCTGGACGGCGACGGACCCGAGGCGCGCATCGCCCGCGCCAACCGCGCCTACCTGCGCGCCTACCGTGAGAACGCCCGGCTGATGGCCGTGTTCGAGCAGGTCGCGACGTTCTCCCCGGCGATGCGCGAGACGTACCTGCGAGCCTGGGGCGTGTTCTACGACCGCCAGGAGCGCGCGATCCGCGGCTGGCAGGAGGCCGGTCTGGTTCCGGCCGACGTCGATCCCCGTACGGCCGCGGTGGCCCTCGCCACCATGATCGGGCGCACCGCGTACACCTGGTTCGTGCTCGGGCGGCCGTACGACGACGGCGATGTGGAGCAGCTCACCCGGCTGTACTGCCGGGCGATCGGTATCTGAGGGAGGCCCCAGAGTGGACTTTCACGACACACCGGAGGAGGCGGCGTTCCGCGCGGAGCTCCGCTCCTGGCTCTCCGAGCACTGGGCCGGCCGGCCGCTCGAAGGGGGCCGGGGCGACTTCGACGCGCTGCGGCGCTGGGGCGGCGAGCTCTACCAGGCCGGGTACGTCGGGCTGACGTGGCCGTCGGAGTACGGCGGGCGCGGGCTGTCCCCGACGTACCAGGCGATCTACCTGGAGGAGATGTCGCGGGCCAACGCGCCCGGCCATCCGGGCGTGATCGGCCTCAACATGGCCGGGCCGACGATCATCGCGTGGGGCACTCCGGAGCAGAAGGAGCGCTACCTGCGACCGCTGCTGGACGGCTCGGAGATCTGGTGCCAGGGCTTCTCCGAACCCGGCTCCGGCTCCGACCTCGCCTCCGGCCGTACGAGCGCGGTCCTCGACGGCGACCACTGGGTGGTCAACGGGCAGAAGGTCTGGTCCTCCTACGCGCACAAGGCCGACTTCTGCATCCTCGTCGTCCGCACCGACCCGTCGGCGCCCAAGCACGCCGGCCTGTCGTACCTCATCGTGGACATGCACGCGCCGGGCGTCACCGTACGGCCGCTGGTGCAGATCACCGGCGACCCGGAGTTCAACGAGATCTTCTTCGACGACGTACGGGTGCCGCGCTCGTCGATCCTGGGGTCGCCCGGCGACGGGTGGAAGGTCGCGATGACCACGCTGCTGCACGAGCGCGGCACGCTCGGGTTCGCGCTCTCCGCCGAGCTCGAACGAATGGTGAACCAGCTGATCAAGCTGGTCAAGGAGCCCGGGCCCGACGGCCGCCGCCCCGCCGACGACCCGGTGATCCGCGACGCCGTCGCCCGCGAGTGGATCGAGATGCAGTCGCTGCGCTTCACCAACTACCGGTCGCTGACCACTCTCCTGGAGACCGGCATCCCCGGGCCGGAGGGCTCGGGCGTCAAGCTGGCCTGGAGCGAGGCGAACCAGCGGCTGACCTCACTCGCCCAGTCGGTGTTCGGGCTGAACGGCCTGGTCTCCGACGACGCGCCCTGGAACGGCTTCTGGCAGTACTGGCAGCTCCGCTCGCGCGGCAACACCATCGAGGCCGGCACATCGGAGATCCTGCGCAACATCATCGCCGAGCGTGTCCTCGGCCTGCCGAAGGGACGTTGACCGATGGACTTCGCGTTCTCCGAAGAGCAGGAGCAACTGCGCGGCTTCGCCCGCGAGTTCCTCGCCTCCCGGTACGACGACGCGCGCCTGGCGGAGATCGCCGACTCCTCGGCCGGCGTCGATGAGGACGTCTGGGGCAGGCTCGCCTCGATGGGCTGGCTGGACCAGGACCTGACCTTCCTCGACCAGGCCGTCCTGTTCGAGGAGACCGGGTACCGGCCGCTGCCCGCGCCGTACTTCTCGACCGTCGCCCTCGCCGCGCCCGCGCTGGACGCCGAGGCGGGCAAGCGCGTCGCGTCGGGCGCGCTGAAGGCGACGCTCGCCTGGGCCGAGCCGGGGCGTCCGCAGGCGCTGCTGGACCCGGTGGAGACGTCGGTCTCCGACGGCCGTCTGACCGGTGCCAAGACGCTCGTGCCCGACGGTGCCGTGGCCGACCTGTTCGTCGTCGTCGCGGCCGACGGGCTGTACGCGGTGGAGGCGGGCGACGCCGAGGTGACGCCGCGCTCGACCATCGACGGCACGCGGCGGGTGGCGGACGTGCGGTTCTCCTCGGCGCCGGCGCGTGCGCTGGCCTCCGGCGAGGAGGCGCGCGTCCTGCTGGGCCGTATCCGCGACCGCGCGTACGCGGCGCTGGCGCTGGAGGGCGTCGGTGTCGCGCAGCGCGCCCTGGACCTGCTCGTCGCCTATGCCAAGGAGCGCGAGCAGTTCGGCAAGCCGATCGGCGTGTACCAGGCGGTGTCGCACAAGGCGTCGAACGTCTACGTGCAGTTGCAGGAGGCGCGGTCGCTCGCCTACTGGGCGGCGTGGTGTGTGTCGGAGGACGACGAGATGGCCCGGCAGGCGTGCCTGGCCGCCAAGGCCCTGGCCGGGTCCGCCGCGGTGTTCGCCTGCGAGAACGCCATCCAGGGGCATGGCGGCATCGGCTTCACCTGGGAACACGTGCTGCATCGGTACTACAAGCGCGCGCAGTGGCTGGCGGCGTTCGACGGACCGGCGCGTTCCCAGCGTGCGGAGGTCGCGGCGTTCCTGCTCGACTGAGTTGTCCACAGGCACTCCCGCCTGCTGTTGTCATAGCGTGACTTTGCGATAACTTTCCGCAGTCGCCGTCGTCGCTGCGGGAGGTCTGGTCGTGCTGCGCCGTTGCCTGGGCCGGCTGGTGCTCGCGGTCGCCGGGGCGAGCCTGGCCTACTTCGCGGCCACGCTCGCCCTCGACCCACGCGCCTCGCTGGAGGGCCGGAGCCCGAGACCGCCCCGTGCGGCGGTCTCGGCCCGGCTGGCGTCGCTCGGGCTCGACGGGCCGCCGGCCCGTCGTTACGCGACCTGGGCGTCGGGGGTGGCGCGCGGCGACTTCGGCGCGACGCTCGACGGCGTGCCGGTGCGCGGCGAGCTGCTCCGGCGTGCGGGGGCCAGCCTGCGTCTCGTCGCGGCGGGCGGTGCGCTGGGCTGGGCCGGGGGAGTGCTGCTGGGCGCCGTGAGGGCCTGCCGCCCGCAGGGCGCGCTCGACCGCCTGATCACCGCGGGCGCGCTGGTGACGATGGCGACCCCGGCGTTCGCCCTGGCGGTGCTCCTCCAGACGGCCGCCCAGAGCGTGAACTCCTGGACCGGTGCGCCGGTCTTCGCGTGGACGGGCGAATACACCCCGGGTGCCGCGGGGCCGGCGGCCGACCGGCTGCGTCATCTGCTCCTGCCCGCCACCGTGCTCGCGCTCGGCCAGGCCGCGATGTGCGCCCGCTACCAGCGAGGGCTGCTCCTCGACG
Source organism: Actinoallomurus oryzae (assembly GCF_039541955.1). Classification (NCBI taxonomy): domain Bacteria; kingdom Bacillati; phylum Actinomycetota; class Actinomycetes; order Streptosporangiales; family Thermomonosporaceae; genus Actinoallomurus; species Actinoallomurus oryzae. The sequence continues at coordinate 226,547 of NZ_BAABHF010000017.1, read as the reverse complement.
CGCTGAATTCGGGCTGTGTCCGCGCGGCGATGGCCCGGGGCCTGCGCCGGCGCACGGCGTTACGCCGCCACGCCCTGCGGGTGACGGTGGCGCCGATGACGACCTTCGCGGCGTACGACTTCGCCGCCCTGCTGACCGGCACGGCCGTCACGGAGAAGGTCTTCGCCTGGCACGGGCTGGGGGAGTGGCTGATCGACTCGATCGCGGGCGACGACGTGAACGCGGTCGCCGCCTGCGGCTGCGCGGCGGCGATGGCGATCGCCGCCGTCGGTCTGCTCGCCGACCTGGCCCACGTGGCCCTCGACCCCCGGGCGCGGCCATGACCGGGGCAGCCGCATGATCGCTCGCACGCCGGGGCCTCCCGGCGGACCCGCCCGTGCGCCAGAGACTCCGGAAACGACGGCCTCGGCCCCGCACGCTTCCGGTTCCCGCCGGGGCGGGGCGCACCGGCGGTCTCCGATCCACCGGCGGTTCCGCGCCTTTCGTGGTGGCCGGGTTCGTCTGGGGCTCGGTCTGCTCGGGGTGCTCCTGGTGCTCGCGTTCGCCGGGCCGTATCTCACGTCGTGGACGTGGGACGGCGTGGACCTCACCGCGTTCCGCCGTCCGCCGTCCGCCCGTCACTGGCTGGGGACGACGCAGACCGGCCGGGACATGTACGCCGTGACGCTGCGGGGGCTGCGCGCGTCACTGGTCACCGGCCTGGTCGTCGCCGTCTCCGCGACCGGGCTCGCGACGGTGACGGGGGCCGTCGCCGGATACTTCGGCGGCTGGGCCGACCGCGGGCTGATGAGCGTCGTCGAGCTCCTCCTCGTCCTGCCGCCCCTCCTCGTCGTCGCGACGCTGGCCCCGGCGCTCCGCGGCGCGGACCTGCCCGTCCTCGCACCGCTGCTCGCCGCCTTCATGTGGATGGTCACCGCGCGCGTCGTCCGGGGGATGACCCTCACCCTGCGTGACCAGGAGTACGTCCTCGCCGCCCGCTTCCTCGGCGTCCGGCCGGTGACGATCATCGTCCGTCACATCGTCCCGGGCCTGCTGCCGCTGCTGATCGTGGACGCGACGCTCAACGTCAGCACCGCCGTCATCGCCGAGACCAGCCTGTCCTACCTCGGCTTCGGAGCACGGCCGCCCGACGTCTCACTGGGCACGATCATCGCGGACGGCGCACCGTCGGCCGGCACCTTTCCCTGGCTGTTCCTGCCCCCGGTGACCGCGCTGATCCTCCTCGTCCTCGCCACCACCCTCATCGGCGACGGCCTGCGCGACACTCTGGCGAGCCCGTCATGAGGGCCGGGTTCGGGCTGTCGTTGATCGTCGTGGAACGCGTGGCCGCCGCTGCGCTGCCCGGCGATGGGCTGCGTGATGCTCTGGGGAGCCCGTGGTGAGGGCCGGGGGCGCCGGGCCGGTGCTTGAGGTGTCCGGGCTGCGCGTCACGTTCGCTAGCGGGGTCCGCGCGGTGCGCGACGTGGAGTTCGGCGTGGCGGCGGGAGAGGTGCTGGCGGTCGTCGGCGAGTCCGGGGCCGGCAAGTCCGCGACCGCCCTCGCGCTCGTCGGCCTGCTGCCCGCGTCCGCGCGGGTCGAGGGCTCGGTACGGCTGCGCGGGCGCGAGCTCCTCGGTCTGCCCGAACGCGATCTCGCCGCCGTCCGCGGCGATGAGATCGCGGTGGTCTTCCAGGACCACGCGTTCACTCCCGTGTACCGGATCGGCGCGCAGATCGCCGAGGCGGTCCGCGCCCACCGCCGCGTGTCCCGGCGCGCGGCGGCCACGCGGGCGGCCGAGCTGCTGAGGCTCGCCGGTGTCCAGGAGGCCGCCACGGTCGCCCGCGCGTACCCGCATCAGCTCTCCGGAGGCCAGAGCCGCCGGGCGATGATCGCCGTGGCGATGGCCGCCGACCCGTCCGTGATCGTCGCCGACGAGCCGACCGCCGGCCTCGACCCACCGGTGCAGGCTCAGGTGCTCGACTCTCTCCGGGCCGTTCAGCGCCGTACGGACGCGGCTCTCGTGCTCATCACCCACGACCTCGGGCTCGCCGTCGAGCGCGCCGACCGCATCATGGTGATGCACGCCGGCCGTACGGTCGAAGTCGGTCCGGCGGCGACGGCCTCGACCGACCCGTCCATGCCCCGCACGGCCGCGCTGCTTCGCTCTGCCCCGCGCCCCGGCCGTGTGGACGTCGTCTCGGCACCCATGACCGATGCCCCGCCGGGCCGGCCGGCGCCGGGCGGCAGGGCGGCCACACCGCGCGTTCTCGTGGTGGATGGACTGGTCAAAGAGCATCCGGTGCGCGGGACGCTGCGGCGGGCCCGTGTGGTGCGCGCGGTCGACGGCGTCGGTTTCGACGTCCGCGCGGGCGAGGCGCTGGGCCTGGTGGGCGAGTCCGGGTGCGGCAAGACGACCACGCTCAAGGAGATCGCCGCCCTCAGGACCGGCGTGGTGTTCGGCCATGACACCGCGAGTCTGTCCGCCAGAAGGCGCCGCGAACTCCACCGCGACGTGCAACTGGTCTTCCAGGACTCCGCCGCCGCACTCGACCCGCGCATGACGGCCGGCGCCATCCTCGCCGAACCCCTGCGCGCCCACGGCCGCACCCGGCCGGAGACCTCCGCCCGCGTCCCCGAACTCCTGCGCCTCGTCGGACTCGCCCCCGCACACGCCGGACGCCGGCCGGGCGAACTGTCCGGCGGACAGCGTCAGCGCGTCGGCATCGCCCGCGCGCTCGCCCTCGACCCACGGCTCCTGCTCCTCGACGAGCCGTTCTCGGCGCTCGACGTCTCCACCCGGGCGGGCATCATCGAACTGCTCCGCGACCTGAAGACACGCCTGGGCCTGGCCTACCTGATCGCCGCACACGACCTGGCCGCCCTCCGCCGACTGGCCGACCGCGTCGCCGTCATGCGCCACGGGCGCATCGTGGAGCTCGGCGATGCCCACGCCGTGTACACCACGCCCGCCCACCCGTACACCCGGACGCTGCTCGACGCCGTCCCGCTGCTGCGCCCACACGGTGAACGGCCGGAGCGGGAGGTACGGGAGCCGTTACCCGATCCCCCTGGCGGTTGCCGGTTCCGTGCCCGCTGCCCGGTGTTCCCGGCGCTCACGGCGCATGACCGTCGCCAGTGCGCCGAGGAGAACCCCGTTCTCCGCCATCTCGCTCTCGATCACGCTGTGGCCTGCCACTTCGCAGGACGAGGAGAGCTCCGATGAGATCCACGCGGACCGACGCGGTGTACCCCCGTGCCCGTGCATCCGTACGCCCGGACGCTGCTCGGCGTCATCCCGCTTCCGGGCCCGCACCGCGAGCGGCCTGGGTGGAAGGTACGGGGAGTCGCCCGATCCACCTGTCGGCTGCCATTCCTCACGCGGGGCCCGCTGTCGCCAACGTTCCCGGCGTGCGACTGCGGCCAGCGCGGCGAGGAGGATCCCGGCCTCCGCCATCTCGCCTCCGATCATGCTGTGGCCTGCCACTTCGCAGGACGAGGAGAGTCCCGATGAGATTTAGGCCGACCGACGCGGTGTACCCCACGCCCGTGTGCCCGCACGTCCGGACGCTGCTCGACGCCGTCCCGCTGCCGCACCCGCACTGTGAACGCGGCCGCAATGGGAGGTACGGGAGTCGCTACGCCACCCACCTGGTGGTCGCCCGGTTTCGCGCCCGCCGCCCGGTGTTCCCGGCGCACGACCGTCGCCAGTGCGCTGAGGAAGACCCCCTTCTGGGCCATCTCGCTCCCGATCGCCACTTCGCAGGGCGAGGAGGGCACCGATGAGATCCACGCGGACCGACGCGGTGTACGCCACGCCCACCCGTACACCCGGACTCTGCTTGGCGCCGTCCCCCTTCCGAATTCGCACGGTGAGCGGCCGGAATGGAAGGTACGGGAGCCGCTGCCCGATCCATCCGGTTGCCGGTTCCGCGCCCCCTGCGCGGTGTCCCTGGCGCTTACGGCGCACGGCTGCGGAAAGCGCGCCGAGGAGGGTTTCGGCCTCCGACATCTCACCCCCGACCATGCCGTGGCCTGCCACTGCCCCGAGCAAGGAGAGTTCTGATGGAATCCACGCCGATCGCTTTGGGCTTGCTGCGTGTGATCGTGGGCGCGTCGTCGCTTCGGCGACGGCCTGGGTTACCTCTGGGACGGTCGCGGCGGGCTTGTGGGGCGGCTGGCGGCGGGCTCGTGGGTGGTTTCCGGCGGTCGAGGAGCGGGTTGGTGAAATTTGCGCCGATCGCTCTGCTCCTGTTGGTCGTGGCCGCGTGCGCGCCGGCGCAAGCGCCCGCGCGTCCGGTGTCGCGGATCGGTGCGTACGACATCGCGCCGATGCCGCGTGAACGCGTGCGGGACGGTGGCACGCTGCGGCTCGCGACGACGGAGTTCCCCACCCAGTGGAACTACTGGCACCTGGGCGGCGCCGACCTCGACACGGCGCGGATCCTCGGCGCGCTGATGCCCTGGCTGTTCCGTTCCGACCAGCGTGGCAGGGTCACCGCCGACCCGTCCTACCTGGTACGGGCCGAGGTCACCCGCAAGAGGCCGAGACAGGTCGTGACCTACGACCTCAATCCGATGGCCCGATGGTCCGACGGCACACCGCTCGGCTACCGCGACTTCCTGGCGCTGTGGCGGGCCTGTCGCGGCAGTGACAGGGCGTACCAGATCACCACGTCCACCGGGTACGACCGGATTCGGCAGGTCACCCGTGGGGCGAACGACCGGCAGGTCGTGGTGACCTTCGACCGGCCGTTCGGAGAGTGGCGGAGCCTGTTCAGCCCGCTGTACCCGGCCAGGACGATCAGCGATCCGTCGGCCTGGGACCACGCGTGGTCGGGCCACATTCCGGTCACCGCCGGCCCGTTCCGGCCCGAGAGCATCGATCGCACCGCCCAGGCCGTCACCATCGTCCGTGACGCTCACTGGTGGGGACCCCGGGCCCGGCTCGACCGGGTCGTCTTCCGGTACCTTGCGCGCGATGCCATGCCCGGGGCGTTCGCGAGCGGAGAGATCGACGCGTTCGACGCCGGCACGGACGCGGCGGCGTACCGGCGCGCGCGACAGGTCCCCGGCGCCGTCGTCCGGCGGGCGGCCGGCCCGGACTTCAGCCAGCTCACCTTCAACGGCGCGACGCCGGCACTGGCCGACGTGAACGTACGCCGGGCCGTGGCGATGGCCATCGACCGCCGCGCGCTCGCCCGGTCGGCCCTGGCCGGACTGGACTGGCCGGTGCTCCTCCTGAACGACCACGCCTTCGTCAACACCCAGGAGGGCTACCGGGACAACGCGGGCGACCTGGACACCTACGACCCGGTAGGCGCCGGACGCCTGCTCGATCGGGCGGGCTGGCGGACGCGTGGGCGGTCACGGCTGAAGGACGGCCGCCCGCTGACGCTGCGGTACGTCTACCCGGCGAGCGCTGCGACGGGCCGCCAGAGCGGTGAGCTGATCCAGGTCATGCTGAGGCGGGTGGGCGTACGGCTGGAGCTGCGGCCGGTGCCCGACAGCGATTTCTTCGACCGGTATCTCATTCCTGGCGCGTACGATCTCGCGCCGTTCTCCTGGATCGGCGGTCCGTTCCCGATCTCGAATCTGCGGCCGATCTACGGCAGACCACGCGGAAACGACGTTCGGCAGAACGTCGCCCGGGTCGGATCGGCGTCGCTCGACGCCCTTCTCGACCGCGCCACCGAAGAACTGAACCCGGCGAAGGCCCGCCGGTACGCGAATGAGGCCGACCGGTTGATCTGGGGTGAAGTGCATTCGGTGACCTTGTACCAGCGTCCGCAGATCGTCCCGGCGCGGCGAACCCTCGTGAACTGGGGCGCCTTCGGCCTTTACACCCCGGCCTGGCCCGACGTCGGCTTCCGCCGATGACACGCGGAAAGCCGCCGTCGCGTGCGTCCGCCGTTTTCGTCGGCCATCCGGCTTTCCCAGCTGTCGGCCGGCCGACCGCGGCCCTCCGCGCGGGGACGGGTTCGCCGGATGTCGGGCTTGGGGGGTTGCCGGAAGCTCGGTGTGGCGTGTGGGTTCTTGCCGTCGAGGTGGTCTCGTCGGTTCGCCGGGTGTCGGGCTTTGGGGTTTACCAGAAGCTCGGTGTGGCGTGTGGGTTCTTGCCGTCGAGGTGGTCTCGTCGGTTCGCCGGGTGTCGGGCTCTGGGGTTACCAGAAGCTCGGCGCGCCGTACGGGCCCTTGCCTCCGAGCGCGGCCTCCTCGGCCGTGACCTTCATCGGAGTGTTCTGCAGAGCGTCCTCGGCGGCCTGAACGATGCTGATGAGAGCCCACCGGAGCTGTCTGCGCTGCGTGTCGACGTTGTTCTCATAGCCCGCGTTCAGCTGTGTTCGTTGAGCCATGTCGAATGATCTATTGAGCATTCGTTCAAGATCGATGGCATCCTTCCGGACGCCATTTACAGCCTGGGCGAGCTTTCCATAGAACGGGTTGTCAAACAAAAGTCCCGCCATCGTCGGCACCCTTCTGCCCACGGTGTTCAGTGCTGCGATGCTAATGGCCGTCGCCCATGGTGAGAAGCCCCCAAGTCGAGGAATCTCGCGGCCGATGACGACCTGTCATGGGCGCGTGACGTGCTCTTTACATCGGCTTGCCCGACGCTGACCGGTTGCGGCCACGAAACCATCCTGTTTACCTGCGGCAAAGCCGCCGAGGCACCAGATCCCAAAGATCGTATGTCGAAATAGTAAACGACTGGTAGCGGACCGTGTTCGCGAGTGTCGGCGAAATTCCGTCCCGCCTGAACGCGGTGGGTTTCCAGCCGCGGTGTCCGGCAGTGTCGGGCGGTTCCTCACGCGGGGTCCGTCGGCCGGACCGGGGCCTCGTGGGCCACCGGCCCTCCCAGGGTCTCGCGCGGGGTCCACCGGCCGTGCCTCGGGTGCTGCGCGCCGGGGGCGCCGCAGCGGTCGAGACGCCCGTACGCGTCGCGAGGTCGGCGGAGGCGACGTCTTGGCGGGCCCTGGTCCGCCACAGCCGGTCGACGCGGCGCCAGACCGCCGTACGCCGCGGCCTCTTGTGGGTTGATGTGCCTTCGAAGACGCCGTAACAGGCGTACGTTCGGCGGGTGCTGCGAGTGGTGTCTTCGGTGGGCGGTGCGAGCGGTTGCGTTCGGTGGGCGGTGCGGGGTCGTTGAGCGAGCGGTGCGGGTTCGTTGGGTGGGTGCAGCGAGGTCGTTGGGTAAGTGGTGCGGAACTGCGTCCGCTGGGGATGTGGGCGTGCGTCGGGTGATGGCGGCGGGGACGTGTTCGGTGAGGGTGTGTGGAGGATGTTGGGCGGGGCGGTGCCGGGGTGCGTTCGGTGGGTGGCGACGGTGCGTTCGGTGGAATGCGCCACGCCGCCGACGAGCGTCAGTGCGGCTTCGACCAGTTCACGGCCGCCCTGACGGAGCCGCCGGGGCCCCGGCCGCTGCGAGCCTTGCCCTTACCGACTCCCCACATCGCACGCGAAGCCAATACGCCCGGATCGGCGCTCCTGAGCCGAACGTCGAGATCATTACGGACAAAGCCCCGCCTGGCCGGCGCGTCGGAAACGTGGGATGAGCGTCGCGTTTCGGGAACGCGTCGGCTGGGCGGTGCTCAGACGGTGGTCATGTCGTCCGAGCACCGCCCAGCCGGGTGGACGGGTCAGGTGCAGCGGTAGAGGCCCTGGGAGTTCTGTTGCTGCGCCGACGAGGTCGACGTTCCGCCGTACTCCGATGCCTTCACGGCCTGGCAGTTCTTGGTGACCCAGGTGGTCACGTCCGAACCGCCGCCGCCTGGGCCGCCTCCGCCTACCATCACGAAGCGCAGCTTTCCGCTCTTCACGTACTGCTGGAGCTTCGACACGGTCATCGCCGGATCGCTGCCCGTGAAGCCGCCCATGGCCATGACCGGCTCGCCGGTCTTGATGATGATCGACGAGGCGCTCATGGCGCTGGAGACCGCCAGCAGCCAGGTGGCGCCGCCCCGGTTCTTCTGCAGGTACGAAATGAGCTGGGTGTTCGCCTCGCCGCCTGGGCCGCCTCCCCCGGGGAAGCCCCCGCCGCCACCGGGGAAACCTCCGCGTCCGCCTGGGAAGCCGCCCTGCCCGCCGTCGCCGTTGGGCCGGCCCGTACTGCCGCCAGGCGCCTCACCCGGCATGCCTGGGGCGCCCGAGTCACCGGAGTCACCGGCTGCGCCCGGTGGCATGCCGCCGGGGAACCGGCCCTCCATCGTCCGCCGCGCGTCCGCCGGAAGCCGGCCGTTGCCGCCGCGCATCCCCGGGCCGCCGAACATGCCGAAACCGCCCGACGGGCCCGCGAGGGGATTGGTGCCGTTGGAGCTGGAAGCGGCGGCGGAGACCGCGTACGCCGCGGGTCCGGCCAGGCCCGCGACCATTCCGGTGATAGCGGCGACCACGGCGACCCGGGCCGGCTTCGACCGGAAACGCGCCTTCGTGGAGCCGTCGCCGACCGCCGCCGACGAGGTCACCGCCTCCGCCCCAGGGGTGATGGGCGCCGGACCATCCGCCGATGAGGACCCGGCGGTGGCCGACGACGAGTCGTCCGGGGCGGATTCCACTGTTGTGGACGCGGCCGGACCACGGCCGTCCGCCGACCGCGCGGTGGTCGCGTCCGCCTCCGGTTGTGCGGCGGTCACGCCCGTCCCCGGTTGTGCGGCGGTCGCGTCCGCCTCCGGTTGTGCGGTGGTCGCGTCCGTCCCCGGTTGTGCGGTGGTCGCGTCCGTCCCCGGTCGTGTGGTGGTCGCGTCCGTCGTCGGCCGCGTTACGGTCGTGTCCGGACCTCGTCGTACATCCGCCGGAGCGTGGCGGGATGTACGCCGGGCGAGCCCGACGGCGCCGCCGGTGAGGGCCACGACCAGGCCCGCGACCGCGAGTACGGTCAGCGCGAGAACCGTCCACGACAGCCAGGGGTTCCAGCTCGGCGTGCGCCGGAGCAGGGCGAACGACCAGCCGCCCGTCACGGCGACACCCAGCGGTAGCGACCAGTTCCACGCGAGCGAGTTCCACCGGCTTCGCCCGTCGAGACTGGAGACGCCCGGTCGGGAGACGCCCGGTTCGGCGGTGTCGGCGGGTTCACCCCGGCCGGCCCGGCACCGGACGTCCACGGTCCGTCCGTCGTCGGCCCAGCCGTCCTCTCCACGCCCGGCCATCACCGGCGAGTCGGTGTCCGGCGTACCGTCGGAGGTCCGATGACGGCCGCCCAGCGCTGCGCCCGAGGCGTCCCTGCCCAGCGCCCCGCCTGGGGCGTCCCCGCCCAGCGCTGCGCCCGAGGCGTTCCTGCCCAGCGCCCCGCCTGGGGCGTCCCCGCCCAGCGCTGCGCCCGAGACATCCCCGCTCGGCATCCCGCCTGAGGAATCACCGGCGAGTGCCGCGCCTCGGCGGAGGCTCGAAGACCGGTACGCCCGCAGCGACAGGACCCCGCCGATGCCGGTCAGTGCGCCCACGGCCGGTGCGAGGGCGGTCGTGTAGTACGGATGCATCGTGCCGTCGGAGAAGCTGAAGATGACGAAGTGGACCACCAGCCAGCCGCCCCACAGCACGACGGCCGCCCGCGCGAGGTCCGTGCGCGGGCGTTTCCACAAGGTCACCACGCCTACGACCAGTACGAGGGCCGCGAACGGCAGCAGCCACGAGATCTGGCCGCCGACCGTGTCGTTGAACAGCCGCCCCAGCCCGGACGCGCCCGCGAAGCTCGCGCCCTGACCCCCGCCGGGCGGTCCGCTCCGGCCGCCGCCCTCGTTGCCCGTGACCCGGCCGAGGCCGTTGTAGCCGATCACCAGGTCCCAGACCGTGCCGTCCGTGCTGCCGCCGATGTACGGGCGGGAGGAGGCCGGGATCAGGTCCACCACGACCATCCACCAGAAGCTGGAGACCGCGAGGACGACCCCGGACGCCAGGAGGTGCCACACGCGACGCAGCCGGCCGCCCGGGGCGAACAGCAGGTAGACGAGGGCCAGCGCCGGAAGCAGCAGGTACGCCTGGAGCATCTTGGTGTTGAAGCCGCAGCCCAGGAAGAACGCCGAGGCGACCAGCCAGCGCAGCCGCCCCGACGCGACGGCGCGCTGGCACGCCCACGCCGAGAGCAGCAGCAACAGCACGAGCAGCGTGTCGGGGTTGTTGTCCCGGTTGATCGCGACCGTGATCGGCGTCAGCGCCATCACCAGCGCGGCCACCAGGCCGGCGACCGGGCCGAAGACGCGCCGCACCGTCACGTACAGCACGAAGACCGCGGCGACGCCCATGACGACTTCGGGCAGCAGCAGGCTCCAGCTTCCGTACCCGATGACCCGCGCGGTCAGCTCCTGCGCCCACAGCGCCATCGGCGGCTTGTCCACGGTGATGAAGGACGCGGAGTCCAGCGAGCCGAAGAAGAACGCCTTCCAGCTCTCCGCGCCGCTGCGCACCGCCGCGGAGTAGTACTCGTTGGCATAACCCGACAGGCCCCAGCCGTACAGGAGCGCCGCGAGCAGCAGCACCCCGCCGAGTGCCCCCCTGGCCCACCACGGGTCGCCGGAGCGCCGCTCGGCGGCGGGCCCGGCGTCCACCGCGGGGGTGGAGCGGTGTGGCGAAAGGACACTCATCGGTTCTCCTCTTCCAGGTCCGGCGTCCGCCGGGGGTGGAACACCCACGCGCGCAGCAGCGCGAAGCGGATCGCCGCGGCGAACAGGTTCAGCGCCAGCAGCGCGGCCAGCTCGACGAACCGCGACGCGTGCGGCCACGCGGCGTGCACCGCGAACAGCCCGAGCGTGCTCACCCCGAGCCCCACGAGGAACGCGACCCCGCCTTCGAGCTGGTGCCGGACGATTCGCCGGGTGCCGACCACCCCGAAGGTGAACCGCCGGTTGGCGGCCGTGTTGGCGATCGCGGCGAGGAAATAGGAGACCACATTCGCCAGGACGACCGGCGTGAAAAGGCGCAACAGTCCGTACAGGACGAGCTGGGCGATCGTGCTGATGATCCCGATGACCGCGAAGCTCGGCACCTGAGCCCGCATCCCGGCGGGCAGCCGCCGCGACGGCACCTGGACCCGCAGCGCCCCGGCGAGCCATCGGCGGCCCATGCGCAGCATCCCGCGCAGGTCGTCCAGGGCGGTACGCACGACGTCGACGCGGCTGTCCGGGTCATCGACCCAGTCGACCGGCACCTCGTGGATCCGCAGCCCGTTCCGCTCCGCGAGCAGCAGCAACTCGGTGTCGAAGAACCACTCTTCGTCCTCCACCGCCGGCAGCAGCGCCCGTACGACCTCGGCCCGGCCCGCCTTGAACCCGCACTGCGCGTCCGAGAACCGGGCCGCGAGCGTCGTGCGGAGCATCAGGTTGTAGATCCGGGAGATCACCTCGCGGCGCGGTCCGCGGACGACCGCCGAGCCGCGGGACAGGCGGCTGCCGATGGCCAGGTCGCTGTGGCCGGACACGAGGGGTGCGATCAGCGGCAGGAACGCGTCGAGGTCCGTGGACAGGTCCACGTCCATGTACGCCACGACGTCGGCCACGCTGGTGCCCCACACGTGCCGCAGCGCCCGGCCGCGCCCCTTCTGGGGCAGCCGTACGGCCTCGACCTCGGAGAACCGCAACGCCAGCCGCGAGGCGACATCCCACGTCCCGTCCGTACTCGCATTGTCGACGATCGTGATCACGAACCGGTACGGGAACGTCTCGAGCAGGTAGGTCTGGAGGCGTCGCACGCTGGCGGCCAGGATGTGTTCTTCGTTGTAGACCGGGATCGCGATCTCGATGAGAGGCCCGCGCGGCTCGGAGATCACGCCGAGCCGCGCCTGCGGCCCGGCCGACAGGGAAATCTCGCTCATGAGTCCTCCTTCGTCGGAGGAGGGACCAGGCGCGCGTGCTCATCGATTCGCTCACTCCGTTCGCTCATGACGACCAAGGTCGCGGGTGAGCGTGGGAGCCGAGTGAGCCGTTTCTTAACCCCCGATGAGAAAGCGGGTCAAGAAGCCGGAACCAGGGTTCCGGGCAGCTTCATCCACGCCTCCGTGCCGCCGCCGGGCGCCGGATCCAGCCGGATCTCCCCGCCCGCCTCGCGTACGGCACGGGCCGCGATGGCCAGCCCCAGGCCCGATCCCGGCAGCCCCCGCGCGGACGGCGAACGCCAGAACCGGTCGAAGACGTACGGCCGGTCCTCCTCCGGGATGCCCGGCCCCTGGTCCCGTACGGTCAGCTCGCCGTCGCGGAGGCGGACCGCCACGGTGCCGCCCGGCGGGCTGAACTTGATGGCGTTGTCCAGGAGGTTCACCAGGGCACGTTCCAACGCCGCGGCGTCCCCGCGCACGTACCACGGCGAGATCTGCGCCTCGATCCGCAACGTCGGCCCTCGCGGGCGTACGCGGCGCACGGCGTTGCCGGCCACCTCGTGCAGCGCGACCGGGCCCACGTCGGCGACGTCCTCGTCCCGCGCCAGGTCGAGCAGGTCGCCGACCAGGCTCGTCAGCTCCACGAGCTGCGCCTTCACGTTGACCAGCAGCCGTTTCTTGCCGTCGTCGGGCAGCGGACGGCCGGTCTCCTCGCTGCGGAGCATCAGATCGACGTTGGTGCGCAGGCTGGTCAGGGGCGTGCGCAGCTCGTGGCCGGCGTCCACGATCAGCCGCTGCTGCCGCTCGCGCGATCCGGCGAGCGCACGGGTCATGCTGTTGAACGACCGGCTCAGCCGGGCGATCTCGTCGCGGCCCTCGACCGGGATGGCGGTGTCCAGGTCCTCGGTACGGGCGATGTGCTCGACCACGTCGGTCAGCCGGTCCACGGGCGCCAGCCCCGCGCGGGCGATGAGAAGGCCCGCGACCGCCGCCCCGACCACGCCGACGGCCGACACCGCGACGAGCAGCAGGGCCAGGCTGTTCAGCGACTCGTCGACCTGGGTGCGCGGCTTGGCCACCGACACCGCGAAGCCGTCGGGGTCGCGGCGCGTGAACACCCGCATCGGCGTGCCGTCCACGGTCTCACCGTCCCGGTAGGAGGCCGGTTTCTGGCCGCGGGCGATCGCGACGTCGCCGGGTACGACCTTCAGCGGAGAGGTTCCGGGCGAGCTGCAGTAGGTGCCGTCCGGCGAGATGACCTGCAGCGTCGGCTGGTACCCGCGGAAGGGATCGTCCTTCCGCGGCTGCATGTCGCAGATGGAGCGCGCCGATCCGGGCCTCGCGTCAGAACCGGGCGGGCCGCCGGCGCGCGGCCCTGCCGACAACGACTGGTCGAGCTGGTCGATCAGCCGTCCGCGTACGACGAACCAGCAGCCGACCGCGCAGGCCGCCACGGCCACGGCGACGGCGAGACTGGTCAGCACGGCGAGCCGGGTGCGCAAGGACAGATGCCTTTTCATCGCTCAAGATCCCTCCCAAGGCGGGCTCGTCACGGGGAACGCAGGACGTAGCCGACGCCGCGGACGGTGTTGATCAGCCGCGGCTCGCCCATCTTGCGGCGCAGGTACATGACGTACACGTCCAGGGAGTTGGACGACGGCTCGAAGTCGAAGCCCCACACGGCCTTGAGGATCTGCTCGCGGGTGAGCACCTGGCGCGGGTGGGTGAGGAAGAGCTCCAGCAGGGAGTACTCGGTGCGGGTCAGCTCCAGCGCGCGGCCGTCGCGGCTCACCTCGCGGGTCACGGTGTTCATCCGCAGGCCGGCGTACTCCAGGATCTCGCCGCCGCGGGCCGTCACCACGCTGCGGCGTAGCAGCGCCCGTACCCGCGCGAGGAGTTCGTCCAGGTCGAACGGCTTGACGAGGTAGTCGTCCGCGCCGGCGTCCAGCCCGGTCACCCGGTCGCCGACCGTGTCACGGGCGGTCAGCATGAGCACCGGCAGCGTCTCTCCGCGGGCGCGCAGGCGCCGGCACGCGGTGAGGCCGTCCATGCGGGGCATCAGGATGTCCAGGATGGCCAGGTCGGGCTGGGCCCGGTCGAGTTCGTCGAGGGCCGACGCGCCGTCGGCGGCCGTGACGACCTCATAGTCCTCGAAGGCGAGGCTGCTCGCCAGAGATTCACGGACTGCGGGTTCGTCGTCTACGACCAGGATTCGCACGTCAATGACGGTATATCGCGCTGAGACCGCTCTGACCAGGGAAGAAGCTTTCTCATCCAAATCTCACCCGGTCAGGGGAGGGGCACCTCGACCGCGCGCCGGTCCGGCACGAAGCGCGGGTTCCACACGTACAGCCTCAGGTCGGTCGGTGAGACGGAGCTCTCGACCGGCATGTCGGTGGCGACCCGTACGAGGTAGCTCGCCCCCGCCGGGATGTACTGGTCGCCGTCCTCCGAGCGCGGTGGCGCGAAGCCGAGCGTGTTGACCACGTCGGTGTGGTCGGGCAGCGTGCACATGTCCGAGGGCGCGCCCGGCTGCGGCATGCAGCGGTTCTCGGCCAGCACGCTCGCCGGCACCCGGGACCGCTTGACGAACAGGTCGGCGGGGAAGTCCAGCAGCGCGGCGTCGTTGCCCGTGTTGGTGATCACGTAGTCGGCGTACCCGAGCGTGGTGCCGTCCGCGGGCCGCGCCGTCGTGCTGGCGAGCGGCCGATCGCCCGTCCCGGCCTTGACCGCGGCCAGAGAGTACGAATAGCCGTCCGGCGTGCTGACGTCGAGCCGGGTGCCGGTCTTGAGCCGCGACAGGCCGTCGGAGCCGTGCGTCGCCGTCCGGGCGGCGACCGTACGGGGCGCCGGCGTGCGGTGGTCGCCGTGCGCGCGCACGACGACGATGAGGCCGGCCACCGCGGCCACGCCGAGGACGCCGGTGGCGCCTCCCGCGATGCCGAGGCGTCGGGCGCGCCGGGTCTGTCTCTTTCTTCTATGGCTGCTTCTGTGTGAGTGACTCCGTGCCATGGCTTCCAGGTCCCGGGTCGGCGGTCGGCGGTGCTCCGCGACGACGTCGCGGAGCACCGCTGAACAAGGCCTCAAAACATAACAAATCGCCCTGCGGAAATTCCGCCACTGCCCGGATGACTCCTGGTCAGGGCACCATCCATGACAGGACCGCGACGGACTGCAACAGCGCGAGCACGCACATCCCGGCGAGGAAGACCAGGCTCCACAGGATCACGCGGCGGAAGATGTCGCCCTCCTTGCCGTCCATGCCGACGGCCGCCGCGGCGATCGCGAGGTTCTGTGGCGAGACCATCTTCCCGAGCACGCCGCCGGAGCTGTTGGAGGCCGCCATCAGCAGCGGGGACAGGTTCGCCTTGCCCGCTGCCGCCACCTGCAGGGCGCCGAAGAGCGAGTTGGAGGAGGTGTCCGAGCCGGTGACCGCGGTGCCGAGCCAGCCGAGCACGGGGGAGAGGAAGGCGAAGAAGCCGCCGGCGCCCGCCATCCAGGTGCCGAGCGTGATCGTCTGGCCGGAGGCGTTCATCACGTACGCGAGGCCCAGCACCGCCATGACGGTGACGATCGCCCAGCGCAGCTGCACGAGCGTGGCCCAGTACGCGCGCAGCGCCCGCCCCACGCTGATCTTCAGCGCGATCGCGCTGAGCACCCCGGAGATGAGCAGCAGGCTCCCCGCCGCGCTCAGCCAGTTGATCTTGAACTGTGGCAGTGTGGACACCTTGCCGGAGGCGCCGGTGATGTGCAGGCCGGGCCAGTTCACCGTCCTGGTCGGGGCGTCGAGCCAGCCCTTGATCGGGTCGATCTGCGCGAGCACGAAGACCACGATGATGATCGCGTACGGTGCCCAGGCCCGTACGATCTCCGCCCGCGAGTCCGGGTGCGCCACCCGGCCGGCGAACTCCGGCGTCGGCTCGTCGGCCGCCCCGCCCGCGACGACCGTACGCGGCTCGGCGCCGCCGAGCGTCTCACCCGGCTGCCAGACGCGCAGCAGCGCGACGAGGACGATCACCGAGAACAGCGACGCGACGATGTCGGTGAGCGGCACCGACAGGTGGTTCGAGGTGATCCACTGAGCGAGCCCGAACGCCAGGCCCGCGGTCAGCGCCGCGACCCACGTCTGCGCGAGGCCGCGGCGGCCGTCGACGATGAACACCAGCACGAGCGGCACGAACACCGACAGGATCGGCGTCTGGTGGCCGACCATGGAGCCGAGGGCGTCGCTCGACATGTGCGTCACGCCGCCGAGGGTGATGACCGGGATGGCCATCGCGCCGAACGCGACCGGCGCCGTGTTGGCGACCAGCGCGACCACCGCGGCCTTGAGCGGCTTGAAGCCCATCGCGATGAGCATGACCGAGGTGATCGCCACCGGCGTGCCGAACCCGGCCAGGGCCTCCAGCAGCGCCCCGAAGGAGAACGCGATGATGATCGCCTGGATGCGCTGGTCGTCACTGACCTGTGTGAACGTCCGCCGGAGCACGTCGAAGTGCCCGGTCTCCACGGTCATGGTGTAGATCCAGATCGCGTTGATGACGATCCACAGGATCGGGAAGAACCCGAACACCGCGCCCTCGCTGCCGGCCAGGAACGCCTGGCCGACGGGCATGCTGTACGCCCAGATCGCGATGACCAGGGACACGGCCAGGGCGATGACCGAGGCCAGCCACGCGCGCATCCGCACGATGCCGAGTAGCACGAACAGGGTGAGCAGGGGGAGCGCCGAGACCAGCGAACTCCACCCCAGGGAATGGGCGACGGGGTCTAGTACTTGGCGATACAACGGGGGTCACCTCCGACGGGAGAACTGCTCCTTGCCGATCCCCCGAATGGACGCGTCGAGCACTTCCGCGGTGTGTGCCACCGCGATCTCCTCGCCCCGGCGGCGCAGCGCCGTGGCGATCTGCAGCGAGCAGCCGGGATTGGCGGCCACGAGCAGGCCGGCTCCGGTCGCCGACACGTTCGCGGCCTTGCGGTCCCCGAGCTCACCGGCGGCCTCGGGCTGCAGCAGGTTGTAGACGCCCGCCGAGCCGCAGCAGATCTCCGGGTCGGCGATCTCGCGGATCTCCAGCCCGGGGATGTCCGCGAGCAGCGCACGCGGCTGGCGGCGGATGCCCTGGGCGTGGGCGAGGTGGCAGGCGTCGTGGTACGCGACCGTCATCTCCAGCGGATGGCGGGTGGCGCGCGGTCCCAGCTCGGCGAGGTACTCGGTGAGGTCGCGCGTCTTGGCCGAGAACTCCCGTGCGCGCTCCGCCCACTCCGGCTCGTCGGCCAGCACGTCGCCGTAGTCCTTCATCGCCGACCCGCACCCGGCCGCGTTGACGACGACGACGTCGACGTCCGCGAACGACTCGATGGTCTTCTTGGCGAACGCCCTGGCCTCCGCGGCCCGCCCGGAGTGCAGCGACAGCGCTCCGCAGCAGCCCTGGTTTTTGGGGATGACGACGTCGCAGCCCTCCATCGCCAAGATACGGGCGGTCGCGGCGTTGACCCCGGGGAAGAACTCCCGCTGTACGCAGCCGGTCAGCATGCCGACGACGGCGCGGCGCTCGCCACGCGCGGGGACGCGTTCGGGCAGGCGCACATGAGTGGCGCGCGGCGGTGCCAGCCGCTCCATGGCCGCCAGCGTCGGCGAGATCCGGTTGAGCAGGGGCGCCATGTTGATCCTGGACGCCTGGTACGCGCGGAGCGGCCCGCGCAGAAGACGCAGCCGCTTCGGGTACGGGAAGAACGCGAAGATCGCCTCGCGGAGCAGGCGGTCGGTGCGGCCGCGCGGCTGTTCGTCCTCGACCTGGGCCCGGGTGACCTCGATGAGCCGGTCGTACTTGACGCCCGACGGGCAGGCGGTCACGCAGGCCATGCAGCCGAGACAGCGGTCGAAGTGCTCGATCATCGGGCCGGAGAGCGGCGCGCCCTGTTCGTGCTGGCTCATCAGGTGGATCCGCCCGCGCGGGGAGTCCATCTCCTCGCCCCACAGCTGGTACGTCGGGCACGTGGGCAGGCAGAACCCGCAGTGCACGCAGTCGTCGAGCAACTCGCGGAAGTCCTCCACTAGATCCCCCCTGCGAAGCGTCCGGGCGACAGGCGGTGCTCCGGATCGAACTGGTCCTTGACGCGCCGCATCAGCGGCAGGGCGGGCACCGACCCCCACCGGTCGAGCGCCGTGCCGTCCGGCGCGGACAGCACGACGGCGCTGCCGTGGCGCCGCAGGCGGTCCAGGGTCTGCTCCGCGTCGCCGGCGGGCAGCCCGACGTGCCAGACACCGCGCCCGGCGGAGCCGCGGACGTGCGCGGGCGCCTCCTGGAAGATCGCGGTGAGCTTCGAGGGCGCGGCGCGCACCTCGGCGAGCACCTCGCCGTCCGGCAGCCGTCCCCACCAGTCCGGCGGCCCGTCCGCGACCTGGCCGCCGATGAGGTCGCGCGCCGCCTCGGCGCGCGCCGGCACGCCGCCGGCGAACCCCTCCAGCAGCACGGTCACGGTGATCGGGTCCGGCCCGTCCACCTCGATGGCCGAGGGCACGAGCGAGGAGCGCAGCAGCGCCCGCGTCAGCTCCAGCGCCTGGCCCGCGTCCGCGACGGTCGCCGAGACGTACGCGCTGGCCTGCGGGAGCGGGTGCAGCCGGAACGCCGCCTCGGCGATCAGACCGAGGGTGCCGCGCGAGCCGGTGAACAGCTTGCCGAGGTCGTAGCCGGCGACGTTCTTGACCACCTTGCCACCGGCGTGCGCGACCACCCCGTCGGCGCGCACGACCGTGATCCCGATGAGCAGGTCGCGCGCCGAGCCGTACAGGAGCCGGCGGGGACCGGCCGTGGCGGTGGCGAGCGCCCCGCCGACCGTGGCGCCCGGCACCAGGGCGTCGAGGGCGAGCTGCTGGCGCGTGCCGGAGACGGCCTCCTGCAGGTCCCGCAGGGGCAACCCGGCCTCGGCCTTGACGACCAGGTCGCCCGACGCGTGTTCGATCAGCCGCCCGAGCCGTCGCATCTCGACGATCAGGTCACAGCGTTCGGGCGGCGCGCCCCAGTGCAGCTTGGTGCCGGCGCCGCGCGGCACGACGGCGAGGCGGTGCTCGGCGGCGGCGCGCATCAGCTCGCTCGCCTCCGCCACGCTCGCGGGCGCGGCCACGTACGAGGCGGCGACGCCCTGGACGGTGTCTTGGAGCTCGGCGGGGCGGACCTCGCACGCCTTGGCGAGGGCGTCGATCACGGGCGCCATCAGAACAGGTCCGCCTTCCCGCTCTCGACGAGCGGATGGATCCTGGTGCGGCGGCCCGGCACCTCGCCGCACAGCCGTGGGGTCGGGTACACCTTGCCGGGGTTGCACAGGCCCTCCGGGTCGAAGGCGCACCGCACCATCTGCATGGTGTCGAGGTCCTCCTCGGTGAACATCCGGGGCATGTGCTTGGCCTTGTCGACGCCCACGCCGTGCTCGCCGGTGATCGACCCGCCGTGTTCGATGCACAGGTCGAGGATCTGGCCCGAGACCAGCTCGGCGCGCTCGCCCGCGCCCGGCACCGCGTCGTCGAACAGCACCAGCGGGTGCAGGTTGCCGTCGCCGGCGTGGAAGACGTTCGCGACCCGGACCCCGCTGTCGCCCGACAGCTCGTCGATCCTGGCCAGCACCTCGGGCAGGGCCGTACGGGGAATGACGCCGTCCTGCACGATGTAGTCGGGGCTGATCCGCCCCACCGCCGCGAACGCGGACTTGCGGCCGCGCCAGATCAGGGCCCGCTCGGTGTCGTCGGCGGCCACCCGGATCTCGAACGCCGCGGCGCACAACTCCTTGACCTGCGCGAACTGGTAGTCCACCTCGGCGGCGGGCCCGTCCAGCTCGACGATGAGCACCGCGCCGGCGCCGGGCGGATAGTTACAGGCCACCGCGGCCTCGGCCGCCTCGATGGACAGCGCGTCCATCATCTCGATCGCCGCGGGCACCACGCCCGCGGAGATGATCGCCGAGACCGCCTCGCCCGCGCTCTCGATGGTGTCGAAGGCGGCCAGCAGCGTCTCGACCTTCTCCGGCAGGCGCGTGAGCCGTACGGTGATCTTGGTGGTGATGCCGAGCGTGCCCTCCGAGCCGACGAACGCGCCGAGCAGGTCGTAGCCCGGCGCTTCGGTGATCTCCACGATCTCTCCGTCGGGCGTGACGACCTCGCAGGCGAGCACGTGGTTGACGGTGAAGCCGTACTTCAGGCAGTGGGCACCGCCGGAGTTCTCCGCCACGTTGCCGCCGATCGAGCAGATCTGCTGGCTGGAGGGGTCGGGCGCGTAGTAGTACCCCTGCGGCCGTACGGCCTTGGTGACGTCGAGGTTGATCACGCCCGGCTCGACGACGGCGCGTTCGTCGTCGATGTCGATCTCAAGGATCCGCCGCATGCGGGAGGTGACGATCAGCACGCCGTCGGTGCGGGGGAGCGCGCCGCCCGACAGCCCGGTGCCGGAACCGCGCGCGATGTACGGCACGCCCTCGGCGGCGCAGGCCCGGACGATCTCGGCGATCTGCTCGGCGCTGTCCGGCAGCACCACGATGCCCGGCGTCGCCCGGTGGTAGGTCAGCCCGTCGCACTCGTACGTGCGCAGCTCCGCAGGGTCGGTGATGACGTTGCCGGCCCCGGCGACGACCCTCAGCCGCTCTGCGAGCCCGTCAAGCCCTGCTGTAGACACATCACCCATCCTTGACCTTTCGGAACGGATCCAAACTAATCGGTACCAAGGTGTGATCTGACCCTTGCCGTACGTCGTGCGTACGGGCTACGACCTGCGGAAACGCCCCGGAGTCCGGGAACTCCGGGGCGCGGTCGTCAGGGCATCCGCTCGTAGGCCGGGACGGTCAGGAAGTCGGCGTACTCGTCGGCGAGCGCGACCTCCTTGAACAGGCTCACCGCTTCGGCGAAGCGCTTCTCGTCGTACGCGTCCCCGTACGACTCGCGGATCTTGCCGAGCTCCTCGTCGATCAGCCGCTCGACCAGCTCCGGCGTGACCTTCGGGCCCTCGGCGAGCTCGACGTCGTTGTGGATCCACTGCCAGACCTGCGAACGCGCGATCTCGGCGGTCGCGGCGTCCTCCATCAGGTTGAAGATGCCCACCGCGCCGTTGCCGCCCAGCCACGTCGCGATGTACTGCAGGCCGACGCTGATGTTGTTGCGCAGCCCCGCCTCGGTGATCTCACCGGGCGTCTTCTCCACCGCCAGCAGGTCGGAGGCGGCCACCGAGACGTCCTCGCGAAGCCGGTCGCGCTGGTTCGGGCGGTCGCCGAGGACGCCGTCGAAGACCTCGCGGCAGATGTCGACCATGCCGGGGTGGGCGACCCAGGACCCGTCGAAGCCGTCCTCGGACTCGCGGGTCTTGTCGGCCCGCACCTTCTCGAACGCGGCCTTGTTGACCTCCTCGTCGCGGCGCGAGGGGATGAAGGCCGCCATGCCGCCGATCGCGTGCGCGCCGCGCTTGTGGCACGTGCGCACCAGGAGCTCGGTGTACGCCCGCATGAACGGGGCGGTCATCGTGATCGCGTTGCGCTCGGGCAGCAGGAACTGCCGGCCGCGCGAGCGGAACTTCTTGATCACCGAGAACAGGTAGTCCCACCGGCCGGCGTTGAGCCCCGCCGAGTGGTCCCGCAGCTCGTAGAGGATCTCCTCCATCTCGAACGCGGCCGGGATGGTCTCGATCAGCACGGTCGCCCGGATCGTGCCGCGCGGGATCTCCAGGAGGTCCTGGGCGAGGTTGAAGACGTCGTTCCAGAGACGCGCCTCGTGCCGGCTCTCCATCTTCGGCAGATAGAAGTACGGGCCCTTGCCCTTGTCGAGCTGGCGCCGCGCGCAGTGGAAGAAGTAGAGGCCGAAGTCGAACAGGGAGCCGGACATGCGCTCGCCGTCCACGAGGACGTGCTTCTCGTCCAGATGCCAGCCGCGCGGCCGCACGACGATGGTGGCCAGTTCCTCGTCCGGCTTCAGCGTGTAGGACTTCCCGCCGGTCTCGAAGTCGATGGTGCGGTCGAGGGCGTCCCGGAGGTTGAGCTGGCCGCCGACCATGTTCTCCCAGAGCGGCGTGTTGGCGTCCTCGAAGTCGGCGAGCCAGACCTTCGCGCCCGAGTTGAGCGCGTTGATCGTCATCTTGCGGTCCGTCGGCCCGGTGATCTCGACCCGCCGGTCCTCCAGGCCGGGCGCCGGGTCGGCCACGCGCCAGGTGTCGTCCTGACGGATGTCGGCGGTGTCGGCGGGGAAGTCGAGCGTGCCGCCGCGGGCCAGCTCCTCCTGACGCTCGGCACGGAGGCCGAGCAACTCGCGGCGCCGCGCGCCGAACTCGCGCTGGAGGGTGGCGAGAAAGCCCAGCGCCTCGGGCGTGAGGATCTCCCCGAACCGATCGTCGACGGAGCCGGTCAGCTCCACGCCTGCGGGTCCAGCCATCTGCCTACCCTTTCGTATAGTGAAATTTCTCTTCTGCTTAGTGGAAAGCCTATTAACGTCCTTGCGGGCCGGTCAAAGAGGGTCCGCCTCTCCCTCCTACCCGCGTGGGCGGCCGGTGGCGGGTAGCCGACTCGTGTCTCCCCGACCAACCCGCCCCGACCGACCTTCGTGCCTCCCCGACCAACCCGCCCCGACCGACCTCCCGTGTCGATATCTAGGTGTGCGAAACGCGCGCACGTGGCAGCATCAGGGGAAGATCCGGGCACGTTCCGGCGTTGACATGGGGGAAGATGTCTACTTTTTCCTACGAAGAGCCAGAGCCGCTGACCGGTGAGCTCGATCTCGAAGACCGGCAGGCGCTACGCCGTGTCGCCGGTCTGTCCACCGAGCTCCGCGACATCACCGAGGTCGAATACCGGGCCCTCCGGCTCGAACGCGTCGTCCTGATCGGTGTGTGGACCGACGGCGACGAGGCCCACGCCGAGAACTCCCTGCGCGAGCTGGCGCTTCTCGCCGAGACCGCCGGATCGCAGATCCTCGAGGGCATGATCCAGCGGCGCTCGCGCCCCGACCCCGCGACGTACGTCGGCTCCGGCAAGGCGCTGGAGCTGCGCGACGTCGTGATCTCCACGGGCGCCGACACCGTGATCTGCGACGGAGAGCTGGCGCCCAGCCAGCTGCGCCGTCTGGAGGAGATCGTCCAGGTCAAGGTCATCGACCGCACCGCCCTGATCCTGGACATCTTCGCCCAGCACGCCAGCAGCCGTGAGGGCAAGGCGCAGGTCGAGCTGGCCCAGCTCGAATACCTCCTGCCGCGCCTGCGCGGCTGGGGTGGCAACCTGTCCCGGCAGGTCGGTGGCCGTGCCGCCGGCGGTGTCGGCATCGGTGGCCGCGGCCCCGGTGAGACCAAGATCGAGCTGGACCGGCGGCGCATCCGCACCCGCATGGCCAAGCTGCGCCGCCAGATCAACGAGATGGGCAAGGCCCGCGACACCATGCGGTCCCGGCGGCGCACCCGCGCGGTGCCCGCGGTCGCCATCGCCGGTTACACCAACGCGGGCAAGTCCAGCCTGCTCAACCGCCTCACCGGCGCGGGCGTGCTGGTGGAGAACGCCCTGTTCGCCACCCTCGACCCGACGGTGCGCCGGGCGAGCACGCCGAACGGCCGCGCCATCACGCTCGCGGATACGGTCGGGTTCGTCCGTCATCTGCCGCACCAGCTCGTCGAGGCGTTCCGCTCGACGCTGGAGGAGGTCACCGATGCCGACCTGATCCTCCACGTGGTCGACGGCTCCGACGCCGACCCGGAGGCGCAGATCGCCGCCGTGCGCGAGGTGCTGCGCGAGATCGGCGGCGCCGACGTCCCCGAACTCGTCGTCATCAACAAGGCCGACCTCGCCGACGAGATGACGCTCGCCCGGCTCCGCCGGCACGAGCCGCACAGCGTCGTCGTCTCGGCGCGCACCGGCGCCGGCGTCGACGAGCTGCTCCAGGCGATCGAGGACGCGCTCCCGCGCGCCGAGCGCGAGGTGCGTGCCCTGGTGCCCTACGATCGCGGCGACCTGGTCGCCCGGGCGCACGACACCGGCGAGGTGCTCTCCCAGGAGCACACCGCCGAGGGCACCGCGCTGCACGTCCGGGTGCCCGACCGCCTGGCGGCCGAGCTGGAGCCGTACGCCTCCGCTCAGGTCTGAGCGAACACCCGGGACCCTCGCCCGCCGCACGTGGCGGACGAGGGTTTCGTGTGGTCGGGAAGCGGCCGTACGGCCGTGACGAGCGCGATCGATTCCGGGTGGTGAATCGGTCTCGGTCATCTTCGTCGTTCGCCCCGACCGCCGTCTCTTTCTGAGGTATCTTCAAAGCGCCTGTAACAGTCGGCCGTTGGGGCGGTCGAGCAGTGGTATACGGCCAAAGGCTGTACAGGGGGGCGTCGGTGCACTACCGTGACGAAACCGAGTTTTCCGGGTTCGTTGCTCCAGGTGGTCTCATGGCCACCTCCTTAACCGCACTTGGGTCCGTCGGCAGCGTTGCCGTCGTTAGTCGAGCGAGAGCAGGTGACCCGCTGCATGGCGTCCGGACACCCTTCACCGGCGCAGTGGCGTAGCCGGGCGGTGATGCAATGACCGTACGTTTGCTGACGAACATCGGTCGCCTGTGGACCGGCACCGACGTGTGCAGCAACGCCGCGATTCTCGTGCACGACGACCGCATCGTCTGGGCGGGGCCCGCCTCGGACCTGCCCCAGAGCGTCCCGGGTGTCATCGACGACATCGTCGACGTCGACCACGTCGAGAACCTCGGCGGCGGCCTCGTCACCCCAGGACTGATCGACGCGCACTCCCACCCGGTCTACGCGGGCAACCGCTGGGCCGAGCTCGCCATGCGCACCAGCGGCTCGACCAACAACGAGATCGTCGCGGCCGGCGGCGGTGTCGCCTCCACGGTCACCGTGACCCGCGGCACCGACCCCTGGACCCTCTGCAACAACGTCCGCGAGCGGCTCCGCCAGTGGATCTGCGCCGGCACGACCACCATCGAGGCCAAGACCGGCTACCACCTCACCCGCGACGGTGAGCTGGCCGACATCCGGATGCTGCGCTCGCTCGAGGAAGAGCCGTCGATGCCGCGCATCCACGCCACCTTCCTCGCCGCGCACGTCCTGCCGCCCGAATACTTCGGCCGCCGCCGCGACTACATCGAGGCCGTTCGCCTCTGGGCCGGCGACGCCGCCGCGGCCGGTGCCGACAGCATCGACGTCTACTGCGACGAGGGCCACTTCACGCCCGACGAGGCCCGCGTCCTGCTGATGACCGGCCAGCGGGTCGGGCTCAAGGCCCGCATCCACGCCTGCGCCAACGAGCGCGTCGGCGCCGCGCAGGTCGCCGCCGAGGTCGGCTGCGCGTCGGCCGACCTGCTGACCGAGGCCAACGAGGACGACATCAAGGCGCTCCACCACGGAGGCGTCGCCGCGACGATCTGCCCGGGCAGCGCCCTGCACAACGGCCGCACCCCGCCCGTGCGCGCCCTGCTCGACCGCGGTGTGACGCTCGCGCTCGGCACCGACCACAACCCGGGTCAGTGCGGCATCACCTCGATGCCCCTCGTCGTCGGCCTGTCCGTCGCGATGTTCGGCCTCAGCGTCAACGAGGCGCTGCGGGCCGCGACGCTCGGCGGCGCGGCCGCCCTGCGCGTGTCCGACCGCGGCGCGCTCGCCCCCGGCATGTACGCCGACATCGTGCTCTGGGACGCCGACCACGAGGGCGCCTTCGCGTGGGCGTTCGGCCTCCGCGCCCAGCGCGTCTGGCGCGGCGGCGTCCCCGTCCAGGTCTGAGCCAACGCCGGCCCGCTAACGAGACCTACTATCGTGTCTGGGCCGGCTTCAGCGGTGCCGGGCGGCGGAAACTCGCGGCGAAGCGGGCGGCGGCCTCTTCATCGCGCTCGACGTGCAGCGTCCCGTCATCCACGGCCTCGCGGAGGCCACGGTCGCCGAACACCACCGACCTCAGCGTGGTGACGTCGGTGACGAGCACCGCGTCCGGCTCGTCCGCCGTTCCGCGTTCGAGCCGTAGCCGCCCGTCCGTGACCACGGCGTGGAAGCGGTCGTCGCCGAGACGGATCTCATAGGTCCCGTCCCGGGCGGCGTCCGCGTCGAAGCCGGTCCTCAGCGCGAACATCAGCGCGTCGGCGCTGAGCTCGTTGCCGCAGGTCAGTGGCGACCGGCTGCCCCAGCGGGCGAGGTGGAACAGCACCGGTTCCAGATCGCGGCCCCATTCGGTCAGCTCGTACACCCAGGTGGCCGCCGGCGGGCCGAGCCTGCGGCGGCGGACGACGTCGGCGGCCTCGAGCTCCCGCAGACGCTGGGACAGGACGTTCTGGCTCGCCGTGGGCAGGCCGCGGTGCAGGTCGGTGAAGCGCTTGGGGCCGAACACCAGCTCGCGCACCACGAGGAGTGCCCAGCGCTCCCCGATCACATTGAGGCCGCGAGCGATCCCGCACGGATCGTCGTATCGACGTTTGTCGGACACGGTTGCTATCTTATCCAGGACCGATTACTCCTCTTTTAGGAGCAACATGCTCGTCATGCCGACCTTCGCGGGCGCGCACGAGATCGCGGCACTGCGGGCGCGGCCGTCGTGGGCCGGCGTCATCGGCTTCCGTACGCGCTTCCCCGGCGGCGAGAGCGTCGAGGAGTTCCAGGTGAGGGGGCGCTGATGGCCACCTACGTCCTGATCCACGGCGCGGGCGACGCCTCGTACTGGCAGCGGCTCGTCCCCGAGCTGCGCGGGCGGGGCCATGACGTGGTGGCGCCCGAGCTGCCGAGCGACGCCGCCGCCGGCCTGGCCGGGTACACCGACACGGTCGTCTCGGCCATCGGCGGCCGTACGGACCTGGTCGTGGTGGCGCAGTCGCTGGGCGGCTTCACCGGCCCGCTGGTGTGCGACCGCGTGCCGGTGCGGCTGCTGGTGATGCTCGCCGCGATGGTTCCCACGCCCGGCGAGACGGCGGGGGACTGGTGGGAGAACACCGGTGCGGAGCGGGCCCGCCGCGAACAGGCCGTCCGCGACGGGCGCTCACCGGAGTTCGACCTGGTGGAGGGCTTCTTTCACGACGTTCCCCCGGAGATCGCCGCCGAGACGATGGCACGCGAGCAGCGGAGCGAGTCGGCCTCGATGTGGACGGACCCGTGGCCGCTGGAGGCGTGGCCGGACGTCCCGACGCGTTTCCTGCTGTGCCGCCACGACCGGTTCTTTCCCGCGTCGTTCCAGCGCCGCGTCGTACGCGAACGGCTGGCCATCGTCCCGGACGAGATGGACGGCGGCCACCTGCCCGCGCTGAGCCGTCCCAAGGACCTCGCGGACCGTCTGGAGTCCTACCGCCTGGAGGTCACGGCCGGCTGACCCGCCCCCGCCGCGCGTTCCAGGAGCGGCTCCTGGAACGCGCGACCCGGGTCCGTCAGGCGGTCGCCGGCTCGATCGGCACCTGCAGCTCGGTGACCCACCGCTCGGGAGAGCCGGACGGACAGTCCAGGTACAGCTCACGCGCGTACGCGGCGGAGCGGTGGCCGCGGGCCTCGATCCAGCGCGCCAGGAGCTGCTCGCTCGCGACGACCGCGTCCATCGGTCCCCGGTGCACGATCGTCGCGGCCGACGCGATCCCCGGCAGGTCCAGGACCGCGAAGTCGCACTCCTCACCCGGCCGCACCGCGACCGGCAGGCACGCGTGCACGACGATCGTGCCGTCGGGGGAGTCCTCGTAGTAGGCGATGCCCGGCCCGGTCGCCGTGACGCCGGCCCGGGCCAAGCGGCGGTCGAGTTCGGGGTAGAGCGGCTGGATGACCGGCCCGATGTCGCCGGGCTCGTAGCTCGCGGCGACGGCGGTGAGCCTACTTCCGCATCACCGAGACGACGGCGTCGCGGCCGTCACGAAGGAGGCCGCGCGGATGGCGGCGGCGGCGAGCATCGTACGACTCCGGCCGGTGCACCCGTGAGCGCGGAGCGCTGGTACCGGCTGCTGCTGCGCGCCTACCCCGCCGGTCACCGCGACGAACTGCTCGGCACGCTGCTCGAGACCGGTGCGGACCGTCGTACGTCCTCGGCGCGGGAGAGCGTGGCGCTGGTGCGCGGCGCGTTCGCCGCCCGCGCGCGGCGACGGGTGGACCTCCCGCTCCGCTGGTGGGCCGATGGTCTGCATCTCGCGGCCCTGGCCCTGGCCGTCGCCGCGTTCGGCGCTGTGACACCGGAGCTGCCGGACTGGCCGCTACGGCCCGCCGTGTTCGCGCTGCTGGTCGCGACCGTGCTGTACGGCCGGTTCCGGGTGGCGGCGCCGATCGCCGTGTTCGCCGCCGTTCAGAACGGCGTGGGCGTCTTCCCGTGGATGCGCGTGCAGAGCACCGACGTGCGGTTCGGCGCGTCGCTCTGGCTGCTGGCGGGCGTCCTGCTCGTCCTCGCCGTACGGCGCCACGCGTGTCCGCGCGCCCGGTGGTGGCTCGTCGTCCCGGCCGCCATTCTGGTCGACTCCCTGTCTCTCACGGTGGGCCCGAGGGAGCTCATGGCCTTCCTCGAGCTGGGGCTGATGGCCGCGGGCCTGTGCGCGACCGTGGCCGCCCGCGACCTTCGCCGGCTCCTGGCCTCCGCCGTCTACCTCCTCCCCGCCGTCCTCGGCTACCTCGACGATCCGCACCGTCCGGTCAGCCCCCAGGACGTCCTCTACCACGCCGCGCTGGCCGGTCTCCTTCTCGCGACGGCCGTGGCGGCGCGGCACGCTCGCCGTCGGGTCTGACGCGGTGTCCGGCCTCGCTCCGGGGATGTCCGGCGGGGTTATCATTCGGGTGACCGACATGCTCGTCGATGGCCCGCGCCCGCCGCTGAAAGGGCGCACTTCTCATGACTCTCGCGACAGGGGGCGTCACCGCCCGGGAGCGGTGAGCGCGCGGTCGATCCGGGTGCGCACGCCCCGCGACCTGCACCAAGCGCGCCGGCGGCGTTCGCATCGCTGCTGGGACCATCTGATCGTCGCTCCGCTGTGGCCCCTGCACGGAGCCAACCTCGGCACTCTCCTGCGCACGTGTGACGCCGTCGGCGCCTGCATGGCCGTACCCCGCCTTCCGTGGGTGCCCGAGGCGCTCGCCCGCGGCGACACGCTGCGCGAGCGGTCCTGCGTCCACTGGGTCCACGGGCCGTTGCGGTGGCTGCGGAACCAACGCGACACCCACGTCATCGGCGTCGAGCTCGCGGAGGACGCCGTACGCCTCGCCGACCTGCCGATGGCCCGCGGCCGTACGGTCGCGGTCCTCGGGAACGAGCGAACGGGCATCCCGCCCGAGGCGCTCGACCTGCTGGACGAGGTGGTGGAGATCCCGATGGTCGGCACGGGAGCGAGCCTGAACGTCGCGGTCGCGGGCTCGCTCGTCCTCTACAAACTGGCCGGGATGTCGTAGGCGCCGCCGGACGGGGTCCTAGACTCCGGGCATGGGAGCAGCGGTCGCGATCGTCACCGACTCCACCGCGTATCTTCCGGAGGACGTCGTCTCCGCGCACGGTGTGAGAGTCGTTCCGCTCCAGGTCGCGGCCGGCGGCGACGTCCGTGAGGAGGGCCGGGGCCGTACGGCGTCCGAGGGGCCGCGCGACTGGCGGGCGCTCACGACGTCGCGGCCCTCACCCGAACGCTTCGGCCGCGCGTACGAGGAGGCGGCCGGCGCCGGTGCGCGGGCGGTCGCGTCCGTGCACCTTTCCGGCGAGATGTCGGGCACCGTGGACAGCGCCCGCCTCGCCGCGGATGACGCGCCGATCCCCGTCCGGGTGGTGGACAGCCGTTCGATCGGGATGGGGCTGGGGTTCGGGGTCATGGCGGCGGCCGAGGCCGCCGCGTCAGGCGCCGGCCTGGACGAGGTCGCGGACGCCGCGATGCGCCGCGTACGCGCCACGCGCTCGCTGTTCTACGTCGACACCCTGGAGCATCTGCGCCGCGGCGGCCGCATCGGCGCGGCGGCGAGCCTGCTGGGCTCGGCGTTGATGATCAAGCCGCTGCTGCGCATCACGGGCGGGCGGATCGCGCCGCTGGAGAAGGTGCGGACGACCTCGCGGGCGCTCGCCCGGCTGGAGGAACTCGCGGTCGAACTCGCCGGGGACCGGGAGGTCGACGTGGCCGTCCAGCACGTGGCGGCCTCCTCGCGGGCCGCCGCCCTCGCGGCGCGGCTGCGCGAGCGCATCCCCCGGCTGTTCGAGCTGTACGTCGGCGAGGCGGGTCCGGTCGTGGGCGCACACGTCGGGCCGGGGATGCTCGGCGTGGTGGTGTCGCGGCGGCGGTTCTAGAAACGGCGGCCGGGAGTGCACCCCGGCCGCCGTTCGCGTGTCACAACGACTTCCAGAACCCGCAGCGGTGCTCGGTCGACAGGTCGGCCTGCGCGTCCCCACCGGTGGTCAGGGACCGTACGTTCGTCCCGGCGAAGCGAGGCCAGGCCGTCGTGCCGCCGCCGTTCGGGTCGCCGGTGTGCGCGAAGTTCGTCCAGTAGCGGATCATCTGCTCCGACAGCCGCCGCTGACCGGCGTTCAGCGGGGTGCGGAACTGTTCGTCGGCGAACAGGTACTGCAGCTCGGAGGCGTGGAACGCGCCGGTCGCGAAGCTCGGTGAGGACCCGTCGCTCGCCCACGGCGCCGTCGCGTCGGAGAACTCGTACGCGTACGTGGGCACGCGGGCGCCGAGCAGCCGGTCGGTGTCCAGCGCCGTGCAGGCCCAGGCGGAGTCGGTCCAGACGGTCGAGAGGGCCACACTCGGCGACTCGTACGCGGCGGCCGGGTACTCCTTCAAGACCTCGGCCGCCTTGTCCTTGCCGAAGAAGTCCTCGATGTCCTGCCGGTAGTCGGCGTCGGTGACGGTGTGCCCGGTGAACGTCTCGATGGCGGCGACGAACGTGCGGTGCTCGTCGTGGGTGGTGCCGTGGATCACCGGCACCCGGTTGAACCGGCCGGTGGCCAGCGCCGTCTTCGGGGACAGGGGCAGTACGCCGCCTCCCGCCGCCGGCCCGTACCCCTGACCGCCGTCGGAGGCGTCGAGCAGCTCGGCCACCGATTTGCCGCGCAGGCACGCGACGGTGTTCTGCTCGCAGCCGAGCCTGGCGGCGACCTCCTCGCCCTGCTTCTCCGCGGTCGCCCGCGGCCGTACGACCCAGTTTCCGTCGGGGTAGGGCCACTCCGAGGCCATCGTGCACGGGCCGCTCTGCACGATCGCGCGGCGGAACAGCCCGGCCGAGGCGGGGGAGGCCAGGTGCGCGCAGGTGCTCACGCCGCCGGCCGACTCGCCGAAGAGCGTCACGTTGCCCGCGTCTCCGCCGAACGCCGCGGCGTTCCGCCGCACCCAGCGCAGCGCGGCCTGCTGGTCCTCGATCCCGTAGTCGCCCGACTCGCCCCCCGCGCCGTCCAGCGCCGGGTGGTCGAGGAAGCCGAAGACCCCCAGCCGGTAGTTGAGCGTGACGACGACCACGTTGCCCTCGGTGGCCAGGCGCTGGGCGCCGTACAGGCTGCCGGAGCCGGAGTAGAAGCCGCCGCCGTGGATCCAGAACATGACGGGGAGCTTCTTGCCGTGGCTGTTCGCGGGGGTGGTGACGTTCAGGTAGAGGCAGTCCTCGTCGGCGCTGGCCGGGTCCCCGAGGAACCCGGCGGTCTGCGGGCACGAGCCGCGCGGCTCGGTGGCCTCGCGTACACCGGACCATCGTCGCGGCGGCTGCGGCGAGGCCCACCGCAGGCCGCCGACGGGCGGCGCGGCGTAGGGAATCCCGTCGAACCGCCGGTACCCGTCACCGACGCTGCCGCGTACGAGCCCGTCGCCGACGCGGACGACGGCGGGGTCACCGTTCCTCTGCGCTCCGAGCGCGGGCCCGGCGAGCCCGGCGGCGAGCGCGCCGGCGATCCCGGCCGCCGCCGCCATACGGATGGACGTTCCGCCGATGATGCGCCGTACCGTCGAACGGGCTGGTCGCTGCCCCATGAGAACCCCTCGGTGTCGTGCCGGATCAGGTACGCACGACTCTCCGGCACGGGGCAGGCGGTGTCAGTGGGGCTGAAACTCGGTGCGTGGTGGACCTGCCACCACCACGCCCGCACGTTCCGCCGACCGCGGCGAGGCATCGTGCCCGGACCGGCGGCATGGGGCGGCGCGAACGCTCTGGTCGCGTCCTGTGTACGTGCCGCGCGACCTGCCTCGGCCGTGTCCGCCACCGGGGTGAGCGGTCGTTCGGTACGGGCCGCCCGAGCTCGTGGCAGCCACGCGGCGCGTCGCCTCGATCTCCGAGTTATCCACAGATCGCTTTCGGTCTGTCGCTCTGGGTATCGGCCCGATTAGCTTCTCGGCCATGAAACATCCGATGGATCCCTCCGCGCTCGACCGGCTTCGTGAGGCGTTCCGGGCGCCGCGGTCGTTCGGCGGCGGGCCCGTGCCGCCATCGCAAGGCCCTCCTGCGGCGGCGTTACGCGCTTCGCCCGACGACCCGGAAGAGGGTGCCGCCTGGATGGAGGACGACGCCCGGCGTGGCCGTCCGCGCCTGGACCCCGGCCTGCCCGGTGTGCGGGTGCTGGCGCTGGTCGGGCTGCTGGCCGCCTTGGTGGCGGGTGCCTTCTTCTGGTGGTCGCGGCCCAGGCCGCAGCCGGTCCGGGCACCCGTCGTCCACCCCGCGGCGCAGACGGCCGCGGCGCAGACGGCCGCGGCGCCGGCGGTCGCCGCCACGCCCTCTCCCACCCCGGCCGTCCTGGTCGTCGACGTGGCGGGAAAGGTCCGCCACCCCGGCGTCGTCACTCTGCCCGCCGGATCGAGGGTCATCGACGCCATCAAGGAGGCGGGCGGCGTCCGGCCCGGTGCCAAGACCGGCACCCTCAACCTGGCCCGCCGGGTCGTCGACGGCGAGCAGATCCTCGTCGGCGTCACCGCCACCCCCGCGCCCGGGGCGCCCCCGCCGGCCGCACCCGGCGCTTCGGGGACCTCGGTGCCCGGCGCCCCGCTCGACCTGAACACCGCGACGGCCGGTCAGCTCGACCAGCTACCGGGCGTGGGCCCGGTGCTGGCCCAGCGCATCGTCGACTACCGCACCCAGCACGGCGGCTTCCGCTCGGTCGACGAGCTGCGGCAGGTGTCGGGCATCGGCGAGGCCAAGTTCGCCGATGTGAAGGACCTCGTCCGGGTTTGACTTCCTCCCTCTCGTGGACGAGGGGGTTTCCTACGGCTCGCGCTGTAGGGCTTCCTGTTTCAGTGCCGACAGCCCCGACCGGGAGGAGCCCCGTTGAGGTCTTACACCGGCTCCACAGGCCGACACCGCCGGCCCAGCGGCCAGAAGGTTCTTCGCCGCGTTCACGTCCCGGTCGTGAGTCGTGCCGCAGCCGCACGTCCATATGCGGACGTCCAAGGGCAGCGTGCGGGCCACGTCGCCGCAGACCGAGCACGGTTTGGAGGAGGGGAACCAGCGGTCGACCATGATCACCTCGCGGCCGTACCAGGTCGCTTTGTACTTCAGCATGCTCTGGAACTCCGACCATGCGGCGTCGGAGATGGCGCGCGCCAGATGGCCGTTCTTCAGCATGTTCCGGACGGTCAGATCCTCGATCACGATCGTTTGGCTCTCACGAACGAGCCGAGTGGTGAGCTTGTGCAGACCGTCACGGCGCCGGTCGGCGATCCGCGCGTGGATGCAGGCGACCCTGCGCCGGGCCTTGGCCCGGTTGGATCCATCCCCCTCGGCCTTACGAGACAACTCCCGCTGCGCCCGGGCCAAGCGTTTGCGGTCGCGGCGCTCGTGCCGGGGGTTCGTGACCTTCTCCCCAGTGGACAAGGTCAGCGCCTGCTGGAGCGGAACCGAGGACACCTCGTTCAAGAACGCCGGTTCCTCGGTCTTCTTCCACACCGTCAACATCGCCGCGGTGGCCTTGTGGCCGACGTGTTCGCGGCGCGACCGCCAGGCGTCGGTGCGGGCCTCCAGCGCCAGGTTGTAGACCTTCCGCACGCACCCGAACGTGCGCGACGGCTCCGCTGCCTGCACATCGGTGGGACAGAAGCGGTACTTGAAAGCACGCTTCACACGACGGGCGGTCACAGACCGCGAACCATCGCGTCAATGTGTGACCGTGTACCGGGTTTTCGGGAGGTGAACGCCGCATCGTGGCGGCGATGCGGCTACCCACGCCCTGCCCCGCAGGGGACCGATTCTCCCCGCCCTGAAGGACGGGCTTTCCTCGAAGGATTCGGATGAACGCCCCGCCGACGGACGACGAACGTCTGACTCCCGCGGCGGGTGATGCGCCGCCGGGGGAGCACCCATCTCCCGTTCCCGCCGGGCCCGATCTGCGGCTCGTCGGTCCGGCCGCCGCGGCCTGGCTGACGGCGCTGATCC
The DNA here is from genome assembly GCF_039541955.1 of Actinoallomurus oryzae. Lineage (NCBI taxonomy): Bacteria > Bacillati > Actinomycetota > Actinomycetes > Streptosporangiales > Thermomonosporaceae > Actinoallomurus > Actinoallomurus oryzae. Next base: position 192,494 of record NZ_BAABHF010000017.1, on the reverse strand, counting down.
TGCTCGGCGTGAGTGCCGCGGTCGCGTACCTCGTCGCCGGAGCTTCTCTGACCGCGGTCGCCGTCCTGCTCATCCGGCCGATCGGGCGCGCCTTCGCTCGCCCGGCTCCGGCGGATGCTCGCCTCCGTTCCGCACACAGCCGTGCGCCCCAAGACCGTGACGTCCCGGCCGCGGCGGACCCGGCGCTTCCGGCCCGGTCTCCGGACGAGGTCCGTCGCCCTGAGCGCTTCGGTGCGATGCGTACGGCGACGGCGGCCGTCCTGATCTGCGTCGCGGCCTCCGCGCTCGGCGTCGGGGCGCGGCTGGCGGCCGTCGCGTCCGGGCCGGTGCGCGCGTTGGCGAAGCGCGAGTCCACGGCCCGTCTCGACGCGGTCGTGACCGGCGACCCGAAAACGGTCGTCAAGACCGGTGCGGTCCACCACCGCGAAACGGTGATCGTCCCTGTCCGCGTCGAGCGGGTCGGATCCCAGCGCGTACGGGTGCCCGTCCTCGTCTTCGCCGCGGGCCCGTCCTGGAAGGGGCTGCTGCCGAGCCGTCACGTCCGCTTCACCGCTCGCCTGACGACGCCGCACGGCGGTCGACTCCTGGCGGCCATCGCCCTGGTCCGCGGCCCGCCGACGACGCTCGGGGCGCCCTCGATGCCACAACGTGTGGCCGGCGCCATCCGCCTGCGGCTGCGGGCCGCGGTGAGTCACCTGCCGGGCGACCAGCGCGGAGTGCTGCCCGGCATGGTCGACGGCGACACCTCGCTGCTCCGGCCCGACCTGGCCGACGCGTTCGAGAAGGCCGGGCTCACCCACCTCATGGCCGTCAGCGGCGAGAACCTCTCGCTGATCCTGGGTGCCGTGCTCGGCCTCGGCCGGTTCGCGGGGCTGGGCCGGCGGGCGGGCCCGCTGCTCGCCGGCGCCGCCATCGTCGGCTTCGTCGTGCTGGCGCGTCCCTCGCCGAGCGTGCTGCGTGCCGCCGTCATGGGCGGCGTCGCACTGGTCGCGGTGGTCGGCGGGCGCGAGCGCCAGGGCGTTCCCGCGCTCTGCGCCGCCGTCCTGGTCCTCGTTCTCGCCGATCCGGAGCTGGCCCGGTCGTACGGCTTCGCGCTCTCGGCGTTCGCGACGGCGGGCATCCTCGTGCTCGCCCCGGCCTGGCGCGACCGGCTCAGCGGGCGGATGCCACGAGGCCTCGCCGAGGCTCTCGCCGTGTCCGCCGCCGCGCATCTCGCCTGCGCGCCCCTGCTCGCGATGCTCGGCACCGGCGTCAGCCTGTCCGCGATACCGGCCAACCTCCTCGCCGCTCCGGCCGTCGCGCCCGCGACGCTGCTCGGCGTCCTCGCCGCGACGGTCGCGCCGTTCTCCCTCGGCGCCGCCCGCCTCATCGTGTGGCCGGCGGGCCTGGCCGTCGGCTGGATCACGAGCGTCGCCCGGTTCTTCGCCTCGATGCCGTACGCGGTGATCGGATGGCCGGCCGGCCTCACGGGCGTCACGCTCCTGCTCGCCGCCGTCCTCGCGGGTGTCCTCGTGCTCCGCAGGCCGTTGCCCCGCGGCATCGCCGCGGCGGTCCTGGCGGGCGTCGCGCTCATCGCCGTCGGCATGCACGTCTTCGCGCCCTCCTGGCCGCCGCGCGGCTGGCTGTTCGTGGCCTGCGACGTCGGTCAGGGCGACGGGCTGGCGCTGTCCACCGGCCCCGGGCAGGCCGTCGTCGTCGACACCGGCCCCGATCCGCGGGCGATGGACCGGTGCCTGCACGACCTCGGGGTCCACACCGTTCCGCTGCTGGTCCTCACCCATCCGCACGCCGACCACATCGACGGCCTGCCCGGGGTGCTGCGCGGCCGGGTCGTCGGCACCGTCATGACGAGCCCGGACAGCGACGGTGAGGAGCGGCACCTCCTGAACGGCCGGACGCCCCGCACGGCCGGCATCGGGGACGTCTGGACGGTCGGCCCGCTCACCCTGGCCGTCCTCGGCCCTCTCAGCACCGCGCGCGTGACCGAGCGGGACACCGGCACGACGGTCAACAACGCCAGCATCGTCATGCTCGCGCGCTGGCCGCACCTCAGCGTCATGCTCTCCGGCGACGTCGAGATCGAGGCGCAGCGCGAGCTCCTGGCGGCCGGTGTTCCCTCCGCACAGGTGCTGAAGATCCCGCACCACGGCTCGTCACATCAGGATCCGGCCTTCCTCGCCGCCGTGCGCGCCCGGGTGGCGATCGCCTCCGTGGGGGCGGGCAACGACTACGGCCATCCGGCGCCGTCGACCATGTCCGCGCTGGCCCGTCTCGGCGAGCGCGTCTACCGCACCGACCGTGACGGCGACGTCGCCGTCATCGGCTCCCCCTCAGGCCCCGCCGTCGTGACCCGGAGGAACAGACCATGACAGTGCGAAGTGAGGAAACCGCAGGCACGTTCCGGCGGCCGCATCCTCCGGTGAAGGAAGGTCCGTGGCCGGGCGAACCGGGGGAACCGGTCGAACCTCCGGCGAAAAAAGGACTGGGGCCGGGCGGACCGAGGGCACGGCCCTGGGCGGTCGCCGCCTCCGGCGAAGGCGGGCTCATGGCCGGGCGCGCCGCCCTCCGGGGTACACGTGGCCTCCGCCGGGTGTGGGCGGGCGTATGTGCTCGTGTCCTCCTATTCCTCGATAATGCCCTCACGCTCTGGCTGCGGGAGGCCTGGATGACGCTGGAAACCGCGGCGGTCGCGGTCGGCAAGGCGCTGGGGAGCCATCTGGCGCAGGCATGGCTCACCGCCCGTGCCGGCGAGAGAGACCGGGGCAAGGACCTCATCGAGCTGACCCGGGCGCGGTTCCCCGACCGGATCGCGCGCCGGCGGTTCGAACGCCAGGTCGCCGACGTCGCCGACCAGTTCGCCGAACGGCTGCTCGCCGTGTGCGGCCATGAGTACGGCGGGCTGGACGAGGGCGGCAAGGCGGCCGCGCTCGCGGAAGTCGTGCTGACGCTGAGCGACGCCGATCTGTCCGACCGCGCGCTGTTCGCTGCGGACCTGGACCCCGCGCGCGTCGCCGCCCGGATCCGCGCGGGCCTGCCCCAGCGCCGCATCGAGGCTCAGCTCGGACACACGGGTGCCCGTCTGTACGACGTCGTGCTGGACGAATGCTGTGACTGCTTCGTGCGCATCGTCCAGCAGCTGCCGCTGTTCGGGCCCCGGGCCTCCACCGAGGCGCTCGCACGTCTCTCCAGCGTCTCCGAACAGGTCGAACTGCTCCTGGCCCGTCTGCCGGTCCGCACGCTCGACGCTCCGGAGGGCGCGGCGACCGACGAGGCGTTCCGCCGCCGCTACCTCGAGCACATCAGCGTCACCCTCGACGTTCTCGAGCTCTTCGGCGTGCGCGTCGAGCGTTACCGTCCCCGTACGACGCTGAGCGTGGCCTACATCAGCCTCAGCGTCTCGGCCGGCGACCCCACCGGCGACCGCCGGCGCCGCACCATTCGCACGCCGCACCTCGACGAATGGCGCACGCGCGAGCGCGAGCCCGGCGAGGCGACGCTCCGGGTGGAGGCCGCGCTGGCCCGCGCCCCGCTGACGCTCATCAGAGGTGAGGCGGGGTCCGGCAAGAGCACCCTGCTCCGCTGGCTGGCGATCTCCGCCGCCCGGGGCACCTTCACCGGGGATCTCGCGGAATGGAACGGCCGCGTGCCGTTCCTGATCAAGCTGCGCAGCCACACCGGGCGTGCGCTGCCGCCGCCAGAGCGGTTCCTCGAAGGGGTGGCGGACTCCATCGCCGGGCTGATGCCGGCCGGCTGGGTGCACCGCCGTCTCCAGGACGGCCGCGTTCTGCTCATGGTCGACGGAGTCGACGAGCTGCCGAGCGCGCAGCGACGGGCCGTACGCCCGTGGCTCGCCGGCCTCATCGCCCAGTATCCGGGGCTGCGCGTCGTGGTCACGTCGCGGCCCGCGGCGGCCGGGGCCGACTGGCTCGGGGCGGAGGGGTTCACGACCGCGCTGCTGGAGCGGATGACACCCGACGACATCAAGGCACTGATCCGGCACTGGCACGCCGCGGTCCGTGACGCGGGGGACCTTCCGTGCGCGCCGGAGCAACTGCCGGGCTTCGAGGCGGCGCTGCTGGCGCGCATGGAGTCGGCGCCTCACCTGCGCGCGCTCGCCGGCAGCCCGCTGCTCGCCGCGATGCTCTGCGCGCTCAACCTCGACCGGGAGAAACAGCTGCCGCGCGACCGGATGGGCCTGTACGCGGCGGCGCTCGAGCTCCTGCTCGAGCGCCGTGACGTCGAACGCCAGATCCAGGCCGACGACGGCATCACGCTCCAGCGCGCGCACAAACTGCTGATCCTGCAGGAGCTCGCCTGGCGTCTGTCGATCACCGGACGCACCGAGCTGCCGAGAGACGCGGTGATCCGCCGGACCGCCGAGAAGCTCGCCGCGATGCCGAGCGCACCGGGCGACGCCGAGGCCGTGCTCGCCCACCTCCTGGAGCGCAGCGGTGTCCTGCGCGAGCCCGTGCCCGGCCGGATCGACTTCGTGCACCGGACCGTGCAGGAATACCTCACCGCCAAGCAGTTCGCCGACGACGGCGACCTGGAACCGCTGGTCGCCCAGGCGCACAAGGACCAGTGGCACGAGACCATCATCATGGCCGCGGGCCACGCCAACGCGCCGCAGCGCGCGGAGCTGCTGGGCGGCCTGCTCGCCCGGGCCCGCGCGGAGCCGCGTAACGCGCGGCGGCTGAAACTGCTGGTCGCCGGATGCCTGGAGACCCTCCCCGCCATCCCCGGCGAGCTGCGCGGGGACATCGAGAACTGCCTCGACGACCTCGTCCCGCCGCGCGACCTGGCCTCCGCCCGTTCGCTGTCGAACGTCGGCGAGCCGATCCTCGACCGCCTTCCCCGTACACCGGACGGGCTGTCCGCCGCGGCGGCCCGAGCCGTCGTCCGCACCGCGTGGCTGGTCAACGGGCCCGGCGCTCTCGACCTGCTCGCCGGGTACGGAGCGGATCCCCGGGAGGAGGTGCAGGAGGAACTGGTCAAGGGCTGGGAGTACTTCGACGCGGACCGGTACGCCTCGGAGGTCCTGGCCGACGCGCCGTTGATCGCCGGAAGCCTCCGCCTGTCGGAGCCGCGTCTGCTCCCCGCGGCACGCCATCTCCGGCGGCTGACGTCGCTCCACCTCGACCCGCAGGTCATGGACGACCTGTCCCTCCTTAGCGACCTGGACAAGCCGTTCACACGGCTGTCGATCCACGGGTTGCGCTCCGGCGGCCTGGAGCCGCTCACGGCCTACGCCGAGACCCTCGAAGACCTCACCGTCTCCACCGAAGCGAGCGTGGAGGACTTCACGCCGTTGCATCGGCTGCGAAGGCTCCACGCCCTTGCGCTGACCGCCCACGGCATCACCGACCTGCACTTCGTCCGGGGCCTTCCGGAGCTGCGGCAGCTGCTTCTCGGCCGGTTGACGAACGTCACGGACCTGTCCCCGCTGCGCGAGCAGGGTTCGCTGACGTCGCTGACCCTGACCAACTGCCACGCGTTGGAGGACATCCGCGACCTGCCCGTTCCCCGGTCGCTCACCCAGCTCGCGCTGCGGGCGTCCTCCCTGAGCACCGGCCTTGAGACCCTGGCCGAGCGCATGCCCCGCGTCAGGACTCTGCTGCTCAACCATTCGCCCCGGCTGGAAGACCTCGGGCAGCTCGTCCCGCTGAATCCGCGCGAACTCGGTCTGTGGGGCTGCCGTGCCATCACCGACTTCACCCCGCTGGCCCAGATGCGCGGACTCACCTTCCTCGACCTGGAGGACACGAACATCGCCGACCTGACGCCGATCGGCGAACTGGCTCAGCTGAAGACGCTCTGGCTCCGTGCCTGCGAAAACGTCACCGATTTGGCCCCGCTGGCCGCCCTGCCCGAGCTGAGTGAGCTCTTCATCGCGAACATCGCCCCCGGCGTGGACCTGGCGCCCCTCGCGGACAATCGGCACGTCACGGTCTACGTCCGCAAGCGCCAGGACGTACGCAACGCAACGTCACTCGGCCGCCGCCTCCGCGCCGACTGAACACCGATGGGTGGTCGTTCGGGGCCGCCGTACGGTGAGCCACGGACCGTGGGAACCGTAGGCGTGTCCGGGTGGCGGGCCGGAGGCCGGCTCGTACCGTACGGCAGCACGGCGAGGTGCGGCGCGGGCGTCGCCGGTGTCGGGGCCGGGCGGTCAGAGGTCTTCGGCGATCTCCGCGACGATCTCGTACGAGCGGCGGCGGGCGGTCGGGTCGCCGATGTTCATGGAGACCATGAGTTCCTGCGGACGGGTGCGTTCGAGCAGTTCCAGCAGACCCTTGCGGACGGTGTCCGGGCCGCCCACGATGTGCGACTCGGTGAACGCCGCGATCGCCTCGCGCTCCTGCGCCGTGTACTCGTACGCCTGTGCCTCCTCCGGAGTCGGCAGCAGGCCCGGATTGCCCGAGCGCAGCCGCAGGATCGACAGGCCCTGCGGGGCGGCGAGGCGCTGTGCCTCCTCATCGGTGTCGGCGGCGAACACCGCCGCGGTCACCATCGCGTACGGCCGGTCCAGGCCACCGGCCGGTTCGAAGCTCGACCGGTACAGCTCCAGCGCGGGATCGGTGAACCGGGCGCTGAAGTGGTGCGCGAACGCGAACGGCAGGCCGAGAACGCCCGCGAGCTGCGCGCTGTACCCGCTCGAGCCCAGGAGCCAGACGGCCGGCGGGTTGGCGCCGGTGGGCACCGCGCGGATCCGCGGGTACGTGCCGTCGAGGAACGCCCGCAACTGGGCCAGGTCCTCGGGGAACGCGTCGGCGCTCAGGTCGGGGCTGCGGCGCAGGGCGTACGCCGTCGCCTGGTCCGTGCCCGGTGCGCGGCCGATGCCCAGGTCGATGCGGCCCGGGTGCAGCGCCTCCAGCGTGCCGAACTGTTCCGCCACGACCAGCGGCGCGTGATTCGGCAGCATCACGCCGCCCGAACCCACCCGGAGGGTCGTCGTGGCCTCCGCGAGATGCGCGATGAGGACGGCGGGGGAAGAACTGGCGATACCGGGCATGCCGTGGTGCTCGGCCACCCACAGGCGGTGGTAACCGAGCCGTTCCACCACCGGGGCGAGATCGACGGACGCCCGCAACGCCTCCGCGGGGGTCGTCGCCGTGCTCACCGGCACGAGGTCCAGCACTGACCAGCGCACATCACTGAATTCGGCCATGTACCACGTAACCGGCCGCGGGTAATGGCGATTCCCGCCGTCCCGCCGGAGGCCGCACGAGATCCGGACGAGCTCGTTCCAAGCGCCCATCCCGGATTCGATCGGGCATTATTGGACGATGAGCCGAGAAGCGTCCGGCGCCCGTAGACCCGAGGGGTTGTTGCTCCACGCTCTGCGGGCACCGCGTTGGGTGTACCGCCGCGACCTGGGTTTCCTTCTCGGCAAGCGCTTCCTCTATCTGGCCCACCAGGGACGGCTCACCGGGCTGCGCCGCGAGACCGTGCTGGAGGTCGCCCGTCTCGACCACGAGACCGGCGAGGTCGTCGTGGTCGCCGCATGGGGGAACCGCGCCGACTGGGTGCGCAACATCCGCGCCGGCCGCGCGCTCGAACTGCGCATCGGCCATCTCCGGTTCGCCGAGCCCGAGCACCGCTTCCTGCCCGCCGAGGAGTGCCGTTCGCTGCTCGTCTCCCTCAGCGAGACGCATCCGCTCGGCTGGCGGCTGCTGACGACGGTGTTCCCGCTGCCACCCGACCCGAAGAACGACGACCTCGGTCCGGTACGCGCCGTCGCCTTCCGCCCACACGTACCCGCCGGCACCGGCTGACGACAGCCACCGAACGCGCCCCTTCACGGTTCCCCGGCCGGTCGCGCCCGCGTGCTCGGCGGCGACAGCCTGGCCGCGGGCGGCGCCGGGGCCGCCGGTCGCGCGGCGGAGACCGTGCCGCTGCGACGCGGTCATCGTGTGGTCCCGCCACCGCCCCGCGCACGGTTGTGGCCTGCCCGTGTCGTGTCGGAGTGCGGCTCCTGGTCGGTCGTGGCCGCGGTTCGGCACGGGGCGGCCGCGGCTCTGGCGCGCAGCAGGACGGCGCCCGCGCCATGTCCAGGCCGCGGGCCCGTCGGTGTCGGCGAGGACGGATGGTGCGGCCGTTGGCGAGCAGCATCACCGCGAAGTCGCCGTTGTGGGATCCGGCCGCCGGGCAATGGCTGAAGTCGCCGGTACGGCGCGGGGGATCCTCGTGGCATGGCATGCTGCAAGCGTGTCCTCCGAACGCCTCACCCTGATCGTCGGTGACGAAGAACTGCTGGTCGACCGGGCGATCGCCGACGTCGTCAGCGCCGCACGCGCGCGCGAGTCCGATGTCGACGTGCACGAGCTGACCCCGGCGACGCTGAACCGCGGGGCGCTCGCCGAGCTGACGTCGCCGTCGCTGTTCGGTGGGGGCCGGGTCGTCGTGCTCCGCTCCGCGCAGGACTTCGGCAAGGACCTGATCGCCGAGATCGGCGCGTACGCCCGGGATCCCGCCGACGACATCGACTTCGTCGTCGTGCACGCGGGCGGTGTCAAGGGCAAGGCGCTGGTCGACGCCCTCACCAAGGCGGGCGCGCGCAAGGTGACCTGTCAGAAGATCACCCGGCCGGGGGAGCGGGTCGCGTTCGTACGGTCCGAGGTACGCCGGGCCGGCGGCAGCATCGGTGAGGACGCCGCGCGCAGCCTGCTCGACGCCGTGGGCAACGACCTGCGTGAGCTCGCCAGCGCCTGCAGCCAGCTCGTCGCCGACACCGGCGGCAAGGTCGGCGACGCGGCGGTCGCGCGCTACCACCGCGGGCGCGCGGAGGTCAGCGGATTCAACGTCGCCGACCGCGCGGTGGAGGGCAAGCTCGCGGACGCGCTCGAACAGCTGCGCTGGGCCCTGGCCACGGGCGTCGCCCCGGTGCTGATCACGAGCGCGCTGGCTCAGGGCGTCCGTTCACTCGCCAAGGTCGGCGGCGCTCCCCGCGGGCTGCGCGGCGCCGGGCTCGCCAAGGAGCTGGGCATGCCGCCGTGGAAGGTCGACCGCGTACGGCAGCAGCTGCGCGGCTGGACCCCGGAGGGCGTCGCGCAGGCCCTCCAGGTGGTGGCCGAGACCGATGCTCAAGTGAAGGGCGCGGGTGCCGATCCGGCATACGCTCTGGAGAAGGCGATCAACCAGATCGTCGCCGCCCGCGGCACGCGCTGACGCGCCTCGGTGGGCGGGCGCCGGGTCAGGACGGGTGAGCGCGTGGAAGAGCTGTGGGAGCCTGCGGCGCAAGGACCGGACTTCCCGGTCGTCTGGCGAGGGTACGACCGGCGGCAGGTGGACGAGTACGTACGAAATCTGACGACGGGCGGCACCACCGGTCCCCGGCCCGGCGGGCCGCCTCCGTTGTTCGACGTGGTGTTCCGGGGATACGACCGGCGGGCGGTCGAGCGGTATATCAATGGATTCGGCCGTTAGACGGCGGTCGGGATAATCGGTTTACCGCCGGGCGGGATATGCCGCAATCTGGTGCGATGAATGTCATGACACAACCGCGCCTGGGAGTGGATTTCGGCCGGGTCATCCACGGCGGCGCGGCGGAATCGGGTGAGGCGGACACCGCCTTCCTCGACGGAGACGCCGAGGAGGCGATGCGGTCCCCGGCCACGGAGGGCATGTTCGAGACGCTGCCGGGACTGGTCGACCGCTTCGGCGGCCGTGTCTGGGTGATATCGAAGTGCGGCGAGCGCATTCAACGCCGCACGCTGGAATGGCTCGACCGCCACGATTTCTACCGGCGCACGGGAATCGCACCGCAGCACGTCCGCTTCTGCCGAAAACGCGCCGACAAGGCCGGCCACTGCGCCGAACTCGGCATCACCCACATGGTCGACGACCGCCTCTCGGTGCACACGACCCTGCGGGGACTGGTGCCGCACCTGTACCTGTTCGGCCCCCAGCCCGCCACGCCGCCCGGCTGGGTACACCCGGTCGCCACCTGGGCGGAACTCGACCGGCAGATCACCGGCTCCTGGCCCGCGACCCCCTGAACCATCACCCACGGGGCGCGATCCCGGCGCCGGCGAAAACCAGGTGCGTGCCCGGGGCCGGCTCGGTAGCGTGCGCCGGGCCTGGACCCGGGAGCACGAGGGAGCGGCACCATGGATCTACTGGTGACCACCGCAGCGCAGCGGCCCGACCTCGTGCCGCTGCTGGAGGACTTCAACGACTGGCCCGCGTTCATGCGGCAGGATCCGGTCGCTCCGCTGTACTACGGCGACGCCGTCACGGCCTACCCCGAGTTCGTGCTGATCGCGATCGACCGGAACCGTCCGGACCGCCTGGTCGCCAAGGGCTACAGCGTGCCGTTCACCTGGGCGAGTGACCCAGAGGAGTCACTTCCGGCCGGTGGCTGGGACCAGGTCGTTCTCATCGCGGCGCGCGACCGGTCGGTCCGCCGTCGAGGCACGATGGTGTCCGCACTGGAGATCTCCGTCCGGGCGGATCTCAAGGGCAAGGGCATGTCATCGATCATGCTCGCCGCGATGCGCCGCAACGCCGCTGACCAGGGCTACGCCGACCTGGTCGCGCCGGTGAGGCCCAATGCCAAACATCATCATCCGCAGATGTCGATCGTCGACTACGCGAACCTGCGCCGCGAGGACGGCCTGCCGGTCGATCCGTGGCTACGGGTCCATGTCCGGGCCGGGGGCCGGATCACCGGGACGTCGGCACGGGCGATGACCATCGCCGGGAGCATCGCGGACTGGCGCGCCTGGACCGGGCTGCCGTTCGACACCACCGGCCCCGTCGAGGTGCCGGGCGCGTTGGTCCCGGTGCACTGCGAAACCGTGCATGGTCACGCGGTCTACTGCGAACCGTGCGTCTGGGTGCGCCACCGGCTGTCCTGACGTCGAGACAGCACAACGACGCCGCGCCCGGTCGGGCGCGGCGTCAGAAGAGCTTCAGAACCTTACTTGGCCTGCAGGGCGGCGGCGCGCTTGGCGATCGCCGACTTGCGGTTGGCGGCCTGGTTCTTGTGGATGACGCCCTTGCTGGCGGCCTTGTCGAGCTTGCGGAGCGCGACGCGCAGCTGGGCGTTGGCCGCGTCGGCGTCGCCCGACTCCGCGGCCTCGCGGAACTTGCGGATCTCGGTCTTCAGCTCCGACTTGACCGCCTTGTTACGCAGACGAGCCTTTTCGTTCTGCTTGTTCCGCTTGATCTGGGACTTGATGTTCGCCACGAAAGAAGCCTCAGGTATGAAGTCGATGGGATGGGGCGCGGGACCTAACGCGCCCACACGCAGTGGGACAGCCTACCAAGCCCTACTCCAACGCCCAAACCGAACCGGATTCCCAGCGTCGTGCCAGCCAGCCGATCGTGCTCTCAGCGTACGCGCGCTGGTAGGCGCGGATCGTCGGCAGGCCGGGCGGGGACGGGCGGCGGCAGTGCTCGGCCAGCAGCCCGGCGAACGCGCACAGCAGCGCGTCCACGCCCTCGCGAGGTGCTCCGGCATCGGCGAGGATCTCGTCGGCGGCCGGATCGTCCACCTCGGCCAGGAGCAGCGCGAGATCGACCCAGGGCGCGCCCACGCACGCGTGGGCCCAGTCGACGACGTGCACGCCGCCGGAGCGGTCGAGCAGCACGTTGTCGGCGCGCAGGTCGAGGTGGAGGAGCGTGTCGCCGGCCACGTGATCGCTCCACGACTCCTCCACCGCGGCGAGCCGGTCGAGCCGCCGCGACTCCCACGGGCCCAGGTCCGGCGGCGGGTCCGCGGCGAGCGTCCGCCAGCCGGTGAACGCGGCGTCCATCTTCTCCGCCACGGCGGGAAAGCCCTCTGGTGCCGGGGTCAGTGCCCGCGCCATCGCCGCGACCGCCGCCACGACCCGGTCGAGGTCGTCGCGGCGCCACGGCAGCGCGGGCGTACGCCCCTCGACGTCCTCGATGCCGAGCACCACCCAGTCACCGTCGTCGTAACTCCAGAGCAGGCGCGGCGCGGGCGCGGTGGCCGGCAGTGCGGCGAGCGTACGGGCCTCGCCGCGGTGGAGGTCCGGGGAGACCGGATTGATCGACGGCGCCACCGCCTTGACGAACAACCGGCGCCCGTCCTCCAGCAGCAGCCGCGCCGCCACGCCGGGCGAGAACCCGCCCCGCTGGTCGCGTGCCCGTACGACGGCCGCGCCCGCGCGTGCCTCGACGGCCGACCGTACGGACGCCGGCAGGGCGGCCCAGGCCAGCCGCGGGCCGGCGGCGGGTGGAGGCGAAGCCATGTCCGGATCCTCGCCGACTTCCGCCGCCCCTTCAACGACTGGGAGGAGACGCGGGGTCCGGGCGGGCGCGGAACCGAGCATCGCGCGCGGCATGGGACCATGGATAACGCTAGTTCCATCACTTCCCGAGGACGCCGGTGCCGCCCGTACCGAACCAGACCCACACCGATCCCGCGGTGATTCGCAACTTCTGCATCATCGCGCACATCGACCATGGCAAGTCGACGCTCGCCGACCGCATGCTGCAGCTCACCGGTGTGGTCGAGGAGCGCCAGATGCGCGCGCAGTACCTCGACCGCATGGACATCGAGCGTGAGCGCGGCATCACCATCAAGAGCCAGGCCGTGCGCCTGCCGTGGAAGGACTACGTCCTCAACCTCATCGACACCCCCGGGCACGTCGACTTCTCCTACGAGGTCTCCCGGTCGCTCGAGGCGTGTGAGGGCGCGGTGCTCCTCGTGGACGCCGCCCAGGGCATCGAGGCGCAGACGCTCGCCAACCTCTACCTCGCGCTCGAGGCGGACCTGCACATCATCCCGGTCCTCAACAAGATCGACCTGCCGGCCGCGCAGCCGGACAAGTACGCCGAGGAGATCGCCGGGATCATCGGCTGCGACCCGTCCGAGGTCCTGCGGGTCTCCGGTAAGACCGGCGAGGGCGTCGCGGACCTGCTCGACAACATCGTCGCGACCGTGCCGCCGCCGACGGGCGACCCCGACGGGCCCGCGCGGGCGCTGATCTTCGACTCGGTGTACGACACCTACCGCGGCGTCGTCACCTACGTACGGGTGGTCGACGGGCGCCTGTCGCGGCGTGAGAAGAGCCTCATGATGTCCACCGGCGCGGCGCACGACACCCTCGAGGTGGGGGTGATCTCGCCCGAGCCCAAGCCGGTCGACGGGCTCGGGGTCGGCGAGGTCGGCTACCTCATCACCGGCGTGAAGGACGTCCGCCAGGCACGCGTCGGCGACACGGTGACCAGCGCGAGCCGCCGGGCCGACGACCCTCTCGGCGGCTACCGCAACCCCCGGCCCATGGTCTTCTCCGGCCTCTATCCCGTGGACGGCGACGACTACCCCGAGCTGCGCGACGCCCTCGACAAGCTGCGGCTCAACGACGCCGCGCTCGTGTACGAGCCGGAGACCTCGCTGGCGCTCGGCTTCGGGTTCCGCTGCGGGTTCCTGGGCCTGCTGCACATGGAGATCGTCCGCGAGCGGCTCGAGCGGGAGTTCGACCTGTCGCTGATCTCCACCGCGCCGAACGTCGTCTACCGCGTCGTGATGGAGAACGGCGAGGAGCACCGGGTCACCAACCCGAGCGAGTTCCCCGAGGGAAAGATCAACACGGTGTACGAGCCGGTGGTGCGGGCCACGCTCCTGTCGCCGGCCGAGCACATCGGCGCGATCATGGAGCTGTGCCAGAGCCGCCGCGGCGTGCTGCTCGGCATGGACTACCTGTCCGAGGACCGCGTCGAGATCCGCTACACGCTGCCGCTGGCCGAGATCATCTTCGACTTCTTCGACCAGCTGAAGTCCCGTACACGCGGATACGCCTCGCTCGACTACGAGCCCAGCGGCGAGCAGGAGGCCGACCTGGTCAAGGTCGACATCCTGCTCCAGGGCGAGTCGGTGGACGCGTTCAGCCAGATCGTGCACAAGGACAAGTCCCGCGAGTACGGCCTGATGATGACGGCCAAGCTCAAGGAGCTGATCCCGCGCCAGCAGTTCGAGGTGCCGATCCAGGCCGCGGTCGGTTCGCGGATCATCGCCCGCGAGAACATCCGCGCCATCCGCAAGGACGTCCTCGCCAAGTGCTACGGCGGTGACATCTCCCGTAAGCGCAAGCTGCTGGAGAAGCAGAAGGAGGGCAAGAAGCGGATGAAGACGATCGGCCGGGTCGACGTCCCGCAGGAGGCCTTCGTCGCCGCCCTGTCCACCACGGCCGCTCCGGAGAAGGGCAAGAAATAACGCGCCGTCCGGCCGGGTTGTCGCCTCTCACAAGTCGACCGAAGGGTGGAGCCGGACATGGAACTGGGCCGGATCGGCATCTGGGACGCCGGGCTGCGCGACGAGGACCCGCGCGCCGCGGGCGAGATACGTGAGGCCGCGGCGGAGCTGGAGGAGCTCGGCTACGGCGCGATCTGGCTCGGCGCCAGTCCCGGCGTACGCCACGCGCGCCCGCTCCTGGCGGCGACCTCCCGCGTCGTCGTCGCGACCGGCATCCTGAGCATCTGGGACTACGAGGCCGCCGAGGTGGCCGAGGAACAGGCCGCCGTCGCCGCCGAGTACCCCGGCCGCTTCCTGCTCGGCCTCGGCGCCAGCCACGGCGCCCTGGCCAAGGACTACTCCAAGCCGTACTCCGCGATGGTGGGCTTCCTCGACCGGCTCGACGCGGCCGGGTCGCCCAAGGACGGCCGGGTGCTCGCCGCGCTCGGGCCCCGCATGCTCGCGCTGTCACGGGACCGCGCCGCGGGCGCCCACCCGTACCTCATCACCCCCGAGCACACCGCCACCGCCCGCGAGATCCTCGGGCCGGACCCGCTGCTGGCCCCGGAGATGAAGGTCGTCCTCCAGACCGATCCCGAACGCGCCCGCACCACCGCGCGCGGCCGCCTCGCGGGCTACCTCAAGCTGCCGAACTACACGAGCAACCTGCGCCGCTACGGCTTCACCGACGACGACCTCCGCGACGGCGGCAGCGACCGGCTGGTCGACGCCCTGTTCGCCTGGGGCGGCATGGACGCGATCCGCGAGCGGATCGCCGCGCACCGCGAGGCCGGTGCCGATCATGTGGTCCTGCAGGTCACGACCGACGAGCAGGGGTCCCTGCCCCGGTCGCAGTGGCGCGAGCTCGCCGACGGGCTGGAGCTGCGGCAGCACGCCTGAGACCGCCTCCCGCGAAACGGCGGGCCGGCCTGATCGACGGTCCTCACCCGGCCACCGGAACGAGATTCGGTGTTTTTGCGTCACACGAGGGTAGACACGCCGTGGTCGCGGTTCGACGGGAGGAAGATTGGACGCTGCTATGGCAGGGCGGGGGGTTCACCGTGACGGCTCCCCGCGCGATGTGGATGGCGGCGCCGCGGGGGACACGGCGCCGCGCAGCACCATCACCCTGCCGGGCGTCGAGCGTTCGGTGGCGAACGGCCGCCGGTTCGTACGCGAGACGCTCGGGTCGCGGCATCCCGCTCTGGAGAAGGTCGCCCTGGGGGTGAGCGAGCTCGCCACCAACGCGATCGTGCACACGCCGAGCGGCGACGGGGGACAGATCACCATCGGCCTGTCCGCGTACGGGGAGGTCGTCCGCGCCGAGGTCACCAACGACGGCACGACGGCGGGCCGGCCGCGGATCCGCCGCGACGCTCAGGCGGAGAGCGGCCGGGGCATCCTGATCGTCGACGCGCTCGCGGACGCCTGGGGGGTGACCGAGCACTCCGGGCGTACGACGGTGTGGGCGGAGTTCCGCGCCGCGTCCTGGTCTCTGCCGGTCCCCGGCGCCTGAGGGACCGCCCGGAGAACCTCGCCCGCCGCGAGCGATGCGGGTGGGGTTCCGGGCAGGGCCACGGCGCGGGCACCCTCCCGGGGGCGGCACACTTGAGACGTGCCATCGACGCTGCCCGACGGGGACCCGGTTCCGAGAGACGGAGCGCTGCCCGCGAGCGCCCTGACCGGCCTGGGCGGCCGGCCGTTCGGCTTCTACGTGCACGTGCCGTTCTGCGTCACGCGCTGCGGCTACTGCGACTTCAACACCTACACCGCGACCGAACTCCGCGGTGCCTCACGCGAGTCCTACGCCGACACGGCGATCGCCGAGATCCGCATGGCGCGGCGTGTGCTGGGCGACGTCGACCTGCCGGTGGAGACGGTGTTCGTCGGCGGCGGCACGCCCACGCTGCTGCCCGCGGGCGACCTCGGCCGGGTGCTGGAGGCGATCGGCAAGGAGTTCGGGCTGGCCGCCGGCGCGGAGGTCACCACCGAGTCCAACCCCGAGACGGCCGGCCCGGCGTACCTGACCGAGCTGCGCGAGGCGGGCTTCACCCGCGTGTCGTTCGGCATGCAGAGCGTACGGGAGCACGTCCTGG
Source organism: Actinoallomurus oryzae (assembly GCF_039541955.1). NCBI lineage: Bacteria > Bacillati > Actinomycetota > Actinomycetes > Streptosporangiales > Thermomonosporaceae > Actinoallomurus > Actinoallomurus oryzae. The sequence goes on along the minus strand of NZ_BAABHF010000017.1, from coordinate 176,195 downwards.
CCGTGCTCGACCGCACGCACACCCCGGGCCGACCGCAGCAGTGCGTGACCTGGGCGCGGGAGGCCGGGTTCGACCACGTCAACCTCGACCTGATCTACGGCACGCCGGGCGAGAGCGACGCCGACTGGCAGGCCAGCCTCGACGCCGCGGTCGCCGCCGGGCCCGACCACGTCTCCGCGTACGCCCTGATCGTCGAGGAGGGCACCCGCCTGGCCGCGCGGGTGCGCCGCGGTGAGCTGGCCCAGCCCGACGACGACGCGATGGCCGACCGCTACCTCGCCGCCGAGGCCGCTCTCACCGGGCACGGCCTCGGCTGGTACGAGATCTCCAACTGGGCGGCGAGCGAGGAGGCCCGCTGCCGCCACAACCTGCTCTACTGGACCGGTGGCGACTGGTGGGGCGTGGGCCCCGGCGCGCACAGCCACGTCGGCGGCACACGCTGGTGGAACGTCAAGCACCCGGCCGCGTACGCCTCCCGGCTCGCGGAGGAGACCACCCCCGCGCACGCCCGCGAGGTGCTGGAGGACGCCGACCGCCGCTTCGAACGCATCATGCTGGAGCTGCGGCTGGCGGACGGCTGCCCGCTCGGCCTGTTCGACGACCCGGCCGCGGTCCGCCGTGCGGTCGGCGACGGCCTGCTGGTCCCCGAGGCGTACGACGCGGGGCGCGCCGTGCTCACCCTGCGCGGACGACTCCTGGCCGACGCCGTCGTCCGCGACCTCACCTGATCATCCGCCAGCAGAGCCACGTCGGGATCGGGTACATCTCGCGACGGCCGGCCTTGACCGCACCGACGATCAGGTACACGAGGTGCACGATGGCGAAGGCGAACATCAGCAGGATCGCGACGATCGCCACCGCGGGCATCCGCGCCGCCCCGCCGATGATGGCGATGGCGATGGCGCCGAAGAAGACGGCCAGGTAGCTCAGAGCCAGGTTGAGGGCCTGCGCGCCGTGAAAGCGGACGAACGGCGACTGGTCCTTGCGGGCCAGATAGACGATCAGCGGGGCGATGAAGCCGATGAGGAACTGGCCCAGGTACCCCAGGAGAGCCCACGTCGTGTCGTCCGGCCCGGTGATGCCCGGCCCGTACGGGGGCGGCGGACCGTAGTACCCGCCCGGCGGCGGGCCGCCGGAACCCGGAGGCGGACCGGTGTAGCCCGGCGGTGGGCCGTGGTAGCCGGGCGGTGGGCCGTGGTAGGGGCCCGGGCCGGGAGGAGGCGGGGGAGCGCCGCCGTACGGCGGCCACGGAGGAGCGTCGGGAGGCGGCGGGCCGGCGGGACCCGACGGAGGGTGCCAGCCGTCGTGCGGCGGCTCACTCTCGTGCTCGGAATCGGCCATGGAGACTCCTCACCGGAAGATGCGCCAGGCGACGAGCGCGGGCAGACGGTACCACTCGCAGCGGTTCGCGCCGATCGCCGCTCTGATCACGAAGAAGCAGTCGGCCGCCAGCGCGAGCAGCACGAGCGGCAGCCAGTCCGGTCCCTTGAAGTAGGCCAGCAGGAGCGACAGAGACGTGCAGACGAACATCGCCACGAACAGGTTGAGCGCCTGTGTCGCGTGGAAACGCGCGAAGTTCGACGTCCGTCCCTTGGCGGCCAGGACGACGGCCGGGGCGACGAAGCCGGACACGAACATCCCGACGTAGGCGGGTACCGCCCAGCGCTCGTCCTCGTCGTCGACCGGCCCGCCGGTCGGCGTCTCCGGCCGGCGGCGGCGCGTGGGCTGCCCGGAGTACGGGTCGTGGTGTCCCTGGGGCGGCAGCCCGTGGCCGGGCGGCGCCGGATGCCCCGGAAGCGCGTACCCCGGCCGGGGGTACTGCGGCGGCCCGTACGGCGGCTGTCCCGGCTCGTCCGGCGGCGGGCCGTACGGCGGTTGCCCGTACGGCGGCTGCCCATGCGGTGGCCGGCCGTGCGGCTGTCCCGCGTACGGCGGCCCGCCGTGGTGCTGGCCGTAGGTCATCGCGCGTGCCCCCTCCGGCAGGGACAGGTGCTGAAATGTCCCCATGATGCGGTGTCGCAGTCTATGAGACGCGGGCGCGCCGCGGATGGTTGCGCGGTCAGCCGCCGGCCGGGGAGACCGCGCGGTCAGCCGTCGCCTGTGGGGTCACGTGGTCAGGCGCCCGCCGGGGGCCGCGCGGTCAGTCGTCGGCCGAGGGATCGGTGACGAAGTCGATCAGCTCCTCGACCCGGCCGAGGAGCGCGGGCTCCAGGTCCGTGTAGCTGCGCACCCGGCCGAGGATGGTCTGCCAGACCTCGCCCGGCTCGCCCTTCCAGCCGAGCGCCGCGATCACGCCCTCCTTCCACGGAACGCCGCGCGGGACGTCCGGCCAGGCGCGGATGCCGAGCGCGGCCGGCTTGACCGCCTGCCAGATGTCGATGAACGGATGCCCGGTGACCAGAACGTACGGCGACGCGACCTGGTCGGCGATCCGCGACTCCTTCGAGCCCGTGACCAGGTGGTCCACCAGCACGCCCAGGCGGCGGCCCGGTCCGGGGCCGAACTCCTCGGCGATCTCCGGCAGGTGGTCGACGCCCTCGAGGAACTCCACGACCACCCCCTCGACGCGCAGGTCGTGACCCCAGATCTTCTCCACCAGCTCCGCGTCGTGCTTGCCCTCGACGTAGATGCGGCTCTCCCGTGCGACCCGGGCGCGCAGGTCCCGTACCGCGACGGAGCCGGAGGCCGACAGCGCACGGCCCGGCGCTGACGTGGGGCGGACGAGCGTCACCGGCTTGCCGTCGATCAGGAACCCGGCCTTGGCGAGCGGGAACACCCGCCGCTTGCCGAATCGGTCCTCCAGGGTCACCGCGTCCTTCGCACAGGCCACGACCGCACCGCAGAAGCCGCTGGAGGGATCTTCGGCCACCAGGCCGGGCTCGGCCGCGATCTCGGGGATCTGGCCCTTGCGCGGACGCCGCCAGTCGCCCGCGAGAACGTCATCGCCGTAATCCTTGCTCCGCACGGGCCGCAACGTACCGGGACCAACCCGGCCGAGCCGGGACCAACACGCCCGCGAACCGGTACGCTTGCGCGCCGACGCCACCGCGAACGCCGGAATACCGGTGTGGCGCACGGCGTTGCGCCACTGCGTGGCGATCTGAGGAAGCGACCCATTCGCGCCGTCGTTCATCGCCGCCGACTCACCGCGAAGGTCGCCGATCGCCGTACACTTGGCACTCAAGAACGTGGAGTGCCAAGCCGACCGTGGGAGGTGAGTGCGTGCTCGACGATCGCAAGCTGGCGGTGCTCCGTGCCATCGTTGAGGACTACGTGTCCACCAATGAACCCGTGGGTTCCAAGGCGCTGGCCGACCGGCACAATCTCGGCGTCTCCCCGGCCACGATCCGTAACGACATGGCGATGCTCGAGGAGCAGGGCTACATCGCCCAGCCGCACACGAGCGCGGGCCGCGTGCCCACCGACAAGGGATACCGGCTCTTCGTCGACCGGCTGTCGACGATCAAGCCGCTGTCCGTGGCGGAGCGGCGCGCCATCGAGACGTTCCTCGGCGGCGCCTACGACCTCGACGACGTCGTGACCCGCACCGTACGGCTGCTGGCGCAGCTGACCCGGCAGGTCGCCGTCGTGCAGTACCCCTCGCTCACGCGCTCGGCGGTACGCCACGTCGAGCTGGTGCCGATCGGCCCGGAGCGGCTGCTGCTGGTCATCATCACCAACACCGGCCGGGTCGAGCAGCGGACCATCGAGATGCCCGAGGGCGTCTCGGAGGAGTCCATCGCGCACCTGCGCGCGCTGCTCAACGCCCACCTCGACGGCTGCTGGCTGAACGACGTGCCCGGCGTCGTCGCCGAGGTGCCCGACCGGCTGCCGCCCGACGAACGGCCGCTCGCCGCGACCGTGCTGTCGGTGCTGCTCGAGACGCTGATCGAGAAACACGAAGAAAAGATCGTCATCGCCGGCGCGGCGAACCTCGCCCGCGCCGACTTGTCCCAGAGCCTCCGCGAGGTGCTGGAGGCCTTGGAAGAACAGGTCGTCCTGATGCGGCTGCTCGGCGAGATGGGTGATCCCGCCGGCCTCACCGTACGGATCGGCACCGAGAATCCCCACGAGAGCCTGTTCACGACCTCGGTGGTCGCCAGCGGATACGGCGCCGGCGACCAGACCGTGGCGCGGCTCGGCGTGCTCGGCCCGACGCGGATGGACTACCCCGGCACGATGGGAGCGGTACGCGCAGTGGCACGTTACGTCGGTCAGATACTGGCGGGGTCATAAGTGGCGAACGACTACTACGCGACCCTCGGAGTACGCCGCGACGCGGGTGCGGACGAGATCAAGAAGGCCTACCGCAGACTCGCACGAGAGCTGCACCCGGACGTCAACCCCGATCCCGAGACCCAGGACCGGTTCAAGGAGATCACCCAGGCGTACGAGGTGCTCTCCGACCCCAAGAAGCGCGAGATGTACGACCTGGGCGCGGACCCCTTCGCGCCCGGCGGCGGCGCCGCGGGCGGCGGATTCGGGGCGGGCTTCCCGTTCAGCGACATCATGGACGCCTTCTTCGGCACGCAGACCCAGCGCGGTCCGCGCAGCCGGGCGCGCCGCGGCCGCAACGGCACGATCCGCGTCGAGCTCGACCTGGCCGAGACCGCGTTCGGCACCACGCGCGAGCTGACCGTCGACACCGCGATCGTCTGCACCAACTGCACGGGAGCCGGCACCGCGCCCGGCACCCAGCCGGAGACCTGCGACATGTGCCACGGCCGTGGCGAGGTGCAGCAGGTCACCCGGTCCTTCCTCGGCCAGGTCATGACCTCCCGCGCCTGCCCGCAGTGCGGCGGCTACGGCAGCGTGATCCGCACCCCGTGCCCCGAGTGCTCCGGTGACGGCCGGGTCCGCACCCGCCGTACGATCAAGGTCCGCATCCCGGCCGGCGTGGAGAACGGCACGCACATCCAGCTCGCCGGCGAGGGCGAGGTCGGCCCGGGCGGAGGCCCGGCCGGCGACCTGTTCCTGGAGATCGTCGAACGCCCGCACGCGATCTTCGAGCGGCAGGGCGACGACCTGCACTGCACCGTCCAGGTGCCGATGACCGCCGCCGCGCTCGGCACGTCGCTGACCGTGGAGACCCTCGACGGCCCGGAGGAAATCGACATCCGGCCCGGCACGCAGTCCGGCCAGCAGATCCCGATGTACGGACGGGGCGTCAAGCACCTCAACGAGAACGGCCGCGGCGACCTGATGATCCACGTGAACATCGAGACGCCCACCAAGCTCGACGAGGAGCAGGAGGAGCTCCTGCGCCGCCTGGCCGTGCTGCGCGGCGAGGAGCGCCCGCCCGGCAAGTTCTCCCCCGGACAGCAGGGCTTCTTCTCCCGGCTGCGCGACGCCTTCAACGGCCGCTGAGACCGCAGACGACGCCCCCGGCTCCCCTTCAAGGCGGAACCGGGGGCGCGTCGGCTCACGCGTCCTCGGCCGCCGGGGCAGAGGTCATGGGGAGGTTTCGCCGGCCGGTAGGAACGAAGGTCCTATCGCGCACCGGTTGACGCGCACCTCACGCCAGACGTCCTCGACCACGTAGGGCTCGACCCGCAACCACGAGTCCAACGCCGCCCGGGACTCGGCCGCCATCACCAGCATCGAGCCGATCATGGCGCCGTCATCGTCGAGGATGGCCGTGCCGAACACGGCTTCGACCTCGCTCATCGACGCGGCCTGCGCCAGATGTCGCTCGCGGGCGGCGGCACGGCGCCGCCGCCCTTCCTCACCAGGGTGGTCGTAAGCGATGACCAGGAAATGCATTCGTTCCGCCCTCCGCCGTCTCATCCGCTCTGCCGTCGCGACGGCCGCGGGCCTACTCGATCCCGCCGCACGCCTACGATCGGGGCCATGAGCCCACCCCTCTTCCTCAGCGATCCCGCCCGCCTGGAGTCCGACCGGATCGTCCTCGACGGGCCCGAGGGGCGCCACGCGGCGGCCGTACGCCGGCTGCGGCCGGGGGAGCGGGTCGACCTCGGCGACGGAGAGGGCCGGCTCGTCGAGTGCGTCGTGACCTCCGCCGCACGGGACAGCCTCCACCTCGAGGCCCGCGTACGCCGGCACGTCCCCCGCCCGGACCCGCGGATCGTGGTGGTGCAGGCCCTGCCCAAGGGCGACCGCGGAGAGCTGGCGGTCGAGACGATGACCGAGGTCGGGGTGGACGTGATCGTCCCCTGGGCGGCGGCGCGCTGCGTGACCCAGTGGCGTCCCGAACGCCGGGCCAAGGCCCTCGCGCGCTGGCGCAGCACGGCGCGGGAGGCCGCCAAGCAGGCCCGTCGCGCCTGGCTTCCGGAGGTCACCGACCTGGCCACCACCGCCGACGCGGTCGCGCGGGTCGCGGACGCGCGGCTGGCGGTGGTGCTGCACGAGGAGGCCGAACACCCGCTGAGCGGCCTGCCGGTGCCCGACACCGGAGACATCGTCCTGGTCGTCGGCCCGGAGGGCGGCCTGACCGACGAGGAGGTCGCGGCGTTCGCGGCGGCGGGCGGCGTGCCGTCCGTGCTCGGCCCGACGGTGCTGCGCACCTCGACGGCGGGCGTGGCCGCCGCCTCGGTGCTGCTGAGCCGCACGGGCCGCTGGTGACCGGCGGCGCCGTGCCGGATGTTTCCGGGACGGCGCCACCGGGTCAGGGCGACTGGTTCGGCGCCGTCGTGGGGGCCGAGTCCGACGTCGGCTGGTCGCTCGACGGGGCGGCCGGCGGGGACGACTCCGTCGGCGGGGTCGTCCCGCCCGAACTCGGTGGTGTCGTGGTGCCGCCGCCAGGGGGCGCCTGGCACGTCACGCGCGCGCTCGGGCCGACGTGGACCGGGCCGTCGGGCGTCGGCGTGGCGGTGGGCGTGACCGTGGTCTCGCCGGGCGGGCACGTGCCGGTGACCACGTGCTTGCCCGAGTCGGACGGGTGGATCGAGGTCGGACTGGGGGAGGAGCTCGGATTGGGAGTCGACGGACCGCCCGGTGGCGGTTGGCCCTGGGAGTGACCGTCGGTGGCCGCCGAATTTCCCTTGTGGCCGCCGGAGTCCGGGCTGAAGTGGCCGGTCTGGACGAAGTTGGCCAGGCCGGGTGTGACGGATAGCGCGACGACGCACACGACGGCGGCGGCGGCGACGGCCGCCAGCGGACGCAACCAGGAAGCGGACAGGGAGAAGACGCCGAAGCGCCGCTCGTGCCGCTGGTTGATCTTGGCGCGAATGCGCTCGAGTCCCTCCGCAGAGGGCGTGACCGCTTCCGCCTCCGCGTGCAGGGCACGGCGAAGACGGTCGCCGTACTCGTCGTCGAAGGGTTGGGTCATTACTGCTGCTCCAGGACGCTGCGTAGCGCGGCCATACCGCGCGCGGTGTGGCTCTTGACGGCCCCCCGGCTGATGCCCATCGTCTTGGCGATCTCCGCTTCGGACAGATCGCCGTAATAACGAAGCACCAGCGCTTCGCGCTGCCGATTCGGCAGAGCGCCGAGTGCTTTCACGACCGCGGAGCGCTCGAGCTCCACGATCGCGCCGTTCTCCGCGCTCGGCGCGTCGGGAAGCCCCTTGGGGGCGTACTTCTCCACGACGGCACGGTGCCGCAACACTGACCGCGACCGGTTCACCACGGACTGCCGTAGGTACGACAGAGCCTTGTCGGGCTCGCGCAGCCGCCGCCATGCGCCGTGCATGGCCACGAACGCGTCCTGAACCACCTCTTCCGCCGTCGCGACGTCGCGTACGAGCAGCGTCGCGAGACGTACCAACGAGCGGTAGTGGGCACTGTAGAGAGCGGTGACCGCCTGGTCTGCGTCCCAGGCGACCGCCACAGCTCCCGCCGTGCTCCTGGCTACGAGGGTTTCGGTCACATCAGTGGGACGCGCACCCTCACTGTGAGGTTTACGAAGGGGCATACCTCGTCTCGCCTTTATCCCGCCCATCAGTTGCCCGGCATGTGCCTTCTCTGTTAGAGACCACGCCGGATCCGCAAGTTCCCGCGAACAGGGCCCGGGGCACGGATCGGGGAGATCTGATGGGGCTGGAGGCCCGTGCGCGCCGGGGGTTCGCGACAGCAACCCTAACCAGAGGAGGGGGGTTCTGGGCCATAGCGACGCCCCGTGCGCGTAACGATTCGTAGACGCGTCCCGTACGGGCCGGGCGGCACCGCGGATCCGCCTGTGGTGAGGGCGCCGGCCGTTCGCGGCTCCGACGGCGGCGGTCCTGTCCCTGGACCGCGATAACATGCGCAGACCCATGGGGCGTGAGGAGGGTTCCGTGACAGAACAGGACTGCTTGTTCTGCAAGATCGTGTCTGGTGACGTGCCGGCGACCGTGGTCCGCGAGACCGACCGTACGCTGGCATTTCGCGACATCAACCCGCAAGCGCCCACCCACGTGCTGGTGGTTCCCAAGGCCCACCACCCGACCGCGGCCGACCTCGCCTCCTCCGACGCCGGCCTGCTCGCCGAGCTCGTACGCGGCACGCACGAGGTGGCGGTCGCCGAGGGAGTCGCCGAGTCCGGTTACCGGGTGGTCTTCAACACCGGCCCTGGAGCGGGCCAAACCGTCTTCCACGTGCACGCCCACGTGCTCGGCGGGCGCGGCCTCAACTGGCCGCCCGGGTGACTTACCGCTGGTGAGCGACCCGAAAATGGTTGGCCCCGTGCCGGTACCATGAGTACGACGCAGCCGGGGACCGCACACAACCGGAAGGCAGGGACGGAAAGGCCGCAAGGCCGGGCCTATGGCCGATTCAACTCACACCGCTGACGCCGCACCGGACAGCGCGCGCACGCAAGTCAAGATCGTGATTCCGGACGACCTCTCGATGGTCGCCCTGCTCGGCTCGCGCGACGAGCTTCTCGACGTCGTCGAGAAGACCTTCGCCAGCGACGTCCACGTCCGTGGCAACGAGATCACGATCACCGGCCCCGCCGAGGAGACCGAGCTCGTCGCCAAGCTCTTCGAAGAGCTGCTCGACCTGCTCAAGACCGGCACGCCGATCACGCCCGACGCGATCGAACGCAGCGTGGCGATGCTCCGCGCCGAGACCGCCGAACGCCCCGCCGAGGTGCTCACCCTCGACATCCTCTCCACGCGCGGGCGCACGATCCGGCCGAAGACGCTCAACCAGAAGCACTACGTCGACGCGATCGACAAGCACACGATCGTGTTCGCGATCGGCCCGGCGGGCACGGGCAAGACCTACCTGGCCATGGCCAAGGCCGTGAAGGCCCTCCAGGCCAAGGAGGTCAACCGCATCATCCTGACCCGCCCGGCCGTCGAGGCGGGCGAACGCCTGGGCTTCCTGCCCGGCACGCTGTACGAGAAGATCGACCCGTACCTGCGCCCGCTGTACGACGCGCTCCACGACATGATCGACCCGGACTCGATCCCCCGCCTCATGGCCGCCGGCACGATCGAAGTCGCACCTCTCGCATATATGCGGGGTCGTGCCCAACCGACCTTTATGCCGGTTTTGACGCCAGACGGCTGGCGGCCTATCGGCGATCTCCGGGTCGGTGATCTTGTTGTCGGCTCGAACGGCGAGCCGACCCCGGTCCTCGGCGTCTACCCGCAGGGCGAGAAGGACATCTACCGCGTCACCGCCCAGGACGGGGCGTGGACGCTGTGCTGCGGCGAGCACCTGTGGACCGTCAGGACCGCCTCCGACAAGCGTCGTGGCAAGCCGTGGCGGGTCCTGGAGACCCAGGAGATGATCGGCAACCTGCGCGCGGCACATGCCCGGCGCTACGAGCTGCCGCTGCTCACGGCCCCGGTGCGCTTCCCCGAGCGCGAGGTCCCCATGGACCCGTACGCGCTGGGGCTGCTGCTCGGCGACGGCTGCCTGACAGGTTCCACGACACCGTCCTTTGCCACGACCGATCCTGAACTCGCGGCAGCGCTGCAAGAAGCCCTGCCCGACGTCCAGGTCCGCCACAAGGGCGGCGTCGACTACGTGCTCAACCGCGTTACCGAGCCCGGACAGGTCATCACCACCGCGAACCCGGTGACCGCGGTCGCGCGCGAGCTGGATCTGTGCGGCACGCGATCGGCGTCGAAGTTCGTGCCGGACGACTACCTGTACAACTCGGCCGAGATCCGCCTCGCGGTGCTCCAGGGGCTCCTCGACACCGACGGCGGGCCGGTCACCCAGGCCGACCGCACGTGCCGCATCCAGTTCGCGACGACGTCGATCCTGCTCCGCGACGATGTCATCGCGTTGGTGCGGTCGCTCGGTGGCGTGGCGTACAGCCGCCGTCGCCTGGCCGAGGGGCGCAGGCCCGGCAGGGCCAACGGACGCGATGTCGGCTATCGGCGCGACGCTCATGTCGTCGACATTCGTCTCCCGGAAGGCGTCGAGCCTTTCCGTCTCGCCCGCAAACGCGAGAAGTACCACGCCGCAGGTGGTGGTGGGCGGCCGATGCGGTTCATCGACTCGATCGAGCCCGCGGGGCGCGAGGAGTGCGTGTGCATCCAGGTGGCGGCGGAGGACTCCCTGTACGTCACCCAGGATCACCTGCTGACGCACAACACCCTCAACGACTCATTCATCATTCTCGACGAGGCGCAGAACACCTCGCCCGAGCAGATGAAGATGTTCCTGACCCGGCTCGGGTTCGGTTCGAAGGTCGTCGTGACCGGTGACGTCACCCAGGTCGACCTGCCGTCCGGGCAGGACAGCGGTCTCCGCGTCGTGCAGGAGATCCTGGACGGCATCGACGACATCAGCTTCCGTACCCTGACGAGTAAGGACGTGGTCCGCCACAAGCTGGTGGGCCAGATCGTCGACGCGTACAACCGCCACGACACGCGGAACCGGCCGCGCGAGGTCAACCAGGACGGCCGCGGCCCGCGTAAGCGGGGGCGATGACGATGAGCACGAGTGAGGAGGGTGAACGACCGATGAGCATCGAAGTACTCAACGAGTCCGGTGAGGACGTCGACGAGACGACGTTGTCCGCTCTGGCGAGGCATGTGCTCGACCGCATGGACGTTCACCCGCTGGCCGAGCTGTCCATCGTCCTCGTGGACGAGGCGGCGATGACCGAGCTGCACGAGAAGTGGATGGGGGAGCCCGGTCCGACGGACGTGCTGGCCTTCCCGATGGACGAGCTGCGCCCGGGCCACGTGTCCGGCGGCACCGAGGACGCGCCGGCCGACCCGGCGCTGCTCGGTGACGTCGTGCTCTGCCCGGTGATCGCGGCTCAGCAGGGCCGCAAGGCCGGCCACGGCGCGGAGGACGAGCTGCACCTGCTGTGCACGCACGGCATCCTCCACCTGCTCGGCTACGACCATGCCGAGCCCGAGGAGCACAAGGAGATGTTCGGCCTGCAGGCGGAGCTTCTCGCCTCTTGGCGGGAGGCTCGCGCGCAGGCCCCCTCATGACTGCGCCCATGATCTGGCTGGTGATCCTCGCCGCCGCCCTGGTGGCGGTGGCGGGCCTGTTCGCCAGTGCCGAGACGGCGTTGGCCCGGATCTCGCGGGTCCGCGTCGAAGAGCTGGTCCGCGAAGACGGCCACAACGCCCGCATGCTGGCGCAGGTCGTCGCGGACTCCCCGCGTTACCTGAACCTCATCCTGCTGTTGCGGGTCAGCTGCGAGCTGGCCGCGACCGTGATCGTCACCATCGTGTGCACGAACTGGCTCGGCCAGAACTGGCGGGCGTACGCCACGGCCGCCGCGCTGATGATCGTGGTCAGTTACATCGCCGTCGGCGTCAGCCCGCGTACGCTCGGCCGTCAGCACGTCGACCGGGTGGCGCTCGTGGGCGCCGCGGTGATCCATCCGCTGGCGCGGGTGCTGGGGCCGCTGCCGAAGCTGCTCATCCTGCTCGGCAACGCCCTGACCCCCGGCAAGGGCTTCCGCGAGGGTCCGTTCACCTCCGAGGCGGAGCTGCGGGACCTGGTCGACCTGGCCGAGCAGCGGCGCCTCATCCAGCCGGACGAGCGGGAGATGATCCACTCGGTGTTCGAGCTGGGTGACACCCTCGTCCGCGAGGTGATGGTGCCGCGCACCGACATGGTCTTCATCGAGCGCGAGAAGACGCTGCGCCAGGCGCTGTCGCTGGCGCTGCGCAGCGGCTTCTCCCGCATCCCGGTGGTGGGCGAGAACGAGGACGACGTGGTCGGCATCGCCTACCTGAAGGACATCGTGCGCCGCAGCCACGAGTACCACGACGGCGAGTCGGTGGAGCGGGTCGAGTCGATCATGCGCCCGGCGACGTACGTGCCGGACAGCAAGCCGATCGATGAGCTGCTGCGCGAGATGCAGGCCCGGCAGACGCACTGCGCCGTGGTGATCGACGAGTACGGGGGGACCGCGGGGCTGGTCACCATCGAGGACATCCTCGAGGAGATCGTCGGTGAGATCACCGACGAGTACGACCAGGAGACTCCGCCGGTCGAGCACCTGGCCGACGGGCGGGCGCGGATCACCTCCCGGCTGCCCGTCGAGGACCTGGCCGACCTGTACGGCGTGGAGATCGACGTGGACGACGTCGAGACCGTCGGCGGCCTGCTGGCCCACGCCATCGGCCGCGTTCCGATCGCCGGCTCCCAGGCGACGGTCGCCGGCCTGCGGCTGACCGTGGAGAATCTCGCCGGCCGCCGCAACAAGATCGGCACCGTCCTGGTCGAGCGCCTGCCGCAGGACGATGAGGAGCAGCCGGCCGACGACCGCGAGAACGCCGAGGCTTGAAGACCGCCGATCAGGGAGCGGGTTCCGGGCCGGGCGCGGCCACGACGGCGGATCTGGAGGACGGGCGCGGCCGGAGGCGACGTACGCTGGCGGGCGTGAGTGAGCTCGATGCCGAAGACGTGAAGATCATTACCCTCGCGCGTTCGACGCGGGCCCGTGCCGGGGCCGCCGAGGGGGCCGCAGTACGGGACGAGACCGGGCGGACGTACGCGGCCGGGCCGGTGGAGCTTCCCTCGTTGAAGCTGACCGCGCTCCAGGTCGCCGTGGCCATGGCGGTCTCCAGCGGCGCGGAGGACCTCGAGGCCGCCGCCGTCGTCACCGAGGACGAGGCGCCCGACATCGCCGCCGTTCGCGACCTGGGGCCGAAGGCTCCGGTGCTGGTGGCCGGGCCGGACGGCTCCGTACGTGCCGTGCTGAGGGGCTGACCGGCGTCATGCGGTCCGGCGCCATGCGGTCCGGCGGCGGCCGTGAGTACGCCACAATCGACAGTGTGACCTCGCCCCAGACCGGCACCCGATTCAAGTCGGGGTTCGCCTGCTTCATCGGCCGCCCCAACGTGGGCAAGTCCACGCTCATGAACGCTCTCGTCGGCAGCAAGGTGGCGATCACGAGCAGCAAGCCGCAGACGACGCGGCGGACGATCCGGGGCATCGTGCACCGTCCGGACGCGCAGCTCGTCATCGTCGACACGCCGGGCCTGCACAAGCCGCGCACGCTGCTGGGCGAGCGGCTCGACAGCCTGGTGCGCTCGACGCTGAGCGAGGTCGATGTGATCGGTTTCTGCGTGCCGGCGAACGAGCAGGTGGGGCCGGGCGACCGGTTCATCGCCGCCGAGCTGGCCCAGGTGGGGCGCACGCCGGTCGTCGCGATGGTGACCAAGACCGATCTGGCGAGCCGCAAGCAGGTCGCCGAGCAGCTGCTCAAGGTGTCGCGGCTGGGGGATTGGGCCGACGTCGTGCCGTGCTCGGCCGAGTCGGGGTTCCAGCTCGACGTGGTCGGTGACGTGCTGGTCGATCGGCTGCCGGAGGGCATGCCGCTCTACCCCGAGGGCGAGCTGACCGACGAGCCGGAGCAGGTGATGGTGGCCGAGCTGATCCGCGAGGCCGCGCTGGAGGGCGTACGCGACGAGCTGCCGCACTCGATCGCGGTGGTCGTGGAGGAGATGGCGCCCCGCGAGGGCCGTGACGACCTGGTCGACGTCCACGCCTGGCTGTACGTCGAGCGGCCCAGCCAGAAGGGCATCGTCATCGGCCCCAAGGGCGCGCGGCTGAAGGACGTCGGCACGCGCGCCCGGCGGCAGATCGAGGCGCTGCTCGGCTCGAAGGTCTACCTCGACCTGCGGATCAAGGTCGCCAAGGACTGGCAGCGCGACCCCAAGCAGCTCCGTCGCCTCGGGTTCGACTGAGCTATCGCAGCCGAGACGTCGCGAAGGCGACGCCGCTCAGGCACAGGACCGCGATGGCCCCGGCCAGCGAGAGGTAGATCCCGGCCTGCAGGGAGACGTGCATGCTGCTCCGCAGGGCGGGCGGCAGGCCCCGTACGGCTTCGCCCTGGAAGTTCGCCTTGTCGCCGAACACCTTGAAGATCACCACGATGGCGATCACCGCGGGCAGGTCGGCGATCAGGCCGAGCCGTCCGTTGGCCGCCATCGTCACGACGCCGACGACGATCACGGCCACCGCGCAGGCAATGACGATCTTGCCCTCGGCGGCGCGGATGCCGGTCAGGTCACGGGCGAAGGAGTCGTTTCTCAGCGGGGTGCCGGGGGTGGCCGACCTGATCTGGAGTTTCAGCGAGATCCACGGCAGCAGCGTGCCGATGGCCATGAGCAGGCCCGCGACGGCGACGCCGATGCCGAGCGGCGAGCCCTTGCGGCCAGGGGTGGCGGGAGGCCAGGAGGGCGCTCCGGAACCCGGTTGCGGCGGGGCTCCGTAGGGTGAGGGATAGCCTTGTTGCCGGGGCGGCGGATGGCCGCCGTAGCCGCCGGGAGGCTGTTGGGGAGGGGCTCCCCACGGCTGCTGACCACCGCCGTCGCGGGGGTCGTACGGCTGGTTCATGCGGTGCAGCGTAGGAGTTCGCCCCGGCGCCTGGACAGTCCTAGGCCGATCAGGAAGGGACGAGGGACCTGTTCCGGCCACCTATCCTTCGGGAGGGCGGAATCGGCGAACGGTTCCGGCCCGGCGGACGGATACGGCAGGATCGATACCAGCGGGCGCCTTGCCTAGAGAAGGAGACCCTCCGTGTTGCTGATCTTCGGGCTCTCGGTGTTCTTCCGGACCATCGGCCAGGGCGACTTCCATTGCCCCAACTGCGGGGGCGACCGGCACTACCGGCAGCGGGTCGCCCGCCGCTGGTTCACGCTCTTCTTCATCCCGGTCATCCCGCTGAACCACGTCGGCGAGGTCATCGAGTGCGGCACGTGCCGTGGCCGCTTCAACCTCGACGTACTGCGCCTGCCCACCGCGCAGCAGATGGCGGCGGCTCTGCCGATGGCGATGCGCGCCGCGGTGGGCGCGGTGCTGGTGGCGGGCGACCCGGCCGACTCCGCCGCGCGTACCCGTGCCGTCGAGGCCGTCCGCGGGTACGGCATGGCCGACTTCGACGACGAGACGCTGGCCGCCGACCTGGAGGAGCGGCCGGACGGCACCGACGAGGTGATCGCCCAGGCGGGCGCCCAGCTCACCACCGAGGCACGCGAATGGTTCCTCGCCCAGGTCGTCCGCGTCGCGCTCGCCGACGGCGCGATCGGCGCCGGCGAGCGCCAGGCGCTGCACGCGGTCGCGGGCCGGCTCGGTATGACGCCCGCGCACGCCGTCGGCGTGATCAGCACGACCGAGGGGGCGGCGCGCGAGTGAGCGCCACGGCGTCGCGCCCGTCCGCGCGCGGGGGCGCTCATGAGTGAGCGCACCGCGCTGGTACGCCGACCGAGCCCCAATCTCGGAGACGGCATCGTCACGCACCTCGAGCGCAGGCCGGTCGACGCGGCGCTCGCGGTGTCCCAGCACGAGGCGTACGTCGCGGCGCTGGAGTCCGCGGGCTGGCGGGTGCGCTGGCTGCCGCCGGCCGACGACCTGCCCGACGGGGTGTTCGTCGAGGACACCGTGGTGGTCTGCGACGACCTGGCCGTGCTCGGCCGGCCCCGGGTGCCCGAACGCGCGGGGGAGATCCCGTCCATGGAGGGCACGGTCACCGGGCTGGGCCTGGAGGTCACCCGGATCGATGAGGGCTTTCTCGACGGCGGCGACGTGCTGCAGGTCGGCAACACCGTCTACGCCGGGCGTTCGGCCCGTACGAACGAAGACGCCATCTGTCAGCTGACCCGGCAGGTGGCCACGCGCGGGCGCCGCCTGGTGCCGGTGGCGCTGAACGACTGCCTGCACCTGAAGAGCGCGATGACGGCGCTGCCGGACGGGTCGCTCATCGGCGTCCCCGATCTGGTCGACACCTCGGCCCTGCCGTACCTGCGCGTGGCCCAGGAGCCGGCGGGTGCGCACGTCGTGGTGCTGGGGGAGAAGCAGGTGCTGGTCGGTGCCTCCGCCCCGCGCACGGCCGAACAGCTCGCCGCCGAGGGCTACGACGTGACGGTGGTCGACATCGGCGAGTTCGAGAAGCTCGAGGGCTGCGTCACCTGCCTGAGCGTCCTGATCCCCGGAAAACCGGGGTGCGCGGAGCGGCGCGCCTGAGCTACCGTGCCTGCCATGTCGAGCCCAGAGGCATCCAGGGTGGGGGCTTTCGGTCACCCGTCAGCCCCCTGATCCCCGCCGAACCTTCGCACGGTCCTGTCCCGCCGCACGCCGGCGTCGGACGGGCACGGCCGGGGCGCTGACCGCGGTGACGAGACGTCTCCTTACGATCTCTCCTCACCTCGGAGTCGCTCGATGCCTCTGGCTCTCTACCTTCTCGCCGTGGCGGTCTTCGCCATGGGCACGTCGGAGTTCATGCTCGCCGGCCTGCTGCCGGACATCGCCGCCGACCTCGGCGTTACGATCGCCACGGCGGGGCTGCTCACCTCGGCCTTCGCGGTCGGAATGGTCGTCGGCGCCCCGCTCACGGCCGGGCTCGCGCGCCGGTGGCCGCGGCGGCCGGCCCTGCTGGGCCTTCTCGGTCTCTTCCTCGCCGCGCACGTCGTCGGCGCCGCCACCGGCGATTTCACGGTGCTCCTCGCCACCCGGGTGATCGCGGCGCTCGCCAACGCCGGCTTCCTGGCGGTCGCGCTGACGACGGCCGCCGACCTGGTCCCCTCCGGCCGGAAGGGCCGGGCCCTGGCCGTCCTGCTGGGCGGCACCACGGTCGCCACCATCGCCGGGGTACCCGGCGGGGCGCTGCTGGGGACAATGTTCGGCTGGCGCGCCGCCTTCTGGGCGGTCGCGCTGTTGTGCCTGCCCGCGGCGCTCGGCATCGCGCGTGGCGTCCCCGCCGGTCCCGGGCGGCAGGACGCGGCACCGGGCCTGCGGCGCGAACTCACCGAGCTGCGGCGTCCGCGACTGGCCCTGGCCCTGCTGCTGGGCGCGCTGGTCAACGCCGCGACGTTCGGCACCTTCACCTTCCTCGATCCGATCGTCACCGGGGTCGCCGCGCTGGCTCCGCTGTGGGTCCCCGTCGTGCTGGTGCTGTTCGGCCTGGGGTCCTTCGCCGGCGTCACCGTCGCCGGGCGGTTGTCCGACCGGCGGCCTGCCGTCGTCGTCCTGGCCGGCGGGCCGCTGCTGCTCGGCGGCTGGGTCGCCCTCGGCCTCACCGCGCCGCACCCGGTCGCCGTGCTGGTGCTCGCCTTCACCCAGGGCGCGCTCTCCTTCGGCGTCGGGAGCACGCTGGTCGCCCGCGTGCTGTACGAGGCGGCGGGAGCGCCGACCATGGCGGGCTCCTACGCCACCGCCGCTCTCAACGTCGGGGCCGCCGCCGGACCCGTGATCGCCGGGGCCACGCTGACCACGTCGCTGGGCGAGCGGGGACCCGTCTGGGCCGGCGGCGTGCTGGTCGCCGTCGTGCTCCTCCTCGCACTGCCCTTCCGCCGGGCCCTCGGGTACGGCGGGCGCACCGCGCCGCACCCCTGAACACCGGCGGGCGGCCGGAGCCACATCCGTCTCAACTGTTGGGATCCGATTGTGACGGCGCGGGTGTCGTCTGTTAGCTTGGGCGACGTGCTGCGTGAGCTGCTCCTCCTTAGCGGCCGCGACGGGGGCCTGTAAAAGGTCGGCTCCCTCGTCGCGGGGCTTCGGCGTGATCGTCGGCCGCAGGCACTTCTCCCGGGAGCACCCTTTACCATGCATCGTCAAAAGCCCAGTCCCATGCCCTTCGGGCGCTACACCTCCTTCCCCACGGTCGATCTGCCGGATCGCGCCTGGCCGGGCAGGACGGTCACCAAGGCGCCGCGCTGGCTGTCCACCGACCTGCGCGACGGCAACCAGGCGCTGATCGACCCGATGAGCTCCGCGCGCAAGCTGGCCATGTTCGAGCTGCTCGTGCGCATGGGCTACAAGGAGATCGAGGTCGGGTTCCCGGCGGCCAGCCAGACCGACTTCGACTTCATCCGCCAGCTCATCGAAGAGGACCGCGTCCCCGACGACGTACAGATCTCCGTCCTCACCCAGGCTCGTGAGGAGCTGATCGAGCGGACCGTCCAGTCGCTGGCCGGGGCGCCGCGCGCGACCGTCCACCTGTACAACGCGACCGCGCCGCTGTTCCGCCGCGTGGTGTTCGGCATCGACCGGGCCGAGTGCAAGGCCCTCGCCGTGGAGGGCACCCAGCACGTCATGAAGTTCGCCGAGCAGTACCTCGGCGACTGCGACTTCGGCTACCAGTACAGCCCGGAGATCTTCATCGACACCGAGCTGGACTTCGCGCTGGAGGTCTGCGAGGCGGTCATGGACGTCTGGCAGCCGGGGCCCGACCGGGAGATCGTGCTCAACCTGCCCTCGACGATCGAGCGCTCCACGCCCAACGTCTACGCCGACCAGATCGAGTGGATGAGCCGCAACCTGTCCCGGCGTGAGCACGTGGCCCTGTCGGTGCACCCGCACAACGACCGGGGCACCGCCGTGGCGTCGGCCGAGCTCGCGATGATGGCCGGCGCCGACCGGGTCGAGGGCTGCCTGTTCGGCAACGGCGAGCGCACCGGCAACGTCTGCCTCGTCACGCTGGGCATGAACCTCTTCTCCCAGGGCATCGACCCGGAGATCGACTTCTCCGACATCGACGGCATCCGCCGCACCGTGGAGTACTGCAACCAGCTCCCGGTGCACGAGCGCCATCCGTACGCCGGCGACCTGGTCTACACGTCCTTCTCCGGCTCGCACCAGGACGCGATCAAGAAGGGCTTCGACGCCCTGGAGCGCGACGCCGCGCAGGCGGGCGTGCCGGTCGGCGAGTACCGCTGGGCGCTGCCGTACCTGCCGATCGACCCCAAGGACGTCGGCCGCTCGTACGAGGCCGTGATCCGGGTGAACAGCCAGTCCGGCAAGGGCGGCGTCGCGTACATCATGAAGACCGAGCACTCCCTCGACCTGCCGCGCAAGCTGCAGATCGAGTTCTCCCGCGTCGTGCAGGAGCACACCGACGGCGAGGGCGGCGAGGTCACGCCCGAGGAGATGTGGTCGATCTTCGAGGCCGAGTTCCTGACGAACGGGCCGAAGGTCGGGCTCCTCGCGCACCGCGCGGTGTCACGGGTCGACGAGAAGGACATGCTCAACGTCGACGTCCGCGTCGACGGGGAGATCCGTGAGATCGAGGGCATCGGCAACGGCCCGATCTCGGCGTTCGTGAACGCCCTGGCCACGATCGGCGTCCACGCCCGGGTGCTGGACTACGCCGAGCACGCGCTGTCGGAGGGCAGCGACGCCCGGGCCGCGGCGTACGTCGAGTGCCAGGTCGGCGAGCGGGTGCTGTGGGGCATCGGCATCGACGCCAACACCGTCACCGCCTCGCTGAAGGCCGTGCTGTCGGCGGTCAACCGCGCGCTGCGCTGACCCGGGCGACCGAGCCGCCGCGGGCCGCCTCCACCGTGAGGGCCCGCGGCGGCGGTTTTCCGGGATGACGAGAGCCGCCGTCCGGCATTGTTCGACGAGCGGCGAAACATTCTCGCGTTAACGTCGCGACGTGATCGCGATGATTTTCGAGTACCGGTTCGATCCGGACGATGACGCCGCCTACCAGGAGTACCTGGCGGAGTCGGCGAGGCTGCGGGAACTGCTGCCCTCGATCGACGGCTTCGAGGGCGTCGAGCGGTACACCAGCGACCGGGAGCCGCGCAGCTTCGTCGCCATCGGCTATTTCCGGGACGAGGCGGCGGTCGCCGCCTGGCGGAACGCCCCGGAGCACCGGCGCGCCCAGGCCCTCGGCCGGCACCGGTTCTTCACGGGCTACCGGCTCCGGATGGCCGAGGTGATCCGCGACTACGGCCCGGCCGACCGTGAGCAGGCGCCCGGCGACAGCCGCCGCGTCCACGACCGGGAGGAGGGACGTTGCACGATCTGACGCTCGAACTGGACGATCGGCCCGGTGCTCTCGCGGCCATGGCCGAGACGCTGGGCGCCGCGGGGATCAGTATCGAAGGCGGTGGCGTGTTCACCGTCGACGGCCGTGCCGTCGCGCACTTTCTCTTCCAGGACGGCGAGGCGGCGTCCTCCGCGCTGCGGGCCGCCGGAATCGGGGTGAGGGACTGCCGGCCCGTGCTGGTCCGCCGGCTCGACCAGGATCGGCCCGGGCAGCTCGGGGCGATCACGCGTGCCCTCGCCGACGCCGGAGTGAACATCGAGGCGCAGTACTCCGACCACGACCACCGGCTCATCCTTCTGGTGGACGATCCCGCCATGGCGGCGGCGGTGACGGCGTCCTTCGAACCGTGACCGGCCGACCGCGGCGTACGGGCCGGGGTGGGATCAGCTGCCGTGGGTCATGACGTGGTCCACCAGCTCGCGCAGGGGACCGTGGAGGTCGGCCTCGCCGACCTGGGCGGAGTGGTCGCCGATCTGGATCTCATAGACGTACCGGTCGGGCTGGGGGCGGTGCTGGGGGATCTCGTCCAGGGAGACGTTGTCGATGAGTCCGGCCACCGCCGGGTGGTCCGCCGAATCGACCTCGGCACGGCGGACCAGTCCGGCGAACCCACCACTGCGGGTGACGGCCACCCTCATGTGACCTTCACGCCGACCGTCGTCCAGGCTTCGCGGACCGCGTCGCTCTCGGTGCTCTTCACACCGAACAGCTTGCCCGCGGTCGCATAGGTCATGCTGGCAAATGTCGCGAAGTCCGCCGTTGTAGGCACCTTTTTACTGGTGATGGTGTCGTACCAGATCCGTCCCGCCTTTTCCCACGCGTGGCCGCCGATGGAGGTCGCGGCCAGGTAGAACGCGCGGTTGGGGATGCCGGAGTTGATGTGCACCCCGCCGTTGTCGCTGTCGGTGTCGACGTAGTGCGCCATTTCCGCGGGCTGCGGGTCCTTGCCGAGGTTCGGGTCGTCGTACGCCGTGCCGGGCGCCTTCATCGAGCGCAGCGCGACGCCGTTCACCTGGGAGGCGAACATGCCCTGGCCGATGAGCCAGTCGGCCTGCTCGGCGGTCTGGCCGAGGTGGTACTGCTTGACGAGCGAGCCGAACACGTCGGACAGCGACTCGTTGAGCGCGCCGCTCTGGCCCTCGTACGCCAGGCCGCCGGAGTACTGCGTGACACCGTGCGTCAGCTCGTGCCCGGTCACGTCGAGCGGGCCGGTGAAGGTCGTGAAGATCTGCTGATCGCCGTCGCCGTACACCATCTGGGAGCCGTCCCAGAAGGCGTTGTCGTAGTCGACGCCGTAGTGAACCGAGGCGACCAGCGGCAGGCCGGCACCGTCGATGGAGTTGCGGGCGTACGCGGTGCTGTAGAAGTCGAAGGTGACGCCGAGCCAGTCGTAGATCTGGTCGGCCGCCTGATCGCCCGTCGCCGGGCCGCCCTCGGACCGCACCGTCGGGCCGGGCAGGGCCTCTTTGTGCCCGGCGTCGTGGATCGTGCGGTTCGCCGTGGCCGGCGCGGTGGCCTTGGGCGGCTGGGCGATCAGCTGCGCGGCGCTTCGCGTGTCGCGTTTCGCGAGGTCGAGTGTGAGGGTCCGCTGGACGAGCTCGCGGACCATCTCGTCACCGTGCTGGTCCGCGACATGGCGGAGGACGTGTGGTGGGACGATCGTGCATCTCATGAATGCACATTTGCACGATGAATGTGATCCACACCACTGTCCACCCGGCCGCATGTGGTCACTGCTTGTTAATTATCAACTACAAAGAGTCTGTGGCTGAAGGTTCTTACCAGTCGCCGTTGTAGTCGCCGTAGTCCTCGACGTGATCGACCTCGACCACGTGCTCGACGACCTCGACGTGCTCGTGTTCGTGGTCGTCGTCGAGCAGCTCGTTGACGACCATGCCGCCGACGAAGCCGGCCGCGCCCGCGGCGGCCACGGTGCCCAGGCCGTACTGATGCCGCTGGTGCGGTTGCTCGTACTGCGGGTAACCGTAGTCCGGTTGCGGGTAGCCGGGCTGCGGATAGCCCTGCTGTGGATAACCGGGCTGCGGATACCCGCTCTGACCCTGGACGTACTGCATCCAGCGCTGCGCGCACGCGACGCACGAGCGTACCGGGCGGGGCGTACCCCACTGCGGCGTCCACGTGATGTCCTGCGTGGCCGGGCCGTGGGAAGCGTCGAAGAAGCAGGTCACTGACTCTCCTGAGAGTTCGGCTCTAGGTCGGGCCCTCGGTGTTCGGGCGTCATGTCAACGATCATGGACCGTAGCGGGTTCCGTGCCGCCCCATACGGGTTCTGCGGGACAATGGGCGGGTGAGTCTCTATCGTGACGAGGGCGTCGTGCTCCGCACCCAGAAGCTGGGCGAGGCCGACCGCATCGTGACGATCCTCACGCGGCGCAGCGGCCGGGTCCGCGCCGCCGCCAAGGGCGTGCGCAAGACCAAGTCGCGGTTCGGCGCGCGGCTGGAGCCCTTCACCCACGTCGACCTTCAGCTGTACGAACGCCGCTCCCTCGACCTCGTCACGCAGGCCGAGACGCTGCGGCCGTACGGCGAGCGCCTCGCCGTCGACTATCCGCGCTACACCGCGGGCACCGCGATGCTGGAGACCGCCGAGAAGCTCACGCCGGTCGAGAAAGAACCGGCGCTGCGGCAGTTCCTCCTGGTCATCGGCGGGCTGCGCACGCTCGTCGAGGGCGGGCACGACCCGCGACTGGTCCTCGACGCGTTCTTCCTGCGCTCCCTCGCCATCGCGGGGTACGCGCCGGCGCTGGAGGAGTGCGCGCGCTGCGGAGAGCGTACGGGCCGGGCGTTCGCGATCGCCTCGGGCGGCATGGTCTGCGGATCCTGCCGGCCACCGGGCTCGGCCAGCCCGGCGGAGGCGACGGTCGGACTGATGATCGCGCTGCTGCGCGGCGACTGGGACCGCGCCGACGCGAGCGAATCCCGCCACCGGGTAGAGTGCAGCGGCCTCGTCGCCGCCTACCTCCAATGGCACCTGGAACACGGCATCCGCTCCCTCCGCCACGTCGAGCGGGAGGCGCCGAGCGAACGGAGTGGCCGGTTGAGGGACGAGACCGGCCGCGGAGTGAGTGAGAAGCCGAGCGCGACCAGAGGGCCCGAGCGGGAGGCGCCGCTGCGGGATGTTGTCATCGAATAGGAGAAACACCACATCATGAGGGCCGTACAGCCGCCGGAGCCGCACGAGAGCGGAGCGCGACCGCCGGAGCTGCCCAAAGATTTGATCCCCAATCATGTCGCCATCGTCATGGACGGCAACGGTCGCTGGGCCAAAGAGCGCGGGCTGGCGCGCACGGAGGGTCACAAGATGGGGGAGTACGCCCTCTTCGATGTGATCATGGGGGCGATCGAGTTGGGCGTGCCGTACCTGTCGGCGTACGCGTTCTCCACCGAGAACTGGCGGCGTTCGCCGGACGAGGTGCGCTTCCTGATGGGGTTCAACCGTGACGTCATCCGGCGTCGCCGCGACCAGCTCCACGCGATGGGCGTACGCGTGCGGTGGGCGGGCCGCCGGCCGAAGCTCTGGCGCAGCGTCATCAAGGAGCTCGAGGACGCCGAGCGGATGACCGAGCACAACAACGTCCTGACCCTGCAGTTCTGCGTGAACTACGGCGGCCGGGCCGAGATCGCCGACGCGGCGGCGGCGATCGCCCGCGACGTGCAGGCCGGCAAGCTGCGCCCCGACAAGATCAACGAAAAGGTCTTCCAGCGTTACCTCTACCGGCCCGAGATACCCGAGGTCGACCTGTTCCTGCGTCCGTCGGGGGAGCTGCGCAGCTCCAACTTCATGGTCTGGCAGTCGGCGTACGCGGAGTTCGTCTACCAGGACGTGCTCTGGCCGGACTACGACCGCCGGAACTTCTGGCGGGCGTGCGAAGAGTACGCCCGCCGCGACCGGAGGTTCGGAGGAGCGATCCCCAACGAGGTGGCCGCGGGGGCCAAGTAGCCGGGCCGACGGCCCCCTTCGCCGGCGATCCGGGACCTACGCGGGCCACACTCCGTGGACCTTGAGGTACACGTTGCCCGCCCGGGAAGCGAGGACCGCCTGTCGCGGCACTGGGGTGCGTGCGATCGTACGCGTCTCGCCATCCCCAACGAGGTGACCGCGAGGGTCACGTAGACCGGAGCGGGCGTACGGGTTCGTCGGGCGGGTCGCCGGCCGGCAGGCCGTACATCGTCAGCAGGCGATGCCGGACGGCGGCGAGCGGATACGTCTCGGGGTAGACCGCGAGCTTGAAGATGACGCCTTCGAGCACGCTGCGGAACAGCACCTCCTCCAAGGCGGGGTCCTCGGCCCCGCGCGCGGCGAAGATCTCCTGGAGCCGGCGCTCGAACTTCTCGACCGCGTCGGCCTTGGCGGCCTCGACGCCGACGAATATCTCGCGCGTGCCGGGCTGGAGCATGAGGCAGAGCACGAGCCGCTGCACGCCGATGGTGTTCGCCGCCGAGCCCAGCGTGCGGTCGATGATGCCGGCGAGCCGCAGGTCGGGGGTGTCCTCACCCTCGGCCGGGTCGGTCAGCGCCAGGATGCCGTCGAGCGCCTGGCCGAGCAGTGCCTGGAGCAGCTTCTCCTTGGCCGGGAAGTAGTACGACACCAGGCCGCGGGCGACACCGGCCCGCTCGGCGATCTGGGCGATCGTGGTGCCCTCGTACCCGCGCTCGGCGAATGCCAGCAGGGCCGCTTCCAGGATCCGCTGCTGTGACTGTTCACGCATTTCGCGGTTGACCTGAGCCGAACGTGGCGACAAGCGAACCCCCGACAGATCGATGACAGTCCCCATTGTCCTCGCCTGCCGCCACGAAGGCGCACCGGTCAGGCTCGGACCCGGCCGTTGATGGCGCCGACGACGTTGTTGACGCCGCCCTTGTCGGCCGACTCCAGCTCCAGGTCGACACCGCCCTGGAACGTGATGGCGAAGTTGTACACCTTGACGGACACCTGCGCGCGGCCGGACTCCAGCATCCGCGCCTCGGCGACTTGGGCGATCGGGATCTCGGCGACGAGGTCCTTGGCCCGCCCGAGCGCCGACTGCTCGAACAGCAGCACCCGCCGGTCGGTGACCGCGAGGTTCATCTTGGGCGGCAGCCCGCCGTCCGCCGCCACGTCCACGAAACGGATGCCGACGACGTTCTGCAGCGCCGCGTAGTAGCCCTCACGCTTCAGCGTGCCCGGGAGGTTGGCCATGCAGCTCGCCACGAGCCTCTCGTCCGGACCGAGGATCTTCGAAGCGGCCTTCTTGACGGCCCAGTCACGTGCGGCCATGTGCGTGCTCCATTCATTCGCTTAGAGGGAGCGTTGACTGTACAGCCAGCCAGTGATTAGCGCCACCGCGGTCCGGGGATTGGGACGAGCCGCTCGCCGACTCGTCCGAAGGCGACCGACGACCCGCCGTACGAGCGGGAAGACCGTGCCTGGACCCGCACCGATCAGCGCAAGCGTCCGGCGCGGCGGGGCGCCCGTACGGCTGGCGGCGTGGCTTGGCCGGTCGGGGTGGGGGTGTTCGGCGTGCGAGGCGGCCCGCACTGGTCGGCGCGAGCGTCCCGGGTGCCGGCGTGCTCCCGGGTGCCGGCGTGCACGCGCGGTGGCGCGGCCAGGGCGGCGACAGGGCTCGTGTGGAGCGTGCCGAGGGTGACCGGGTGTGCTGGAGCCGTCGCGGTGGCCGGCGCGGGCCGGTCGCTCGCCGCCGTGCCGTAGAGGGCGGCGTCCTCCGGCGAAGGCTTTCGGGGATTGCGGCGTGGCGTGGGAATTCCCCGCCGGGCTCGCTCGTTACCGTGGCGGGAGACCATCGCTCGTCAATGGCGGAAATGGCCCGCGCAACACGCCCCCCAATGACAGGGGAACCGCAAGTGACGTGCGATAATAAGGTGTAATCCTTCCGGCTCGACCTTGCTGGATAATGCTATGTCTCAACTGCGTCGTGTTTTCGCTCGCATCCGTCGTCAGCCCGTCCCGGTACAGCCGTGGACCTACCGGCGTATTGCCACTCCGGAAGAGATCGAAAGGCTGACGAAGGACGATCTGCGCCCTGCCGCATGATCGCCTGATCGCTTGACCGAGGCCGGGACGCCACCGTGCGTCACCGGCCTCGTATGAGCTTCTCCAGCTGGCCGTCCGTCAGGGGCGGCGTCTCGATCGGGTGGGCCGCCTCGGCCCGCAGTCCGTCGACGACGAAGGCCAGGTGGCGGCGCCACGTCTGTGGAGCGACCTCCATCGACTCCCGGATCACCTGGGACATCGCCCACATCAGGGTGATGAGGTCGCGTGTCTCGAAGTCGGCGCGCAGCCGTCCGCTCTGCCGCGCTCGCTCGATGAGGAGCTCCGCCTGGGCGAACCCGCTCCGGCACGCCGCGCCGACCGCCGAGTCATCGGGAAACCGCCGGGCCAGCGCGTCGTTGAGCCCGTGGTCGCGTGCCTGGAGCTCGAACAGCCCACTCAGGAACCGGACGAAACCGTCCCAGGGGTCCGGGTCGGCGAGGGCCTCGGTGGTGATCCGCTCCAGGGCCGCGAGCCGCTCGGGCAGGATCGCGTCGAAGAGGTCCTGCCGCGTCGGGAAGTGGTTGTAGAGCGTGCCGATGCTGACCTTCGCCTGGCGGGCGATCTCTTCCAGCGGCGCGTCCAGGCCGCGTTCACCGAAGACGTGAACGGCGGAGGCCAGCAGCTTGTCGCGGTTGCGCGCGGCGTCCGCCCGTAGACGCCTGGCTTGGGGCGGCATATCCCTGCTCTGTTCCCTGCTCTGTCGCTAACTCGAAGGTTGCCTCAACTTCTATGCTAGCGTTCCCAGAAAGTTGAGGACCTCCTCAAGTTAGTGCTCTGGAGGGATGTGCCATGAAGAAGACCGTCGTCGTCCTGGGCGTGGGGCCGGGTCTGGGGATGTCGATCGCGCACCGGTTCGGCCGGGAGGGCTACGCCGTGGCCCTGGTGTCCCGCAGCGGCTCCCGCCACGGCGGTTACCTCTCCGCCCTGGCGGACGCGGGCGTCGAGGCGTCCGCCCTGACCGCCGACGTCCGCGACCGTGACCGCCTCTGGTCCGTCCTCGACACGATCGCGGACCGCCACGGGAGCGTCGACGTGGTCTACTACGGCCCGGGCGCGGTCGACCCGTCGGCTCGGCCGGTGCCGATCGACCGGATCGGCTCCGACGCCGTACGAGAGTCGATGAGCGCGGTCTACCCTGCCGTCGACGTGGTGGAGAAGGTGCTGCCGGGCATGACCGAGCGGCGCGAGGGCGGGCTGCTGTTCGCCGGCGGCCTGAGCGCGGTGGTGCCACTGCCGGCCCTGGGCGCCCTGGCGCTCGCCTCGGCGGCCCTGCGCAACTACGCCCTCACCCTGAACGCCGGCCTGGCCGGCAGCGGGGTGTACGCGGGCACCCTCACCATCGGAGGCCTGATCGAACGCGGCGACATCCACAGGCTGGTGACGTCGCAGCCGGGCGGCCCCGGCGAGGTCGCGTCCCTGGACCCGGACCTGATCGCCGACGAGGCCTGGCGCCTGTACACCGACCGCGACCGTCCCGAGGCCACCTTCGACGTGCTGACCCCGGCCGGAGACGGGGAACGTCTCCGGCCCTGACCTTCGTCAGCGTCGACGGCCCTGCGGCCCTCTCGTCTCCGTGAAGCAACGAGTCGCCACGTCGGGAGGGCGGCGCCGCCGCCGGGTCAGTGGTCCGAGCAGGTGCCGAAGACCTCGACCGTGTGAGTGACGTCGCGGAACCCGTGCTCGGCGCCGATCGCCTCGGCCCACTTCTCCACCGCCGGGCCCTCGATCTCCACCGTACGGCCGCAGACGCGGCAGACCAGGTGGTGGTGGTGCTCGTCCGTCCGGCACGCCCGGTAGACCGCCTCGCCCTCGTCGGTGCGCAGCACGTCCACCTCGCCGGAGTCGCTGAGCACCTGGAGCGCGCGGTACACCGTGGTCAGGCCGATGCGTGAGCCCGACGCACGCAGGTCGGCGTAGATGTCCTGCGCGCTGCGGAAGGCCTCGGTGGTGGACAGCGCGCGGCGTACGTCGTCCCGTCGGCCCGTCATGGCGTTCCCGTACGGCGCATACGGATCAGTCTTCCAGCCCCGACGGCGCCGAGGAAGACGGCCATCGCCAAAAGGACGATCGTGGGGCCTGGGGCGATGTCGACGTCCACCGAAACCCACAGGCCGCCGACGGCGGCGACGACGCCGACCACGACGGCCACCCCGATCGTCGCGCGGAATCCGCGGGTGAGCTGCTGCGCGGCGGCGACCGGCACCACCATCAGCGCGCTGACCAGCAGCAGGCCGACCGCGCGCATCGCCACGACCACCGTCAGCGCGGCCGTCACCGCGATCAGCAGCGACAGGAACCGCACCGGCAGGCCGCTCGCCCGCGCGACCTCCTCGTCCTGGCACAGCACGAACAGCTCGCGACCGAAGACGGCCAGGATGACGACGACCGCGACGGCCAGCCCCGCCACGACCCACAGGTCGCCGGGGCTGACGCTGCTGATCGACCCGAACAGGTAGCTGTTGAGGTTCGCGCTCCCGCCGGACAGGTTGGCGAACAGCACGCCGCCGGCCAGCCCGCCGTAGAACAGCAGCGCGAGCGCCACGTCGCCGCCGGTGCGGGTGCGCACCCGCAGCAGCTCGATCGCGACCGCGCCCAGCGCGGAGATGACCAGCGCCAGGATCGTGGGGGAGCTGCGCGTCAGCAGGCCGAGGCCGACACCGGTGAGGGCGATGTGGCCGATGCCGTCGCCGAGCAGCGCCAGGCGCCGCTGCACGATGAACGTGCCGACGGCCGGGGCGGCGATGCCGACGAGCACGGCCGCGACCAGCGCTCGGCGTAGGAAGTCGTACGACAGGAGTTCGATCATGACAGGAGCCGGGGTTCGGACGCGGAGGCGTGCGGATGGACGTGGTCGTGGCCGGGCAGCGCGCACTCGCCCTGCGGGATCGGCGGGACGCCCTCGTGGACGATCCGGCCCGCCTCGAGTACGACCGACCGGGTGATCAGCGGCTCCAGCGGCCCCAGCTCGTGTGCGACGAGCACGACCGTACGGCCCTGCCCGACCAGATCGCGCAGGGTGCCGGCCAGGGTCTCCTGGCTGCGGGCGTCGACGCCGGCCGTCGGCTCGTCCATGACGAAGGCGTCCGGTTCGCCGGCCAGGGCCCGGGCGATCAGCACGCGCTGCTGCTGGCCGCCGGACAGCTCCTGGGCGGGGTCGCGGGCCCGGTCGGCCATGCCGACGGCCGAAAGCGCCCGGTCCACCGCGCGGCGGTCGGCGGCCGAGGACGGGCGCAGCCGCGACTGCCGCGCGATCCGGCCGGAGGCCACGACCTCGCGTACGGTGGCGGGCACCCCGCCGCCGATCGACAGGCGCTGCGGGACGTACCCGATGCGCTTCCAGTCGCGGAACCTGCCCGGCGGCACGCCGTACAGCTCGGCCCGCCCGGCGGACAGCGGGATCAGCCCGAGCAGCGCGCGGATCAGCGTCGACTTGCCGGAGCCGTTCGAGCCCATGACCGCGACGACCTCGCCGGCACGTACGGTCAGGTCGATGCCGCGCAGCACGGGACGGCGGTCGTACCGCACCTCGCCGCCGGTCAGGGAGAACGGGGTCGCCATCATGAACACCCCAGAGCGGTTCGGAGCGTCGCGAGGTCGCGACGCATGATCGAGAAGTAGTCGTCGTGGGAGCCCGGCCGGACTCCCTCGACCGGATCGAGCACCTCGGTGCGCACCCCGGCCTCACGCGCGAGCGTGTCGGCGGTCTTCGGACTGGCCAGCGTCTCGGTGAACACCGTGGTCGCGCCGGTGCGGCGGATCAGGCCGGTCATCTCGGCGATGCGCTGCGGCGACGGCTCGGCCTGCGGGTCCAGCCCCGCCACGCCGACCTGCGTGAGCCCGTAGCGCGCGGCCAGGTAGCCGAAGGCGGCGTGGCCCGTGACGATCTCCTTGCGCGCGCAGCCGCGCAGCCCGGTGCGGAACTCGGCGTCCAGGGCGTTCAGCCGGGTCACGACCTGGGCGGCGCGGGCGCGGTAGCCGGCGGCGTTCTCGTCGTCGATCCGGGCCAGCCGTTCGCCGAGCGCGGTCGCCACGGTCGCGAACCGGGACGGGTCGAGCCACAGGTGCGGGTCGACGGCGCCGTCGTTCGCCTCGTCCCGCGGCGCGGGCAGGGTCGTGACCACGGACTCGGCGTCGAGCCCGTGGTTCTTGGCGTGCTGGCGCACGGCCTTGTCCACGGCCGGCTGCACGCCCTTGACATAGAAGGTCAGCTTGGACTCGCCTACGTCGATCACCTGCCGGGGCGTCAGCTCCAGGTCGTGCGGCTCGGCGCCCGGTTTGGTGAGGTTCTCGACGTAGAAGCCGGGACCGGCGACCTGCGTCGCCAGCCACGCGAGCGGATAGAACGCCGCGGTCAGCCGCGGCCTCCCACCGGTGCCCGCCCTCGCCCCGCACGCGCCGGCCATGAGCAGCGCGGCGAGCACCAAGGGCAGGATTCGGGAACGCACCGAACAAGTATGGGTGAACATGAAAATGATTGTCAAAATCACGCCATGTCGTCAGGAGACCAGTTTGGCGATCCCGATGGCGAGCAGGACCAGCGGCACGGCGAACCGGATCACGCGGTGAGCGGCGTTGCGCGTCGGTGAGGCCATGAACAGGAACCAGACGACGAGCGCGAGCAGCATCAGCGCCACCGCGCCGGGCACGCCGGGCAGCGCCAGGCCGGCGATCAGCAGCGCCGGAAGCAGTACCAGCGGCACCCACCGCGGCAGCTGGTGCACATAGACGAGGAAGACGGCGCTCTGCCGGCGGATCGAGGATTTGGACGACACCCCTCCATGGTGTCGTATCCAGGTCACCGGTGTGGGCGCCGCCACGGGTCCGGCATCATGGACGGGTGCTGGCCATCACCCGTTATCGCGTGCCCTCGGCCGAGACCGACCTGTTCGTCCGTACGGCCCGGGGCGTGCTCCAGGCCATCGAGGGCAGTCCGGGTCACCTGTCCGGGCGGCTCGCCCGTGCCGTCGACGACCCCGAGCTGTGGGCGATGGTGACCGACTGGGAGGGCGCGGGCTTCTACCGCCGGGCCCTGGGCGACTACGAGGTACGCCTGGCGCTCATCCCGCTGTCCCGGCTCGCCATCGACGAGGCGGGCGCGTACGAGATCGTCGAGCCGGCCACGCCGGAGGAGCGGCTCGCCGAATAGGCGCTATATCCGTTTGTTCGATCCGGCCCGTCGCTGCCACAGCCCCACCAGCGACAGCACGATGAGCAGGACGATGAAGCCGCCGAGAACGTGGACGTCCTTCTGGCGGTGGATGCCGGTGAAATGGAGGACGGCCAGGGCCGCGAAGACGAGTCCCAGGCCGGTGCCGACCACGGCCTGCACGGTCTCCTGGCGGGGCGCGCGGAGTGGCCGCCGGCCGAGCGAACGCACCTGGGTGATGACGAGGATCACGCCCCACGCCCCCACGATGGCGACCTGCAGGTCATTCATCATCGGCCTCCCCGCCGTTGTGAAGCGGGAGCGTAGCAGCGGCCGAGCCGCGCGCGCCGGGTAAAGAGCCGGGCGAGTCCGCCCGAAAGACCGCACAAGTACGCCGCGCGCTCCCGTCTTCCGTTGCCTCCCATGCCGATCATGGCCGGGACGACGACCACGGGGAGACGCGATGCGACGTGCCGGCCTGCTCGCCTGCCTTCTGGCAGCGCTCGTCCCGACACCCGCGGCCCACGCGGACACGACCGTCGACTACCAGGGCCTGCGGATCAGCGTGCCCGCCGGCTGGCCCGTGTACCGCCTCGGCCCCCGCTCCACCGAGTGCGTGCGCTTCGACCGGCACGCGCTCTACCTCGGACCGGCGGGGACGAACCAGTTCTGCCCGGCGCACGTCGTCGGCCGTACGGAGGCCCTGCACGTCGAACCGCTCACCGAGCAGACGTCCGCGTTCGCCACGGGCATGATCAGCGCCGTCCCGCCCTCGTCCGTGGCCGGAATGCCCGCCGTGACGGTGACCGACACGGCGGCGGGGGAGATCCGCGCGGCCGTCCCCGGCGCCGGGGTGCTGATCACCGGCTCGTACGGCGCCGGACCCGGCGCGGGGGAGCTGCGCCGTCTGATCGCGGGGATCACCCCGGCGGCATCCGGCCCGGGCCCGCTCGCCGGCGCCGCCGGGGAGCGGCGCAGCGGCGACCGCCGCCGGTGGGTGACGGGCGCGGGCTTCGACACCTGCTCGGCGCCGTCGCTGGCCGCGATGCGCGCCTGGCGTGACGACTTCGTCGCGGCCAACATCTACATCGGCGGCCCGGCACGCGCGTGCCCGGACGGGCGGCTGTCCCGCCGCTGGGTCAGGGCCGTACGGGCGATGGGCTGGCGTCTGATACCGACGTACGTCGGCCCGCAGGCGCCGTGCACCTCCTCCCGGCCGCGTTTCTCTCCGTCGACCGCCGCCCTGGCCGGCCAGCTCTCGGCCGTGGACGCGACGCACCGTGCCGCCGCCCTCGGCCTGCCGCCCGGGTCGCCGATCTACATGGACCTGGAGGCGTACGGACGCAGATCCTGGTGCCGGCAGGCGGTGCTGACGTTCGTGGACTCGTGGACCAAGGGCGTGCGGGCACTGGAGTACGTCCCGGGGCTGTACAGCAGTGTGGCGTCGGGCATCCGCGACGTGGCCGAGGCGGACGGCATCAGCCGCCCCGAGGCCGTCTGGTTCGCCCACTGGGACCGCAAACCGAACGTGTGGGGCGACCGGCTCATGCGCGACGAGTGGTGGGCGGACCACCGCCGCATCAAACAGTTCCGCGGCGACCACGTGGAGAAGCACGGCGGTGTGAAGCTCAAGATCGACAGCGACGCGGTGGACGGTTACGTCGGTTAGACCGGTGACTCCTGGTGGCCGCCATGGCCGTACGCGCCCGGCCGGCCGCCGCGCGGGCTCTGTCCGCGGCCGCCTGGCACCCGTAGAGTCGTACTGAGGAGTTATCCGGTATCGCCTGGTCAACTGGGGCAAGCAGTGGATCGATGGCTCTTGTTCCCCCGGGCGGCGGCTGCGGCGCGAAGCACGTGATTCGCCGCCTGCGAGGTCTGTGGAGATCGCTGAACACCGCGGCGCGGGCTCTGCCGGTCGGCTGCGGCGAGGTCCGCCGGCTCGCGGATGAGCGGGGCGCGCTGCAGCATGTCGCGACCTTGGTGGCGCGTGGCGCCTCCCCGTCAGTGATCTTCAAGGCCGCCGCGGGAGAGCTCGGCTCCTTGCTGAACGCCGACTACACCGCGATCAAACGGTACGAGTCGGATCAGACGGAGTCGGTGGTCACGCTGTGGCGTGCTCCCGGCTCACCTGCCGTCAAGGTTCCGTTCGGCGGGCGATGGCCGGTCGGGCACGACGCCGCTTCGGCGGCGGTGTGGCGGAGTCACCGGCCGGTCCAGATGACGAGCGAGTCCTTCGACGACCGGTTCGCCGACTGGCTCCAGGAGCAGCGGATCGGCCGGGTGGTGGTCTGCCCGGTCATCAGTGGCGATCGCCTCTGGGGGACGATGAACGCGCTGTACCTCGGCTCCGAACCGCTGCCCGACGACACCGAGGAGCGCATGGACAGGTTCGTGGAACTGCTGTCCTGCGCGATCACCCAGGCCGAGACCCGCACGGAGCTCGTCGCCTCGCGTGCTCGGCTTGTCACCACGGCCGACGCCACGCGGCGCCGTATCGAGCGCGATCTGCACGACGGGCCACAGCAGCATCTGATCTCACTCTCGCTCCCCTCCGCGAGGCCGAGTCGGAGATTCCGCCCGACCAACGGGAGGCCAGGCGGCACCTGTCCGACACCGCCCGGGACCTGTCCGCCGCGCTCACCGAACTCCAGGAGATCGCCCGGGGCCTGCGCCCGCCGCTGCTGGCGCGCCGGGGCCTCAAGGGCGCGCTGAGAGGGCTGGTGGCCCGGTCTCCCGTGCCGGTCGAACTCCACGTCGACGCGGACGATCGCCTGCCGGAGCAGGTCGAGGTGAGCCTCTACTACATCGTCTCCGAGGCGTTGACGAACGTCTTCAAGCACGCGCACGCGTCCGTCGTGCACATCGATCTCACCGAAGAGGACGCCGAGATCCGCCTCAGCGTGCGCGACGACGGGGTCGGCGGCGCCGACCGGTCCGGCGGCTCGGGCCTGACCGGGATGACGGACCGCGTCGAAGCGCTCGGCGGCACCATGCGCGTCACGAGCCCCACCGGGCAGGGAACGTCGCTGGTCGTCACGATCCCCACGCGAGACCTAGCCCGCTAGTTTGCTAGCATGCGAGCATGGGCGACGAGGACGTCAAGCAGTTCAACGTGTACCTGCCGATCGGGCTGATCAAGCAGGTGAAGCACCAGGCCATCGAGTCGGGCCAGTCCCTTTCGGCGCTGGTCGCCGACGCGCTGCGTGCCTACCTCGCCGACGCCCAGGGGCAGCGACCGTTCGAGGAGGAGAGCTGACATGACGACCGAGGGCATCGAGGCGGTGTTCCTGACCACTCACAACTGGGGGAAGGCGGCGAAGTTCTTCCAGGCGCTGGGGTTCGAGCTGGAGTTCTCGACCGACCACGACTCCGGGCAGCTGCGCAACGGCGACGGCCCGTACGTGTTCATCGCCGAGGTCCCGGAGGACCAGGAGCCCCAGGCGCGGCTCGTCCTGAAGGTGGCCGACGCGGACGCGTTCCGCCGGGATCCGGCCGTCGAGGTGGTCACGCCGTTCGAGGACACCCACTACGGCACCCGGGAGATGACCGTACGCGACCCCGACGGGCGTCTCTGGAGCCTGCAGGCTCCGGCGGGAAGGTGAACGCCGTGGCGGGCGGGGAGGCCGCGGCGCCGGACCACACCGCCGTACGGGTGGCCCTGTGGCGGGCGATGCACGTCCAGGCCGACGCGCCGCCGCACGTGATCGAGGACGAGGTCGGCCTGCGCCTGGTGGACCCCGATGACGGCTGGCGGGACCGCCCGGACATGGACCCGCGGGCCACCGCCGGGTACCGGGCGTCCATCGTGGCCCGTGCGCGGTTCATCGAGGACCTGGTCGCCGAGCAGGCCGGCCGCGGTGTGGGCCAGTACGTGATCCTGGGCGCGGGCCTGGACACCTTCGCCCAGCGCAGGCCGGAGTTCGCCGATCGGCTGCGGATATTCGAGGTCGACCGGCCCGGTCCGCAGGAGTGGAAGCGCCGGCGGCTGGCCGAGCTCGGCCACGGCGTCCCCGAGTGGCTGCGGCTGGTGCCGGTCGACTTCGAGGAGGACGGATCCTGGTGGGGACGGCTGCCCGCGGCCGGCTTCGACCCCGGCCGCCCGGCGGTCGTCGTCTCCACCGGCGTCACGATGTACCTCACCAAGGACGCCAACGCGGCCACATTGCGCCAGATCGCCGGGTTCGCCCCCGGCTCGACGCTCGCCATGACGTTCCTGCTGCCGGCCGGCCTCCTCGACGCCGCCGACCGTACGGGACTCAAGGCGGCGGAAGGCGGCGCGCGGGCCTCCGGCACGCCGTTCGTCAGCTTCTACACGCCGGAGGAGATGCTGGCGGCGGCGCGTGACGCGGGGTTCGCCGCCGTACGGCACGTGGCGGGCGCCTCGCTCGCCGAGCGCTACTTCGCCGGACGGGCCGACGGCCTGCGCCCGGCGAGCGGGGAGGACCTGCTCGTGGCCACGACGTGACGACGGCCGGCCGGTTCCGTGGCCGGGGCCGGTGGTGCGGGATGACACTCCGGTGGCGTCGCGGGGCGTTTCGGGGCGTGGCATCACCGGTGGTGTCCTAAGCTGATCCTGGGCGCCGAGGCCGTCACCGCAGGTCGGTGAGGTCGGGCGCCATACGTCGTATTTCGCGGAAAACCGCCGACCGCCAGCCGGATGGAGATCACTCATGGCCCGTCGTTCCGATGTGATGGAGACCATCGTCAACCTCAGCAAGCGCCGGGGTCTGGTCTTCCCCTCCAGTGAGATCTACGGCGGGTTGCGGGCGTCCTGGGACTACGGGCCGCTCGGCGTCGAGCTGAAGAACAACGTCAAGCGCCAGTGGTGGAAGTCGATGGTGCAGGGCCGCGACGACGTCGTCGGCCTCGACTCCTGCGTGATCCTCGGCCGTGAGGTGTGGGAGGCCAGCGGCCACGTGCGCGAGTTCACCGACCCGCTGACCGAGTGCCAGTCGTGTCACAAACGGCACCGCGCCGACCACCTCGCCGAGGCGTACGAGGCCAAGCACGGCAAGGCCCCGGAGAACGGCCTGGCCGACCTGGTCTGCCCCGACTGCGGCACGCGCGGCGCGTTCACCGAGCCCCGGGAGTTCAGCGGGCTGCTCAAGACCTACCTCGGCCCGGTGCAGGACGAGTCCGGCCTGGCGTACCTCCGGCCCGAGACGGCGCAGGGCATCTTCATCAACTACTCGCTGGTGCAGCAGGCCGCGCGCCGCAAGCCGCCGTTCGGCATCGGGCAGATTGGCAAGTCGTTCCGCAACGAGATCACGCCGGGCAACTTCATCTTCCGCACGCGCGAGTTCGAGCAGATGGAGATGGAGTTCTTCGTCGAGCCGGGCACCGATGAGGAATGGCACCAGTACTGGATCGACACCCGCTTCCAGTGGTACGTCGACCTGGGCATCAACAAGGAGAACCTCCGGCTGTACGAGCACCCGAAGGAGAAGCTCGCCCACTACGCCAAGCGCACCGTGGACGTGGAGTACCGCTTCGACTTCCCGGGCAGCGAGTGGGGCGAGCTGGAGGGCGTCGCGAACCGCACCGACTACGACCTGTCCACCCATGCCAAGCACTCCGGCCAGGACCTGTCCTTCTTCGACCAGGAGAAGAACGAGCGGTACGTCCCGTGGGTGATCGAGCCGGCGGCCGGCGTCGACCGGTGCGTGCTGACGTTCATGATGGACGCCTACAGCGAGGACGAGGCGCCGAACGCCAAGGGCAAGATGGAAAAGCGCGTGGTCATGCGGCTGGACCACCGCCTCGCGCCGGTCAAGGTCGCGGTGCTGCCGCTGTCGCGCAACGCCGACCTGTCGCCGAAGGCGCGCGACCTGGCCGCGCAGCTCCGCCGCAGCTGGAACGTCGAGTTCGACGACGCGGGCGCGATCGGCCGCCGCTATCGCCGCCAGGACGAGATCGGCACGCCGTACTGCGTGACCATCGACTTCGACACGCTCGACGACAACGCCGTGACCGTACGCGAGCGCGACTCGATGGCCCAGGAGCGCATCGGCCTCGACCAGGTGGAGGCCTTCCTCGCCACCCGCCTCCTCGGCTGCTGACCCCCGCCGCTCGGCGTCCGGGCCGGCTCACAGCCAGCCGCGTTTGGCGGCGGTGACACCGGCCTGGAAGCGCGTCCCGGCGTTCAGCGCCTCCATCAAGGTCTGGACACGGCGCTGAGCCGTACGGGGGCTGATGCCCAGCGTTCGCGCGATGGTCAGGTCGGTGTGGCCGGCCATGAGCAGGGTGAGCAGGTGCCGGGTCTCCTCGCTCGGCGTGCCGTCGGCCCCGGCGGCGCCGTTCGCGGTGGACCGGCGGTTCAGTGGCAGTCCCGTCGCCCACAGCGCCTCGAACAGCGCGCTGAAGCCGTCGAGCAGTGAGCACGGGCGCAGGAGGTACGCCGAGTCGACGACGCCGCCGCTGATGGTCTGCGGGAGCAGGGCGGCCGTGTCGTCGATGAGGACCATCTTGAGTGGCAGCGAGGTCACCACGCGGGCGACCTCGCCGTTCGCGAGACATGCCGCGATGTCTCCCTCGAGGCGGCCGGGGATCGCCAGGGCGGCCCGGTCGTACAGGCCCCGCACCGTGACACCCGCCTGGGCGGCCCGCTTGGTCGGGGCGACGTAGCTGTTCGGGTCGCTGACGTACGGCGGAGTGTCGAAGGTCCGTATCTGCCGTACGGCGGCGTCCTGCAACCGCCGGAGGCACGAGGCGACATTGTCGGTCCCCGCGATGACCTCCACGCGGCCCGCCGGGTGGCTCGAGTAGGCCACCCGGTTGAAGAGTCGTTCCAGCTCGCCGACCAGGCGGTGCGCCTCGGAGATCGCGTTCTCGGCGCCCGTCAGCCGGGGCCGGAGGGCGGCCTTCGGCGAGACCGCGCGGAACCTCGCGGGCTCTCCGGCGATCCGCACGATCAGCCCGTCGGCCATGAGCTGGCGCGTGGCGGAATCGACCGCTCCCGCGTCGTGTCCGCTGTGCTCGGACAGGTCGGCGACATCGCCGTCCGGCTTGGTGAGCACCGCGAAGAACACGTCGCTCTGCACCTGGCTCAGGCCGAGTGCCCGCAACGCCGAGACGTCCTGACGTGTTATCGCCATCCGGCGACTTCTGGTCATACGGCTATCTTGCGCCACACTTCCGGCAAATGGGAAGCTCCGGCTCGGCGGCCCGGCGCCCCCCGCGGCCGCGTGTCGAAGGCAAGGTGACCATGAGATCGAACCCCCTCCCATTCACCCGCGGCCTGCGGCTGGCAGTCGTGGCGTCGGTCGTCGCGTCGTGCACCTTCGCGGGTCCGGCCGCCATGGCCGGCGCGCACACGACGCCGGCCCCGCCCGTGCGCTCCGGTGACACCACGGCTCCCAAGCCGTTCAGGTCGCCGTTCGTCCCCGGGCGCTACATCGTCACGCTCGCGACCAAGCCCATCGCCACCTACCAGGGCGGCGTGGCGGGCATCGCCCGGACCAAGCCGGCCAAGGGCGCGAAGCTCAACGCCGCCTCGTCGGCCGCCCGTGCGCTCGGCGACTACCTCGTGCGGCAGCAGAACTCCGCGGCGGACAGCGTGCACGCGCGCGCCGACCGGCACTTCACCGTCGCCCTCAACGGGTTCTCCGCGAAGCTGACCCCGCCGCAGGCCGCGGCCCTCTCCCATCGGGCCGGCGTCACCTCGGTGGTCCCCGACACGATCAACACCATCCAGGACGACAAGCGCTCGACCGACTTCCTCGGCCTTTCGGGCAGGTCCGGGGTGTGGAAGGCGGTCGGCGGCGCCAAGAAGGCGGGCAAGGGCATCGTCATCGGCGACATCGACACCGGGATCTGGCCGGAGTCCGCGTCGTTCACCGCCCCCGCCCTCGGCAAGAAGCCGTCTGCGAACGCGCCGTACCGCGCCTACCGCGACGGGTCAACGATCATCCAGCACAAGGCCGACGGCTCGACCTTCACCGGGACCTGCCAGACCGGTGAGCAGTTCACCGCCGACGCGTGCAACACCAAGCTCATCAGCGCGCGCTACTTCGACGCCGGCTTCCTGTCGGCGGTCGGCGGCCCATCGGGGCTGAGCGACTACCAGTCGCCGCGTGACGGCGAGGGCCACGGCACCCACACGGCCTCGACCGCCGCGGGGAACGCGAACGTCGACGCGACGATCCGCGGACACGACTTCGGCAAGATCTCCGGGGTGGCGCCGGGAGCCTCCATCGCCGTCTACAAGGCGCTGTGGACCGGCAAGACCGTCTCGGGCGGCGTCACGTCCGACATCGTGGCCGCCATCGACCAGGCCGTCGCCGACGGAGTGGACGTCATCAACTACTCGGTGGGCGGAGCCTTCGAGTCCGCCGTGAGCTCCCCGGTCCAGCTGGCGTTCCTGTCCGCGGCCTCGGCCGGGATCTTCGTCTCCACCGCGGGCGGCAACAGCGGCCCGTACGCCGGCTCGCTGGACAACACCGCCCCCTGGACCACGACCGTCGCGGCCAGCACGGTCGCGCCGTACCTCGGGACGGTGAAGCTGGGCAACGGCCACGGCTACGCGGGCGTGAGCGTGAGCGTGAACGCGACGGTCGGGCCGAAGCCGCTCGTACGCTCCGGTGACATCGCCGCGAGCGGCGTCGCCACCGCCGACGCCGACCTCTGCCAGGCGGGCACCCTCGACCCGGCGAAGGCGAAGGACAAGATCGTCGTCTGCGACCGCGGCGTCAACGGCCGCGTCGAGAAGTCCGCCGAGGTCAAGCGCGCCGGCGGCGTCGGAATGGTCCTGGTCAACCGCACCGACCTGGACACCGACGCCGACATGCACAGCGTGCCCACCGTGCACCTCAACACGCCGGACGCGACGGCCGTACGCGACTACGCGGCGACCGGCGGGGCGACGGCCACACTCGTGCCGGGCGACACCACCGGGGTGTCCGTCCCGTACCCCCAGGTCGCCGGGTTCTCCTCACGCGGTCCGTCGCTGTCCAACGGCGGCGACCTGCTGAAGCCCGACATCGCGGCGCCGGGTGTGTCGATCCTGGCCGCCGTCGCGCCACCGACCAACTCCGGCGACGACTTCGCCTTCGAGTCCGGAACATCGATGGCGGCCCCGCACATCAGCGGCCTGGCAGCCCTCTACCTGGGCCTGCACCCGACGATGTCGCCGATGGCGATCAAGTCCGCACTGATGACCACGGCCACGCCGACGAAGAACGCCGACGGGAGTTCCAGCGACGACGTGTTCGCCCAGGGCGCGGGCGAGGTGACCCCCAAGTCGATGCTCGAGCCCGGGCTCGTGTACGACTCCTCCGACAACGACTGGCTCGGCTACCTGACCGGCCGCGGCGTTGACACCGGCGTGCCGGCCATCGCCACGTCGCAGCTCAACTCGCCGTCCATCGCGGCGGGTCACCTGCTCGGCACCGAGACGTTCACCCGGACGCTCACCGCCGTCACCCCGGGCCTCTACCACGCGACGGTCTCGGTCCCCGGCATGGAGGCGAAGGTCAGCCCCAGCATCCTGGACTTCGCCAAGGCCGGTGACACGCACACCTTCACCGTCACGCTCACCCAGACCACCCAGCCGTCCGGGCGGACGACGACGGGATCGCTGACGTGGAGCAAGCAGGGGACCTCGGTGCGCAGCCCGATCGTCGTCACGCCGACCAGCGCGGACGCGCCGAAGGCGGTGTCGGGCAGCGGGACGTCGGGGTCGGCTTCCTTCCAGGTGACGCCGGGCAGCGACAACCTGCCGCTGACGGCGTACGGACTGGTCTCCGGCCCGGCCCAGCGTGGATCGGTGGACGGCAGCGACCCGGCGAACCAGGCCGCGTTCCCCTTCACGGTCACGGACACGACCAAGGCCGTCCAGCTCACCTCCCAGACCGACGACCCGAACGCGGCCGCCGCCGTCATCCTCGTACGGGGCGCCTACGGAGAGGGCGGGCAGATCATCGAGTTCGGCAATCTCGGAAGCCGTTCCCAGATCGTCGAGTCCCAGCTCACACCGGGCCCGTACACCGCGTACGTTGTGGCGCTGAGCAACGCGCCGGGGACCACGTCGACGCCGTTCACCTACCGGACCACGA
Source organism: Actinoallomurus oryzae (assembly GCF_039541955.1). NCBI lineage: Bacteria > Bacillati > Actinomycetota > Actinomycetes > Streptosporangiales > Thermomonosporaceae > Actinoallomurus > Actinoallomurus oryzae. The sequence goes on along the minus strand of NZ_BAABHF010000017.1, from coordinate 134,797 downwards.
TCATCGACGCCTCCGACGCACACCACACGCTGTCGGTCACGCCCACCCGGGCGAACGCCGCGCGCGGTCAGGAGTTCACCGCCACGGCCCAGTGGACCGACGCCGACGAGGACACCCCCTCGACCGGGTTCGTGGAGTACCTCAACGGTGCCGGCACGGTGATCAGCGTGAACTGACCCGCGACCGACCACCGCGCCATGTGGCCCGCCGGCTCTTCCTCACGAGTCGGTGGGCCACATGCGGCTTTTTGCAATGCTTTACCGATTTCCATGACAAATATACGGTCATAAGTCATGAAATCAATTCGCATGGGGAAACTCGCCGCGGCGATCGGCGTTTTCCTGGCAGCCGCCGGCATCACCGGCTCCAGTGGGTCCGCGAGCGCGGACGGCGCGTCACACGGTGACAAGGGCGCGTGGTTCACCTCGTGGGCGCAGTCGCAGCAAGGCCTGGCGAACACCATGCTGAAGAACCAGTCGGTCCGTATGATCACGCATCTCAGCCAGGGCGGCGACGCGCTGCGGGTGCGGATCCAGAACCAGTTCGGCACCTCTCCGCTCACCGTCGACGCGGTCGCCGTGGCCGTCAGCGGTGACGGCGCCGCCATCGTGGGCGGCAGCCATCCGGCGACGTTCCCGGGTCCGGACCACCGCGCCGCCACCTCGGTGACGATCGCGCCGGGCGGTGAGGCCTGGAGCAATCCGATCCGGATCGGCACGCGACCGCAGGACGACATCGCGGTGAGCATGTACGTGGCCGGCCAGGCGGTGCCGGGCGTGCACGGCTCCGCCCTGCGGGACAACTACGTCACGGCCGCCGGAGCGGGGAACCACGTGGCCGACGCCTCCGGCGCGGCGTACACCCAGAAGGTCACCTCCACCTACCTCGTCAGCGCCGTCGACGTCCGCAACACCCACCTGGCCGGCACGGTCGTGGCCTACGGCAGCTCGGTCGTGGACGGTACGGGCAGCACCAACTGCGGCCCCGGATGCACCGTCACCGGCAACAACCGGCGGTGGGCCGACGACCTCGCCCGCCGTGTCGTCAAGGAGCTGCCCGCCCGCCGGCAGGTCGCCATCGCCAACGCCGGCATCGGCGGCACCACCAGCTCGCCCGAGTGCGTGCACGAGCCCGACGGGGTCAAGGGCCTGGAGGCCGCCGCGCGGCTGGACCGCGACGTGCTCGCGCTCCACGGCGTGACCGCGGTGATCTACTACTACGGCACCAACGACCTGCAGGACGACTGCACCGCGGACCAGATCCTCAGCAGCTACGACACGGTGTTCCAGCGTCTCCGGCAGGCCGGGGTCAAGGTGTACGTGACGCCGATCACGCCCCGGCCCATCTACACCGACCAGATGAACCTTCACCGCTACGCGGTCGACAGCTTCGTGCACAAGTGGAACGACTGCAGCGACCACTGTGACGAGGTTCTCGACTTCGACCAGGTCCTCAAGGACCCGCTGCACCCCAACGCGATCAACCCGTCGTACGACAACGGCGACGGGATCCACGCGAACATCGCCGGTCAGCAGGCCATCGCGGACAGCATCTCGCTGCCACTCCTCGCGCGTTCGGGCGACGGCTGACGGAGGGGGCGCCGGGCCGTCCCGTCGTCACGGCGGAGTCCTCTCGGCACTCCGCCCGGTGACCGGAGGGGACGGCCCGGCGTAGGCCTGGTCAGGGCGTGGGCGCGGGCTGGGTGAAGTAGTCGCCGTTCTGCAGGTCTTCCAGCAGGGTCGGGTGGCTCGGCGACCACCCGAGCAGCGTCCGGGTGTGGGTGCTGGAGACGGGGATGTCGGCGCCGTACACGGTGGCCATGAACGGGCTGTCGAAGTGCGCGGCGGCCTCCTCGGGAGTCAGGGACACGGTGGGCAGGCCGAGGATCTCGCCGATCTTCCCGGCGATGCTCTTGAAGGCGACCGCGGCCTCGCCGGTGCCGTGCAGCACGCTGCCCGCCGGCGCCTTCTCCAGCGCGAGGCGGAAGAGGCCGGCCGCGTCGACGCGGTGGACCGCGGGCCAGCGGTTGGCGCCGTCGCCGATGAACGCGGAGACGCCCGTCTTCCGGGCGGTCGCGATCAGCATCGGGATGAATCCGTAGTCGCGGGGGCCGTGAACCGTGGGCGCGAGCCGGACCACGCAGGCCCTCACTCCCCGCCCGGCGAACCCGAGGCACGCCTGCTCGCCCGGGATCCGGAAGGCCGCGAACGAGTCCGGGTCGGGCGCGTCCTGCTCGGTGCTCACCCGCCCGGCGGGCATGACCAGGGTGCCCGACGTGCTGACGAACGGCTTGCCGGATCCGACCAGGGCCTCGCCGAGCGCGTTGATCGCCGTACGATCGCGTCTGACCAGGTCCTCGGGGTCGGCGAAGTCGCCGCCGAAGGCCATGTGCAGGACGCCCTCGGCCTGGGCCGCGCCGGTCCGCAGGCTGTCGAGGTCTTCCAGTGAGCCGCGGTGCGGCCGGGCCCCGAGCGCCTCCAGCCGGGAGGCGGCGGTGTCGGAGCGAGCCAGGCCGGTGACCGTGTGACCGGCCGCGATGAGCTCGGAGACGACGGTGGGGCCGGTGAGCCCGGAACCGCCGGTGACGAAGACATGCATGACGCTCTCCCTGAGCGGATGATGACAGAGCATAACGACAGAGACTGTCGCTACCTCGGAACGCTACCACGTAACGTCAGAGTCTGTCGCTACGTGCCCTGGGGTCGACGTGCCCAGAGGCGGTCGTAATGACAGCCTCTGTCGATACCGGCCTATACTGGGGAGATGCCGCGCGATGGAGGGCCGGCGCGCCTGCGCCTTCAGCAAGCAGCCCTTGACCTGTACGCCGAACGCGGCTTCGACCGGGTCACGACGGCCGAGATCGCCGCGCGGGCCGGCGTCACCGAGCGCACCTTCTACCGGCATTTCGCCGACAAGCGCGAAGTCCTCTTCGACGGTGAGAAGACCGTGCGCGACGCTCTGGTCGCCGGAGTGGCCGGTGCCCCCGACTCCCTGGCTCCGCTGCCGGCCCTGCTGTGGTCCCTCCGTACGGTGGTGCCCCTGCTGGAGGGCAACCGCCCGTTCTCCGTGCCGAGGCATCGCATCATCGCCGCGACGCCGGCGCTCCGCGAGCGAGAACAGGCGAAGAACGCCGGCATGACCGAGGCCCTGGCGAGCGCGTTGCGCGACCGGGGTGCGTCCGAATCCACCGCCTCACTGGTGGCCCACGTCGGCATGGCCGCCTTCACCCACGCCGCCGCCGTCTGGTTCCTGGACCCTGATCGCGACCTCGACGGGCTCCTCTGTGACGTCTTCCAAGAACTCCACCCCCTCACCGCGCCCCTGGCCGACGCCGGCGCATCTGAGATTCCCGCGAAGGCCGCGTCGATTTAGCTTTCGGATAGGGTCCGGTGGTGACCGATCGCTGGCTCGAAATCGACTGGAAAGCGAATCTCCCCGACAAGCACGCGATTGCGCGTTCCAGGGAACGCCTGAGATTCGAACAGGTCTCGCTCGAACATCCCGCGATCGATGCGATGCTCGCCGAGTTGCGACGGCTGTTCGCGAACGGCGGCGCGCTCTTCGCATCGTTCCGGGCGGTCGACGACGACGAGGTGGCCCAGTGGTTCGCCAGCCATAACCGCCTGGAAGAGTACGGATTCTTCGAGCACTTCCTGACCTCCGAGGCGGTCCGGACCGCGCTGCCGGAACTGGGTGCGCCGCATCGGCTGGACAAGAAGTCCCTGGGTTGCGAATGGCTGCCCGGAAACTCTTTCGCCCTGGACGGGATTCTGGCGGCACTGCTGTACGCCGGCGGCTGCTACGAGAAGTTTCATGGCTCACCCGTCGAGGCCAAGCGCATGGCCGGTGATTTCGTCCACGCCATCATCGAGGACCGCTACGACGAATTCCTGATCCATCACACGGAGCGAGCCTGGGCCGGCTTCTTCGACCGGTACATCCCCGCGAACAACACCTTCGTCATCGTCGACAAGCGGAACGCGCAGATCACCCTCCTCTGCCTCGCCGACGAGGATTAGGAGCGCGCGAGCCCGCCGTCCGGTTCAGCCGTCGCAGTGGGCGCCGAGGTCGTTCAGCCGGTACGTCGCGAAGGTCAGCTTCGCGTACGAGGACTTGGCGCCGTTCTCGTAGAAGACGCCGAACCGGTCCTTGCCGACCATGGCCATCGCGGCGTAACCGGACGGGCCCGCGTTGATCAGCTTCGCGACCGGCCAGGTCGTGCCGCTGTCACAGCTCAGTCTCACGGTCAGGTTCTCGCGGGCCGGCCGGCTCGCCGGGTTGACGAACAACAGCCAGTCGCGGCGCTCACCCTTCGTCGCGGTGTCGACCCGGATCACGTCGCCGTTGACCTTCGGGTCGATGAGCTGCGGAGCCGCCGCGACCGGGCCGAAGGTCCGGCCGCCGTCGCCGGACGTGGCGATGAACTCGGCCCTGAGTCAGTCAAGAGCGGTCAGGTAGGGGAGCCCTATGCCCATCGACCCCGTAATCGCCGCGAGGCTCGGCTCGGTCACGGATGAGGTGCCCCTCGGGGAGGCCCTCCAGGACCTGACGGCCCGCTACCGGATGCCCGACGTGGAGATCGAGGACAGGAAGATCGACGGCCCGCGGGGCCCGATCCGCGTCCGCCTCTACCGTCCGATCGGTGCCGGGTCCGCTCGTCGCGGGCTGCTCTGGCTGCACGGAGGAGGATGGGCCCGGGGAGACCTGGACATGCCCGAGGCGCACGTCGTGGCCGCCGAGCTCGCCGCCGATCCCGGCGTGGTCGTCGCCTCCGTCGACTATCGGCTCGCCACCGAGACCAGCCGTTATCCGGTGCCGCTCGACGACGTCCACACGTCCTGGCGATGGTTCACGAACGCCGCCGACGAACTCGGCGCCGACCCCGCACGGCTGGCGATCGGCGGTTGCAGTGCCGGCGCCAACCTCGCCGCGGGAGCCGCCGTACGGGCCCGTGACGAGGCCGGCGCGATGCCTTCGGCGCTCCTGCTCGTCTATCCCTTCCTGCACTTTCCGGTGCCCGCGTCGCCCGACGACCTGGCCGCCGACCTCACCGCCCTGCCCGAGCGGCTGCGGTTCACCGCCGAGACCGTGCTGTCCCTGACCCACGGCTACGTGGGGCGCGTGTCGGACATCCCGGCGCACGCCATGCCCGGCAACGGCGTCGTCGCCGGTCTGCCGCCGACTCACATCGTGTTGAGCGAGATCGACGAGCTGCGCGCGTCCGGCGAGCTGTTCGCCCGCCAGCTCCGGGAGCGCGGCATTCCCGTCACCACCATGCTCGCCCGCGGAATGCCCCACGGCCACCTCAATGTGCCTCCCGTCGGGGAGCTTCCCGAGATCCGCCGTTCCATCGACTTCCTCGCGGCCGCTCTGCGCTGAAAACCCTCCGCGTGGACGGTCGCCGGCGTGTCATGCTCGCGGCGTGGACCACCGGCTGACCCCACGGACGCTCACCTGGGACGAGGTCGACCCGGGACGCCACCCGTTCGACGCCGTCTCGGCGCATGAGGTCGTACGGGGACTCGCGCCCGCGTCGGCGGTGCCGGCGCGCCCCGCAGGCCAGGCCGGACAGCGGCGCGTCATCGCCTGGTCGCACGAGGTCGGCGCGGCGTGGGCGGACTCGATGACACGTGCGCTGATCGAGCGGTACGGGCGGTGGGCGGCCGGATGGCGCTGGGCCGTGGACGAGGGCGACTTCGGCGGAGGCCCCGTCCAGACCTGGTGTTGCCCGAATCACTCGATCACCGGTGCCGACGAGACCGTGGCCCGCGTGGCGGACTCGCTGGTCGAGTGGCGCGGGTGGTTGGACGACCTCGCGGAACGCTTCGAGCGCTTCCCGCTGGGCGACCCCGTCGACAGGGACGAAGTGTGGGAACGCGCCGCCGTACACCTGGTCCATCACGTGGTGGACCGTACGGGCGCGGGCGACGCCTGGTACGGGCACTGCGCGCAGGTGCTGACCTGGTTCCTGGCCCGGTGGGGTGTCGCGGACGGCGTGGCCGGGCACCTGGTCGACCAGGCCATCGGCGGCCGGTTCGAAAGCTGGGTCGGGCCCGCCGAGACCCTGGTGACCGACGTCGCCGAGCGGTTCGCCCGCGCCGCCGAGGACGCGTTCGCCGCGCCGGACCGCGACTGACGGGCGTCAGGCATCCCCGCGCCGTACGTGCAGATGACCCTCGCGGGGAAAGCCGGGCGGCAGCGCGGGCAGGGTTCGGTCGAAGTCGTACCCGCTCTTCTTCGCCACGCGGCACGAGGCCGCGTTGTCCGCCTGGTGCAGGAGTTCGAGACGCTCCAGGCCGCCGGTCCCGAAGGTGTCGAAGGCCCAGCTCGTGAGAGCCTCCAGAGCGCGGGGAGCCACGCCACGGCCGCGGGCGTGCGCCGCGGTCCAGTAGCCCACTTCGGCCGATGCTTGGCCGGGGGTCACGTCCTTGAGGACCACGTTGCCGACCAGCGATGTGTCGGCTGAGGGGTCGAGGACGGCGAAGCCGAACCGTTCTCCCGCCGCCCATCCCCGCTCTTGAGCCTGTACCCACCGCACCGCGTCGGCGTGCTCCTCCACGGCAGAGCCCGTCCAGCGGCGGAGCACGGGATCCCGATGCGCCTCGACCAGTGAGGGCACGTCCTCCATACGCCACGGACGAAGAATGAGGGCGGGCGCGGACGTACGCAGGATGACGATGTCACTCACCGGCCGATCGTACGCGGCGGCGTTCCGCCCCGATGCTCCACTACGGTTCGATCCGGACGCGCACGGCCTGGGCGGACCAGTCGAACGCCGGGGTCACACTCTCCGGAGGGGGCCAGCCGTTGATCACGGCGAGCGACCGGAGGTACCGATCCCGGCGAGGGTCGGTCACGCTCTCCAGCCGGGCCAGCAGCCGGCAGCGAAGCTCGGCGTCGTCCGGGCGGTCGAGGAGGCGCGCGTAGTGGCCCGTCAGTGCCGCGACGATCGGATCGGCGTGGCGCGAGGCCGGGGCGATGCCGGCCGCCAGGGCCGGGACGGCCTGGTCCTGGACGACCGCGGCGAGGTCGCGGCGCGGTCCCAGGACCGATGTCTGTTCGGTCGCCTGGTCCTCGGCCATCCGCCGCATGCCGGCGCGGAAGTCCGGGTTCAGTGCGAGCTCGGCCCACTCCACCCATGCCCGGACCTGCTCGGCCTCGGGGTCGTCGGGCAACTCGGGGGTCATCGAACGCATGATCCCCGCGAATGCGGAGCCGACGCCGAGACCGCCGAAGACGGCGTCGAGGAAGTCCTCGATGAGATGCCGGCGTTCGTCCTCGGACAACCGGGCCAGCTGGTGCATAAGATCGGTCTCCTCACCGGTGAGTCCGCGCTCGGCCACCGCCGTCAGCACCGCGTGCCGCAGGCGCAGGACGCAGATCTGCGCCACCAGGGCTTCGGCGTGCGTCGCGGCGACCTCGGGAAGCGAGAGTTCCCGGTCGACGACCTTGCGGATCGTGGAGAGGTCCAGCCCCAGGTTCCGCAGGGTTCGTACGAGGTTCAGGCGCGCGACGGCATCGATGCTGTAGAGGCGGTAGCCGGCCGGGCTGCGGTCCGTCGGCGCCACGATTCCGCGATCGGAGTAGAACCGAATGGTCTTGACCGTGAGACCGGTGCGCCGGGCCAACTCGCCGATCGGGTACAGGGTGTCGCCGTCCATGCCCCACAGCCTGGCATCTCCCCTCACGGGAGACTCAAGCCGGTACGTTCGCCGGGCCAGGCCGTGACCGACGACCACCTGCGGAGCTGGTGCGAGATCCGCGAACGGGTGGCCTGGCGGGAGGTCCGCCACGGCCCCCGAGGGCCGGAAGGCCCGGTACGGGGACGCCGAGACGGGATCCTCCACCGGATCGCCACGGGCGAGAGCGCCCGCGACCCGGTACGGGCGCGGCGGCTGCTGGCCGCGTACCGGCGGGTGCGGGCGGACGCCGCCGCGGGCAGGATTCTGGACTTCGGCCTGCTGGCGGACTGGCAGCGGACCGTCCTGGGAGTGCCGTACGCGCCGTTCCGCGGCGGTACGGCCTTCGCCAAAGGCGGCCGGGAACGCTACGGGCTCGACGCGGACACACCGCGCCGGTTCGCGGCGTGTCTGGCCGACAGCCGGCAGGACGGGATTCCGGTCGCGTCGCGTGCCGCCCGTGCCTACCTCGACGTCTGCTTCTTCCATCCGTTCTCCGACGGCAACGCGCGTGCGGCGCTGCTGACCCTCGCCTTCGTCCTGGCCGAGGAAGAGATCGTGCTCGACCAGGTCGGACCGCTCGTACAGCTCCGGCGGTACGCCGATGACCTCGACGGCGCCAGGGGAACGGCCGAGCTGGTCGGCATGCTCATCGAAGGCACCCGGCGCCGCCGCGACGGAACGTCCCACGCCGCCGGCGGATGACCCCTCGGCGAAGCCCTTCCGCGCATTGATAAGGCCAGTCTTATCAGGCTAGCCTTACGGACATGACGGATGATCTGGGCGCGGAGGACGTCGCCGCGGCGCTGCTCGTCAGCATGAGCCTGTTCCGCAGGCGGATGCGGCAGGTGCCGGTTCAGGAGGAGCTCACCCTTCCCGAGACGGCCGCGCTCTCGCGGCTCGACCGTTCCGGGCCGACCACGGCGAGTGCGATGGCCCGCGCGGAGCAGATCAGTCCGCAGTCGATGGGCGCCACGCTCGGCGCTCTCGAGTCGCGCGGCCTGGTCGACCGGCGGCCCGATCCCGAGGACGGCAGGCGCGTCGTCCTGTCGGTGACCGAGGCGGGCCGGGCGCTGCTGCGCGACAAGCGCACCGCGCGGATCCAGCAGATCGCCCAGGTCCTGGCCGCCGAGTTCACCCCCGAAGAGCTGCGTCGGCTCATGGCGGCGGCGCCGCTGATCGAGCGCCTCGCGCAGAGCATCTGATGGCGTCCACCGCACGGCCGGGCGACCGTGACCGGCTCGACGACCGGGTACGAGACGACGAGCGGGAACGGCCGGGGGGCCGGTACAAATGGGTCGCGCTCGCCAACACCACGGCCGCCGTGTTCATGGCCGTGCTCGACGGGTCGATCGTCCTCATCGCGCTACCGGCGATCTTCCGCGGCATCCACCTGAACCCGCTCGCGCCCGCCAACGTCGGCTACCTGCTCTGGATGATCATGGGCTACCGGCTCGTCCAGGCAGTCTTCGTCGTCCCCGTCGGGCGGCTCGGCGACATGTACGGCCGGGTGAAGATCTACAACGCCGGGTTCCTCGTCTTCACCGTCGCGTCGATCCTGCTGTCGTTCGACCCGTTCCAGGGGCAGCGCGGGGCGATGTGGCTGATCGGCTGGCGGATGCTCCAGGCGATCGGCGGCTCCATGCTCACCGCCAACTCCGCCGCGATCCTCACCGACGCGTTCCCCGCGCGGCAGCGCGGTTTCGCACTCGGCATCAACCAGGTCGCGGGCCTGGCCGGGCAGTTCGTCGGCCTCGTGGCCGGGGGACTGCTGGCGATCTGGGACTGGCGCGCGGTCTTCTGGGTCAACGTGCCGGTCGGCGTCTTCGGCACCTGGTGGGCGTACCGCCGGCTCCGCGACAACGGCGAGCGCAACCCCGGCCGCATCGACTGGTGGGGCAACATCACGTTCGCCGTCGGGCTGAGCGCGGTGCTCGTCGCCATCACCGAGGGCATCCACCCGTACGGCCATCACTCCATGGGCTGGACGAATCCCACGGTGTACGGCGCGCTGATCGGCGGCGTCCTGCTCCTCGCGGTGTTCGCCGTGGTGGAGACCAAGGTGGCGCAGCCGATGTTCCAGATCGGGCTGCTGCGCATCCGGGCGTTCACCGCGGGCAACGCGGCGAGCTTCGCGACCCGCCTGGCCCAGGGCGGCCTGCAGTTCATGCTGATCATCTGGTTGCAGGGCATCTGGCTGCCGCTGCACGGCTACGACTACAGCGACACGCCCCTGTGGGCCGGGATCTTCCTGCTGCCCCTGACCGGCGGGTTCCTCGTGGCCGGGCCGATCTCGGGGCTGCTGTCGGACCGGTTCGGCGCCCGCGGGTTCGCCACGGCCGGGATGGTGGTGTTCGGCGCCAGCTTCGTCGGGCTGATGCTGCTGCCCGCCGACTTCTCGTACGGGGCGTTCGCCCTGCTCATCGCCGCCAACGGCATCGGTACGGGCATGTTCAGCTCGCCGAACTCCTCGGCCATCATGAGCAGCGTGCCCGCCCGCCAGCGCGGCGCGGCGTCGGGGATGCGCTCGACGTTCCAGAACTCCGGCACGTCACTGTCGATCGGGGTGTTCTTCTCGCTGATGATCGCGGGCCTGGCGGGCAGCCTCCCCCACACGCTGACCGGCGGCCTTCAGCGGTACGGCGTGTCCGCCGGCGTCGCCCACCAGGTCGGCGCGCTTCCCCCGGTGTCGTCGTTGTTCGCCGCGATCCTCGGCGTGAACCCGATCGAGTCGCTGCTCGCGCCCACCGGAGCCCTGCCCACCCTCTCCCCGGCGAACCGCCAGACCCTCACCGGCCGGGAGTTCTTCCCGCACCTGATAGCGGCGCCGTTCCACCACGGCCTCGTCGTGGTCTTCGCCGTGTCGGCGGTGCTCGCGGCCGTCGCCGCCTTCGCCTCGCTCATGCGAGGTGGACGGCCGCGGGGCTAGCGCGGGTCAGTCGGTGGTCGCCCGGGACGTGCCGAGGGGAGAGCGGTGCTGATCCACGATCGCCTCGACGATCCTCATTAGTCGATCACCCGCCTGATCGATGCTTCCGTTCTGCGTGCTGACCTGGGCGCCTTCGAGCACGAAGGTGATCTCGGCCGCGGCCTGCTCGGGGTCGGGCAGCCCGGCCTCGGCGCACATGCCGACCAGTCTGCGGGTCTGACGGGCCTTGTGCTTCTCGATCACTTGCCGTGCGGGATGGGAACGGTCGGGCAGCTCGGCGATGGAGTTGATGAATGGGCAGCCTCGGTGCGAGATCGCGGGCAGTCCCTCGGCGATGAAGCGGGCCAGGCCCAGGATCTGCTCCCTGGGCCGGCCAGGGTGTTCGGCCTCGACCCGGTCGAAGGCCGCCTGGTAGTCGGCGGCGACGATCCGCAGCCACTCCGCGACCAGCGCGTCCTTGGTTTCGAAGTGCCGATAGATCGCCATTTTGGTGGTCTCGGCCCTCTCGGCGATGGCCTGGACACCCACCCGCCGGATCCCCTCGCTTTGGAACAGTTCTTCCGCCGCGTCGAGGATGCGCTCACGAGGCGGCAGCTTCGCCACCCTGCTCGGCCTTCTGGCGGTCGATGCCATGACTGCTCCGTTGATGTCCAGTCCCCTCGTGGGGATCCCTCACCCTCCGCTACGATACCAGCCAGTCCCGAATGATACCGTCCGGTATCACTAGAGACCCAGAGGTATCGTTTTTGTGCGAGGAGTGACAGTGAGAATCGCCGAGTATGCGAGCTTCGACGCGGTCGGGCTCGCGGACCTGGTGGCCGAACGCGAGGTGACCTCGGCCGAACTGGAGGCAGCCGCACGCGAGGCCGCACGGGCGGTCAATCCGCGCATCAACGCCATCGTGGAGACATGGCCCACCGACGACGACCCCGACCCCGGCAGCACACCGCTGGCCGGGGTCCCTTTCCTGATCAAGGACATCGGAGTCTCCATGGCCGGGAGACGAATGGAGCTGGGCAGCCGTCTCGCGGTCGGCAACGTCGCTCGCGCCGACTCCTTCCTGATGCGGCGCTTCCGTCGCGCCGGCCTCGTCACGTTCGGGCGTACGGCGACACCGGAGATGGCCTACAGCACCACGACGGAACCAGTGCTGTACGGCGCGACCCGCAACCCGTGGAACCTGGAGCGGAGCGCAGGGGGATCCAGTGGCGGCGCGGGTGCGGCCGTCGCCGCCGGGGTGGTCCCGATCGCACACGCCACCGACGCCGCCGGCTCGCTCCGCATCCCCGCGGCCTACAACGGCCTCTTCGGGTTGAAGCCCACCCGTGGCCGGGTCTCCATGGGGCCGGATGTCGACGAGAGCTTCAACGGCCTGGCCGTGCACGGCAGCGTCAGCCGCACGGTACGCGACAGCGCGGCACTGCTCGACCAGATCCGCGGCCCGGAACCGGGCGACCCCTACTTCGCCCAGGAGCCGTCCCGGCCGTACGCGGAGGAGGTCACCCGCCACCCGGGCTCGCTGCGGATCGGCGTCCTCGCCCAGGCGTGGGGCGGGCGCCGCACCACCCCACCGGTCGCCGATGCCCTCTCTCGCACCGTAGGTCTGCTCGAATCCCTCGGCCACCAGGTGGAGGAGGTCAAGGTCGACCTCGGGGTCGACTGGGAGGAGTTCGTCCTGGCCGCCGCCCGCCAGTGGACGGCGAATCTCACGGCCTCGATCGATGAGCTGGCCGCCGCCTTCGACCGGCCCATCGACTCCTCAACCCTCGAGCCGCCCACCCTTGCCGGCTACCACTACGGACAGCGGGTCAGCGGAGCGCGGTTCGTCACGGCTCTCGCCGTCCGGAACCGGATCGCCCGAAGCCTGGCACGGTACTTCGACACTCACGACGTGCTGCTCACCCCGACCTTGCCGGAGCTCCCCGTGTCCTTGGGCACCCATGCGGAAAACGCAGAGGCGCTGGACGGCCTTGGGTGGCTTCGCCGCATCTTCGACCTCGCGCCGTTCACCACGGCGTTCAATGTGGCGGGCACGCCCGCCATGTCCGTGCCGGTGACGGCCGATGCCGAGACGGGGCTCCCGATCGGTATGCAGTTCGCTGCCGGCTACGGGCTCGAAGGCCGCCTCTTCCGCCTCGCCGGACAACTCGAGCAGGCAAGCCCGTGGTCGGGCCGAACCCCCACGGTGTGGGCGGGGAATCACACGAGCCGCTGAGGAGCACTCGTGAAGAGCCGGACCGCACGGTGTACGTCGTCGGCGTAGGCCCGGGGCTGTTCCCAGGCCGCGAAGTGGCCGCCGGCAGGGTGTTCCACATACTCGCGAACGTTGAGGAACGCCTCCGCGTAGCTTCGCGGCTCCGGCTTGATGTCGTGCGCGAACACCGAAAGCACGGTCGGCGTGTCGACCCGGTCGGGGAGGGTGACCGGTTCCGCGTAGGTGGCGAAGGAGGTGCCGATCGTGCCGGTGACCCAGTAGGCGGTGACCCAGGTGAGGAGCTCGTCCGTGGTGAAGGCCGAGTCGTCGGACCAGGACTCCAGTTTCTCGACGATCCACGCCGCGAGGCCCGCGGGTGAGTCGCCGAGGGCGACGGCGAGCGTGTTCGGCCGCGTCGACTGCTCCGCGATGTACCCGCCCTCGGTACGGAACCACTGTGCCGCCCGGCCGAGGTAGGCCGCGGCGCCGGGCGCGAGTTTCGCCGGGTCTGCGGTGAGGACGCGCTGCGGGGCGACGTTGGTGAGGTGCAGGGCGGCCACCCGGTCCGGGTGTTCGGCCGCGAGGATCTCCGCGACGGTGCCGCCCACGTCGCCGCCGGACACCGTGTACCTCGGGTAGCCGAGCTCATCGAGAGCGTCCGCGACGATCCCGGCGATCCGGTCGACCGACATGCCGGGCGTGGTGAGCGGGGCCGCGAACGGGAAGCCCGGCAGCGCGGGAACCACCACGTGCAGGTCGGTGAGCAGAGGCAGGACGCGCTCGAATCGCAACACCGAGTCCGGCCAGCCGTGGAGCAGCACGACGACCGGGGCGCCGGGATCCTCGGACCGTTGGTGGATCACCCGCAGGTCGGTGTCGCCTGCCCGCACCGTCACCCAGGGGAGCTCGCCGATGCGGCGCTCGTGCACGCCCCAGTCGTACCCGTTCGCCCAGCGCTGGAGTAGTTCGTCGAGGCGGGTGCCGGTGATGCCGCGCGTCTTGTCGTCGGTCCACGGGGTGGTGACACGCCGCGTCCGCTGGAGTCGTTCCCGTACGTCCTCATTCATGTGTATCAGCGTACACATAGATGTGTATGCTGATACACATGAGTTCGCGCAACGCGGCCGCCACCAGGCAGCGGATCCTGGAGCACGCGCAACGCCGGTTCGCCCAGCACGGGTACGCGGCGACCACCGTCAAAGGAGTGGCCGACGCGGCGGGCGTGTCGCCCAACCTCATCACGCGCTACTTCGGCGGCAAGGACGGCCTCTTCCTGGCGGCGACCCAGGTGGAGATCCCGGTCTCCGACTCCTTCGACGGCGACCGTTCCGCGCTGGGTTCGCGCCTCGCGGCGAGCATCGTCCAGCGCTGGTTCGGTGCGTCCGGGGAGGATCCGCTGCTGGTGCTGCAACGCGCGTCCGGCGAACGCCCGGAGGCGGCCGAGGCGCTGGCCGCCTTCCTGGACACCAACTCGCTGGAGCCGCTGCACCGCTACCTGCGGGACAGCGGCCTGGACGACGCGAGCGCCCGCAGCCGGGCCGCGGCGATCGACGCCTTCGTGCTCGGCGTCTCGACCCGCCGGCGGGTCCTGCGCTCCGAACTCGGCGACCCCGCTGACCTCCAGGCCTGGCTGAGCGCCACCATCCAACGCCTCGCCGACGGGTGATGCGTGACGGCCACTTCAAGAATGCGTGTGGCCGCGGAACGATTCGATGGCCTGGCGCCACGGCGCCTGCGGGACGGCGATCGCGTCCTGGCCGTCGGCGACGGCGTGGAGCAGCTCCGCTCGCGCCTTTTCGCGTACGGTCTCGGCGGCCTTGCTCGGATGACCGGCGTCGAACGGCGGCCGGGGGTCGTACTCGGCGATGAGCTGGATGACCTCGGCGCGCTCGCGGCCGCAGACCTCGCCGGCCAGCCACAACGCCAGATCGATGCCCGCGGACACCCCCGCCGCGGTCGCGATCTTTCCCGACCGTACGATCCGCTGGTCGGGCCGGGGCTCGGCGCCCAACGTGGCCAGCATCGGCTGCACGAGCCAGTGCGTCGTCGCCGGAACCCCCTCCAGGATGCCCGCCGCCGCGAGGATCAGCGCTCCCGAGCAGACCGAGGTCGTCCAGGCGGTCGTCTCGTGCACCCGGCGCAGCCAGCCGGTCAGCTCCTCGTCGGCCATCGCGGTGGCGGTCGCGACCGACGATCCGGGCACCAGCACGATGTCCGGCGCCGGCGTCTCGGCGTACGAATGCGTGACGCCGAGGAACAGTACGCCGCTGTCGGCCACGACCGGCCCGGGCTCCGCGCCGACGAACCGTACCTCCGCGTCGGGCATGAGGTGGAGCACCTCGTACGGACCGATCGCGTCCAGGGCGGTGATCCCGGGATACAACACGATGGCGATCTGCATCAGCGAACCTCCGGTGAGGGATGGGCGGACTGGAAACGGTCGCGGTAGTCGCTGGGCGCCACGCCGAGCACGCGCAGGAACGCGCGGCGCATGGTCTCGTCGCTGCGGAACCCGCTGCGCTGCGACACCCCCTCTACCGGGAGCGCCGAGCGTTCGAGCAGGTCACGGGCGGCCTCGACACGTACGCGCTCCACGAACCTCGCCGGTGTGGTGCCGGTCTGCTCGCCGAACAACCGTCCGAGGTGGCGTTCGGACATGTGCGCGCGCTCGGCGAGACGCGGCACACTGTGATCGGCGGCGGGGTCGGCGGTGATCGCGTCGAGCACGGGGCGAAGCGGCGAGTCGGCCGCGACCCCGTGGTCCAGGCGCGCGGAGAACTGGGACTGCCCGCCGGGCCGTTGCAGGAAGACCACCAAGCCGCGGGCGACGTTCCTGGCCACCTCCGTACCGTGGTCGGCCTCGACCAGCGCGAGCGCGAGGTCGATTCCGGCGGTCACCCCCGCGGAGGTGTACACGTCGCCGTCCCGTACGAAGATCCGGTCGGGCTCGACGGTGATCTCCGGATACCTGCGGGCCAACTCGCCGCACACCAGCCAGTGCGTGGTGGCCGACCTTCCGGCCAGCAGACCCGCCGCCGCGAGCAGGAACGCGCCACTGCACACCGAGCACACCCGGCGGGCCCGGCGCGCCAGAGAACCGACGGCGTCGAGGAGCCCCGGCGTGGTCGCCGCGTCGAACCCGAACCCGCCCGCCACGATCAGCGTGTCCACCGGCTCATCGACGTCGGAGAGCCCGGCGTCCACCTCCAGCCGCAGGCCCGAGTCCGAGCGCACCGACTCACCGTCCGGCGAGGCGACGAGCAACCGGTAACCACGCCCGCGCAGCCCCACCGTCGCGAGCGCGAACACCTCGGCGGGCCCGACGGCGTCGAGCATCTGGATACCGGGGTAGACGACGAGCAGGACGAGACGATCGGGGCGGGTCACGGACCCAGCGTCGCCGGTCCCGGGGGATGGCGGCAAGGACGACCATCCCTCGGATTCGGACATCGGGCCGATGGGCGGAAGTGACCGTGACCGATGATCTTCCGCGCCATAATGGGGATGGATATCGGTCTGTTCTCGTACGGGGGGATTCTATTGACACGCGAAGTCAGGTCTCCGGTCGACCCGACAAAGGCCAGCATCGCCCGCGTGTACGACGTGTTCCTCGGCGGTAAGGACAACTTCGAGGTCGACCGAGAGGTCGCCGGGCAGGTCATCGAGCAGATTCCGCAGACCCTACGGTTCGCGCAGGACCATCGTGCCTGGCTGATCCGGGCGGTGCGCTTTCTGACGAAGGCCGGCATCGACCAGTTCCTCGACTGTGGCTCGGGGTTGCCGACCGCGGAGAACACGCATCAGGCGGTGCAGCGCGTCAACCGTGACGCCCGTGTCGTGTACGTCGACATCGATCCGATCGTCGCGTCCCACGGGCGGGCCCTCCTGGAGGAGAACAAGAACACCCGTTTCGTGGTGGGCGACCTCACGCGTCCCCGCGAGTTGCTGAGCGACCCGGCGATCAGCAAGTTCCTGGATCTGGACCGTCCGCTGGGCCTGATCCAGTGCTCGACGATTCACCACGTCGCGGACGAACAGCGCCCGCACGAGATCATGCGGGAGTATGTCGACCTCCTGCCATCCGGCTCGTACCTGGCTCTGACGCATTGGCACGACCCCGCGGACGGCAGCGAGGGCAGCCGGATCGCCCGGTACATCTCCGAGGTGTTCAACAACAGTTCGATGGGCTCGGGAAGTTTCCGGAGCCGAGCGGAGATCGAGCGGTTCTTCACCGGAATGGAACTCGTCGAGCCCGGCCTGACCCTCTTGCGCGACTGGTGGCCCGACGGCCCGAACCTCACACCGCCCGACGGCGTCGACCACATCGTCCTCGCAGGCGTGGCCCGAAAACCATGACCACCGACCGCGCCCGGGCCGCCGCCTGACAGCGACCCGGACCGCGACTAAGAGGTCGCGCAGATAGGCCGACTCGGGTGCGACCGGGCATGGTACGGACACACGCCGCCAGTGATCATCAAGATGCTAGAGTCCTGCGCTTCGGGTTCCTTGGCGAGATTTCCGTCGATGGGTGTATCACCAGGGCGCCTGGTGGTGGCCAGGTCGCCGGCGTCATCAGGTCGAGGCGCTCCGCGTATTCGGGTCGGCCGAGATCACGGTACGCGCGTGCCCACAACGGCTTGAGGTCAGCGAAGTAGCAGTTCGGCCCGTTGACGAACGTGTCCTTGAGCCCGAGCAACGCGGTCGCCGGTTGTCCGGCATCGAGCCAGCGCGGCGGCGATCAGCTCTGGTTCAAGCGGCGGATCCTCCGCGACCACCGGCTTCCGATCGGCGTACGTGGCGGCTGGGGCGAGCACACCGATGCCGTCCTCGCCGGGCTCGTGCCGCCACCCCTCCGGTACGTCGAACACGATCTCGAACTCGGTGTCCTCCGAGACGCTAGAGCGGTGCCAGGACGACCCGTGGTACGTCCGATCCGGGCCCGGCTGTACGCCGAGTTCGGCGGCCAGCCGATCGAGGAGTCGCCGGTCCTCGGCGCGCGCATCGATGAGGTACTGGTTCTGGGCGCGCCACACATCCGGATCGCGCCCCGCAGGCGGCTCCAGCGCCGGCCGCTCGCGCCACCGCCGCAACGCCCACGACAACATGAACTCCAGACCAGAACGGGTGTCCGCCCCGATCAGGGTCACCCCGTAGTCATGACCGCTGGCCAGGGCAACCGGATGATCCAGCCGTCCGAGTTCCGGCGCGGGCACCAGCCAGCCGACGTACCCGCCGTCGCCTAGGGCACCGAAGGGTACGAACTCCGGCGTGGCATACAACGGCATTGACGGCTGCCGGAAGAACTCTGGATCGACGTCGCAGCCATCGGGCGGGCAGGGAAACATGTCCAGGTCGAAGATGAAATCGTAGTGGGTTTCCAACAGGCCGTAATCGTAGGACTCATTCTCTAGGTAAAAGTCGTAAGCATGCTGCCAGGCGATGTCCACCAGCGTACGGAGCGCGGGTGGGGTGGGAAACGGAAAGAGGTCATCAACCCACGGCGGCGGTGTGGAGTCGGTCATGGCCCCGCAGAATAATGCCCAGCGTCCGATGTGACCGCTGCCCGGGCTTCATGACCACCGACTGATGTCTACGCCGGTCCCGTACCTGGTCCTGTCCGAACCGACCTATCTGCGCAACCCCTAAGCCCGAGCCGACTTCACCACGGCTACCTCGACGCACTCGCCGCCGCTGGCTCCGCTGCGGCTGCTCTTGCGCCAGAGGGTGGCGACCTCAACGCAGTTGCCGCCGCTCGCGTCGCTGCGGCTGCTTTTCTGCCAGTCCATGGAGTTCATAGGCGTTCCGAGGCCGACTCGATCAATTTCCGGGACTAGTCCCGTGTCGACTCGACCACGGCGACTTCGACGCAGTTGCCGCCGCTACCGTCGCTGCGGCTGCTTTTCTGCCAGTCCAGGGAGTTCATAGGTCCTCCAGGATCGACTCGATCAATTTGCGGGACTCCGCCACGGGGAGGGCGTGCCCCCTGATCAAGTCGTACCTTACTTGGAACTCGGACACACCGGCCGCATCCTCCACAACTTGGCCACGCCCGGCCGATTCGGTGTAGGCGATGTCGGGCTGGTTGTCGAAGCCGAGGAGTATGAGGTCGCCTCCCAGCCCGGCGTATTCGTCCGCGCTCTGCGGCACTACCTCGATCATGATGCTGGGCCGCTTGGACAGCTCTAGTAGATGTTCAAGTTGACCACGCATTACTTCTCGGCCGCCGATCATGCTACGGAGGGCTCGCTCGTCGATAGTGGCCCATAGGCGCGGCGGTTTTTCTCGGGTTAGGATCGCCTGGCGCTCCATGCGCGCGGTCACGAACTGCTCGACGGTGTCCGGCCGCTGAATGGTCAGAAGAATCGCGCGTGCGTACTCCTCTGTCTGGAGAAGTCCTTGAATGAGTACGAGGCTGTAGGTCCGTATCGTGCCCGCCTGAGCCTCTAATTGAACATATTTGGAGAAGCCGGGCGGGAGGACTGCCATGCGGCGGGTCTCCATGATCAGTTTCCACAGTCGCACGAAGAGGCCGTTGGTCTTGAAATAGGTATCGCAGTCTTCGGCGAACTGCTTGGAGGGTATGTTCTTACCTCCCTCGATCTGGCCGATGAGCTGGGGAGTGTAGCCGAGCCGCTCGGCCAGCTCCACCTTGGACATCGTGCAGCGCCAGGCCGTTAATTCGGCGGCGAACGCACGGATGGCGGGGACTTCGTACGGCTCGCGTTGGGCGACCATGGGACCTCCGAACGAAACCGGATCTGGCTGGTTTCGTTAATCTAGAAAGGGGGCGATGAATCGGTGTCCTTCGGTTCGTAGCTCAGTGTAATCACTCGTGTGAGTCTGGTCGCCGGATTTCGGAGAATGAAGAGGCGAAAATTGCGAGTGATACCCGAGGCCGAAGAGACGGCATGGCCACCCCGAAGCGGCGAGAGCCGGATCCACCGATTCCCGCTCCCGCCGCATCCGATCGCGGCCGAACAGGCCCGGCTCCTGACGAAGATGGCGCTCGCCGAGTGGGGGCTCGACGAGGCCCTCGACAACGCGCTGATCATCGTCGCCGAACTGGCCACCAACGCCACGAAGACCGGCGAGGTGTTCCGTCTCTCGCTGACCCGCCAGGGCGGCACCGTACTGATCGAGGTCTGGGACACGAGCGAGGCCCTGCCCGACCGCCGACGGCGTTCGATGGATCGGGTGGACGGGCGCGGCCTGCTGCTGGTGGAGGGTTGCTCGAAGGACTGGGGCTGGCGACTGGAGGAACAGGGCGGCAAGACGGTGTGGGCCCTCTGCGACGCCCGCCCACCGGAGCCCCCACCGCCCAGCCCACGCATGTGACCCCGGCCCCCGCGCGACCCCGCCCCTGCGTGGCCCCGCCCACGCACGACCGCGCTCCCGTGCGACCGCGTTCCTGCGTGGCCCCGCTCCCGCGCGACGCGCTCCGGCGCGGCCCTGCTCCCGCGTGGCCCCGCTTCTGTGCGACCGCGCTCCCGCGTGGCCCCGCTCCTGCGCGATCGCGCACCTGCGTGACCCCGCCCGTGCGTGGCCCCAGCCACTGCGTGGCCCCATCTCGACCTGGGCCCCATCTCGACCTGGAGCCCGTCTCGACCTGTGGCCTCGTCTCCAGGTGGGACACCGCTCCACTGGTGGCCTCGCCGACCCACGGCCTCGTGCGTGATCCCCGTTTCCAGACCGACCTCTCCCCGGAAAGAAATCGTGCTCCCCGACGAGTTCCCTCCCAACGATGACCTGCTCAAGCCGCGTGAGGTCGCCGAGTTGTTCGGCGTCCGTACGACGACGATCGCCCGCTGGGCCCGTGAGGGCCGTCTGTCGCCCCTGCGTACGCCGGGCGGCCACCGCCGCTACTCCCGCGCGAGCCTGCGCGCTCTCCTCGCCGACGCCCGAGCCGCCGATGCCCGAGGCGTCGGCGAACCGGCCGCCGCCGACGACGCCGTACGCCTGTATGAGCAGGGCTGGAGCATCCGCCAGGTCGCCCAGCGGTTCGACGTGAGCTACGGCGCGATGCGCCGCCTCCTGCGCTCCCGCGTCACGTTGCGAACTCGTGGCGGCCGCCCTCCCGAGGACTGACCGTCCGTTCACCGGGCCGCCGGGGCCGTCGATCGGTGTGTGAGGGTGCTCCTCACCCGGCCATGACGAGGTGAAGGGCACCCTCACAACCCGCGCGGGCCGGTTCGCGCGGCCAACGGTTCCGTTCTCGCCGGCCTTCGGGGGTTTTCCACAGGTGGTGCTTCGGGGTGTTGGCCGGGCTTGGGTTCGGTGGAGGTTTGGTGGATGCCGGGTCGACGTTCAGGGATACCTCCGCAGGTTCGGAGCATCATCGAGTTCCAGCACGGGGTGGTCTCTCGCAGCCAGGCGCTTTCGGGTGGGATGTCGCGGGCGGCGTGGGAGCACCGTACGCGTCGGGCGGGTCGCTGGCAGCGGTTACTCCCAGGGGTGTACGTGACACACGACGGGCAGCCGACACTGATCCAGCGGATTATCGCAGCGCTCTTGTACGCAGGCCCGGGGTCGGTGCTCACCGGCTCTGCAGCGCTCTGGCGCCACGGCGTCGCCGGGAGATACGACCTCGAGCACATCGATGTGCTCGTTCCTCACGAGCGGCGGCGGTCCAGCGTCGGCTACGTCAGGATCACGCGGAGTCGCCGGATGCCATCGCTCACTGGGGAGGGCCTGCCCTGTGCGCCCGTCCACCGGGCCGTGGCCGACGCCTGCCGGGGTCTCGACCGGATCGACGCGGTACGTGCCATCGTCGCCGCCGCCGTGCAGCAGCGGAAGTGCAGCTTGCGACTGATCGTTGCCGAGGTCGCCGACGGCCCGATGAAGAACTCGGCTCTACTGCGCGAGGTGGTCGGCGAAGTGGTCGCCGGTGTCCGATCGGTGGCCGAGGGGCAGGGGCGCTCTGTACTGCGGAAGGCGCGGCTCCCGGAGGCGCAGTGGAACGCCGATCTTTACACCGAGGCGGGGGAATGGCTCGGCCGGCCCGATGCGTGGTGGGCCGACGCCGGAGTCGCGTTGGAGATCGATTCCCGTGAGTGGCATCTCGACCCGGCGAGCTGGGAGCGCACCATGGAACGCCACGCGCTGATGACCAGACGAGGCATTCTCGTCGTCCACGCGTCACCCAATCTGATCAGACACCGCCCAGAAGAGTTCATCACCCGCGTCCGCGACGCCCTGAAAGCAGGCCGAACCCGCGGCCCAGTGAGCGTGAGAGCCCAAAAGGCCGTGTGAGGGGCACCCTCATCCCACTATTTCCTGCTCAGGGTTCCCCTCACAGGCGCGTGCACGCCCGCCGGCCAGGTCCCGTGTCGGGTCCGCCGCTCGCTGGAACTCGTTTGCGCAGCCGAACCTTGCTTCCCTAGGATTCTGACTAGAGGTCCTAGGGAGTGGGAGGTGGCGCATGGTTCGTGCCGGGCTCAGTGCGGTCAGGCTCACGGAGGCGGCGGCGGAGATGGCGGACGAGGTCGGGTTCGAGCACGTCACCGTCTCGGCGCTCGCGCGCCGTTTCGGCGTGAAGGACGCCAGCCTGTACTCCCATGTGAAGAACCTGCGGGACCTGCGCGTACGGGTCGCGCTGCTCGCCGGTGAGGAGATGACCGAGCGCATCGCCATCGCGGTGGCGGGGCGGGCGGGCAAGGAGGCGCTCGTCGCCTTCGCCGACGCGTACCGGCGGTACGCGCTCGACCACCCCGGCCGCTACGCGGCGACCCAGATGCGGATCACGCCGGAGGAGGCCGCAGGGTCGGTGGGGCTGCGCCGCAGCATCGAGCTGACCCACGGCATGCTCCACGCGTACGGCCTGGCCGAGCCCGACGTGACCGACGCCGGTCGCCTGCTGCGCGCCACCTTTCACGGCTACATCCACCTGGAGCTCGGCGAGGGCTTCAACCACCCTCGCGACGTCCAGGAGTCCTGGTCGCGCTCACTCGACGCGCTCCACGTGCTCCTGGAGAACTGGCCGTCCCGACGAGAAGAAAGCACGCGATGAACACGCCCCTGACCGGCACGCTCACGGTGCCCGGTGCCACCCTCCACTACGAGAAGCACGGCAGCGGACCGGTCCTGCTGCTGATCCCCGGCGGCGCCGCCGACGCCGGGCTGTACGCGGGCATGGCCGCGGACCTGGCCACCCGGTACACCGTGGTCTCCTACGACCCGCGCGGCCTGTCCCGCAGCCCCCTCGACGGCCCCCTCGCCGACCAGGAGGTGGCCGTGTGGAGCGACGACGCCCGCCGGCTGCTCGACCTGCTCAGCCCGCACGAGGAGGCCTCCGTGCTCGGCTGCAGCTCCGGCGCCATCGTGGCGGTCGACCTGCTCGCCCGGCACCCCGGGCGGCTGCGTCGCGTCGTCGCGCACGAGCCGCCGCTGCTCGAACTCCTCGACGACCCGGCTCCGCATCGGGCACTGTTCGCCGAAGTGCGTGAGATCTTCCGCGCCGAAGGGGCGGGACCGGCGATGGCCCGGCTCGGCGAAGGGCTGGGGGGCCGGCCCTCGGCGGAGGCGGCCGAACCACCGCCCGAGATCCAGGAGATGGCCCCCCGGATGCACGCCAACCTGCCGGTGTTCCTGGGACACATGTTGGTCCCGTTCTCCTCGACCGTTCCCGACCTGGCCGCGCTCCGCCCCGTCGCCCGCAAGCTGGTGCCGGCGGCCGGGCGCGACTCGCGCGATCAGGTGCCGCTGTACGGGCCGGTCGCGCGGCTCGCGGAGCTGCTCGGATCCCAGGTCGTCGAGTTCCCGGGCGGACACCTCGGAGCGGTCGAGTCACCGAAGGAATTCGCCAAGGGGCTGCTGGCGGTTCTCGACTGATCTCCCGCGGATCCGGCCTTGCGAGGTCATTACTCGTACACGTATATTCGTAGACGAGTAAAGCGGAAGGCGGGCGTCATGGTCGAGAAGCGCAAGGTCGGCAATCTGTTGGCCCTCGCGGTGCTGGCCACGGTCTACACCCGGCCCATGCACCGGTACGAGATGGCCTCGGTGATGCGTGCCCGTGGCAAGGACCAGGACATGGACGTCAAGTGGGGCTCGCTCTACACCGTGGTCCAGAACATGACCAAGCACGGCTTCCTCGAGGTCGTCGGGACCGACCGGGCGGGCGCCCGCCCGGAGCGCACGATCTACGCGATCACCGAGGCGGGCAAGCGTGAGCTGGTCGACTGGACCCGGGAGCTGATCTCGGTGCCGCGGACCGAGCACCCGAGGTTCGCGGCGGGTCTCTCGGTGCTCGCCGTGCTGCCCCCGCGGGAGGCGATCGCCCTGCTCCAGGAGCGGCTCGGCCGCCTGGAGGAGTCGATCGGCGACCAGCGGGCGGCGCTCGCGCGGACCGGCGACGAGGGCATTCCCCGGCTGTTCCTCATCGAGAACGAGTACGGCCTGGCGATGCTCGAGGCGGAGGCGGCCTGGAGCCGCTCGCTGCTCGACGAGCTGACGTCCGGTGCGTTCCCGGGCCTCGACGTATGGCAAGCGTGGCACCAGACCGGCGAGATGCCCGACGAGATGGCGGAGATCGCCGAGAGGGGGCTGTCACCGGACTGAGGGTCGAAGCCGGTTCCACGATCTGCCCCGGTGGCGGTGCGGCAACACCGCCACCGGGACCTTCCTCGAACCGATGCCCGCGTACACGAACCCGGCCACGAGGCGGCAACCGAAGGATATCCGGGTTCTCACGCGGGGGCGGTTCGCGCTCACCCACGAATCAGCACGTCGGCGCCCCGCGCCGGCGCACCCCACAGGAGAGAACCATGTCCAACGTACGTACCGCGGTCGTCATCGGCGGCGGGATCGCCGGTCCGGTCGTGGCCACCGCACTGGCCAAGGCGGGGATCGAGGCGACCGTCCACGAGGCGTACCCGGCGGATTCGGACGGCATCGGCGGCGCGCTCGCCCTCGCCCCGAACGGCCTCGCGGCGCTCGGCGTCATCGACGCCGACGACGCCGTCCGCGCCATCGCCGTCCCGATACGGCGGACGGCGATGACGTTCGGCAGGGGAGAGCCCCGCGCGCTGCCCGGCCTGCGGGACGTGGCGCCCCTGCAGGTGGTCGAGCGCGGCGACCTGCACCGGGTGCTGCGGCAGCGGGCGCTCGCGGCCGGGGTGCGGTTCGCGTACGGCAAGCGCCTGGTGGGTGCCGACGACGGGCCGGGTGGCGTCACCGCGCGGTTCGCCGACGGCTCCAGCGCCGGCGCCGACGTCCTGATCGGGGCCGACGGCGTCCGCTCCACCGTACGGACGCTGATCGACCCGGACGCGCCCGGCCCCGACTACACCGGCCTGCTCGGCTTCGGCGGGCACGCCGACGTCGACCTCGACCTCGAGCCCGGCACGATGACCTTCGCGTACGGCAGCCGGGCGTACTACCTGTACTGGCCGCAGCCCGGCGGCGGGATCGCGTGGGGCGCCAACCTGCCCTCGCGCACGTACATGACGCTGAGCGAGGCGCGGGCGATCCCGGCGGAGAAGTGGCTGCGCACGCTGCGGGAGACGTACGCGGGCGACGTCCCGGGCGGCCGGCTGGCCGAACGCACGGTCCCGGAGACCCTGCAGGTCGTCGGGGCGCTCCACATCATGCCACCCGTGCCGCACTGGCACCGCGGCCGCATGGTGCTGGTCGGCGACGCCGTGCACGCGCCGTCCAACAGCACCGGACAGGGTGCCTCGCTGGCCATCGAGAGCGCGATCGAACTGGCCCGCTGCCTGCGCGACCTGCCCGACCCCTCCTCGGCGTTCGCCGCGTACGAGCGCCTCCGCCGTACGCGGGTCGAGAAGATCGCGGCGCGCGGCCGGAAGGTCAACAGCACCAAGACCCCGGGCCCGGTGGCGCGCCGGGCCATGTCGGTGCTGATGCCGCTCGCGTTCAAGGCCATGAACATCGAGAAGTCCATGGGCTGGGAACAGCGCCACACGATCGACTGGGACGCCCCGGTGGCGGAGACGGTGGGCTGACCCGGGTTCACGTACGGCCCGGTCCGGAACCGCTCCGGACCGGGCCGTCGCCGTGCCCGCTCAGGGGGAGAGGACGAGCCGGCGGCCCATCCACCCCGACCTCGCTCACCGCGTGAGCCCGTCCCGGGACGCGGATCGAGGCTCACCGGTCGGTGTCGGTGAGATCGCGGCTCCAGTCTCGTGCCCAGGCCAGCACCGGTTCCAGGCTGCGGACGAGGTCGTGGCCGGTCGCGGTCAACACATAGCCGTCGCTGACCCGCTCGACGATCCGGGCTTCGGTGAGTTCAGCCAATCGCCGGGTGAGCACGCTCGACGAGAGATCGTCGCAGGCGGCGCGCAGCCCGCGGAAGGTCAGCGGCCGGGCGGCCTGCTCGAGTTCCCAGATGACACGCAGCGTCCACCGTCGCCCCACCAGGTCGAACAAGGCCATGATCGGCCGCCCGGTCGCCGACCCGCGAACGGGCCGTCCGGGCCGTGGTGCGGTCGCCATCGCTCGCGTACCGCCGCGTTCACGCCCGGGCCGGCAGCGGCGAGCGTTCCAACGCCTCCCGCATTCTGCCGATCGCCGTCCTCAGCGCCGCGTACGGCCGCAGGAACAGGGTCACGTGCGTCAGTTCCCCCGTTTCGGCCCGCTCCTCACGCACGATGCCCTGCACTCGCCGATCCTCGACGCGGGCGGTGAAGGCGTACACGCCGTCGCGCTCATCGCCGTACGCTCCGGTCTGGTCGACCTCTTCGAGCAATTCGGCGATCAACCCGAGGAGGTGCGACGCGTTCGGACGGCCGTGGTAGTCGGCGACCGGACTCGAGAACGTCACGTCCTCGGCCAGGACGTCGTAGAGCGAGTCGCCGTCACCCGACCGCCAGGCGGACAAGACCGAAGAATCATTCATGCCTCTAATATAGAGGCACTGCCGCTCGCTGAGGCGTACGCCTGGTAGAGCCGCACTGCGGCCCGTCTCTCGGGCTCCGAGGGGTTCAGCCGGTGGATCGGCGTGTGGGTGAGCCGGCCTGTTCGGTGGCGGCCCAGGAGGCGAGCAGGCGCAGACCCTCCTCGGAGGGCGATCCGGGCTCGGCGGTATAGATGGTGAGGGTGAGGCCGGGTTCGGCGGCCATCTCCAGGCCCTCGTAGGCCAGAGTGAGCTCGCCGACGACCGGGTGATGGAACCGCTTGGTGCCGGTGCCGTGGTGGCGGACGTTGTGGGCGCCCCAGCGGCCGCGGAACTCCTCGCTGCGGGTGGACAGCTCGCCGACGAGGTCGTGCAGGCCCTTGTCGTGGGGGTTGCGGCCGGCTTCGGTGCGCAGGATGGCCACCGCCATGTCGGCGAAGAGGTCCCAGTCGGGGTAGAAGCGCCGCGAGGCGGGGTCGAGGAAGTTGAAGCGGGCGAGGTTCGCCAGCCCGCTCCGGAGTGATCTTCGCTCGCCGCGAGGTGAGGAACTCGCGGACCTCGTCACGGTTGTCCACACCTCGACCGTACGACCTGCGCGCCGTGGGAGGGGTGTACCGGGAGTACACCTCTCGCTGGTGACTCGCTGACCGCGAGCAGAGCCGGTTACCTGGAGGACGTGGCACTTCCCACCTGCGGCGCGACGGCGCCGCGTCCGGGAAAGCGCCCGTCCGGGACGCACGTACGAGGACGGTGCCGCCGCCCTCGTACCCCCGGTACACGACCGCATACGGGCACCAGCGGCGTGCCCTTTCCTTACCGGAGAAGGAGCCCCCATGCGCGGAGCAGTGATCCACGCTCCCGGCGATGTGCGCTTCGAGACCCTCGACGACCCGAAGATCCTCAAGCCGACCGACGCGATCATCCGGACGGCCGTCACCTGTGTGTGCGGATCCGACCTGTGGCCCTACCGCGGCCTGGAACCGACCGGCGAGCCACATCCGATGGGCCACGAGTACGTCGGCATCGTGGAGGAGACCGGCGGCGCGGTCACCTCGGTGGAGCCGGGCCAGTTCGTCGTCGGCTCGTTCGCCACCTCGGACAACACCTGCGCGAACTGCCGCAACGGCATCCAGTCCAACTGCCTCGACCGGGAGTTCATGAGCACCTGCCAGGCGGAGTACGTGCGCATCCCCAACGCCCACGGGACCCTGGTCGCCACCGAGGGAGTGCCGGGCGAAGAGTTCTGGCCCGGCCTGCTGGCCGTCTCCGACGTCATGGGCACCGGCTGGTGGGCGGCCGAGGCCGCGGAGGTGAAGCCGGGCTCCAGCGCCGTGGTGGTCGGCGACGGGGCGGTGGGCCTGTGCGCGGTGATCGCCGCGAAGGAGATGGGCGCGGAGCGGATCATCGCGATGAGCCGCCACGAGAGCCGCCGGCGGCTCGCCCGGGAGTTCGGCGCCACCGACATCGTCACCGAGCGCGGCGACGAGGGCGTCGCCCGCGTCAAGGACCTCACCGGCGGGATCGGCGCCGACGCGGTGCTGGAATGCGTGGGCACCGCCCAGGCGATGCTGCAGGCCCTGGGCTCGGCACGGCCGGGCGGCGACGTCGGCTTCGTCGGCGTTCCCCACGAGGTGCAGGTCGACGGCCAGGAACTCTTCCACTCCCACGTCGGCCTCCGCGGCGGCCCCGCCCCCGTACGCCGCTACCTGCCCGACCTGATCGACCGCGTCCTGTCGGGACGGATCGACCCGGGCAGGGTCTTCGACCTCACCCTGCCCCTGGAGCAGGTCGCCGAGGGCTACAAGGCCATGGACGAGCGGCGCGCCATGCACTGGCACGGCGCCGCCCCGAACCGGCTGATGGTCCACCTGGCCATCAACGAGAGCGACGCCGACCGCGACGTCGTGCACTGGCTGACCCCCGTCACCGACGAGGAGTACGCCACCGCCCCACCTCGAACGTGAGGGCGGTCAGACGAAGGGCGCGCGGGGTTCGCGGCGTTCGGCGCGGATGACCATCATCACGGCGTTGATCAGGGCCAGGTGGGTGAAGGCCTGCGGGAAGTTGCCCAGGTGGCGGCCGCTGTGCACGTCGATCTCCTCGGCGTACAGCTGGAGCGGGCTGGCGTAGGACAGGATCTTCTCGCACAGGGCGATGGCGCGGTCCAGTTCGCCGATCAGTACGAACGCCGATACGAGCCAGAACGAGCACATCGTGAAGGTGCCCTCGCGGCAGCCGCCGAAGCCGTCGTCGGTCTCGTGGGGCCAGTAGCGGTAGACCAGGTCGTCCTCGGTCAGCTCGTCGGCGATCGCGAAGACGGTCGCGTGGACCCGCGGGTCGTCCGGGGGCAGGAAGCCGACCAGCGGGATCAGCAGCGCCGACGCGTCGAGTGCGGTCGTGTCGTAGTGCTGGACGAACACCCCGCGCTCGTCGACGGCGTTCGCCAGGATGTCGGTGTGGATCTCGTCGGCGGCCTCCTGCCACTCCATCGCCCGGTCGGTGTCGCCGCGGATCAGTGCGAGCTGCGCGCCGCGGTGGGCGGCCACCCAGCAGAAGAGCTTGGAGGAGGTGAAGTGCCTGCGCTCGCCGCGCACCTCCCACATGCCGTGGTCCGGCTCGCGCCAGTGCGCCAGGGAGACCTCGACCTGCTTGACGATGATCGACCAGAGCCGGTCGTCGAGCCGGTCGCGCTTGCGGACGTACAGGAAGATCGAGCCGATGATGCCGCCCCACACGTCGTGCTGTCCTTGCAGGTAGGCGCCGTTCCCGACGCGTACGGGACGGGCGCCGTCGTACCCGGTGAGGTGGTCGAGAACGGTCTCCTCCAGGTTCGCGCGGCCGTCGACCCCGTACATGATCTGCACGTGTCCGCCGGCGGCCTCGGCGACGTCGGCGATGAAGTAGAAGAAGTCGTTGGCCTCCCAGTCGAAGCCGAGCGTGTAGAAGGCCCACAGGGCCATCGTCGCGTCGCGGATCCAGGTGAAGCGGTAGTCCCAGTTGCGGTCGGCGCCCGGCTTCTCGGGCAGTGACGTGGTCGGCGCGGCGACGACCGCGCCGGTCGGCGCGTACGTCAGGCCCTTGAGGGTGAGCGCGCTGCGCTGCAGGTGGCCGCGCCAGGGGTGGTCGGGGAACCTGCCGCGGTCCAGCCAGTGCTGCCAGTGGTGCACGGTCCAGATCAGCCGGCTCTGCGCCTCGTCGTAGGTCTTCGGCGGCGGGTGTTCGCTCCAGGAGAGCGTGACGAAACGGGTGTCGCCCTGTTTGAGGAGCGTACGGGCGGTGGCGAGGGAGCTTTCGAACCCGACGTTCATGTCGGTGGCCAGCCGCAACTCGACGCCGTCGGCGGAGGCGACCGCCTCGTGGTAACCCGGCCCGGCGTACTCCCAGGCGGCCGGCACCCGGCCGTAGTCGAACACCGGCAGGCAGTCCAGGCGCAGCTGGACCTGGCCGTTCACGCAGCGGATCATGCGCAGGAGCACGTGGTCGGCGTCGTAGTCGGTGGGCGCGCGCCGGTGCGTGTGCGAACGCTCGGTCTCGTGGTGCCAGGGACCCATCAGCAGGGTGTCGAGGACGACCAGCCAGCCGCCGGGCGTCCACCAGGTGGTCTCCAGCACCAGCGTGCCGGGGATGTAGCGGCGGGCCGCGGGCACGTCCACCCCGGCCGGGCCCACGCGGAAGTAGCCGGCGTCCCGGTCGAGCAGTGAGCCGAACACACTCGGGGAGTCGAACTTCGGCAGGCACATCCACTCCACGTTGCCGCTCGGTGCGAGCAGCGCGGTGGTCTCGGCGTCGGACAAGAAGCCGTATTCCGCGATGGGGGCGAAGGGCTCGCCCGTGCCCCCGTCCGTCACGGGCCTCATGGCGGCATCATCCCCAGAGACGACGCGGGTATGTCCATACTCGCAGCCGCCCGAAAGTAGATCATCCTCGGGGGTTATTTGGGTATATCGCCGGGAATGTCGGTATTGGAATAGACCACTTTGCCTACTCCGACCTGCGGAAATAACCATGAAAGCCGACAGTGACGGGCGAATCACGGAGAGGTGGGTAGAGTCACCGCATTCGTCGCGCCGGGAGTGAGGAAGCGTCCCAATGCCGAAGTATGTGTACGACTTCACCGAGGGCAACAAGGATCTCAAAGACCTGCTTGGTGGCAAAGGCGCCAACCTCGCCGAGATGACCAACCTGGGCCTGCCCGTGCCGCCCGGATTCACGATCACGTCGGAGGCCTGCCGCTACTACCTGGACCACGAGGCCATGCCCGAGGGGCTCGACGCGGAGGTGGGCCGCCACCTGGAGGCGCTGGAGCGGGAGATGGGCAAGCGCCTCGGCCAGCCGGACGACCCGCTGCTGGTCAGCGTCCGCTCCGGGGCGAAGTTCTCGATGCCCGGCATGATGGAGACGGTCCTCAACGTGGGGCTGAACGACGACTCGGTGCACGGCCTCGCCGAACGCTCCGGCAACGAGCGGTTCGCCTGGGACTCCTACCGCCGGCTGATCCAGATGTTCGGCAAGACCGTGCTGGACATCGACGGCGACCTGTTCGAGACGGCCATCGACGAGGCGAAGGCGGCCAAGGGCGTCGAATCCGACCTCGACCTGGACACGGATGACTTCAAGGGCCTGGTCGCGACGTACAAGACGATCGTCCGGGAGCACGCCGGGCGGGAGTTCCCCACCGATCCGCGCGAGCAGATGGACCTGGCGATCAAGGCGGTCTTCGGCTCCTGGAACGCCCCGCGCGCCATCCTCTACCGCCGGCAGGAGCGCATCCCGGCCGACCTCGGCACCGCGGTCAACATCGTCGCGATGGTCTTCGGCAACCTGGGCATGGACTCCGGCACCGGCGTGGCCTTCACCCGCGACCCGGCCTCCGGCCAGCAGGGCATCTACGGCGACTACCTCCAGAACGCCCAGGGCGAGGACGTCGTCGCCGGCATCCGCAGCACCGTGCCGCTGGCCGAGCTCGAACAGATCGACAAGAAGTCCTACGCCGAGCTTCTGCAGATCATGGAGACGCTCGAGAACCACTACCGCGACCTGTGCGACATCGAGTTCACCATCGAGGGCGGCAAGCTCTGGATGCTCCAGACCCGCGTGGGCAAGCGGACCGCGGCCGCGGCGTTCCGCATCGCCACCCAGCTCGTCGACCAGGAGCTCATCGACGAGGACGAGGCCGTACGCCGCGTGACCGGCGACCAGCTCGCGCAGCTGATGTTCCCCCGGTTCGGCGAGATCGCCGACGACGTCAAGAAGATCACCGAGGGCATGGGCGCCTCGCCCGGCGCCGCCGTCGGCAAGGCCGTGTTCACCTCCGGCCGCGCCGTCGAGCTGGCCGACGACGGCGAGGACGTCATCCTCCTGCGCCGCGAGACCAGCCCGGACGACCTCAACGGCATGATCGCCGCCCGCGGCATCCTCACCTCCCGCGGCGGCAAGACCTCGCACGCGGCGGTGGTCGCCCGCGGCATGGGCAAGACCTGCGTGTGCGGCGCGGAGGAACTGGAGATCGACGTCAAGTCCCGCCAGGCGACCGCGCCCGGCGGCGTGACGATCAAAGAGGGCGACGTGATCTCCATCGACGGCACCACCGGCGCCGTCTACCTCGGCGAGGTCGCGGTCGTGGACTCGCCGGTGGTCCAGTACTTCGAGGGCACGCTCGCGGCCTCCGACGGCGACGAGCTGGTCGCGTCGGTGGACCGGCTCATGCGCCACGCCGACTCCCGGCGCCGCCTGGCCGTACGCGCCAACGCCGACAACGGCGAGGACGCCGCCCGCGCCCGCAGGTTCGGCGCGCAGGGGATCGGGCTGTGCCGGACCGAGCACATGTTCCTCGGCGAGCGCCGCCAGTACGTCGAGGACCTCATCCTCGCCGAGACCAAGGAGGACCGGAGCGCCGCCCTGCGGGCCCTGGAGCCGCTGCAGAAACAGGACTTCAAGGAGATCTTCGCGGCGATGGACGGGCTGCCGGTGACGATCCGGCTGATCGACCCGCCGCTGCACGAGTTCCTGCCCGACCTGACCGACCTGACCGTACGGGTCGCCACCGGAGACGCCTCCTCCGACGACGAGCGGCTGCTGGAGGCGGTGCGCCGGCTGCACGAGCAGAACCCCATGCTCGGCCTGCGCGGCGTACGGCTCGGCGTGGTGATCCCCGGCCTGTTCGGCATGCAGGTACGCGCGATCGCCGAGGCGGCGGCCGAGCTGAAGGAGGCCGGCAAGGAGCCGCACGCGGAGATCATGATCCCGCTCGTCGGCGCCGTGCAGGAGCTGGAGTACATCCGCGAGGAGGCCGAGAAGGTGCTCGCCGACGTCGGCGTCGAGGCGCTGATCGGCACGATGATCGAGCTGCCCCGCGCCGCGATGACGGCCGGGCAGATCGCCGAGGCCGCCGAGTTCTTCTCCTTCGGCACCAACGACCTCACCCAGACCACGTGGGGCTTCTCACGCGACGACGTGGAGTCGGCTTTCTTCGGCCGCTACCTCGAACTCGGCATCTTCGGCGTCTCCCCGTTCGAGACGCTCGACGTCGACGGCGTCGGGCGGCTGGTGCGCATCGCCGCGGAGGAGGGCCGGGCGACGCGACCGGGCCTCAAGCTGGGCATCTGCGGCGAACACGGCGGTGACCCGGACTCGGTCCACTTCTTCCACGAGGTCGGTCTGGACTACGTCTCCTGCTCGCCGTTCCGCATCCCCGTGGCACGCCTGGAGGCGGGCCGCGCGGCGATACAGTCGAAGGGGTAGCGAGCGTCACCGAACCATCGGCCCGTCACACTCGTCTGACCGGTCGTGATGGATGGAGGAGCGATCACCGGACGGCCGGACGGCACCGAACCGACCCTTGAGATCCGCCGGGAGACCGGCGGGTCACCGCGCACGCGGGTCGACCTGCCCCGGCGGCAGGCCGACCCGACACGCGAGGATCTGCCCCGGCGGCCCCGCGCCGTGCCGGAGGCGGACGAACCCGTGGTCCCGTACGAGGAGCCCGGCCGCCCGTACGACGAGGGCGGTGGGGGTGAGCGGCGTCGGCGGCGCGGGCCGTGGCGCTGGGTGGTGCGGACCTTCTTCCTGATCGTCGCGATCGTGGTCGGCACGCCGCTGGCCGCCGGCTTCTACGTCTGGTACGTCGCGCGGGAGGACGTCCGTACGCACTCGGACGCGATCATCGTGCTGGGCGCCACCCAGAACAACGGGACCCCCGGCGACGTGCTCGAATGGCGGCTGCGGCACGCCCTCACCCTCTACAAGGACGGTGTCGCGCCGCACATCCTGACGGTCGGCGGCAACCAGCCGGGTGACCACTACACCGAGGCGGGCACCGGGAAGACCTGGCTCAACGAGCACGGCGTACCGGCGAGCCGGCTGGTCGCCGTGCCGACGGGCAAGGACACGCTGCAGAGCATGGTCGCGGCGGGGGAGGAGTTCCGTAAGCTCCACTGGCACACCGCGGTGATCGTCACCGACCCGCCGCACGAGCTGCGCTCCCGCACCATGGCACGTGCCAACGGCATCAAGGCGGTGACGTCGCCGACGCGCAGCGGCCCGATGGTCTACTCGCGCGACACGCAGGTCCAGTACATCATGCGCGAGACCGGCGGCTACCTGTACTTCCAGCTGATCGGCCGCTGGCGCGACGAACCCTAGGCGGAGCGAGCGGGGGTCATGGCGTCAGCACGATGCGGCCGAACACCTCGCCGGCGTCCATCTTCCGGTGGGCCGACACGGCCTGGTCCAGCGGCAGCAGCTCGTGCACGACCATCTCCAGCTCGCCACGGCCCGCGGCGGCGAACTGCCCGGCCCTCACGGCACGCCGATCGGACACCGGCACGGTGTCGGCGCTGAAGGTGGCGAACGACATCGACTTGCGGAACGCCGCCATCATCGTCATGCCGAAGTCCGCCGGCGGCGGGCCGCCGACCATGCCGACGGCCACCATGCGCCCGTTCGGGTTGAGCCTGGCGAAGAACGAGGGCAGGTCCGCTCCGGCGACGATGTCGACGATGACGTCGTAGCCCGGGGGAGCGTCCGCGTCTCCCTCGCCGGAGCGGTCCAGCACGTGGGTCGCGCCGAGCTTGCGCAGGCGATCGCCGCGCTCGGCCGACGACGTCGTGACCGCCACCGCGCCGGCCCCACCACGAGCGGCGAGCTGGACCGTCGTGACCCCGATGCTGCCGGCCGCGCCGCGGACCAGCACCGACTCGCCGGGGGCGAAGTGGGCATGGGCGAGGGCGAAGTGGGCCACCACCCCCGAGCTCCCGAGCGTCACCGCGTCGACGGCCGACAGGCCCGCGGGCAGGGGGAGGACCTCATCGACCGGGGCGACCGCCTGTTCGACGTAGCCGCCGCCCACGCCGGTGAACGCCCACACGCGCCGGCCGATCCATGACGTGTCGACGCCGTCGCCGACCGCCGTCACGGTGCCCGCCACCTCGCTGCCGGGGATGTGGCCCTCCGCGAAGCCGTAGTCGGCGAGAGCACCGCTGCGGATCAGGACGTCGACGCCGCCGACACCGATCGCCTCAGTGGCGATCAGCACCTGTCCGTCGGCGGGGGCCGGGACCGGGAGGTCGATGACCGCCAGGCCCGAGGGACTTCCGAACGACTGGATCGCTACCGCCTTCAATGCTCGCCTCCATGTACCGGGTTCACGCGGTGTTCTGGGACAACGCCGCGTTTCCATCGGTCCGGACGTTAACGGACGCCCCCGTCCGTTTGGCTAAAGTGAGAGCGGTGACCGACCGTTTGCCTCACATGCTGCGCTCCGACGCCCTGGACAACCGTGAGCGCATCCTCGATGCGGCTCGCGCGCTGTTCGCCGCGGAAGGTCTGAACGTGCCCATGCGGGAGATCGCCCGGCGCGCCGGGGTCGGCCCCGCCACCCTCTACCGCCGGTTTCCGACCAAGCAACTGCTGCTCACCGAGGCGTTCACGGACGAGATGCGGGCGTGTCACGCCATCGTCGAGGAGGGCCTCGCCGAGCCGGATCCGTGGCGCGGCTTCTGCCTGCTGCTGGAGAGGATCTGCGAACTGCACGCGCGCAACCGGGGCTTCACCGCCGCCTTCATGTCGGCCCTCCCCAACGCGATGGACTTCGCCGCGGACCGCGAACGGGTGCTGAAGTCGATCGCCGAACTGGCCGGCCGGGCCAAGGAGACCGGCCGCCTACGCCCCGACTGGGTGCTGGACGACCTGTTCCTCATGCTCATGGCCAACCGCGGCATCCACGCCCCCTCGACGGCCGCCCGGGTCGCGGCCTCCCGGCGCTTCGCCGCGCTCATGATCCAGGCGTTCCAGGTTTCCCCGGAGCACTCGCCGCTACCGCCGGTGGCCCGGTTGGCGCCCCTGGCGCCACGTGAGAACGCCTGACGGCGACAGCGAGCGTCGCGGTCTCCTGGAGTGAGTGCGCTAGGCGGCCGCTTCGCGGTCTTTGCCCGTCGCGCCCCGGGTGGGCCGGGTGGCGACCTTCGCCACGCAGGCGGGCATGGCCGCCATGGCGCCGTGCTCGCGGAGCCGGTAGGCGCTCGGCGTCTCTCCCACGATCTCGGTGAACCGGGAGCTGAACGAGCCCAGCGAGGTGCAGCCGACCGTCATGCACGCGTCGGTCACGCTCATCCCCGCGCGCAGCAGCGCCATCGCCCGCTCGATCCGGCGGGTCATGAGGTAGCTGTACGGGGTCTCGCCGTAGGCCGCCCGGAACTGCCGCGCGAAGTGCGCCGGTGACATGAGCGCCTGCCGGGCCATGGTCGCCACGTCGAGCGGACGTGCGTACTCCCGGTCGATCAGATCCCGTGCGCGACGCAGGTGCGCGAGCTTGGCGAGGTCCTGTGCGGCCATGGCAGGAGAGTACCAATCCGCACCGTCAAAGCGCCGCTGACCTGTTAGGACTGATCGTTCCCCGGAGGTCGCACGTCAGGTGAGGCGTACGCGGGGGTCGAGGATGGCGTAGGCGGCGTCGACGAGGATGTTGGCGACCACGGTGCCCAGGGCGGCGAGCAGCACGACGGCCATGATGACCGGCAGGTCGCCGGAGGTCATCGACCGTACGGTGAGCTCGCCCATGCCCTGCAGGCCGAAGACGGTCTCGGTGACCAGGGCGCCGCCCAGCACCGCCCCGAGGTCCATGCCGAACTGCGTGACGATCGGCGTCAGCGCCGATCGCAGGCCGTGGCGGTAGACCACCCGGCGTTCGGACAGGCCTTTCGCGCGTGCCGTACGGACGTAGTCCTCATCGAGCACGTCGAGCAGCGAGCCACGGGTCAGCCGGGTGTAGACGGCCGACTGCAGCAGCGCGCCCGTGATCCACGGAAGCATCAGGTGGTAGAACCACTCCGCCGGGTCCTCGTGGAGCGGGACGTACCCGCCGAGGGGGAAGACCGGCAGCTTGAAGGCCAGCAGGTAGAGCAGGGTCGCCGCGGTGACGAAGACCGGCACGGACATACCCAGGATCACGACCGTCGTGATGCCCCGGTCCACGACGGAGCGCGCCCGGGTCGCGCTGATGACCCCGGTGACCACCCCGGTGAGGAGCCACAGTACGGCGGCGCCGCAGACCAGCGACACGGTGACCGGCAGCGCGTTCTCGATCAGCCCGTCGACCGGGCTGCGGGTGGCGTACGAGTAGCCGAGGTCGCCCGACAGCAACCGCGTCACGAAGTGCCAGTACTGCAGCGGCAGGGGTTCGTCCAGGCCCATCCGGTGGCGGAGCAGCGCGAGCGTCTCCGGGGTGGCGGACTTGCCGGCGAACCGCGCGGCCGGGTCGCGGGAGGTGGCGAAGAACAGCAGGAACACGACGGTGGTGACGAGCCACATGACGAGCACACCGGACAGGACCCGGCGGATCAGGAAACGAAGCATCGCCCGCGGCCTCCCGTCCGGGGAACAGGGCCATCCACCGACCTCCAGCCGATCAAACCACACGTCGCCGCCGAACGGGGCCTCCATCCCGGGTCCGTTCGTTCCCGAACCTCCCTCCCCGAGGACCGTCCACCGCCGCGCGCCCGGAGTGCCGATGGGCACGATTTTTAGGAAACTTTCCTTTTAGATATTGACGGATCCTGACCGGATCTAGTGCACTCTTGTCAATGCCGCGTCGGCACGGTGCGGGTACGGGGGCGCGCCCGGACGCCGCGACAGCGACTGCCACCCGCGACCCCTGCCCGCCCTCGTGCGGGCGCCCGCTAGGAGGACTCGTGCGTGTCCGCCACCGCGCATGGGCGGCCCTGGCCGCCTGCCTGCTGCTCCTCACCGCCCGCCCCGCGTCCGCCTCGTCCGCTCCCCGCGCGGCGGCGGCTCCGCTGCGCGCCGCGCCGTACTTCATGCCGCTCGACAACGACCCGCAGCCGATCTCCGAGATCACCGGCAACGTCCGGCAGCTCATCCTGGCCTTCGTGCTCGCCCCGTCCGGTGGCGGCTGCACGCCGACCTGGGACGGCACGCGATCCGCGTTGAACGACACCACCGTGAAGGCCGACGTCGACGCGGTACGCGCGGCCGGCGGCGACGTCGCGGTGTCCTTCGGCGGCTACAACGGCGTCGAGCTCGGCGCCGCCTGCCCGGACGCCTCCTCGCTCGCGCAGGCGTACCAGCAGGTCATCGACGCATACGGGCTCACGCACATCGACCTGGACATCGAGGGCGACGACCTCGGCGACGTCGCCGGAGAGACACGCCGGTTCCAGGCCGTACGGATGCTGAAGCAGCACGCCGCCGCCGCGGGGCGCACCCTCGACGTCTCCCTGACCATGCCCGTGACCACGGTCGGGCTGAGCGACCTTGACCGGGCCGAGATCCAGCGGGCGAAGGACAACGGCGCGGACATCGACACGTACGCGGTCATGGCGTTCGACTACGGCGGCCCCGCGGCGACCATGGCGGCCGACGTGGAGAAGGTGATGGAGGCCGCGCACACCCAGCTCGCCGCGCTGCGGCCCGACCTGTCCTCCGACGAGATCTACGCCCGAACCGGCCTGACGCTCATGAACGGCCACACCGACCAGCCCAGCGAGCTGTTCACCACCGGCACCTTCACCACACTGCTCGGCTACGCGAGCGCCCACCACCTCGCCCGGCTGTCGTTCTGGTCCCTCAACCGGGACCGCGCGTGCACCGGAAACGTCGGCTGGGTCGACGGCGCGTGCAGCGGCGTGGACCAGCAGCCGTACGACTTCGCCCGGATCGTCGCCCGGTTCACCGGCTGAGCCCCGGTTCCCGGTCGCGGCGTCCCGCCAGGCCGCGGCCGGGAACCGGTCATCCCCCGCATCGAAAGGTTCCCCGCCCCATGAAGAGAGTCATCCTCGGAGCACTCCTGCTGCCCCTCGCCCTCCTGCTGTCGCCCGCCGCGCCGGCGCACGCCGCCGCGGGCTCCGGGCGGTTCTCCCCGTACGTGGACATCACGATGGCCACGCCCGCGCTGCGGGACGTGGCGAACGCGACCGGCCAGAAACACTTCACGCTCGCCTTCGCCCTGGCCGACAGCGCCGGCTGCGACCCGTCCTGGGGCGGCACGGTCGCGCTGAACGACTCGCGTGTCATCGGTGAGGTCAACGACCTCAAGGGCGTCGGCGGCGACGTGACCGTGGCCACCGGCGGCGTCGCCGGGCCGTACCTGGAGAACACCTGCTCCTCCAGCGCCGCGCTGGAGGACGCGTACAAGAAGGCGCTGGACGCCGTGGGCAGCAACCGCCTGGACGTCGACGTGGAGGCCGCGATCCCGGTGGCGACCGTGAACACGGCGCTCAAGCAGCTGCAGAGCGAGCGCGGCACCGCCATCACCTACACGCTGCGGGTCCAGGGCCAGGACTACGGCGTGGACCCCTTCTCGGTGCAGATCCTGCAGGACGCCGCGTCCCGCGGGCTGAACGTCACGGTCAACCCGATGCTGATGGACTTCGGCTACACGGGCGACTGGGGCAGCGCGATCATCTCGGCCGCGAACGCGACGCTGGCCCAGATGAAGCAGATCTGGCCGGGAAAGAGCGACGCCGACCTGAAGGGCATGCTGGGCCTGACCCCGATGATCGGCAAGAACGACACGGGCCCGACGACCACCCAGGCCATCGCCCGCCAGGTGCTGAGCTACGCCCAGTCGAACCACGTGGGCTACATCGGTTTCTGGTCGGTCGGCCGGGACAACGGTGGCTGCCCGAACGGCAGCGTGTCCCCGACGTGCAGCGGCATCAGCCAGAGCACCTACGAGTTCACCGACATTTTCACGGGCTTCACCGGGTAAGCCGGTTCCGACCGAGCGGAACCGTTCTGTTCGGTCCGGTGGCGACCGGTGCGCGCACCGACATGGGTATCGTCCCCAGGTTGGTCACTGTCCCGCCGCAGCTGGTCGGGAAGTTGTTCAACGTGCAGGCGACCTCAAGGAGCTGATCGGTGTTCGTACGTACGGTCTTGTATCGGGTCAATTTACGCATCTAGGTCTAAATCGGAGAGCTGGCCTTTCCGAAATGCCGCCCGACAGCGGTGCGATAGGGATACCCGTCCATCGATATGTGAACTGTATTACTAAGTCCACAACCGAGTAACGACCGGCCAATCGAAAGGATGATAAGCCCGACGAATCAGATTCAATCTTTAGTTTCCCTCCCAGTCGGCTCTGGTCAGTGCGTACTCGGCCACGCCGTGCTCGGTGCCTTCGGTGGTGCGCACCGTTCTCATGCGTACGAGTTTCAGGCCGGCCTTCTCCAGCACGCGCCGGGAGCCGGCGTTGACCGTCATCGTCTCCGCGACCACGCGGTCGACGCCGAGTTCGGTGAAACCCTTGTGGATCAGCGCCCGCGACCCCTCGGTCGCGTAGCCCTTGCCCCACGCCGGCCTGCGCAGCCGGTAGCCGAGTTCGATGTCGCCGTCACGGGGGCCGTTCCGGTACGGCCGGAAGTGGAACCAGCCCAGGAATCCTCCGGTGGACCTCTCCTCCGCCGCCCAGGCTCCGAGGTCTTCGAACCGCTCGTAGTAGTTGAGGATCGTCGGCAGGATCCGGCCGCGGACCTCCTCGCGGGACGTCGGCCTGCCGCCGGTGAGGAAACGCATGACCTCCGGATCGCCGTCGAGCTCGACCAGGTCGTCCTCGTCGGCCTCGGTGAAACGGCGCAGTGTGAGCCGGCCGGTCTCCAGGAAGACTGACATCTGTCGATTATCGGCTTGGGGTCACTTCCCCGGGCGCAGGGAGATGACCGCTTTGGACCCGTCGGAGGCCACCACGGTCATGACCAGCTGTTGCTTGCCGGTGGGACCGACCCACGATCCGCTGTAGGGAGGTTCCAGCCATTTCAGGCGCCCGCTGCCGCCGATCGGATAGGTGTAGCGCCACGTGGAGTCGGAGGGGTCGAAGGAGAAGGTCTTGAAGCCGAAACGGGGATCGAGCGGGATCTTCGTCCGCTTGGTGACCAGGATCTCGCAGCTTCCGTCGTGACAGGCGCGGACGTTCTTGCCGTCGGCGGCCTGCGGGAAACCGGGGGTCCGCGCCGGGGTCCGCGCCGGGGTCCGGCTCGCGGCGACGGTGGGGCGGACGGGTGTCTCCCGCGGCTTCTGGTCGCCTCCGGATCCGCTCCCGCAGCCGGCGGCGGTCAGGGCGAGGAGGATGACGGCCGGTACCGGCCGCGTCACGCTTCTGTCCATGACGCCGCATGCTCCCATCGACTCGCCGGGACCGGTCCCGATCAGGCGACGGTGATGTCGACGACGCGTCCCCGCTCGAGGCGCCCCTCCCGGGACCCCTCCCGGAATGGCGGGACGCTCAGCCGGCCGGCTCGTACGCGGCGGGCTGGGCGCTCGAGTCGGAGTCGTCCCCGGGGATCCCGCCCTTGCACTCCACCAGGCCGCCCGCCGTGGGGCGCTGCGCGTCGACCGGGACGCCGTCGACCAGGATGAGGCAGCCCACCTTGGTCTTGGCCGAGGCCGTCTGCACCCGCAGGCTCGCCAGGTGAGGCTGGGTTCCCGAGCCCGTCGCCATCGACACCTTCCGTACCCACGGGATGCGGGTGTTCTCCACCGAGCCGCCGCCGTTGATGTCGGTGAAGTCCTCCCACCAGATCGAGGTCGCCCGGCCCAGGCCGATCACCTCGTACTCCACCTTGTGGTTCGTGCCGGTGTCCTTCGTGCCGGCGAGGGGGAGGCGGTGCAGGACGAGGTCGGCCAGGGCCGTCAGGACGCTGCGCGGGTCGCCCTCCTTCTTGCCCCGGACGCCGCTGAGGGTGATGCTCAGCACCAGCCCGCCGCGGCGTACGCGGATCTCATGGGCGTTCTGCTCGGCGGTGCCCACCGCCCAGTTGTCGAACCAGCTCTCGTCGGCGAGGGCCACGACGTTCTTGGCGAGCACCGACGAACGGTGGCCGGAGGCCAGTTGCCGCTTGTGGTCCTCCAGGTCGGCGGCGAAGTAGTACCGGGCGGCCTCGGCGGTGGGCTTCAGGGCGATCGTCATCGCGTCGATCGACTGGTACGTGCAGTCGAGCGTGTTCGTGCGGTCGTTCACCGTGCCCGACACGCCCGCGCGCCGGTCGTGGCCGAGTTCGGCGTAGTCCGCCTTGGTCAGCAGCCCGCACATCTCCTTGGTGACCCGGTCGCCGCCGGACGGCTGCGGCCAGCCGCCCGGCGGCGGCTCGGCGGTCTGGTCGGCGGCGCCTGTCAGACGGCATCCCGTCAGGACGAACGTCAGCGCGAGCGCCAACGGAAGACCACGCCTCATCACCAGGTTCCTCCCATGTTTCGGCAAAGGCCTACAAAGGACGCGAGAGGCGGTCGATCGGTGTACGCCGGTGACGGTTTTTCTTCGCGCTCACTTGGGCGGCGTGAACGGCCGCATGCAGTTCGCGAAGCCACCGACCCTCGGCTGTTGCTGGACCACGGTCTTGCCGTCGACCGAGATGTTGCACCCGATCGCGGCCAGCGGCGAGCTGCTCGTGGCGCTCAGGTTGAGCATGACCTGGGTCTGGCCGGTGTAGATGAGCGGCTTCTCGACGTGCCAGGGCAGCTTGACGTTCTTGAGCGTCGTCACCTCGCCGGACGTGGGGTCGTTGAAGGCGATCTGCCGGGCCCGGCCCGCGCCGGCCACCGCGAACTCGGCCTTGTGCGTCTTTCCCGTGTCGGTCCGGCCGACGTTCGGGATGCGCTGGAGAACCAGCCCGGCGAGGCCGGTCAGCACGGTACGCGGGTCCTTCTCCTTCTTGCCCTTGAGCCCGCTGAGGACGATGCCGACGACCAGCGACCCCCGCCGCACGCTGATCTCGT
The DNA here is from genome assembly GCF_039541955.1 of Actinoallomurus oryzae. Taxonomy (NCBI): domain Bacteria; kingdom Bacillati; phylum Actinomycetota; class Actinomycetes; order Streptosporangiales; family Thermomonosporaceae; genus Actinoallomurus; species Actinoallomurus oryzae. The sequence goes on along the minus strand of NZ_BAABHF010000017.1, from coordinate 91,916 downwards.
ACTCCTTGAACTGTGAGTTGGCCGTGCCGAGCGTCCAGTAGTCGAACCAGCTCTCGTCGGCGCCCTGGACGACGTTCGTGGCCAGGACCGTCGGGCGGTGGTCCTCGGCGAGCCGCTCCTTGTGGTCCTTCAGGCCCGCGGCGTACTGCACCTTGGCGGCCTCCGCGGTCGGCTGGAGGCCGAGGGTCAGCTCATCGGAGGTCGTGTAGAGGCAGTCGATGGCGTTGGGCGCGTTGTCGACGCGTTTCTGGGAGATGACCGGCAGCCGTTCATGGCCGTACTTCGCGTAGTCGTCATCGGTGAGAAGCCCGCACATCTGCGGGGTGAGCTGCCCGTTCACGGGCTGCGGCCAGCCGCCCTTCGGCGGTCCGCCGCCGCTGTCGCTCGCGTGCCCGCCCGAGGACCCCGACCCACACGCCGTCAGCGCGGCCGTCAGCACCAGCGACACCAGCGTTGCCCCGCGTTTCACCCAAAGCTCCCCGTGTGGACATCCGTTTTTCGCGAACATCCAACCAGCAGACCGGCGGAGACTGGGGTGATCCGCCCGAAGACGTGCGTTTCGCATTAAGGGTGCGCGTCGGCGGTGACGCCAAAACGGGTCAAGCACTCAAATAGGGCATTCACCTGCCGGGGGTCGTCGACCGCGTTCCGTACGATCCCGGAAAGGTCGATCTCCTCGCCGTTCGGGTCGCGGAGCTTCGCCAGGTCCGACCAGGAGAAGACATATCGGGCGCGGCCCGCCTGGATCAGCAGGCCCTCGAAGGCCCGGGCCACCACGCGCGAGACCAGCTCGGCCGTGTCGTCCCCCCGCCAGCCCGCCCTCCGCAGGCGTGCGCCCAGGTCGCCGGCGCCGCCGCCCGCCAGCACCCGCAGGACCGTGTCCACGGTCGGCCGCGGGGTGTTCGTCATCGCGCCGACCGCCTCGAACACGTCCTTCAGCGACTCGGCGTTGGAGGCGCTCCACAGCCCCCGCTCGATGATCTGCGGCCATTCGAGGACCGGCAGCCGCAGCGCCTCCGGAGTCAGCATCGACGCCTGCGTGGCCATCGCGGCCCGCTGCGGGTCGGCGAGGAGCGCGAGCGCCGGCCGGGGGTCGGGGCGTACGGACGGCTCGGGCAGCCGGCCGATCGCGGCGAGACGCTCGGCCAGGCTCGGATGCGAGTCGTACGGCGAGCGCTCCTCCGGGGCGTTCACCACCTTGGCCAGCTCACCGCCCATGCTCGGCTCGTGGAAGAGCGAGTAGAAGCCCGCGAACAGGTCGGCCGGGCGCGCCTGCGCCGGACCGATCATCCGCAGGTGGTTGCCGACGTAGAACTCCCAGGCCGCCGCCGCGGCGCGTACCTTCCGCAACGCGTCGCCCATCGCCCGCCGGCCCGCGACCGTGACGGCCGAGGCGTCCGCCTCCAGCTCCTGCCGGCGGGAGACCGCCTGGGAGACCCGCAGGTAGACCGTCGCGTACGCCGTGAAGAACGTCCGGATGATCGCGTGGTCCCCCAGCCGCTGGATCGTACGGATCAGCGCCGTACGGCCCCGGTAGGTGATGCCGCCGAGGCGCGTGTGCGAGCCGCTGTAGTGGCCGAGCTCGTGACAGAGGACCGCGCGCAGCTCGTCGGCGCCGAGCGTCAGCATCAGCGGGACGCCGACGTACATGTGGCGCCGCCCGCGGATCAGCCCGAGCAGGCGGGCGTCCTCACTGACGGCGGCGTTGACGTCCGGAACGAGACGGATCTCGTCCGGCACCCGCGTGCGGACCCGCCCGGCGAGCTCGGTGACCGTGCGCCACAGCTCGGGCTCGTCCTGCGGGCTCACCGCGACGCCGGGCTGGTCGGCGTCCTGCCGGCGGCCGACGACGAAGACGCCGCGCAGCATCGCCAGACCGCCGAGCGTGGCGACGGCCGCGACCTTGAAGCCGCCCGCGTGGCCGTACCGGACGGCGTAGTAGTCGAGGACCGCGATGCCGGCCGTGATCGCGGCGACGAGGACATAGAACCCCGCGAGAAGCACGACGGCCACCGCCGCGCGGAAAGTCGTGATCATTTGCTGGCCTCAGGGGGAAGTCGCCGACGGGGGATAGCAGGACTTTAAAGGGTCCGGCGCTCCGATGCCTCGGCGCGGCGCTGATAGAGGCTGGCGGTCCAGGGCCCGGGTGCCGTGCCCGCGCCGGGCACGGTGACCTCGACGTCGTCGACGTGCTCGAAGCCGAGGTGTTCGTAGAAGGCCCGCAGCGCGGTGTTGTCCGCGCCGCAGTCCAACCGCAGCCATCGGCGCCCACGGGCCGCGACCAGCTCACCGGCCCAGTCGAGCAGCCGGGCCCCCAGGCCGTCGCCGCGCGCCGCACGGGCGACCGCCAGCCGGTGAACGTATCCGGCGTCCGGCGGTCGATCGCCCCAGAACCGGGCGTCCGCCCAGTACACCGCGAGGGTGCCGACCGGGTCGCCGTCCCGCCAGGCCAGATAGGTGTCCCGCCGCAGCACGGACGCGCGGACGATGTTCTCGGGGAACGGGTGGGGCCACTGATCGACGCCCCGGTCGGCCAGCCAGCCGGCGGCCTCGCTCAGCAGGGCGTTGACCAGCGGTGTCTCCGCCTCGGTCGCGCGGGTGACGGTCGGCGCGGCCACCGGTCAGGCGTTGGAGGGCAGGTCGGTGCCGGCGCCGCGCCGGCGCAGCGCGACCAGGTCGTGCCGCGCGGCGGGCAGGGTCTGCTCGTCCAGGCCCTCGACGGTGAACCCGGCGTCCGCGATCATCTGCCGGTCGTCCTCTCCCGGCTGGCCCTCGCTGGTCAGGTAGTCGCCGAGGAAGATGGCGTTCGCCAGGTGCAGCGCGAGGGACTGCAGGCCGCGCAGGTGGATCTCCCGGCCGCCGGCCAGCCGCACCTCCACGTCGGGGAAGAAGAAACGGAACAGGGCCAGGATCCGCAGGCACCGTGTGGGAGTGAGCTCCCAGCGCCCGCCCATCGGCGTCCCCTCGAACGGGATCAGGAAGTTGACCGGCACCGAGTCGGGGTCCAGCTCGCGCAGGCGTACGGCCAGGTCGACGATGTCCTCGTCCGACTCGCCCATCCCGAAGATCGCCCCCGAACACGGGGACAGCCCCTCGGCCATGGCCTGGCGTACGGTCTCGATCCGGTCCGCGAACGTGTGCGTCGTGCAGATCCGCCCGTAGTTCTCCTCGCTGGTGTTGAGGTTGTGGCTGTAGGCGTACGCGCCGGCCTCACGCAGCCGCGCGGCCTGGCCGTCGCGGAGCAGCCCGAGACACACGCAGATCTCGACCTGCGGCCGCCGGTCCTTGATGGCCTCGACGCGCTCCACCACCCGGGCGATGTCCCGGTCGCCGGGACCGCGCCCGCTGGCCACCAGGCACACCCGCTTCGCCCCCGCCTCGACCGCGCGGTCGGCGGCCTCGGCCACCTCCTCCGCGCCGATCCAGGAGTACTTCAGGATGTCGGAGGACGAGCCGAGCCGCTGCGAGCAGTACGAGCAGTCCTCCGGGCACAGACCGCTCTTCATGTTGATGATCGTGTTGAGTTTGACCCGGTGGCCGAAGTAGTGACGCCGCACCCGCCCGGCCGCCGCCACCACGTCCAGCAGGTCGTGCTCGTCGGACAGTACGGCGAGGGCCTCCGCCCGGCTGGGCGCTTCGCGGCGAATGGCCCGGTCGGCCAGCGAGTTCAGGATCACGCGCCCAATGTAGGCAGCGCGTCGCCGCGGGTACTACGTGCACGGTCCACAAGACCACGGTCGGTGACTTTGTGCTCCGCTCACAAGGCCGGCTTCAGGTGGTTCCGTTGCCCGTGCACGTACGCTCGGAACCCCATGACCGAGCGGAGCGAGGGAACCGAAGACGCGCCCCTGTGGTCACGCCCTCCGGCGAAGGAGGACCCATGACCGAGCGGAGCGAGGGAATCGAAGACGCGCCCCTGTGGTCACGCCCTCCGACGAAGGAGGACTCATGACCTATACCGGACGCGATCGGGAGCGCTGGGCGGACGAGCCGCCGAAGCGGCGCGAGCGCACGCCGTTCGAACGCGACCGCGCCCGCGTGCTGCACAGCGCCGCGCTGCGCCGGCTCGCGGCCAAGACGCAGGTGGTCGAGCTCGCCGCGAGTGACCGCTCCGACCACTACAGCCCGCGCACCCGACTCACCCATTCGCTCGAATGCGCGCAGATCGGGCGCGAGCTGGGCAAGGCGTTCGGCTGTGACCCGGACCTGACCGAGGTGGCCTGCCTGTCGCACGACCTGGGGCACCCGCCGTTCGGGCACAACGGCGAGGCGGTGCTGGACCAGGTCGCCGCGGCGTGCGGCGGGTTCGAGGGCAACGCGCAGAGCCTGCGGCTGCTCACCCGCCTGGAGGCCAAGTCGTTCGCCGCCGACGGCAGCAGCGCCGGCCTCAACCTGACGCGCGCCGCCCTCGACGCCGCGATGAAGTACCCGTGGCCACGCCGGGAGGGCGACCGCAAGTACGGGGTGTACGAGGATGACCGGCCGATCTTCGCCTGGGTGCGCGCGGGCGCGCCGGGGGAGCGGCTCTGCTTCGAGGCCCAGGTCATGGACTGGTCCGACGACGTGGCCTACTCCGTGCACGACCTGGAGGACGGCCTGCACGCGGGCCACGTGCGCCTCGACGCGCTCGCCGACCCGGCCGAACGCCGCGCGGTGTGCGCGCTGACCGCCTCGCTGTACTGCGACGCGTCACCGGACGAGCTGGAGGAGCGCTTCACCGCGCTGCTGGCCGAGCCGTACTGGCCGCCCCGCTTCGACGGCACGCTGCGCACACTCGCCGCGCTGAAGAACCTCACGAGCGAGCTGATCGGCCGCTTCTGCCGCGCGGCGGAGGAGGCCACGCACGCCGCGTACGGAGAGGGGCCGCTGACCCGGTACGCGGCCGACCTGATCGTGCCGCGCGAGCAACGCCTGGAGTGCGCGCTGCTGAAGGGCGTCGCGGCGCACTACGTGATGCGCCGCGAGAGCCACGCGAAGGTCCAGGAAGGCCAGCGCGAGGTGATCGCCGAACTGGTCGAGGCGCTGTCGGCGGACGCGCCGCGCCGGCTGGCCCCGGTGTTCCGCGACTTCCACGCGGCCGCCGCGGACGACGCCGGCCGGCTGCGCGCGGTCGTCGACCAGGTCGCCTCCCTCACCGACACCGCGGCGTCGGCCTGGCATCGGGAACTCCTCGGCCGAACCTCCTGATTCCGGCATCCTCCGCACGAGATACTGGGAGCCACCGTGACCTGACGTGGAGGTGCCCATGCCCGAGGAGACCTTTGTCATCGCCGGAGCGAGTCTGGCCGGGGCGAAGGCGGCGGAAAAGCTGCGCGAGGAGGGATTCGCCGGGCGCGTCGTGCTGATCGGCGACGAACAGCGCCGGCCGTACGAACGGCCTCCGCTCACGAAGGGTTTCCTCGCCGGCAACGACCCGCTCGACCAGGCGTACGTGCACGAGGAGTCCTGGTACGGCGACAACCGCGTCGACCTGCGGCTCGGCACGGCGGTGGCCGCCGTCGACCGCGCGAACCACGAGGTGCGGCTCGCCGACGGGGAGCGCATCGGCTACACCCGGCTGCTGCTCACCACGGGCGCCTCACCGCGCCGCCTCGACGTGCCCGGCGCCCGGCAGGACCACGTGCACTACATCCGCACCGCCGACGACTCCGAGCGGCTGCGCTCCATACTCATCTCCGGGGACCGGCGGGTCGTCGTGGTCGGCGCGGGCTGGATCGGCCTGGAGGCGGCGGCCGCCGCTCGTGGTTACGGCAACGACGTCCACGTGGTCGAGCCGGAGGCCACGCCGCTGCACCGCGTGCTCGGACCCGAGCTCGGTGAGGTGTTCGCCGCCGTGCACCGGCGGCAGGGGGTGGAGTTCACCCTCGGCGACGGCGTCGCGGAGATCACCGAGACCTCGGTCGTCACGGGCAGCGGCACCGAGCTGCCCGCCGACGTCGTGATCGTCGGCATCGGCGCGGTGCCGAACACCGCGCTCGCCGAGGAGGCGGGACTGGAGGTGGACAACGGCGTGCTGGTCGACGCGGCGCTGCGCACCTCCGACCCGGACGTCTTCGCCGCCGGCGACGTCGCGAACGCCCAGCACCCGCTGCTCGGCCGCCGCATCCGCGTCGAGCACTGGGCGAACGCCCTGAACGGCGGCCCCGCGGCGGCCCGCTCCATGCTCGGCCAGGACGTCTCCTTCGACCAGGTGCCCTACTTCTACACCGACCAGTTCGACCTCGGCATGGAGGCCTCGGGCGACTGGGCCGGCGACTACGACGAGGTGGTGTACCGCGGCAAGGACCCGGCCGCGTACGTCTCCGGCGACTCCGACGACCTGGAGTTCATCGCGTTCTGGCTGTCCGGCGGACGCGTCGTCGGCGGGATGAACGTCAACGTCTGGGACGTCACCGACGACATCCAGGCGCTCATCCGCTCCGGCAAGCCGGTGGACAAGGACCGCCTCGCCGACCCCGGCGTGCCGCTCTCGGACCTGGCGAGCTGACCTTCGCCGGTCCAGGCGAGGAGGATTTCTCCGGCGTGACGTCACATCGGGGGCGGCTGTCCTGTCTTCTTGATGAACGAACGAGAAGGGAAGACGAACCCGATGTCACGCATCAACCTCGCCGAGGTCGCGCCGGAGCTCTACCGTGCCTTCATCCACACCGAGACCGCCATCCGCAAGGGGCCGCTGGACCCCAAGGTGCGGGAGCTCGTCAAGATCCGCGCCTCGCAGATGAACGGCTGCCTGTTCTGCATCGACATGCACATCCACGAGGCGTTGGAACTCGGCGAGACCCACAACCGGGTGTTCCAGCTGAGCGCGTGGCGGGAGTCGAGGCTGTACTCCGAGGCCGAACGCGCGGCCCTGGCGTACGCCGAGGCGGCGACGGAGCTGCCCAGTGGAGTGTCGGACGAGGTCTGGAACGCGGTCACTGCGGCGTTCAAGCCGGAGGAGGTCGCGCAACTGGTGGGCCAGGTTGCGATGATCAACGCCTGGAACCGCATCGCCGCCCCGACGCACTCCGAGCCCCCGAACCGCGACTGACCCTCGCCGGACCGGCGAGAACAGCGCCCGACCCGCACCCGCGGTCGGGCGCTGTTCGCTGTCCGGGCGGATATACCGGAACAAGTGGCTCCACCGAGGCATAGCGGCGGCCACCTCCGAGGGTCTCAGGGGTGACAGCGATTCGGAGGTGGCGATGGACCCCGCGACGGAGCGGCAGTTCCGTGAGTTCATGGAGGAGAGATCGGCCGCGCTGATGCGCCTCGCGTACCTCCTGACCGGAGGTGACCAGCACGCGGCCGAGGACCTGCTCCAGACCGCGCTCAGCAAGACGGTGACGCGATGGGCCGCCGTGCGGAGCCCGGAGGCGTACGTACGCCAGGTGATGTACCGGCAGCAGGCGGACTTCTGGCAGAGCCGGTGGAGGCGGCGCGAGACCCACGTCTCCGTGCCCCCGGACGAGTCACGGCCCGACGACACGCCCGCGCTGGATCTACGGGTCGTCGTCAGCGAGGCCCTGACCCGGATCACGCCCCGGCAGCGGGCCGTGCTCGTCCTGCGGTTCTTCGAGGACCTGCCCGAAAAGGAGGTCGCGCGCCTGCTCGGCTGCAGTGTCGGCACGGTGCGCAGCACCACCCACCGCTCGCTCGCCCGGCTGCGCGAACTCGCCCCCGAACTCAACGACTCAGGCCACATCGAGGAGGTCGTACGGTGAACACCGAGACACAGATCAAGAACGCCTGCGCGCACCTGTCCGCCCGGGCCCAGGTGCCGGCCGACCTCACCGACCGTGTCCTCGGCGCCGCATCCGCGCCGCGGCGGCGGGTGCGGCGGTCCCTCGGGTACTCGCTCGCGGCCGGCGCGGCGGCGGTCCTCGTGGGGGCGGGAGCCGTGGCGGTGACCACGCAGGGATCGGCGCCGAAGCGGCCGGTGCAAACGATCGCCCCGGTGACCCTGTCCTCGGACACGTCCCTGCGGACCGATCTCGGCAGTACGTTCCCGCGCCACCTCGTCGCGGCCGGGCACACGGCCGTCGCCGCGTACTACACCGCGCACAAGGGGCCGTCGGGCGGCATCCGGCGCACGTGGTACCTGTACGACCCGGGTTCCGGAACGTATGAGAAGACGCCGTGGGCCTACCTCGACGTCGCGCCCGGCATGCACCAGGCGGCGGTGATCGAGGGCCCGTTGCCGGCACCCCGGATCGGCATCCTCGACCTGGCCACGCAGAAGGTCATCCGCTGGATCTCGATCGGGCAGAAGGTCGGCGGTGTGGCGTGGGCCCCGGACGGGCGACGGCTGGTGCTGACCGCGTACGCCAAGGACCCCGACGTGTTCAGCCCTCCCGTCGGCGGACCGGACGGCCCCGCGGGCTCACGGACCGGCTTCGCCGTGGTCGACAGCGCGACGGGGCGCGGCACGTTCCACGCGCTGCCCCCGCACCCGGGCACCATCGGCCCCCGCCAGGACCTCGGCTGGAGCCGGAGCGGCGCGCTGCTCTGGGCCCCGACCGAGACCGACCCCGCGAAGGTCTTCTACGACCTGAACGGACGGCCGCAGCCCGCCCCGGCGCACGAGGCCGACGCGATGGAGGAGGCCGGGCTCTCCCCGAACGGCAGGCTCCAGCCGAAGTTCGGGCCGAGGCCGGGCCCGGCCGTCACCATCAAGAACCTGACGACCGGCAAGACCGCGGCGATCCTGCCGATCGAGCAGGCGAAGGCCTGGGCCGATGACGGACGGCTGTTCGCGATCGGCTGCGCCGTGAAGAAGTGCACCGGAAAGGGGGAGTTCCACAACCGGCTCCTCCTGGTGACCCTCCACGGCAAGATCACACCCCTCACCGGATACCACCGGTCCGACAAGCTCGGCTCGTGGGTGCCGGTGTTCACCCACCGCTGAGCCGTCGTGGACGCTCCCGCCGCGCGCGTGCCGGGCACGCGCGCGGCGGAGGCCTTCACAGGATCGGGATGCAGATGAAGAGGATGCAGATCTTGCCGCCGTGACCGCCGCCGGACTCGGGTTCGGTGGGGTGCGAGACCACGTGCAGAGTCGGTGTGGTGCCGTTGCTCGGCTGGGTGATCACGAACAGCTTGGCCAGGTCCTTGGACCAGGTGATCCCGCGGGTGGCGACGACGTTGTCCGTGCTCCAGCCGGTGATGATGCGCACGGGCTGGCTTCCGCCGACCGGATACACCAGCACGCCCGTCGCGTTGTCGCTGTTCGTGCCGGGCGCGGCGGCGAGGTAGGCCTTGTCGGGGGAGACCGTGACGGCGTTCGGGTGGACCGCGGTGGCGTACGCGCCGTCGCGCGACAGGTCCTTGGTGGCGAAGGCCTCGACGTGGTCGCGTGAGCCGGAGGCGGTGAACATGGTGACGCCGTCGGAGGTGAGGCTGACGTCGTTGAGGTTGCTGCCGACGACCTCACCCGACGGGCCCGCGTTGAGCTTTCCGTCCTTCACGTCATAGACGTGCAGGTTGGAGAGGCTGAGGGTGAGCTGGCCGGCGACGACCGGGCCGGCGTCGCCGGGGGCGGAGGCCACGAGCGGCGCCCGGTCGAAGATCGCGTCGCCCTGCTGGTCGCCCTCCGGCGCGGGGTCGGTCGCGCTGGTGTCGAGCTTTCCGATCTTTCCTTGCCAGTCGTTCTCGCAGCCGTACCCGTACCAGAGGAGCGCGCCGGTGCGGGCGAGGTAGGTCGGGCAGCTCTGGGCGCCGGTCGAGTAGCGCGCGGTCTGCTCGAGCGTCGAGGTGTCGACCACCGAGATCCCGTCGCCCTGGGAGAGCGCGACGTACAGCTTGGTGCCGTCCGCGCTCAGCGCGAGCCCGTCGGCGCCCGGTTCGTTGTCGATGGTCTTCTTGACGCGGCCGTAGAAGTCCGTGACCACGATTCCGTTGCCGGTCGGGCCACTGCTGACGAACACATGCCCATGGGCGTCGTCCACGGCCATCGCCCCGTACCCCGGCAGTGGCAGCGAACTGCTCCCGCTGCTCGCGTACGCCGCCGGCGCGAGCGCCCCGAGCGTCGCCGCGGCGATCACTCCCGCAAAGAGTGCTCCGGCTCCCCGTCCAGGCTTCATCTTCTCTCCCCAGGCCTGCACCTATTCGCCGACCGCATTTTCGGCCGTGTCCGTGTCAGAAGCGTGGTACCGCGTCTGCTGCCCCCGGTTCGGTAAACGGTCACCGCGGTACTCACTCGGCCCACACCATAATGTTCGATCGCTTGCATCCAGCCCGGTGACCGCATGAGGTCACGCCATTACGAACGCGCCTCACCGGGCGAACGGGCGGCCTCCTCGGGCTTGCGAGGTCTCGTCCTCCCAGCTAGTGGGGCTAATACTCGCGTGTCGTCCGCGTGATCATTTGTGTACTGTCCGGATAAGGCCATACGCAGAGACTTTTCTTATTACTTTGCTCGCGGTTACCGTGCCCAGTGCGTCTGCCACCTGACCGACGCTGCGGGGGCTTGCCGCTCGGCGTGGTCGTAGGCAACGGGGGCTTTGGTCAACGTGCGGAATTAGCAGCGCCGGCCCATGGCCACGCTATTCCGGCATGCTCAGAGGGGATTTTGCCGTGCTGTCGCGCCGTGGTCTTCTGACATGGATTCGATTTCCCGCCGCCTTCATCCTGGCGGTGTGCCTGCCGGCGTCGGCGCTGGCGGCACCGGGCGCGCGGCCCACGCCGGTCCGCCAGGCGCTTCCGCAGGATCCGAAGTGCACCGCGCAGGCCGACCCGGCCGTGCCGGCGGCGAGCAAGGGCCAGGCGCCCGCGCCCCGGAGGTTCGTCGCGGCGCTGACCAGGCCGGGCGCCGCCGCGAAGGTCTCCGCGAAGGCGGACGCGACCACGGGCGCGTACGCGGCGCCGGACACGCCGCAACGCATGGTTCCGGGCGAGACGTACACGGTGAAGGTCACCCTCACCAACGTCACGGACACGGCGTGGACCGCGGCGGACCAGGCGTTGTCGTACCACTGGACACTGCCGGACGGCACGGACATCTCCGATTCGTCGAACCAGCAGCGCACCGCACTTCCCGGTGATATCGCCCCGCACGCGTCGGCGACGGTCGAGGCCAAGGTCACCGCGCCGTCGAAACCGTCGGCCGATTCACGTCGCGCATTGACGCTGAAGTGGGATCTCTACGATTCCCCGGACCGGAGCTGGCTGTCGCGAACGGCGAACGTCGCGACGCTGGACCAGCAGATCACGGTCGATGAGCCGACGTCGGGCCAGCTCGGCCTGGAAAGCTTCTACCAGTACTCCGGAATACCGGCGGGCGCCGGATCGAGCCTGGTCGTCAACCAATCCTCGGGCAACGCGGTATTCGGCTACAACGCCTTCGCGAACCCGAGCCGGGGCCTGGCCACATTCGTCCGGCTGACCTACAACAGCCGGGACACGTCCAATTCCTACGCCGGCTATGGCTGGTCGGTCGCGACCTCGACGCTTTCGCGGCTGGGCACGCCGTTGCGGTTCGACGGTCTGGCGGCGCCCGGCTGGCCGCAGCGGGTGACCTACACCGACGGCGACGGCACCGACCACACGTTCACCCTCGACAGGCACGACAGCGGTGACACGAGCACGTGGTCGTACTACTCGCCCGCCGGCGTGCACCTGTACCTGCGGAAGGTCGACGGTGGCTGGTCGATGACGAGCCCGGACCGCACGCAGGCGCTCTTCGACGGCAACGGCTACCAGACCGCGACCGTCGACAAGAACGGCAACCGGATGACGTTCGAGTACCAGCCGGCGGTGATCGGCGGGCACTCGGTCGAGGCGCTGACCGACATCGTGGACGCCACCGGCCGCCGTACGCTCACCTTCGACTACGCCCAGCCCGGCGACCGGGTCACGGTCTTCCACGGCAAAGCCGAGAAGACCCTCGACCACCTCGCCGACGCCGACGTCGTCGGCCGGCTCCTCTCGATGACCGACATCGCCGGTCGCAAGATCACCTTCACGTACGGCGACGACGGGCTGCTGCGGCAGATCACCGACGGCGCCGGCGGCGACCAGCCGAAGAACTTCGCCTTCGTCTATGACCAGGGCAGGCTGACCAAGGTCACCGACCCGGTCGGCCACTCCTCCACCCTGACGTACGGCGACGGCGAGCGCCTGACGCAGCTGACCGACCGGCGTGGCAAGCCGACCGGCTTCTCCTACGGCGCGCCGGACCACGGCAACGGCGACCAGACCACGTCGACGGTCACCGACGCGAACGGGCACGCGACCCGCTACGTCATCGACGCCTACGGCCGCCCGACCCGGATGACCGACGCGAAGTCGGAGAACACGCAGCTGTCCTGGGACGCCGACAACAACGTCGTGAAGATGGTGGAGGACAACGGCGCGACCACCACCTGGCGGTACGACCCCAAGACCGGGTACCCCCTGGAGATCCGCGACGCCGAGGCCAACCGGCACGACTACCCCGGTACGGTCCTGGCCTACAACACCGGGCTGGACGGGCACATCGCCGACCTGGTCGGCAAGACCAGCTCCGAGGGCCGCAAGTGGGTCTTCGGCTACGACGACCACGGCAACCTGATCTCCGTCACCGACCCCAAGGGCTCCGACGACCCGACCGAGGGCGACTACACCACGCGCTACACCTACGACGGGTACGGCCAGCTCGTCACGGTCACGGACGCCAACGGGCACTCCACCAAGTACGGCGACTACGACCCCAGCGGCTACCCGCGCACGACCACCGATCCGTTCGGCTGCCGCACGGTCAACCAGTACGACGTCACCGGCAACGTGGTGCTCGTCACCGACGCGAACAACCACACCGGCACGTACAGCTACGACCTGTTCAAGCGTCCGCTCAGCAGCAGGGTGCCCAAGGACGCGGCGAAGAACCAGTACATCGTCACGCCCGGCCCGCGCTACGACGCCAATGACAACGTGCTGCAGTCCACCGCCCCGAACGGCGCGGTCACCACGACGCACTACGACGCCGACGACAACGTCGTCGCCGTCACCGCGCCCAAGGACAGCCTGAACGGGCCCAACCGCACCGGCACGTTCACCTACGACGCCGTCGGCAACGTCCTGCGGTCGACCGAACCGGACGGCACGCTGACGAGCGACCCGGACGACTACACCACGACCTTCACCTACGACGCCCTCGACCGGGTGGTCGCCAGCACCGACGCCGCCGGTCACCGCACCACCACCGACTACGACGACGTCGGGAACACCACCAAGACGGTCGACCCGCGTAAGAACGCGACTCCCGACCCGAACGACTTCACCGCCAAGTACACCTACGACCTGAACCACCAGCCGATCTCGGTGACCGACGCCACGGGTCACACCAAGACGACCGGCTACGACCACGACGGCCTGCGGGTCTCCTCCACCGACGAGGACGGCAACAAGACGCTCTACACGCTGGACGAGCGCGGAGCGGTCACCCAGGTCAAGGTCCCGCACGCGAAGTCCGGCGACTCGATCACCTACGACGTCACCAAGTACACCTATGACCAGGTCGGCAACCAGACGTCGGAGATCTCGCCGCGCGGAGTGGCCTCCGGCCGGGACGACGCGTTCACCACGCAGACCGTCTACGACGCGCTGAACCGGGTCAAGACGCAGAAGTCCGCGTACGACCCGAAGGACACGCAGTACGACAAGCCCGCCGAGACGTATTACGGCTACGACAAGGTCGGCAACCTGGCCGAGGTCAGCGCGCCGCCGTCCAGCGGGCAGACGCTCCGCAACGTCACCGGCTACACCTACTACGACAACGGCTGGACGAAGACCAGCACGGATCCGTGGTCGATCCAGACCAGCTACGACTACAACGAGCTCGGCCTGCAGACCTCCCGGACCATCACCTCCGCCGGTGGTTCCTCGTCCCGGACCATGGGCTGGGACTACTACCCCGACGGCAAGATCAAGGCGCGTAACGACGACGGTGTGCCGGTCGGCAAGGCGGTCGCGCTGGTCGACGACTCCGACACTCAGAACGTCGCCGCGGTCGGCAACTGGCCGGCCTCCGACGACGGCACCGGCTACCAGGGCTACGACTACCAGACCCACGCCGCGGACGGCAGCGCCGACTCCTTCACCTGGAACCCGACGATCCCCGAGGACGGCACCTACGAGGTGTTCGTCTCCTACCCGGAGGTCGCCGGGGCGGCGACGGACGCCTCGTACACCATCACCCACGACGGCGCCACGTCGAAGAAGACCGTCGACCAGACCAAGAACACCGGCACCTGGGTGTCGCTGGGGTCCTACTCCTTCTCCCGGGACGGCGACGGGCAGAAGGTCGGCCTCGCCGCGGGCGGCGGCGGCACGGTGGTCGCCGACGCGGTCAAGCTCGTACGCGACAACTCCGGCGACACCGACAACGAGAAGACCGCCTTCACCTACACCTACGACGCCAACGGGACGCTCACCGACCTGACGGACGACAGCCCGGGCGCCCGCGTCGACGACTACGCCGCCACATACGACGGTGTGGGCCGGCTGATCACGCTGAAGGAGAAGAAGTCCGGCTCGGTCGTGGGCACCACCGCCTTCACCTACGACGCCGACGGCAACACGGTCAGCACCACCCGGGGCGACCGGGTCTCCACGTTCGAGTACGACACGCGGGACCTGCTCGCCAAGGTGACGGCCAAGCAGAGCGCCGACGACGCCTCCCCGAAGGTCACCACGTTCACCTGGACGCCCGGCGGCCAGGTCGACACCGAGACCAAGGCGAACGGGAACAAGGTCACCTCCTCCTACTTCCTGGACGGGGCGCTCCAGCACCAGGAGGAGACCAAGCCCGACGGCACGACCACGGTCGCCGAGCACACCTACACCTACGACCCGAACGGCAACCAGACCAAAGACGTCTCCAGGACGCAGAACGCCGACGACCACTCGTCGTACCTGAACCGCACCACGGACACGAGCTACACCCCGCGCGACCAGGTCGCCGAGGTGACCAAGACCGGCGGCGGGACGTCGGAGTCCTACACCTACGACGACAACGGCAACGTGATCTCGCAGAAGTCCGGCGGATCCACCACCACGTCGAAGTACGACCGGGACCGGTTGCAGTCCACCACCGTCGGCGGGATCTCCTCCTCCTACGACTACGACCCGTTCGGACGCCTGGACTCGATCACGACCGCGGGCAACACGGTCCAGCGCTACACCTATGACGGCTTCGACCACATCGCCTCGGAGCGCAAGAAGTCCGGCAACGGGTTCGTCACCACCGACATCGCCTACGACCCGTTCGACCGGACCGTCTCCAAGACCGAGAACGCCGGCACCGGCAACGCCAAGACCACGGTCTTCGACTACCTGGCGACCTCGAACGCCGTCGTCGACGAGAAGGTCGACGGCAAGGTCACCAAGTCCTACGACTACTCCCCGTGGGGTGAACGGCTCTCCCAGATCGTCCACAAGTCCGACGGGTCGCAGGAGCCGACGTACTACACCTACAACTCCCACTCGGACGTCCAGGCGGTCACGGACGCGAACGGCGACACCAAGTCGACCTACGGCTACACCGCTTACGGCGCCGACGACTCGAGCCAGGACACCGGAGCGGACAAGCCCGGCTCGGGCTCCTCGACCGAGCCGTACAACGCCTACCGCTACAACGCCGACCGCGTCGACGGCTCGACCGGCACGTACGACATGGGCTTCCGGACCTACGACCCGGGCCTGAACCGCTTCCTCACCCGCGACCTTTACAACGGCGCGCTCGACGACCTGGCGCTCGTGTCGAACCCGTTCACCGGCAACCGGTACGCGTTCGGCGGCGGCAACCCGTTCTCCAACATCGAGATCGACGGGCACGGATGGCTGTCCGACCTCGGGCACGCGGCCCTGGACGTGGCCGGGATGATCCCCGTCGTCGGCGCGGTCGCCGACGTCGCCAACGGGGCCTGGTACGCGGCCGAGGGCGACTACCTGGACGCGGGCCTGTCATTCGCCGGCGCGATCCCCGTGATCGGCGACGCCGCGCTGGGCGCCCGCTACGCGATCAAGGGCGCGAAGTACGCGGAGGAGGGCGTCGAGGCGGCACGCGCGGTCAAGAACGGCGTGCACGCGGCCGAAGACGTCAAGGCCGGCGCGAAGGCCGTCGAGGCCGGTGGCGACGCGGTCAAGGGCGGCCGCACGGCCGCCAAGGGAACGACGGCGGCCGAGGACGCGCAACGAGCCGCGGCGGCACGAAAACTGGCCGCGGAAAGAGCCGCCGCGGAGCGCGAGGCCCGCGCGGAGGCGGCCGCCGCGGAGAAGGCCGAGGCCGAGGGAGCGGAGCAGGCGGAGAAGGCCGCCCAGAAGGCGACCTGTCCGATCCCCAACAGCTTCACTCCCGACACCCGTGTGCTGATGGGTGACGGGACGACCAAGCCGATCAAGGACGTGAAGGTCGGTGACCACGTCCAGTCCACCGACCCGGCGACCGGCAAGACGACGTCTCGCACGGTGACCGGCCTGATCACCACCACGGGTACGAAACACCTCGTCGACATCACCGTCGGGACCACCACGAGGAGCTCGATCGGCGCCAAGGCGCAGGGGCGGGACCGTGCGGTGTCGGTCGGCCAGGGTGGCCACCTGGTCGCCACCGACCACCACCCCTTCTGGGTGGCCGACCAGCACCGCTGGCTGGACGCCGGGCAGTTGCGTCCCGGGATGTGGCTGAGGACCTCATCCGGCACCTATGTCCAGATCTCGGCGGTCCGCCAGTTCACGCGCTTCTTCCAGAGCGTCAACAACCTCAGCGTCGAGACGAGCCACGACTACTACGTGGAGGCCGGGAACACTCCGGTTCTCGTCCATAACACGGCACCCGTTCCCCCTCCTGCGGGTGTCGTCTACCTCCGCACCGACCTCAGCACCGGCGAGGAGTACGTCGGGCAGGCGAAGAGCTGGACGCGTTATCTGGAGAGGCAGACGGAGCACGCCAGGGATTTCCCGCACACGACCTTTGATTTCGATGTTCTCGGCCGTGCGAACCCTGGAACGGATTTGGATGTTCTGGAGGAAAGCTGGATACGCGCCGGCGGTGGAAAGGCCTCCGTTCCCGGGAGCGTCCTTACCAACAAGCGGGTGCAGATGAGCGACAAGCGTTACAAGGCCGCCGGGGGAACCGTGTGCTAGGGCCGGTTGGGCGGCGCTGAACCCGGCCACCGCATGTCCCGTGTTCGAGGGCCATGCGGTGGCCGCATGTCGAGGATAGGATCGAAGGCCGTGCGATCTGTGTGGGAGTTCCGGTGAGGTATCGCAAGAACGACATCTTCTTGATTCCCGCGGGACCGGGAATCGTGGTGTGCGGGCGCGCCGTGATGAAGCTGGGCACGAACATACTGGTCGCGATCTACATGTCCGACGCGGAGTCGGTTGACGCCGTCGATCTGAAAGCTCTGGTGGAGTCGCCGCCGGTCTTCCTCGTCGAGACCATGGATCTGCGCATCAGGGACGGCAGCTGGGCGATGATCGGTAACGCGAAGCCGTCGGTTGAAATCCCGATCCCGGTGTACAAGACGCAGTTGGAGTTCGGCGGCGATTTCTACGTACAGGAGATCGACGGGACGATCGGTAAGCGTTTGACCTCCGATGAGGCGGCTTCGCTGAGAAGGCAGAAATCATACTCGCCGGCCGCCGTGGAGCAGGCCGTCCGTGCCTTCCGCGGGCTTGATGAATGGCTTCCGCAGTTCGATGAGATGCGGTTCTCCTGAGGTCACGATGAGATGCGGTTCTCCTGAGGTCACTCGGCCAGGTGGTCGGCGGTGGTGAGCATCTGGCGGGCCGCGGGCTGGAGGTCGATCGCGGTGGCCAGCAGGCCCGTCGCGACGCGTTCGATGGTGCCCCACTCCCAGATGGCCTCCGCGTTCAGATCGTGGCGGCGGGCGAGCCATCGGGCGCGTTCGCGGGGGTCGCCGGTGAGGAGTTCGACCGGGTCCTCGCGCATCAGGATGCCCAGGTCGTACTCCGGCTCGGCCAGGAGGCCGTCCGGGTCGACCAGTTTGAAGCCGCCGTCCGCTTCGAGGGCGTTCCACTGGTGTACGTCGCCGTGGACGAGCACCGCGCGTTCGTCGTCGTGGGCCTCGATGCGGCGGCGTGCGCAGGCGAGGGCGTGGGCGACGGTGCGTTCGGCGCACGGGCGGTCGAGGGCCTCCCACGTCCGCTCGACGTAGTCGATCAGCCATCGGCCCTTGGTGGCGCCGGTGGGCAGGCCGCAGTCGGGCGCCGGGCGCCAGACCCGGGCGGCGGCCGCCGACAGGATCTCCTGCCGGCGGCGGAGGGGGAGTGCGAGCCGGACCAGCGGGCGGCCGAGGCGTTCGAGCAGCAGCGCGCCCCGCTCGGGATCCGCGCGCAGCAGGCGGACGCAGCCTTGCCCGCCGGTCAGGCGCAGCACGGTGATCTCGTGCCGGGCCGCCTCGGCGACGCGTGGAACGCACAGCTTCAGCACGGCGGGCGTGCCGTCGTGAAGCGTGGCCTCGGCCACGAGCGCCTCGGTCGCGTCCGGATAGGCCGTGCCCACGCCGATGGACCACTCCCGCGAGAGGCCCGCGACCAGAGACGGAAGGTCGCCAAGCCACCGCGTGGCCCCGGCCGCCAGCGCCTTGTTCCGTACGACCTCCGGGACGCGCCCACACCAGGCGACGCTGGACTCGCTCATGTGCCGGACCGTAGGCCGGATGCGCGCGCGCCGCACCTCATTATCCGGACCCGGCTCCCCGGCGGAGACGCCGGTCAGGTGAGGGTCTTGGCCCACTCGTCGATGGTGACGACGTCGGCCTGGCGAGGGAAGACCTTCTCCGTCAGCAGGCGGTGGACCTCCGGGTCGGGGTCGTGGCAGGCGTCGGACAGGACGGTGAGGCGGTAGTCCAGGTCCGCGGCCTGGCGCAGGGTGGACAGCACGACGCCGCTGGTGGCGACGCCGGTCAGGACGAGGTGCTCGATCCCGTGGGTGCGCAGGACCAGTTCCAGGTCGCTGCCCGCGAACGCGCTGACGCGTTTCTTGGTGATCACGGGCTCGTCCGGCCGGGGTGCGACGGCGTCGTGGATGGCGCTGTTCGGGTCGTCGTCGGTGAAGACGTCGGGCGGAAGGGCGCCGAAGGCCTTGTTGCGGTCGTGCGCCTTCCGCTGGCCGGCGCGGAACCCGATGACCACGTGCAGGACGGGGACGCCCGCGTCACGGGCGGCGGCGACCGCGCGGGCCGCGCGGGTCGCGTAGTCCGGGTCCGCGACGCGGTTCATGATGCCTTGCTGAACGTCCATCACGAGCAGGGATGTGTCGCTCATGGATGCCTTTCCGGTGGATGGTGATCATCGACGCCTCGCGCAGGAGCGCGGGGCGGGTCAGTGTGGCCGCGCCGCACCGCCGATCCGGCGCAGCGAACGGTCGGCGACGGTGATGGCCAGGAACAGGGCCGAGACGGCGAGCATGAACCAGGCCAGGTGGTGCAGACCGGTCGTGTCGGCGCGCCGGGGGAAGAAGGCGCCGGTGGCGGCGGACGACACGATCGCGCCGAGGTACATGAAGGTGCGCAGCAGTCCGGCGGAGGAGGCCATGCGCACCGGGTCCGCCTGGTGGTAGACGGAGTTCTGCAGGGCGAGGCTGTTCAGCCCCTGCGGGACGCCGAAGACGAGCGCGACCGCGACGAGCAGCCAGATCGCGCTGTGGGACCCGAACGCGGTCAGGAGCGCGCAGGCGGCGAGCTGGCAGGCGGCGCCGACGAGGAGCTTGCCGCGGATCTCCCGGCGGCGGCCGGTGGTGGTCGAGACGAGGATCCCGGTCAGGAACAGCGGCAGCTGCATGAGCCCGGCCTGGGACGACGACAGGCCGCGTCCCTGCTCCAGCCACTGCGTGTAGCCGTACAGGAAGGAGTAGGAGACGACGTAGGCCAGGAGCGCGCGGGCGTAGGTGGCCAGCAGGGGCAGGTTTCCGCCGAGCACCCGCAGGTCGATGAACGGCTCCGCCCGACGCAGCTCGACGAACGCGAAGGCGGCCGCCGCGAGTACGGTCACCGCCGGCAGGTACCAGTAGGTGGCCCCCGGGTTCATCAGGAAGAGCAGCAGCGAGACGAGCATCGCGGCGAACAGCGCCATGCCCGGAAGGTCCAGCCCCGACCGCTCGTGCGGCCCGCGTTCCGGCCGTGGCGTCCTGGGCAGCCACAGCAGACCCATGGCCACACCGGCGACGGACAGCGGGATGTTGACGGCGAAGGTCGTGCGCCACCCGCCCAGGCCGATCAGCAGGCCGCCCAGGGTGGGGCCGATGACGGCGATGGTCTGGCTGGACACCGCGAGCGCGGTCAGGACTCCGGCCGGGCTGTCCCGGCCGGTCCGCTCGGCCTCGCGGCGGATGAGCGCCATCGCGGCCGGATAACCGGAGCACGTGCCGAACCCCAGCAGGACCCGCGCGACGACCAGCACGCCCAGATTGGGCGCCAGCAGGCCGACCAGCCCGGCGATGCCGGTGAGGGAGGTGCCGGCGAGGAAGAGGAGGCGTGGGCCGTACAGGTCGATCAGCCGGCCCACCACGGGCTGGCCGATCGACGTGGCCAGGTAGAGAGCGGAGACCAGCCACGCCGTCTGCGACGGCGGTGCGCCGAGCGCGGCGCCGATCGGCACCAGCGCGACCGCGATGATCGAGGAGTTGATCGGATTCAGTATCGAACCCAAGATCATCGGGGTGAGCAGCCGGCGGTCGAACGCCTCCGGTGAGCCGGTCTGGAAGTGCTGCGTGACTCTCGTGCTCATCAACGCACGAGCCGGTCGAGAAGCGCCATCGCCTCCAGGATGGTCGCGCGCTCGCGCTCGTCGCAGCCGTCCTGCAGGGCCCGGGCCAGCCATTCCTCGCCCGCGCGCCGCTTGTCCTCCAGGAACGCGCGTCCGCCGTCGGTCGGCGAGACGAGCTGACGACGCCCGTCGCCCGGGTCGGGCCTTCGCTGGATCAGGCCGCGCTCCTCCAGCACCGCGAGCGTCGCGGCCATCGACTGCGGGCGGACCCGCTCGGCGGCGGCCAGGTCGCTCGCCGACGCGGGCCCCTCCTTGCTCAGCCGGCTGAGCGCCGAGGTCTGCGACGGCGTGAGCCCCTCGTTGTCGTAGGACTCCTTCAGCCGGCGGCGCAGGCGGCTGAACACCGTCCGAACCTCGTGCGCCGCACGGACGGCCGATTCCGCGACCTCCGCGTTGATCTCGCTCATTTCGCCCACGATAGATCCTTCAGTCTGGACTGTCCAGTTGAGCCTGTGCAGTTCAGGCTGCCGGATCGACGCCGCAGCGCGGCAGGGCTCCACTTCCGCGACACCACCGACTTCGGCGTGTTCTCCCACCTCGACCCGTCGAGGTGAAGGTCACGCCGGGGTCCGCTCTCGTACGACGGTCCGCACCCAGCCGGCGACCTCCGGAACGTCCGGCGACTCGCGCAGTGACGTGAACGCGATCGGCAGGCCGCCGCGTACGCGCTCGGCGTCGCGGGCCATCACGCCGAGGTCGGCACCGACCAGCGGGGCGAGGTCGGTCTTGTTCACCACCAGCAGGTCGGCCGTTGTCACGCCGGGCCCGCCCTTGCGCGGCACCTTGTCGCCGCCGGACACGTCCAGCACGAAGATCTGCCGGTCGGCCAGCCCGCGGCTGAACGTCGCGGTCAGGTTGTCGCCGCCGCTCTCGATGATGACCAGGTCAAGGGGGCCGTGGCGTTCTTCCAGCAGTTCGACCGCGTCGAGGTTGGCCGAGATGTCGTCGCGGATCGCCGTGTGCGGGCAGCAACCGGTGCGGACCGCCTCGATCCGGTCGTCGTCCAGCACCGCGTTCCGGCGCAGGAAGTCGGCGTCCTCGGTCGTGTAGATGTCGTTGGTGACCACGGCCAGGTCGAACTCGTCGCGGAGCAGGCGGCACAGCGCGGCGGTCAGCGCCGTCTTGCCGCTGCCGACCGGCCCGCCGACGCCGAGCCGGAGCGCCCGGTCCGGTCGTCCTGGCGCAGGCCGGCGTGACTCGGAGCTGTGGTCGAGTCCCATGGCGATACCCCCTGATCTCAGGAATTCGAACAGGCGCGGTCGGCCTGCCGCTGCGGTTCTGCGCGTCGCCGCGATCAGGCAGGAGGAGCAGCGCGGCGTCCATCAGAACAGGAAGTACCGCTGGGCCATCGGCAGCTCGGCCGCGGGCGCCGGCTCGATCTCGTCGCCGTCGACGGTCACGGTGAACGTGTCCGGATCGACCTCGATCTCGGGCAGCGCGTCGTTGAGCGGCATGTCCGCCTTGCCCAGCCGCCGGGTGTCGCCGACCGCGACGAGTCGCCGGCGTACGGCGAGCCGGTCGGCCAGCCCGTCGTCCAGGGCGGCGGGCGCGACGAAGTGCACCGAGGTCGCGGGCGCCGCCGTGGCGCCCCACATCGGCCGCGGGAACACCGGCTGCGGCGTCGGGATCGAGGCGTTCGCGTCCCCCATCCGGCCCCAGGCGATCATGCCGCCCTTCAGCACCACGTGCGGCCGTACGCCGAAGAAGGCCGGGTCCCACAGCACCAGGTCGGCGAGCTTGCCCACCTCCACCGAGCCGACCTCCGCGTCGAGGCCGTGTGCGATCGCCGGGCAGATCGTGTACTTGGCGACATAGCGCCGGGCGCGCAGGTTGTCGTCGAGCCCGCCGCGGCGCCCCTTCATCACGTGCGCGGTCTGCCAGGTGCGGAGCACGGTCTCGCCGATGCGGCCCATGGCCTGGGAGTCCGAGCCGATCATCGAGATCGCGCCCAGGTCGTGCAGGACGTCCTCGGCCGCCATGGTCGTCGGGCGGATCCGCGACTCGGCGAACGCCAGGTCCTCCGGCACCGACGGGTCGAGGTGGTGGCACACCATGAGCATGTCGAGGTGCTCGTCGAGCGTGTTCACCGTGTGCGGCCGGGTCGGGTTGGTCGAGGACGGCAGGACGTTCGGGTGCGCCGCGACCGTGATGATGTCCGGGGCGTGCCCGCCGCCCGCGCCCTCGGTGTGGTACGCGTGGATCGACCGGCCGCCGACGGCGTTCAGCGTCGACTCGACGTGCCCGGCCTCGTTGAGGGTGTCGGTGTGCAGCGCCACCTGCACGCCGGAGGCGTCGGCGACGCGCAGGCACGCGTCGATCGCGGCCGGGGTCGACCCCCAGTCCTCGTGCAGCTTGAACCCGGACGCGCCGCCGCGCAGCGCCTCCCACATGGCCTCCTCCGAGACCGTGTTGCCCTTGCCGAGCAGTGCGACGTTGACCGGGTACGGGTCCATCGCCTCCAGCATCCGGGCCAGGTACCACGAACCGGGTGTCACGGTCGTCGCCTTGGTGCCCTCGGCGGGTCCGGTGCCGCCGCCGACGAGCGTCGTCACCCCGGCGCCCAGCGCCTCCGCGACGAGCTGCGGGCAGATCAGGTGAACGTGGGAGTCGACCGCCCCGGCGGTGAGGATCTTGCCGTTGCCGGCCAGGATCTCGGTGGACGGCCCGATCACCAGGTCCGGGTGCACCCCGTCCATCGTGTCCGGGTTGCCGGCCTTGCCGATCGCGGCGATCCGGCCGTCGCGCACCCCCACGTCGGCCTTGACGACGCCCCAGTGGTCCAGCACCACGACGCCGGTGATCACCAGGTCGGGCGCGCCCTCCGCGCGGGTGGCGACCCCCTGAC
Source organism: Actinoallomurus oryzae (assembly GCF_039541955.1). Lineage (NCBI taxonomy): Bacteria > Bacillati > Actinomycetota > Actinomycetes > Streptosporangiales > Thermomonosporaceae > Actinoallomurus > Actinoallomurus oryzae. Next base: position 68,320 of record NZ_BAABHF010000017.1, on the reverse strand, counting down.
CCATCGACTCGCGGATGACCTTGCCGCCGCCGAACACCACCTCGTCGCCCGCGCCCGCCCCGCGGCTCCGGTCCTCGGTGACCTCGATGAACAGGTCGGTGTCGGCCAGGCGCACGCGGTCGCCCGCGGTCGGCCCGTACAGCCGGGCGTAGCGCTCACGCGAGATCTCGGTCATGGCGCGGCCCGCGTACGACCCGGCGCGCGGCGAGCGGGAGCGACCACGGGGACCGTGTCCTCGGTTCCCTCGCTCACGGGATGGGCCGGTGGACGGTGACGAGCTTGGTGCCGTCGGGGAACGTCGCCTCGACCTGCACCGACTCCAGCATCTCCGGGACGCCGTCCATCACGTCCTCGCGCGTGAGCACGGTGCGGCCCGTCTCCATGAGGTCGGCGACCCCGCGGCCGGCACGCGCGCCCTCCAGGACGTACGCGGCGATGACCGCGGTCGCCTCGGGATGGTTGAGCCGCAGCCCTCGGCCGCGGCGGTCGCGAGCGAGCCCGGCCGCCACGTGGATCAGCAGGCGCTCCCGCTCGTGTGGCGTGATCAGCACACGGCGACGCTAACCCCGGACGACCTGGCAGAAGAACGGGCCGCCCGGCGACGTAACCGGAATTTCACGGGAGCAACAACGTCCGCTGGAACCGTGGAGGCGAACGCGCGGTCCAAGGACATGCCCCCGGTGTCGATCCGCGACGCGGCCCGTTCCGATCGCGCCCCGGGAACCCTCCCGGGCGATCGGTGATAAATCAGGACCGCACCCCTCGACCGTAAGGCTGCAGCATGAACTTCCTGAAGGCGCGGCTCCCCGTCCTCCTGCTCTGGTGGGCGTGGATGCCCGTGGGCGCGTTCCTGGTCTGGATCCTCCTCCGGTACGGGCTCTCCGGAATGGGGACGTGGTCGCAGTGGTGGCGGCTCACCGTCGTGCAGCGCATGTGGCTGCCCGGCGGCTCGCTGAGCCACGCCACCGGGCTGTTCTGGTTCTGGGTCGCCGTCGGCCTCATCGGCACCGCCGTCATCGCCGTCACCGGCGACGACGGTTACGCCACCGGGTTCCGCGCCTCGGTGCCCGTCGCCACCGTGGCCGTCATCGCGGCGATCGGCGTGCTGGTCGTGCCGTTCCTGCGGGTGGTCTGGGACAACGACAAGGACGAGGGCCGCTACTACAACCGGGCCACCACCTGGCACATCACCGACGGCGCGAACCCTCCCGCCTCGCTCGGCTACCTGATGCGCGGCGCCAGGCAGGGCGAGCGCGGATGCTCCTACCGCGGCGCCGCCGACGTACGGGGCTGCGTCCAGGTCGACAAGCTGTCCGGCATCGCCGCCTGGGAGGGCCGCACGTCCTCCTACGCCTCGGCCCAGCAGATGATGACCCACGCCGCCTCGCCCGCCCCGAAGGTCGACTTCTGGGAGGACACCCTCACCTACCTGTACGGGGCGCCCCCGAAACCCGGCGGCGACAGCGGGCCGGGCATCTGGACCGCGGTCCTCGACGGCTCCGGCAAGGCCACCCCGACCTACGGCATCGCGTCCTGGGACGGCGCCTCCAACACCGTCAAGGTCGCGTGCCGCTTCGCCCCGGGCGACTTCGACCGCGCCTTCCACGGCGCCCGCGGCAACAGCCTGCCCAACTGGCTCGGTGAGAAGTACCCCGACCTGCTGTGGGACGACGATGACGTCTGGGGCTACTGCCAGAACGGCAAGCCCGTCATCGTCATCCCGGTCAAGCGGCAGGTCGCGTTCAAGAACCGCAGTGTCATGACCGCCGCCGGCGTGCTGATCGTCACCGGTGACCACGGCGTCCACGCCGCCTACCGCCGTACGGTGCGAGCGGGGGACCTGCCCGGCCCCGCGTACCCCGAGAGCCTGACCGTGCTGCAGCGTGAGGCCACCGAGTGGGCCGCCGGCCGCAAGTGGAGGTCACGCGCGTCCTTCGGGTTCAAACCCACCGTCGACGACGTCCAGGGCAGCAACACCTCCGAGTACCTGCTCCGCGGTCCCGGCAACCACCTGTACTACGTCACCCCGCTGACGCCGAACGCCAGCAAGAGCCAGGCCTTCATCGCCTATGCCGTCGCCCCGGCCGACGCCGCGGCCGACGGCCGCCTCAACCCCATGGACCTGTACGTCCTGCCCGACGGCGACCCCAACGTCGCCAACCTCAACGCCCTCACGAACAAGGCGACCGACGCCGTACGCGGCGTCGACCCCACGTTCCTCAACACCGGCGGGCGCCTGGAGGAGTTCACCCCGCTCGGCGGCGACATGTGGCGCGTGTACGGGGTCCGGCGCGGGCTGACGGAGTTCTACGTCGACCTGTCCATCACCGGGCGCACCAGCCCGCGTACGGTGAACGTCTCCAGCACGCCCAACCCGGGCGGGAAGACCACCCCGACCGTGTCCGGCTGCGGAAAGCCACCGGCCCAGCTGTCCAACAAGGAACTCGCGAACTGCATCGGCGCCCTCGGCGACGAGCTGCGCCGCAGGAACGGATCCACACCCTGAGCGGACCGGGTCCCTCCGGGCGAATATCCACAGCATGAGAGGACATGTCTCATCATTCGGCCGATCGCCCGGTGGGCCGTACGGTGTCCGCATGAACATCTGCGTCTTCCTCTCCGCCGCCGACCTTTCCGAGACCTACACGCGACCCGCCCGTGAGCTGGCGGAACTCATCGGAAAGGGCGGGCACACCCTGGTCTGGGGCGGCTCCGACACGGGCCTGATGAAGGTCGTGGCGGACGGGGTGCACCGGTCCGGCGGACGGCTCATGGGAGTCTCGGTGAGCTTCCTGGTCGACAAGGTGCGGCCCGGCGTGGACGACATGGTCGTCGCGCGGGACCTGGCCGAGCGCAAGAGGCTGCTGCTGGAGAAGGCGGACGCGGTAGTGATCATGGTGGGCGGCACCGGAACGCTGGACGAGGCGACCGAGATCCTGGAGCTGAAGAAACACGGGCAGACCGACAAGCCGCTGGTGCTGCTGAACAGCGCGGGCTTCTACGACGGCCTGAAGGAGCAGTTCCGGCGGATGGAGGACGAGGGTTTCCTGCCGTGCCCCCTCTCGAGCCTGGTCTTCTTCGCCGAGGAGCCGGCGGGCGTCATGGCCTACCTCGAGGAGTCCCAGGGCGTGCGCTGAAGACCGCTGACCGGCATCGCCGTCAGCCCGCCGCGCGGCCCACGAGAGAGTGCAGCCCGGCGCGCAGGCGCCCGGTGCTCATCCGCTGGTCGGCGCGCAGGTAGTCGACGACGTCGGCGCGCAGCGCGGTGAACACGACATGGGCCAGGTAGCCCGCGTCGGCGGTGGGCTCGGCGGCACCGATCCGGCGGGTCAGTTCCTCCACCCAGAACCGGCTCGCCGGGTTCGCGTAGTAGGCGTCGGGGCGGCTGTGCTCCAGCGCGCGGATGAGCGTCCGGTTGGCGAGGACGAAGTCGAACAGGGCGTCCACGTACGCGTGCAGCGCCTCGCCGGCCGCTCCGCCGGGACCGAGCGGCGGGTCGCCGGTCGTCACCGCGTCCCGCAGCGCCGCGACCCGAGGCGCGAGCACGGCCTCGACGACCCCCTCCACGCTGCCGAACCGCCGCAGGACGGTGGCCTTGCCGACGCCGGCGGCCTCGGCGATCCGCGCGAGGGTCACCCGGCCGGCGTCGTCGCGGCGGTACAAAGCGTCGGCGGCGTCGAGCACCGCGGCGCGGTTGCGGGCGGCGTCGGCGCGTTCCGTCACGGCGGCCCTCCCTCTCTTGCCCAACCGGTCCGGCGGACCGTATCGTACTCCGCGGCAGATAAGTGGTCCGACGGACCGGTTAGGGGGGTCGCCATGGACGAGGCCGCACGGAAGATGATCGAACACCTCCGCGCACAGCCGGTGGAGCCGTACGCCGACGGCAGGCCGGTGGCGCGGGTGATCGATGTGGTGGGACGCCGCAGTGGCGCGGCCAGACCGTTCGGCGTCAACGTGACCGCCCTCGACGGCCGTCTGTACGTGTGCTCGGCGACCCGGGCGCGCGACTGGGTGCGCAACCTGGTCGCCGCGGGCCGCTGCCGCGTCGAACGCGACGGCCCGGGAGGCGCCGACACCGAACGCAGGCCGGTGATGGTCGAGGGCCACGAGGCCGCGCGCGTCCTGGCGACCTACCTGCCCCAGGTGGAGTACCGCGACCCGCTGCTGCCGTTCGCCCCGGACGCGCCGGTCGAGGAGATCCTGCCCCACGTCGGCCGCACCGCCGTACTGCGCCTGGACCCGGTGAGCTGACCGCGCGCCGGTCGTGCCGGGGGCGTCAGCGATCGACCTTGTCGACGCGGCGGCCGTCCTCGCCGAACAGGAGCATCCGCTCGGCGTCGACCGACAGGCGTACGGTGTCGCCCGCCGCGATGCCCGACCGGCTCTCCAGGCGGAAGACCAGGTCGGACCGGCGGTGGGTGCCGCCGTGGGAGACCGGGTGGACCGGGGCCTCCTCGGACGTGAGTCCTGTCGTCCGCAGCAGCCGGCGCAGCACGCTCTCCCGTCCCGTCTCCTGAGTCTGTTGTGGCTGGTCGTCGCGGAACGCCTCCGCGTCGACGAGCACCACGCCCGCCTCCACGTGCGCCAGCCACTCGTGGCCGTGGAACTCCAGCGCCCGCACCCGCCCGGAGATCAGACCGTCCGGGTCCGGGCGCATCGCGTCGGCGCGGATGCCGACCGTGACGGACGATCCGTGCTGTGACACGAGCGCGGTGGCCCGCGAGTCGGACCAGGGGAGGCTCAGCCGCTGGTCGCCGATGCCCAGGACGACGCCGTCGTTCTGGTCGGCGCGCACCGTCGCGCGGACGAGGTTGATCGGCGGGGCGCTGAGGAACGCCGCGGTGAACATCGTCGCCGGGTCGTCGTACACCTGCTGGGGCGTGCCGACGTCCTCCAGGACGCCGCGGCGCAGGATCGCGACGCGGTCGGCGAGCGTGAGCGCCTCGGTCTGGTCGTGCGTGACGTACAGCGTGGTCACGCCGAGGGAGCGTACGAGCGCGCCGATCTCCATGCGGAGCTCGGTGCGCAGGCCCGCGTCCAGGTTGGACAGCGGCTCGTCCATCAGGAAGATCCCGGGCTGGCGGATCAGCGCCCGGCCCATCGCCACCCGCTGCCGCTGACCGCCGGACAGGGTCGAGGGGAGCCGGTGAAGGGTCTCCTCGATGCCGAGCGCGCGCGACAGTTCGACGATCCGCGCCTGGGAGTCGGCGTCGTTCTCGCCCGCGACCTCCAAAGGAAACGAGATATTGCCGCGGACGTTTCGATGGGGGTAAAGGGCGCCGTTCTGGAAGACCATCGCCAGGTTCCGCTCGCGCGGCGGAAGATGGTTGGCGAGCGCTCCGCTGAGCCACAGACTGCCCGAGGTGATCTCTTCCAGTCCGGCGACCATCCGCAGGATCGTCGACTTCCCGCATCCGGAGGGTCCGAGCAGGACGAACAGCTCGCCGTCGGGTACGCGCAGGGTCAGGTCGCGGACCGCGTGGAAGCCGTCCGGATAGACCTTGTTCACCGCGTCCAGAACGACCTCGGTCATCGCTAACGACACCTCATGCTCACCGCGACGGCCGTGAATGGCCGACCGTCGCGTGCGGGATTGCGCCGCCGGGGTCCCCGTGCACCCGATGACAAGAGCCGGCGGAATCCGTTATGGCCCACCGAAGTTGAGCCAGTACACCTCGTAAGTCCGTGATTTGTCCAGTGGTCGCGAATAGTGGGGCGCGGGCTCACGTGCGGCACCGCGCGACTAGACTGCCGACGTGGCAGGCCGGATCCGTGATGAGGACATCGCACTCGTACGCGAGCGGTCACCGATCGACGCCGTCGTGGGGGAGTACGTCCAGCTCCGCAACGCCGGAGGCGGGGCCCTGAAGGGCCTCTGCCCGTTCCACGACGAGAAGTCCCCGTCCTTCAACGTCTCAAACGGCCTCTGGCACTGCCTCGCCGGCGAGACACGCGTGCTGACGTGGCAGGGGCTGCGGCCGATCCGCGAGCTGGCGGGCGGCACTCACCGCATCCTCGGGCGCGACGCCCAGTGGCACGACGCTCCGTTCTACTCGTTCGGCATCCAACCGCTCATGCGCATCGTTCTCGGACGAAACGGTCAGCGCAAGGAGATCTACGCCACCGCCGAGCACCGCTGGTTCGTCCGCGCGGGCAAGAAGCGCGACCGGCACCGCGAGCTGACGACCCGCGAGCTGAGACCGGACCACCGCCTCGCGTACGTCTTCCCGACTGCGCGTACCTCTGGCCTCGATCCATCGCCCTTTGGGATCGCGCACGGCATTACGTTCGGGGATGGGACCCGTCGTGATGCTGGAAGCATGGCATATCTGTGTGGGAATAAAGACGCCCAGCTGCTGAAATGGTTTCCGTATAGCCGAGTCAAGCAGAGGCTGGATGGCGTACTTTGCGTTTTGGATCTTCCCGCGTTCTTTAAAGATAAGCCCTCGCTCGATGAGTCAGAGTCGTACCTCTATGGGTGGCTTGCCGGCTACGTTGCCGCGGATGGGCACGTGGCCAAGGACGGTACGGCCATGTTGCACTGCGCCGATCGGGAGATCCTAGAGTATGTCCGTACCCTCTGTGCCCGCCTGGGGATCGGTACGTACGGCATCACCGAGCAGGTCAGAGAGGGGTTCCCCGGTAGGGAGCCCAGTTCGATCTTCCGGATCCACTTCGTCAACGACGACCTGACCGAGGACTTCTTCCTCATCGATGAGCACCGCTTCCGGTTCCAGTCCGCAGCGAAAAAATTCGCGCGGCGGGGTTGGGTGGTCAAGTCCGTTGAGGAGACCGGCCGGGTCGAAGAGGTCTTCTGTGCCGTTGTTGACGAGGGGCATGCCTTTGTCCTTGAAGACAATATCTTGACAGGAAATTGTTTTGGCTGTGGCGAAGGTGGTGACGCGATCGCCTTCGTTCAAAAGATCGACCATTTGTCGTTCGCTGAGGCGATCGAGCGGCTCGCGGCCAAGGCGGGGGTTCAGCTTCGTTACACCGAGGGCGGATACGTCCCCGGGCGGCAGAAAGGGGAGCGGACCCGGCTGGTCGAGGCGCACCGGGCCGCGGCCGAGTTCTACGCCGAGCGGCTGCTCACCCCGGCGGCCGAGATCGGGCGGCGGTTCCTGGCCGAGCGCGGGTTCGGGCGTGAGGAGGCCGAGCGGTTCGGCGTCGGTTACGCCCCGAACGAATGGGAGGCGCTCGTACGCCACCTGCGCGGGCGCGGCTTCAGCGACAAGGAGCTGATCACCGGCGGGCTGGCGAGCCAGGGGCGGCGCGGGCCGATCGACCGGTTCCGCGGGCGGCTGATCTGGCCGATCCGCGACCTCACGGGCGACGTCGTCGGGTTCGGCGCGCGGCGGCTCGAGGAGCGCGACGACGGCCCCAAGTACCTCAACACCCCCGAGACGCCGCTGTTCAAGAAGGGATCGGTGCTGTACGGCGCCGACCTGGCCAAAAAGGAGATCGCCCGGCGGCGGCAGGCGGTCATCGTCGAGGGCTACACCGACGTCATGGCCTGCCACCTGGCCGGGGTCGGCACCGCGATCGCCACCTCCGGCACGTCGTTCGGCGACGAGCACATCAAGATCCTGCGCCGGCTCCTCATGGACCAGGACGAGGCGAGCGGCGAGGTCATCTTCACCTTCGACGGCGACGCGGCCGGGCAGAAGGCCGCGCTGCGGGCGTTCGAGTCCGAGCACAAGTTCGCCGCCCAGACGTTCGTGGCCGTGCAGCCGGACGGGCTCGACCCCTGCGACCTGCGGATGAAGCACGGTGACGCCGCCGTGCGCGACCTGGTCGCCTCGCGGGTGCCGCTGTTCCGGTTCGCCATCCGCGCGACGATCGAGAAGTACGACCTCGACACGACCGAGGGGCGGCTGGCCGCGATCGACGCCGCCGCGCCGATCATCGCGGGCATCCGTGACCGCGGCATGCGCGACCGGTACGCCATCGACCTGGACAAGTGGACCGGCTTCCTGGACGAGCAGTTCGTGCTGCGCCGGGTCCGCGAGCACGCCTCGCGCCGGCGCGGCGACTCGCGGGGCCGCCGGGCCGTCGCCGAGGTCGCGGAGGCTCCCGCGCCGCCGGCCGCCCCGGCGTACGACCCCAACGACCCGATCGTCCGGGTCGAGCGGGAGACCCTGAAGCTCGCGGTGCAGCGGCCGGCGCTGCTCGGGCCCGGCTTCGACGCCGTCGCGCCGGACGCGATGCTCGTCCCCGGCCACGCGGTGGTGTGCCGGCTGATCGCCGAACTCGGGGGCACCGCCGCCGCGACCGGACCGGAATGGGCCGGCCGGCTGCGGGACGCCGCGCCGAATGACGAGGTCAGAGCCCTGGTCACGAGTCTCGCCGTGGAACCGCTGCGTTACAACGGACTTCCGGACGACCGATATGCCCAATCGCAGCTGTCCAGATTGCAGGAAGTGCAGGTAACGCGCGAGATCGCCAAGTTGCAGTCCAAACTAGGACGGCTGAATCCGGTCGAGCACGGCGAGGAGCATCGCCGCCTGTTCGGCGATCTCATGGCCCTTGAACAGCAGAGACACAAGTTGCGCGAGCGCGGAATCGGTTCCTTGTGAGGGAAGTGACCGAAAAATAGGTCCCCCGTTACGCGGGCACCTTGACGCACACTGTCATCGTGGGCCCTTCAGTGCTGCCAAGCGAGACGCCGTCGGTTGAGCAGGTGGCGGACCTCGTCGCACGCGGCAGAGAGCGCGGAATCACAGTCGACGATGTGGCTGCCGCGCTCGACCGCTCTGACCTTCCGGCCGACTCGGTGGACCGAGTCGTCCGGATTCTGGGAGAGCAGGGTGTCGAAGTCCTCGAGTCCAGCAGCGCGCACGAGGACTCGGCGCGCGTCGACGGAGACGATGTCTCCCGTCGCGCGCCGACGAGCGACCTGGTCCGTATCTACCTGCGAGAGATCGGCCGCGTGCCGCTACTCACGGCAGAAGAGGAAGTCGAACTCGCGAAATCGATCGAGGCGGGGCTGTTCGCCGAGGAGAAGGTGGCCGGTGCGGCCATCCTTCTTCCCGGTGAACGCGACGACCTCGAACAGCTCGCCCGCGACGGAGTCCGGGCGAAGCAACGACTCATCGAGGCCAACCTGCGTCTGGTGGTGTCCATCGCCAAGCGCTACGTCGGCCGCGGAATGCTGTTCCTCGACCTGATTCAGGAGGGAAATCTCGGCCTGATACGTGCCGTCGAGAAATTCGACTACACCAAGGGGTACAAGTTCTCGACCTACGCGACCTGGTGGATCCGCCAGGCGATCACGCGGGCGATCGCCGACCAGGCGCGGACCATCCGGATTCCGGTCCACATGGTGGAGACCATCAACAAGCTGGTGCGGGTGCAGCGCCAGCTCCACCAGGACCTCGGTCGCGAACCGACCCCCGAGGAGATCGGCACGGAGATGGGCCTTTCCCCCGAACGGGTCATCGAGATTCAGCGCGTCGCCCAGGAACCCGTGTCCCTGCAGTCGCCGATCGGGGAGGAAGACTCCGATCTCGGCGACTTCATCGAGGACGCGGACGCCGTGGTGCCCATCGAGGCCGCGGCGTTCATCCTGCTCCAGGACCAGCTCGACGGCATCCTCGGGTCGCTGTCGGACCGTGAGCAGCGGATCATCCAGCTGCGTTTCGGCCTGACGGACGGTCACCCGCGGACGCTGGAGGAGGTCGGCCGGGAGTTCGGGGTGACGCGGGAACGCATCCGGCAGATCGAGTCCAAGACGCTGGCGAAGCTGCGTCATCCGACGCGCGCGCAGATGCTCCGCGAGTACCTGGAGTAACGCGCGGGTTCGTCCTGCGGCCGTGCGCGGCCGAACGACACCCCCGGCCGCCCTTCCTCCGAGGGCGGCCGGGGGTGTTTCGCGAGGTCGTGGGGTGCTTATCCTCTTTCATGGGTCCGGTTTCCGGGGAAATGGTGAGCAAGCTCGCACCCGGTCTTCAGCCGCACGGCTTGACGAACCGAGGTTAGGTGAGGCTAAGTTAGGCAGACCTAACCCCTTTTCTCACGCTGGAGACCCCATGCGCCCTGCCCACCTGATCGCCACCGCGGGGGCGGTCATCGCCTCGCTGTCCCTGCTGTCGGCGTGCGGGAAGGACGACGCGTCGGGCGGCAAGAGCGGCGCGATCGAGGTCACCGCCACCGACTCCTCGTGCGAGGTCGGCGCCAAGAGCGGCGCGGCCGGGGCCACCACCTTCAAGGTCACCAACAAGGGCTCCCAGGTCAACGAGCTGGAGATCCTCGCGCCCGACGGCAAGATCGTCTCCGAGCGGGAGAACATCGGCCCGGGCACCGGCGCGGAGATCACCGTCACGCTCACCGCGGGCACGTACAAGGTCCTGTGCAGCGCCGGGATGACCGGCAAGGGGCCCTCCCAGACCTTCACCGTCACCGGCAAGGGCAAGGCGGGCGACCCGCGCCTGGACGCCGCCGTCGCCTCGTACCGCACCTACGTCGGAGAGCAGGTCGACGACACCCTCGCCAAGGCCAAGAAGTTCGCCGCGTCGGTGTCCAAGGGCGACATCGCCGGCGCCAAGGCGGAGTTCGCGCCCTCGCGCGTCGGCTGGGAGCGCATCGAGCCGGTGGCCGAGTCCTTCGGCGACATCGACCCGAAGGTCGACACTCGCGAGGCCGATCTCAAGCAGGGCGACAAGTGGACCGGCTGGCACCAGATCGAAAAGGCGCTCTGGAAGACCAAGTCGCTCAAGGGCGAGGGCCCGTACGCCGACCAGCTCGTCAAGGACCTGGAGACGCTGAAGACCCGCGTCGGCACCGCGTCGATCACCGCCACGTCGATGGCCAACGGCGCCAAGGAGCTGCTCGATGAGGTGGCCACCGGCAAGATCACGGGTGAGGAGGACACCTTCTCCCACACCGACCTGAGCGACTTCAAGGCCAACGTCGACGGGGCGCAGAAGGCCTTCGAGCTGCTCAAGCCGGTCGTGCAGGAGCGGGACGCCGGGCTGGCCTCCGACCTGACCGACGAGTTCGCCAAGGTGCAGAAGCTGCTGACCAAGTACGAGAAGGGCGACGGGTACGTCTCCTACGACACCGTCGGCAAGGACCAGCGCAAGGAGCTGTCGGACGAGGTGAACGCCCTGGCCGAGCCGCTGTCCAAGCTCGCGGGGGTGGTCGCCAAGTGACCGAGGTCTCCAGACGACGGCTGTTCGCCTACTCGGGTGCGACGCTGGCCGCGGGCGCCGCGGCCGGCGCCGGCCTGGTCAGCGTCGCCCAGGCCGTCGAGCAGCCCGCCGACGACGGGGCGGTGCCGTTCTACGGCGCCCACCAGAGCGGCATCGCCACGCCCGTGCAGGACCGCCTGCACTTCGCCGCCTTCGACGTCGTCACCGACGACCGCGACCGCCTGATCCGCATGCTCAAGGAGTGGACGGCGGCCGGCGCCGCGCTGACCGCCGGCCGCCCGTACGGCTCGGCCGCGGGTGGCCTGCCGGAGTCGCCGCCCGACGACACCGGGGAGGCCCTGGGCCTGCCCCCGTCGCGCCTCACCCTCACCGTCGGCTTCGGCCCCACGCTGTTCGAGAAGGACGGCAAGGACCGGTTCGGCCTCAAGGCGCGGCGCCCGGCCGCCCTCGCCGACCTGCCGCACTTCCCGGGCGACGCTCTGGACCCCGACCGCAGCGGCGGCGACATCTGCGTCCAGGCCTGCGCCGACGATCCGCAGGTGGCGGTGCACGCGATCCGCAACCTGGCGCGGATCGGGTTCGGCGTCGTCGCGGTGCGCTGGTCCCAGCTGGGCTTCGGCAAGACCTCCTCCACGACGCCGGACCAGCAGACGCCGCGCAACATGTTCGGCTTCAAGGACGGCACCCGCAACATCTCCGGCGACGACCACAAGGCGCTCGACGAGCACGTCTGGGCCTCGGCCAAAGACGGCACGCCCTGGATGGCCGGCGGGTCCTACGTCGTCGTCCGCCGCATCCGCATGCACATCGAGACCTGGGACCGCACCTCGCTCAAGGAGCAACAGGACACCTTCGGCCGCACGAAGGGCGAGGGCAACCCGTACGGTGCCGAGCACGAGCACGATCCGGTGCCGCTCGCCAAGCTGCCGGCCGACTCGCACGTACGCCTCGCCCACCCCGACAGCAACGGCGGCGTACGGATCCTGCGCCGCGGCTACTCGTTCACCGACGGCAGCGACGGGCTGGGCCGTCTCGACGCCGGCCTGTTCTTCATCGCCTACCAGCGGGACCCGCGCAAGCAGTTCGTCGCGCTGCAGAACAGGCTCGCCGGCAACGACCACATGAACGAGTACATCGAGCACGTCGGCTCCGGCGTCTTCGCCTGCCCGCCGGGCCCGCGCAAGGGCGGTTACTGGGGCGAGACGCTCTTCGCCTAGAACGCCGTGCGACCACGTTCGGGGCGTCGGCCGCGGCGTCTCAGGCGGGATCGGCGGGCGCGAGAAGGCCACGGCCGGTCGCATCTAGTTTCAAATGAAATGGTATCGAATGAACGGCCAGCAGTAGTGTGGCCTTATGGCCGCCGACGTTCCGCACCGCGCCGCCACCGCGCGTGCGACCGACCGCCCCGGGGATGAGTCGCCGTTCGCTCTCGGCCTGCTGCTGCGCCGGGCGCACGCGCGCGCGGCCGCCGTGCTCACGGAGGCGCTCCGGCCGCTCGACCTGGAGCTGCGGCATTTCGCCGTGCTGATCGTCCTGGTCAACCGCGGGCCCACGGTGCAGCGGGACCTGGCTACGGCCACGGGATCGGACAAGGCGGCGATCATGCGCGTCGTGGACGACCTGGAGCGTAGAGGGCTGGCCGTACGCAAGACCGTTCCGGGGGACCGGCGGGCGCGGGCGGTGGAGATCACTCCTCAGGGACTCGAGATCTTCGACCGCGCCCATGTTGCGGCGGAGCCGCTGGCGGAGCACCTGGTCGCCGAACTGGAGCCCGGTGAGCACGAGCGACTGACGGACCTGCTGACCCGTATCGCCGATCCTGCGGACGGTGGGGCGTAAGCGCAGGATCTAGTTACACTCAATATGGTATCGAGTGATACTATATCGAGTGTGACAAGATGGACTATGTCGAGCAGGCGGGACTTAGGCGATCATGGACGTCTATGAGGCGGTCCTGAGCCGACGGGCGGTACGCGGGTTCGTCGACCGGGCGGTCCCGAGGGAGACGCTGGAGCGCGTGTTGTCCGCGGCGGCCCGGTCGCCGTCCGGATCGAACATTCAGCCGTGGCGCGTCTACGTGCTGACCGGCGGACCGCTGGCCGAGGTCAAGAGACTCGCCGGCGAGCGCTTGGCCGCTGGAGACCCCTGGGACGAGCCGGAGTACGACCAGTACCCGACCGAGCTGAAGTCCCCGTACCGCGAGCGCCGATCCGACTTCGGCGAGAAGCGCTACGGTGCACTCGGCATTGCGCGCGAGGACCTGGAGGCCCGCCAGAGGGCCGCTTCCGCGAACTGGGAGTGTTTCGGCGCGCCCGCAGCTCTGTTCTGCTACATCGACCGCGGCCTGGGCTTGCCTCAATGGGCCGATGTCGGCATGTATCTGCAGACCGTCATGCTGCTGCTCCGTGCTGAAGGGCTGCACAGCTGCCCGCAGATGGCATGGGCGAAATATCGCAGGAGCGTCGCGGAGGCCCTGTCACCTCCGGACGAACTCATCCTGTTCTGCGGCATGTCGATCGGGTTCGAGGATGTCACGGTGGATCACGCCCGTATGGGCCGGGCGCCGCTCGACGAGACGGTCACGTTCGTCGACGGTCACTGAAGCCGCCGGCCGCCGGCTGATCACAACCCTGTCTTTCGCCGCTCCACATCGTTGTCCATGCGCCACGTTGCACACCTATCCCACCATCGAAAGGCATGTCATGAAGTTCGCAGTCATCGGCGGTACCGGGCTGATCGGGTCGCAGGTCGTCAAGAACCTCAACGCCGCCGGGCACGAAGCGGTGCCGCACTCGCAGTCCACCGGAGTCGACGTCATCAGCGGCCGGGGACTGGACGAGGCGGTGGCCGGAGCAGACGTCGTCGTCAACCTGACGAATTCTCCGACCTTCGACGAAGCCTCCCCGGCCTTCTTCAGGACCTCGATGGACAACCTCCTGGCCTCGGCTCGGAAGGGCGGCGTCGGCCACGTCGTCATCCTCTCGATCGTCGGGGTGGATCAGGTGCCGGAGCTGGACTACTACCGCGCCAAGGTGCTCCAGGAGGAGATCCTCACCGCCGGGCCGATCCCCTACTCGATCGTCCGGGCGACGCAGTTCATGGAGTTCATCGACGCCGCCATGTCCTGGACCAGCGACGGCGACACCGTCCGGTTGCCCGCCACACCGATCCAGCCGATCGCCGCCAAGGACGTGGCCCAGGCGGTGGCGGAGGTCGCCGCGGGAGCCCCGCTGAACGGCATTCGCAACATCGGCGGCCCCGAGATCTTCTCCCTGGACGAGCTGGGCCGGATCACCTTGGCCCACAAGGGCGACAAGCGTACGGTCGTCACCGACCCCACCGCCGGCATGTTCGCCGCCGTCAAGGGTGACGTCCTCACCGACAAGAACGCTCACCTCGCCCCCACCCGCTACGCCGACTGGCTTTCCTGACTCGCTCGCTCCTTCGGGCGCGCGGACCGAGGAGAGTCGGCCAGGCCCTGGCCCGCCGTGCTGATGACAAGAACTCCGCGCGGCGGCCGGGGCCCTGGTCTGTGCCGCTCGTCCAGCACCCCCATCAACAAGATCATCCTTTACGGCCGGACTACTGGATCGCCCGGTTTTCGGGCGATACAGGCATCGCCGACGGTGCGGGCGTTCCGTACGCTGTGATAATGGGGCTGCGGCTCATGGGTGACGAGGCGACCGTCTGGGCGGCCGCCGCACGCGTGCTCGACGCGAACTGGACCGGCACGGCCACGGTTCCCTCGCCCGGGCTCTACCCGCACCAGTGGAGCTGGGACTCGGCCTTCGTCAGCCTGGGCCTGGCCCGGCACCGGCCCGAGCGGGCCCGGGGCGAGCTGCTGTCGGTGTTCCGCGGGCAGTGGGCGACCGGCCTCGTGCCGCACATCGTGTTCAGCTCCGGCGTGGCGGGCAACGCGTTCTTCCCGGGGCCGGAGTTCTGGCGCAGCCGCGCCCAGCCGGACGCCCCGCGCGGCGTGGAGACCTCCGGGCTGGCCCAGCCGCCGTTGCAGGCGCTCGCCGCGCTGCGGCTCGCGCAGAGCCCCGGCTCCGGCGCGGGCGAGCACCGGGCGTTCCTGACGCGGCTGTACCCGCGGCTCGCCGCCCAGCACGCCTACCTCGAACGCGAGCGCGACGTCGCCGGGTTCGGGCTGGTCAGCCTCTGCCATCCGTGGGAGTCCGGACTGGAGAACAGCCCGGCCTGGGACCGGCCGCTCCAGGCCGTGGAGCCGCCCCTGTCGCCGTACGCGCGGGAGCAGAGCGCCGACGGGGCCGTCGCCGACCGGCACGTGTTGCTCATGCGGTCGATGCGCGACGCCGGGTACCGGGCGGAGTACCTGCGCGACGATCACCCGTTCGTCGTGGAGGATCCGCTGTTCAACGCGGTCCTTCTCGCCTCGACCCACGCTCTGGCCGAGGTCGCCGAGCTCGCCGGCGCCGACCCGGGTCCGCACCGCGAGGCCGCGCAGCGGATCCACGGCGCGATGGTCGACCGGCTGTGGGACGGCGGGTGCTTCCGCGCCCGCGACGTCCGTACGGACGAGCTCATCCCCGCCGCGACGATCTCGGGGTTCGTGCCGCTGCTGGACCCGGAGCTGCCCGCGGCGATCGTACGGAGCCTGGCCGACCTGCTGCTGTCCGCGCGGTTCGCCGGCGCGACGGGCTATCCGGTGCCGACCTGCGACGTCCAGTCGGCGGTGTTCGACCGCGGGGCGTACTGGCGCGGCCCGACCTGGGTGAACACGAACTGGCTCGTGTGGCTCGGCGCGGTCACCCACCACCTGGACGCGGTCGCGGACCTGCTGCTGGGCTCGACCCTGCGCCTCGTACGCCAGTCGGGGTTCCGTGAGTGCTTCGACCCGTTCGACGGCACCGGCCGTGGCAGCCACGACTTCAGCTGGTCCGCCGCGCTCGTCCTCGACCTGCTCGGCTCGCGGCGATGCCCATGACGTGGCGCGGCCGCCCGGTCCGGCGGGCGGAACCCCGCTCGACGTTGGCGGCGGGATCGGCGTGGATCGCCGCTCGCGCCGGTAATGGGACGTCCATGGGGCGGTAGCGTGATCGCATGCGACTGACACGGCGGCGGAATCTGCCCGACGGCCTGACCCTCGGCAGGGGAGAACGGGTTCTGGCGGTCAGCGGCGAGACGGTCGCGACCGACGCCGCGCTGCACTTCCAGGACGGCGCCGGATTCACCCGCCTGCCGTGGGAACGCGTCGAGCAGGCCGCGTGGAGGGACGGCGTCCTCGTCGTACGCGAGGTCGGCGGCGCGCGGCACTCCGTCCACCTGTCCGAACCCGGCTCGGTCCCGGAGGCGGTACGCGAACGGGTCACCGCGACGGTCGTGGTGAGCACCCACGTGAAGCTGCCCGGCGGTGGCGGCGTCCGCATCGCCGCCCGGCGCCCGGCGAAAGGCGGCGGCGAACCCCGCTGGACACTCGTCTTCGACCCGGGCCTCGACCCTTCCGACCCGGGTCTGCTCGCCCAGGCCGAGCAGGCGATGGAGGAGATTCGCCGCCAGACGGGCCTGTGAGCCTCCCTGACCGCCGACGGCGGTCGGCGGGCGCCTCCGGTGCCCCGGGTGATCTTCATGGGCTCAGTGGGGGCGCGGTGGCCGTTCGGCGTGAAGCGGGCCGGTAGAGGCCTGCGGCCGAGGGCATCGGTCCTCTTCGAGCCTGCCGGGGCGGGTCGTGGTCCGGTACGTGCCGCGTCCGCCGGATCGGCTGATGGTGGGGTGGGCCGGTATCCCGCGCCGGCTCCTTCCCGAGCGTCTCTGATCAGCTCAACGATCCCTGGTGTCGCTCAAGGATGTGCGCCGATCACCTTCGTGTCCGGGTGCCGAACGGTGGGAGCCGGCGGCCCTCGTGACACGCCTCTTCGGACGCTGGCCGGTGGGGGTCTCGGACCCCACCGAGGAGGGTGCCCGACGTCGCCTGGGCGCCGGGCGTGCGCATGACGGTTCGCCACGGGACCGCTACGGATCGCCGATCCGACCGGTGAGCCTGCCGGATCAGGAACGACCGGGTGGGGGTCCACCGGCCGGGGTGGCTTCGGGTCAGCTGATGCCGGCGGTGTCCTGGCGATCCCGGTGCATGCCGGGGACCTTGTCGTACACCTTGTCGCCCACCTTCTGCCGGGCCGTGCCGGCCAGCTCGCCGGCCCGGGCGCGCAGGATGCCGGCGGCCTCCTGGACGGTGGGGTTCTCCGCGACACGCCGGGAGAGCCGCTTGATCTGCTCGTAGCGCTCTCGCCCCGCGTGTGTGCCCAGCACGTATCCGACGGCTGCTCCCGTGAGGAACCCAAAGCGATACTTCATGGCCATCTCCTCTGCCGGTCGAGTTAGACATACCCCCCGTCCGCTCTGACAGTCGGGGAGGAAACGAGCACCCCTGGAATACGCTAACCTTGGAAGCCGTCGGGACGACCGCACGAAGCGGCCGTCGCGCGATCCTCCGTAGCTCAATTGGCAGAGCAGCCGGCTGTTAACCGGCAGGTTACTGGTTCGAGTCCAGTCGGGGGAGCCGAGGCGGGTCAGGCTGCTCGCCATCCCCTCTGGGGTGGCTTCGCCTGGGCCCGCTTGTGTTTTTCCAGGGGGGCGACCCCCTGGAACCCCCGATGCGGGGCTTTGCCCCGCGCCCCCTCCGGTGGTTGCTCGCCGTCTTCGGCTCTTCGGGTTGGCCTCTGCGTCTGTCGGCTCGGGCGATCTGGCTGGGATCTTCGGTGTGGGTTCGTGGTGTGCTGGGTCCTGCGTTGGTCGGTGGGTTGTCCAGGTCGTGACATTGGGTTGTCGTCGCGGTGGTCATGTGGTGGCTTTCGTGGCCGTCTCCTGGTGGCTGGGTGGGGGCGGCGGGGTTGGTTCTGGGATTCGCTGGGGTTTCTGGCATGGGTTTCGTTTGCCTGGGTACGTCGTTGCCTTGGTTTGCTCGAGTGTCGAGGCGCTCTTGTGTCAAAGTTCGATCACGAGTCGGTGAACCTTTTGCGGACTCCGGGCGTATCAAGGAGTGGTGAGGATGTGCGTGCCTCTACTTCCAGAGGATGAAGCGGCGGGTGCCCCTCTCCGCCCCGCGGTGGACGAGGTGCCACCCAAGACCCGTCTGACGGGCGACGTTCGAGGAGGTGCGCGCTGCCATGCTTGAGATCGTGAGACGGGATCGGCGGCCTTACATCGCTCTTACCTCCCACCCGCAAGACTCTGAAATACACACCACTCTCGGGGGTGACAGGTGAAGGTTGACTCGGCGGCATGGACGCCGCCCAGCTGGGACGGGATCGTGCGTGAACACTCCGCGCGCGTCTACCGCCTGGCGTACCGGCTGACCGGAAACCAGCACGACGCCGAGGACCTCACGCAGGAGGTCTTCGTCCGGGTGTTCCGTTCTCTGTCGAACTACACACCCGGCACGTTCGAGGGCTGGTTGCACCGCATCACGACCAACCTGTTCCTCGATCAGGTCCGCCGCAAGCAGCGCATCCGCTTCGAAGGTCTCGCCGACGACGCGGCCGAGCGGCTGCGCGGCCGTGAGCCCAGCCCGGCGCAGGCGTACGACGACCAGCATCTCGACGGCGACATCCAGACGGCACTCGACGCCCTCGCTCCGGAATACCGCGCGGCGGTGGTCCTGTGCGACATCGAGGGCCTGTCGTACGAGGAGATCGCCGCGACCCTGGGCGTCAAGATGGGCACCGTGCGCAGCCGCATCCACCGCGGTCGCGCTCAACTCCGCGCCGCGCTCGAGCACCGGGCTCCGGAGGTCCGCAGCAGCACCCCCCGACGCAAGCCCCGCCGCGTCGGCCGTCTACGCACCAACCCGGCGTTCACAACGCCCTGACGCCATGGGCGCACTCGCCCGTTGCCGGTTTGCCGGTTGCCGGTTGTGTGAGGGACACCCTCACCTGGTTCTGGCATGGTGCGGGGGCCCCTCACAATCGAGAGTTTCCGACCCCGCGCCCGGTGGACGTATGAGGGTGCCGGGGATCGGCGCTCACGCTTGGGCCTCGGTGACCGCGCCTCTCTCTGGAGCGTGGGTTCGCCGCTTCGGTGGGTCGCCGCGCGCCGCAGGTGCGCCGGCGTCCGGTCGATCAGCGCCTGCACGCCACTGCGCGGCAGCCGCCGCCGCGCTCGAGCACCGGGCTCCGGAGGTCCGCAGCAGCGCCCCCGGGCGCAAGTCCCGCCGCGTCGGCCGACTGCGCACCAACCCGGCGTTCACAACACCCTGACGCCATGTGCGCACTCGCCGGTTGCCGGTTGCCGGTTGCCGGTTGTGTGAGGGGCACCCTCACCTGGTTCTGGCATGGTGTGGGGGCCCCTCACAATCGAGAGTCTCCGACCCCGCGCCCGGTGGACGTATGAGGGTGCCGGGGATCGGCACTCATGCTTGGGCCTCGGTGACATTTCGCCTAAGGCGGCGGAGGTCGAGTGCTGGTGGGTTCGGTGGTGTCGCCGGTCGTTTTCGCGGCTCAGGACACTGTGACCGGGGGCCTCACCACCGCGTCGAAGAGATAGCCGAGCGTGTTGTAACGGGCGGTGTTCTGGGTCGTTCCCGTGGTGTCCGTCGCGCGGGCGAGCAGCGTGTGCGGGCCGGTGCCGTCGGGGTGCCGTGGGAACTCCCAGCGGAGCCACCCGCCGGGTCTGCCCGGTCCGTGCGTGCGGGCTTGTCGCCAGTTCGCGCCGCCGTCCGTGCTCACCTCTACCTGGCGGACCGTTCCGTGGCCGGACCACGATCGGCCGTGGAGCACGGTCGTACGGCCCGCGCTCAGTGTCGCGTCCCACGGTAGCTAGAAAGCACTCTTGATCACCTGGCGCGTCAGCGGCGCGCTGCCCTCGGGGGATGGCCGGGGCCGAACAGGCGGTAGTACCGCGTGTTCCACGGGGAGAACAGCGGGGCGTCGGACACCTCGATGTCGCCGACCCATTTGATCGAGGAGATGCCCACCCATGAGGGCACCACCACGCGTACCGGGAAGCCGTGGTCGGGCGGCAGGGGCCGGCCGTTCATCTCGTACGCGAGGAGTACGTCGTCCAGGGCCTTGGCGACCGGGATCGGGCGGCGTACCCGTCCGTGGTTCGTGCCCGCGTCGCCGTAGTCGGCGTCCAGGCCGCGCGGCATGACGTCGACGGCGTGTCTCGTCAGGTCGGCGCGTTCGAGCACGACCGACGGCGGAACGCCGCGCCAGCGTGCGATGCCGACGGCGCCGAGTTTCCACGCGGTGCCACTGACCTGCTGGTTCTGCTGAGTGCTGTAGAAGCCGCGGCCGTTGCCGGTGCACTCGATGAAGGCGCTGATCTCCCGGGACGGCAGGCCGAGCAGGTCCTCATAGGAGAACGCGGCGGCGCGGTCGAGCGTGGGGGAGCCGTGCAGGCCGCTGCCGAAGAGCCGCAGCCGCCGGCTCCGTACGTCGATCAGCGGCGTGGGTTTGCCTGCGGCTGTGCGCCAGGGGATCGGCCGCTTGTGGTCCCGTGGCGAAGTGGCGCCCGCCCAGATTCGGGGCCGGTCCAATAAGGTGTCCACTTATGGCGGTGATGTCCGAAGAAGTGGTGGCCGAGCTGGAACGTGCGCTGCCCGGCGGGCGGGTGGTCCGGGACGCCGACGTGCTGGCGTCGTACGCGCACGATGAGGCGGAATGGGCGCCGTACGGCCGGCCGGCGGCGCTGGTGCGGCCACGCGAGACGGCCGACGTCCGTGAGGTGGTGGCCCGCTGCGCCGCACGCGGGGTTCCGGTCGTCGCCCGGGGAGCGGGTACCGGGCTCTCCGGCGGGGCCAACGCTCTCGACGGATGCGTGGTCATCTCCTTCGAGGCGATGAACGCGGTGCTGAAGATCGACAAGGATGAGCGGCTCGCCGTCGTGCAGCCCGGGGTCGTGAACGACGACCTGCGGAGCGCGTGCGCCGAGCACGGGCTGTGGTACCCGCCGGACCCGGCGAGCGCGCCGTGGTCGACGATCGGCGGCAACGTCGCGACGAACGCGGGCGGGCTGTGCTGCGTGAAGTACGGCGTCACACGTGACTACGTGCTGGGCCTGGAGGCGGTCGTCGGGCGCGGTGACGTCGTACGCCTCGGGCGGCGGACGGCGAAGGGAGTGGCCGGGTACGACCTGGCCGGGCTGATGGTCGGCTCCGAGGGCACGCTCGGGATCATCACCGAGATCACCGTACGGCTGCGGGGAATGCGGGCGGCCGAGCGTACGGTCGTCGGGTACTTCGACTCGCTGGTCGCCGCGGGCGAGGCCGTGGCCGCGGTGGCCGCCGCCGGCATCGTGCCGAGCGCGCTCGAACTGATCGACCGGCACTGCCTGCGCGCGGTGGACGAGTGGCGCAACATGGGGCTCGCGGACGGCGGGGACGTGCTCCTGCTCGGCCGGTGCGACGCTCCGGGCCAGGCCGGTGAGGAGGAGGCCGACGCGATGCTGGGCTGCTTCGAGTCGGCGGGCGCGACGTGGACCACCCGGTCGACGGACGCGGAGGAGGCCGAGGCGCTGTTCGCCGCCCGCCGCCTCGCGTACCCGGCGGTCGAACGCCTCGGCCCGGTGCTCACCGAGGACATCTGCGTGCCGAAGATGCTGGTCCCGGAGATGCTGGCACGCATCGAACGCATCGCCGGCGAATACGACATCCACATCGCCAACGTCGCCCACGCAGGCGACGGCAACCTGCACCCCCTGATGATCACCCCCTCGGACGACGACGCCGCGCGCGTCCGCGCTCAGGCGGCGTTCGAGCGGATCGTCGACGAGGCGATCGGCCTCGGCGGCACGGTCACCGGCGAACACGGCGTCGGTCTGTTGAAGCGCCGTGGCCTGGAGACGGAGGCCGGTCCCGTCGTCCTCGACATGCACCGCGCGATCAAGCAAGCCCTCGACCCGGCGGGCATCTTCAATCCCGGCAAGGTCTTCGCCGTCGAGCCGTCGACGGCACGCTGAGCTCCTCCTCTTCGCCGACAGGACCTAAACCGTCGGGCGGTAGAGGTCCCAGAGCTCGCCGAGGAAGAAGCCGGCGAAGCGTTCGAGGGCGCTCAGGCCGTGCGGGCCGGTGGTGTGGAACGTCGTCAGCTGGCGGGCGAAGTCTTCCACGCTCAGGTGCAGGATGCCGGCGCCCGCGATGGCGGCCTCGTCGTCACCGCCGTCCGGGATGTGGCCCTCCAGCAGGCGGAAGTAGAGGGTGGTCGTGTCGGGCCAGACGCGGCTCGCCGGGTGGTGGCGGATGTCCTTCCAGCCGGAAAGGGTGCGGGGCCGGTTCTTGTCGTCGGTGAAGTGCAGGCGGTATCGCATCAGGCGGCGATCCGGTGCGTCTCCCGGCGAGAACAGGTTGAACCAGCCCCGCTCGACTTGACGCCGGCCCCCGCAGCCAGCGGCGTCAATCCATCCCTCGGCCCGAGCGGTGTGCTCGGGCTCCTTCAAGAAACGCTCCACGTCGTCGACCGTGATGGTCAGCCGGAAACCGAGCGTGCGCCCGGCCTCCCGTCCGGCTGCCTCTCCGGCTCCGGGAGCGTTCTCCCCGTCGGTGTAGAACCCCTTCATCTCCTCGGTGAACGACAGCGACGTGCGATCCGGGGAACCCCCAGGTTTCTCCGGCTCGCGCGCCCTGCCGTTCACCGTCCCCCCGACCGGGCTCACGCGAGCGTGGCCGGTCGTCTCGAGCAGGCGGGTGGACATGCGGTCCGCCAGCGCCGCGATGGTCAGTGACGGGTTGGCGCCCACCGAGCCCGGCAGCGCCGCCCCGTCGGCGATGTAGAGGCCCGGATGGCCGTACACCTCACCCCACGGGTCGCAGACCCCCTCGCCCGGATGGCGGCCCATCGGGGCGCCGCCCAGCGGATGCACGGTCACGATCCGCTTGCGGAACCAGATCGGGTTGTCGGCGTAGCGTGCGCCCAGCACGTGGGCGATGCGCTGCATCGTGGCCCGGACCCGGGTGAAGTACGCGTCGCTGGTCTCGGCGCTCCAGCGGACGTCGAGATCGCCGCCCCGCAGCCGGAGCACGCCGTCGGGCACGTCGCGGCCCATGCCCAGCAGCGGCAGCGAGCTGACCGACAGCGCCCCGTCGCCGATCAGCTCCGACAGCTCCTTGGAGGTGCGGGTCTCCGGCGCGTGGGAGATGAACCCGCGGAACCGCTCGAACAGCATCCGGACCGCGCGGGCGATCTCGTGCGTGACGTCGGCCTCCTCGACCATCCAGTCGACGAAGGACGGGTAGCCGCCGTCCTGGATGTAGGCGCCGCGGCCGGTGGCGCCGTCGGCCTCGTCGGGCAGCCTGATCGTGCTGGTGATGACCGGCCCGTGGCTCGCGTCGAGCGGGCGGATGCGGGCGCGGTCCTTGGCCCGGAGCAGGAACGTGAGCAGGTCGCCGTTGCCGGAGAACCGGGTGCCCAGCGCCTGGCTCAGCCCGGGGAACCGCTCCCGGTCGCGCAGCAGGAGGTAGGAGGTGCCGTAGGTGCCGGCGGCCAGCACCAGACGGTCGCAGGAGATGGTGTGCGGCGGCGGCTTGCGGGCCTTGTCCTGCGGGTCGTGCACGACGTAGTCGACCTCGTAGCCGCCCTCCGGCCGCGGCCGGATCGACCGCACCTCGTGCAGCGTGCGCAGGTCGGCGCCGTGGTGTTTCGCGGCGGACAGGTAGGTGTGGTCGAGGCTGTTCTTGGACCCGTCGTTGCAGCCGATGTTGCACTCGCCGCACAACCGGCAGGAGACACGCGGCGCGCCGTGCAGGTTGCCGTACGGCCGGTCGGCCAGCGGCAGGCCCAGGCCCGGCGCGGCCCCCGGCTCGGGCGCGAAGCTGACCGCCAGCGGCGGCAGCTGCCAGTCGAGCCCGAGCTCGGCCGCGGCGTCCTGCATCGCGTGCGTCTTGGGCGTGGAGGCGAACGCGGGATGGTCCAGAGGGTACGGCGTGGCACCGAGCATGGCCTCGACCGCGTCGTAGTGCGGGTCGAGCTCGGCCCGGCTCACCGGCCAGCATTCGTACCCGCCGTCGGGCAGCGCCTCCTCCTTGACGAACCAGTGCTCGTCCTTGCGCAGCAGGACGTTGGCGTAGATCAGCGAACCGCCGCCCAGCCCGCTGGAGACGACCGAGTCGAACCCGCTGAAGCTCCACACGTCGAACAGGCCGTAGAGCTGCTCGGCAGGGTCCCAGAACGCACGGCTCATCTCGGCCGGCGTACGGGCGAAGCCGCCGGGCGGGTACGCGCGGCCACGCTCCAGCACCACCACGGACCGGCCGGCCTCGGCCAGCCGGTAGGCCGCGACGGAGCCTCCGAAGCCCGACCCGACGATGACCGCGTCGACGTGTTCGGCCGCCCCCACGTCAGGCGGCCTTCCGCTTGAGAAAGTCGACGATCTTGGGAAACACGTCGACGTGCGAGTTCTTCCCGATGAACGGATCGATGTGCCCGTAGCCGGGCAGGGTCGCGAACTCGTGCAATCCCGGTGTGATCTTCTCCAGCAGCCCGTAGCAGTGCGCGTTGGAGCCGGGGAACACGTGGTTGTGGTCGCCGGCGAGGAACAGGATCGGCGTCGTGATCTCGGCGGCGTTCGTGAGGTAGTCGTCGGGCAGGCCGGCGTGCCGGAGGTCGGACGGGTCGTACTTGACCGCGTGCCCCGCCCGCACCATCTTCCGGATGTGCCGGTAGTAGTGCGCGCCGGTGGCGGCCAGCAGGTCGGCCATCCGCTCGTGGGTGACCGGCAGCAGGTTCTCGTGCTCGTACAGGGCCGGGTGGCCGCTGCCCCACATGAAGCTCGCCATGTGGCACGAGCTCACGTCGCACTCGCGGTGGAACAGCGATACCAGCCGGGAGAGCAGCCACGCGCGGGTGAGAGTCGGCGCGTGGCTGAAGCGCGGGTCGAGGAACGGCAGGCCCAGGAGGTACTCCTGCACCGCCGGGGCGATCGCGAGTTTCACTCGCGACCAGGTCGGCGGCTGCGGCGTCAGCGAGACGCTGTTGCTCGTGAAGCTGGCAATGTCGTCGACCGCCCCGCCGAACAGGCTCATGGAGAACGCGATCCCGCCGGTGCAGTGCGCGACGACGTGCACCCGGCGGTCGCCGATGTGCGACCGCAGCTCGGCGAGTGCGGCCGGAAAGTCCCAGTCGGCGATGTCGTCGAAGGTGTAGCGGTGCGTCTCGGCGTCGTACGGGAAGCGGCTGCTCATGCGGAAGTCGAGCGCCCAGACGTCGCTGAAGCCCTCGTCGAGGAGGAACGTGGCGAAGTTGCGGTGCTCGGGCATGATGAACATGTCGCTGGAGGCCGTCAGGCCGTGGAGAAGCAGGACGACGTCATCGCAGTCGGCGCGGTGGAACCGCGTGAGGTAGAGGCCGAGGCCGTCCTCGGTCGTGAACGGATGCATCGTGATCCGAGCGTCCGGCACGCCCTCCAGCGTGAACCGGGCGATGCGCTTCTCCATGGTCTTGGTCCCTCCCGTGGGCGGACGGTCATCATCATGCCGAGCGCGGTCGATCGCGCGTGTCGTGGAAAACCCTGACTTCCGCCCTCACCTGCGCTCCGGCCGCCGACGAGGGCGCGTAGCGCGGTGCTTACGCGTGCTCAGTCCTCGGTGAGCCGGGCGAGCGCGTTGACCACGCCGACCCTCGATGTGACGGAGAGTTTGGTGAAGATCCGGGACAGGTGGGTCTCGACGGTGCGGACGCTGATGAAGAGCTTCTCGGCGATCTGCTGGTTGGTGTGGCCTTCGGCGACCAGCGCGGCGACCTCGTACTCGCGCCGGGACAGCCCGTGGGCGCCACGGCCGGTGGCGCCGGGCACCCGTACGCCCTGCCGCCGCAGCTCCCGGATGGCCTGGGCCTGGAGCGCGCGCGCCCCGCACGCCTCGAACAAGGCGCTGGCGGCGCGCAGCTCCTCCCGGGCGCGCTCGCGCTCGCCGACCTCGGCGTACGCGAGGCCGGCGGTCAGCCGGGCGCGGCCGGCGTCGACCCGTAGCTCGGCTCCTTCGAGCACCTCGGCCGCCTCGCGGGCGCTCTCGGCCGCGGCGGCCGGATCGTCCGGCCGCTGAAGGTGGGCGCGTGCCAGTGTGGCGAGGCCGACGCCGGCCGGGACGTTCGGATGCGCCAGCTTGGCCGCCCGCTCGACCCACACCCGCGCCTCGTCGCACCGCGCGCGCTCGGCCTCGATCCGCGCCATCACCTCACAGCACGCCATCAGCGCGGCCGGATCGATCTTGGGCCGGACGAATCCGTTGCAGGCCGTCACCAGGGCCTCGGCGCCCTCGTCGACCCGGCCGGAGTTGACGAGCGCGAGTGCGTGGACGTACTGGGCCATCGCACCCCACCACTCGACCGTGTCGGCGGACATGGCCATGGCCTGCTCCCCGAACCGCAGGGCCTCCTCGTCGTCGCCGGTCCAGCTCGCCACGAGGCACTGCTGGGTCAGCGCCATGACGAGCTCCTGGCCCGTGCCGAGCAGCCGCGCTACCCCGGCGGCCTCCTCGGCGGCGATCGCCGCGTCGGCGAGCCGGCCGAGCATGACGAGAGCGCGCGCCCGGCCGGCCATCAGGTGGGGGACCATGTAGCTCTGCCCGGTGGACCGGGCGACCGTGATGGCGCGGTCGAAGCGCCGCCGGGCGCTCTGGTGCCGTCCCATCATGGTCTCGGTCCAGCACAGCCAGGTGATGATGTCCATCCACTCGGCGAGGTGCTCGTCGGGCGCCGCGGCGACGAGGCGATCGGCCCGGTCGATGTGCCGCACCGCCTCGGCGATGCGCCCGGCGGCCAGCGACGGCAGCGGGCGTAGCGACGCGGTCGCCATCTCCAGCCCTGGTTCCCATTCCGGCGCGCTGTCGGGCATCAGCTCCAGCACGGCGTTGGCGGCCCGGAAGTCGCTGCGGATCAGGCTGTCGGCGACGAGCCGCAGCCGCAGGCGTACGGCGGCGGCCGAGCGCGGGTCGGAGATCCGGTGCAACTCGTCCAGGAGCACGGTACGGCCTTGGTGCGGACGGCCGAGCATGCGTTCCATCAGCGCGCAGACGCGTGCCGCGCGCGACCGCCGGGAGATGTCGTTCGGCGCCAGCAGGCGCAGCGCCTCGCGCGCCATGTCGCGGCCGCTGGTGATCTGGCCGCTCACCGCCTGGACGGTGGCCAGCTCCAGCAACAGCTCCGGCCGCGCCTCGTGGTCGGTCGGCATCAGCCGCAGCCCGGCCTTGAACCAGTGCGCCGCGGTGGCGGGAGCCTGGGGCGCGGCGGCGCGCGCCGCGTCGATGAGCGTGGCGATCGCGCTCTCATCGCCGAACGCGCCCGAGCGTTCGACGTGGCGGGCCCGTACGGCGGCGGTCGCGCCGAGCTGGGTCAGGTGGGCGGCGATCCGCGCGTGCGCGGCGTGGCGCCACCCGGCCGCCGCGGACCCGTACACGGCGTTGCGGACCAGCGGGTGACGGAACCGGAACCGGCCGGGCGTGGCGGGCCGCACGATGTCGCGGGCGGCCAGCTCGCTGATCGCCTCCAGCGCGACGTCCTCCGGCTTCTCGGCGGCGGCCGCGGCCACGGCCGGCTCGAACTCGTCGGCGGCCGCCGCGCCCGCCTGCGCCACGAGCAGCGCGTTGTCCGACAGGCCGCCCAGCTCGGTCTGCAGCGCCGCACGCACGGGCGCGGGCAGATCGTCCTGGTCGTCGCTGCCGGCCTCGGACCGCCGTGCGTCGGGCGGACCCTGTTCCATGCGGGCGAGCGCCTCGAGGTAGAACGGGTTGCCGCCGCTGTCCTCGTACAGCCGCTGCCGCAGCTCCGGGCTCGTGTCGGGGCCGAGGAACTCCGCGACCTCGGCCTCGCTGAGCGGCCCCACCGTGATCTGGTGGCCGTGCGACTCGATGAGCGCCCGCAGCCGCGCCGATGCCTGCGCGGGGCGATAGGCCACGGCGATCAGCACCGGGCCGTGCGGCGGGTGCCGCAGAAGATGGTCGAGCAGCTCCACCGAGCTGTCGTCGGCCCAGTGCACGTCGTCGAGGATCAGCACCAGACCCGACTCGGCGGCCAGCTCGCTGAGCAACTGCCGCACCGCCCGATAGAGCCGGTAGCGTGCCAGCCCCGTCAGGTCGGTGTCGCCCGCCGATGTCACGGGCTTCTCCCCGGACAACGCCGGGAAGATCGTGGCCAGAAGGGCGGCGGGCCCCTCGTCGATGCCGTCCGGCAGGCCCTTCTCCTCCAGGCGGTCGTCGAGCGCGTCGATCACCATGCCGAACGGCATCTCCTGCTCGAACTCGGCCGCGCGTCCCGACAGCGGGACCATGCCGCGACTCCGCGCGCCGGCGACCAGCTCGGCGAGGAGCCGTGTCTTGCCCGCGCCCGGTTCGCCGAACAGGCCGACCAGCGCGGAACCGTCGCCGATCGTGTCGAGGAGCCGGCCGAATTCGGCGAGGACCTCGCGGCGCCCGACCAGCGGGGGGTTCGCTTGCCGGCCCGCTGCCGACGGTGCACCGGTCGGTCCGCTGGCACGCCAATGCATAGGAATCCTTATGGTGGCGGGTACCGCGGGCATACCGAAGTCCGAGGGTTGGTCAGCGGCAGTTTACCGAGACTCAACGGTCACGTCCTGTGCCAAAAGCATGACTATTTATGACCGCTTCTGTGCAGAGTCCGTTTTCCGGGCAGCGGCGGGAACGCTCCTGGCGGACGCGGTCTTTCCCGGTCCTGTAGAGGACCGTGGGCTCTCGCCCGGATCAGTGGACCGCGAGCGCGGCCCACACCGCCTTGCCCATCCCGGGAAGCGGAGTCCACCCCCAGGCGCGGCTGAGCGCCTCGATCACGTGCAGGCCGCGGCCGTTCTCGCAGACGTCGTCGGCGGGGCGCTGTTTGGGGTCGTCCTCGCTAGGGTCGGACACGATGACCACGACGAACGCGCCCTGGCGTACGAGGCTGAGCTTGATCGGCGCGTCTCCGGCCGCGGCGGCGTACGGGGGGACGCCGTGCCGTACGGCGTTGGTGACGAGCTCGGAGATGATCACGGTGGCGTCGTCGACGAGATCGTCCAGTCCCCATCCCCGCAGGGTGGTGGTGGCGAACTCGCGGGCCTGACGGGAGGAGGTGCTCGTCGGCCGCAGTGCGCAGACCGCTCCGTCGGCCCCGTCCGCGCCGGGCTCGAAGACCGTGAGGGGCGGCAGCACATGCGGTCTTCCGCGCGGTACCGCATGCGGACGCCTCATTGCGGGGCGGCCGTCCATGCCGGAACTGCACGCTGTGCTGTACACGGGCATCTGGCGGGCCTCCAGACGGACTCGGGGCGGGACCGAGTGGCTAGATCGGTTATCTTCCTCCGTCCGCGAGAGGGATGCAAGAACTAATGCACACCCAGATGCACGTGCATTTGCTCGCTCGTTTTGGTGGCGGGGTGGACTTGTGTGACTTGAATGCACTGGTGGTCGCGGTGATGGCGGACAAAACGGGCAAGGTGATCGGCGGCGAATGTGACCGCCGTCACGCGATCTTCGTGCGGGATGCGTCCACGTCCGGCCGTTCGGCGTACCGTGGGCGGGGCCGGTGTGTCCGAGTTGCGCCGGGCATGACCCGCCGGGCAAGGTAGGGGGGCTTGATACACCTACGTTCGGGGCGGTAGCTCAGCCGGTCAGAGCAGAGGACTCATAATCCTTGGGTCGTGGGTTCGAGTCCCACCCGCCCCACGGACTCTGGCGACGTATGCCCTTGCGGGCCTTGGTCGTCGCGTTCATTTTGCCCAGGGGGGCGACCCCCTGGAACCCCCGATGTGGGGGCTTTGCCCCCACGCCCCCATGCGGGGGCTTCGCCCCCCGCGCCCCCGTCCGGGGGCTTCGCCCCCCGCGCCCCCGTCCGGGGGCTTCGCCCCCCGCGCCCCCGTCCGGGGGCTTCGCCCCCCGCGCCCCCCTCTGGGGGCTTCGCCTCCCGCGTCCCCATGCGCGTCCCCGTCTGGGGGCTTCGCCCCTGTGCCTCTGTGGGGTTTTGCCTCTGCATCCCCACGTGGCTTGGGGGTTGGTCTTGTTTCGGGAGTTGTCAGGGTTGGGCCTGGGTGGGCCGTAGTTGTCGGGGCGAGTTCTCGTTTACAAGGGGGGAGTTTCAGGTCGGTGTCGGTGGGCTTGGCCGGGGGGCGCGGCGAAGGGGCACACCTCCCAAGATGTCGATGGTCGGGCC
Organism: Actinoallomurus oryzae; assembly: GCF_039541955.1. Lineage (NCBI taxonomy): Bacteria > Bacillati > Actinomycetota > Actinomycetes > Streptosporangiales > Thermomonosporaceae > Actinoallomurus > Actinoallomurus oryzae. Next base: position 38,085 of record NZ_BAABHF010000017.1, on the reverse strand, counting down.
TTCCTGGTCGGGTTCGGTCCGGCGGCGGGGCTCGGGGAGCGCGTCCACCGCGTCCACACGAAGTGACCGGATGTCCATGCGATTCCCCTGCGACCGCCACGGAACGCAACTCCCGAATGGTAGGGATCACGACTCCCCGCGATCCTTGGACCCCCCATTCGCCCTGTCGCTCGGCTCGGGACGCCCGCCGTGGAAAAGCGGTAGGCCCTTGTCCACCCGGTGCGGTGGGCAAGGGCCTGTGTCGCCGGCGGTTCGTTACGGGCGGACGAGACGGCAGTCGGCCGGGTTGGACTGCACGACGCTCACCGCGTCGATCACCGGGCCGTAACCGCCGCCCGTCGTGCTGGCGAAGGTGAGCGTCGAGTTCGACGCGAAGGCGCGGAACCGGAACCGCTCCGCGACGTAGCCCATGTTGGTCCGCGACTTGCCCGCCGTGTTGAAGATGAAGTTCTTCTGGACGGTGGGGTGCGCGAGTGTGTGCTGGACCACCCGGGCGTAGCCGCGCTTGACCGTCGGGCCGCCGTCCGGGTTCCCGGCGAGTGCGAAGGTCACGGTGTAGCAGCCTCCGATGCGGGTCGCGAGGCGCTGCTCGACCGTTCCGGACTCGCTGCCCTCCAGGTCCAGCGACTGGCGGCCGTCGGCGGTCTGCCAGAAGCTGGCGCCCGTCAGGTCGACGTTCCCCTGGGTGACGCGCCACGGGCCGATCGTGCTTCCGGTGCCGTACCGGATGAAGGCGTTGGCCGGGATGGCCGGTGCCTCGAATCCACCGTTGACGAGGGCCGGCGCCGGAGCCGGCGCGGTGCGGGCCTGTGCGGCCGGTGCGGCGGCGGCGATGGACAGTGCGGCGGCGCAGACCGGCGGCAGGGCCCTGACCAGGCGGGAGACTTGCGGACTACGAGGCATGATCCTTCTCCTTGATTGCGATCTGTTCTCGGGCGGGAGTTGAGTCCGAAAACACCCCCTCAATCCCGCCGAGCACCTGCTGTAATTGAACAACAGCTCTCCGTGATCGACGGGAGCCACGCCGATCCCGGAGAAGACGAAATGGCAGTTCAGATGTCACCCGCGACGGCCTGATGGCAGGATGCGGGCATACGTACGCGCGACAGGTGCACGCGCGTTGTGGCGCGTTCCAATGGCCGGATTCGGCCAGTGGCGGAAAATTTCGGACTGACCGGTCAACTGGCTGCAAAGTGCCGAAATGCGGATCGCTTGCGGCTTCGCCACGTGTGTGAGGTGCGGCGCTCGACTCGCGGGCCGTCCGCGCCGGAATGGCCGGCCCGTGGGCGCGTCGGCCGCGCGGCTCCGTCGCTCGTTGAACGTTCTACATCCCGCTGACGCAGCGACGCTACCTTGGGGGTTGCATCGGTAACGGTGAGTGGGACACTAGGCCGATTCCAGTGTCCATAGGGGAAAGCACATGATCGGGTCCCAGCCCGGCGGCGATGCGGCCGTCACCAACATGTTCGGTCATCACCGTGGTGGTCCCACCGTGCTGCGGATCGTGCTGGGTTCCCAGCTGCGCCGGTTGCGTGAACAGCGGCAGATCACCTGCGAGGAGGCGGGGGAGGCGATCCGTGCCTCGCACTCGAAGATCAGCCGCATGGAGCTCGGCCGCGTACGGTTCCGGCGCCGCGACGTCGCCGACCTGCTCACGCTGTACGGGGTGACCGGCCCGGAAGAGCGCCAGGCGATGCTCGCGCTGGCCGACCAGGCGAACGAGCCCGGCTGGTGGCACAGCTACTCCGACATCCTCCCGTCCTGGTTCGAGGTCTACATCGGCCTGGAGGAGGCCGCGTCCCGCATCCGCGCGTACGAGGTCCAGTTCGTCCCCGGCCTGCTGCAGACCGAGGACTACGCGCGCGCCGTCACGCTGCTGGGCCACCCGGACGCGCCCGGCCACGAGGTGGAGCGCCGCGTCGGCCTGCGGATGCGGCGGCAGTCGCTGCTGGAGGCCGAGGAGCCCCCGCACCTGTGGGCGGTCGTCGACGAGGCCGTGCTGCGGCGCCCGCTCGGCGGCGCGCAGGTCATGCGCAAGCAGCTGCGGCATCTGCTGGAGATGACCGAGTCGCCGAACGTCACGCTGCAGGTCGTCCCCTTCGAGCTGGGCGGGCACGCGGCGGCGGGAGGGCCGTTCAGCATCCTGCGGTTCGCCGAGCGCGACCTGCCCGACGTGGTCTACCTCGAGCAGCTCACCAGCGCGCTCTACCTCGACAAGCGCGAGGACGTCGACCACTACCTCGCGGTCATGGAGCGGCTCTGCATCGACGCCGAGCCGGCCACCGCGATCCGCGACACGCTGAACCGCATCCTCAAGGAGACCTGAGTCACCCTGAGCCGGGCTGATCGCGAAGGAGCGCGCGGGGATCCGGCTCAGATCTCTCGGATGATCTTGCTGATCAGGTCCATCGACTCCTGCGGCGACGCGCTCTGCACGCACAGGCGTTCCATCGTGGCGCCGTAGCTGTCCATGTCGTCGTCGCGTTCGAGGTACATCGCGCCGGTGAGCTGCTCCACGTACGCGATGTCGTGCAGCTCGGGCTCGGGGAAGCGCAGGATGCTGAACGCCCCGGCCTCACCGGCGTGCCCGCCGACGTGGAACGGCATGACCTGCACCGTGATGTGCTGGAGCCGCGCGGCGTCCAGGAGCGCCCGCAGCTGGGCGCGCGTCACCTCCGGGCCGCCGATCGGACGCCACAGGGCCGCCTCGTCGATGACGGCCCACAGGCGTGTGGGGTTCGAGGCGGTCAGGATGCGCTGGCGCCGCAGGCGCAGCTCGACCCTGCGGTCGACCTCCTCGGCCGACAACATCGACCGGCCCTGGGAGATGACGGCGCGCGCGTAGTCCTCGGTCTGCAGCAGACCGGGGACGAACTGCACCTCGTACGTGCGGATGACCTGCGCGGCCTCTTCCAGGTCGACGTACGGCCGGAACCAGGCGGGCATCGCGCCGCTGAAGGCCTGGAGCCACCCGGGCCGGTTCGCCTCCTGTACCAGGGCCAGCAGGGCGTCGCGCTCCTCCTGACGGTCGATGCCGTACAGCTCCAGGAGCCGCTTGACGTCGTCCTCGTCGAGACCGGCACGGCCGGTCTCGACCCGGCTCAGCCGCGACTCGCCGACCCCGATGCAGTCGGCCGCCCGACGCCGGTCGAGTCCGCAGGACTCGCGCAGCCGGCGCAGCTGTGCGCCCACGATCCGGCGGCGGACGGTGGGACGGTTCGCCGAATGGGCCGCGACCGCCAAGACGCCACCTCCGATCACCACAACGCGGGCAGAGTCTGCCATTGATTACCACCGGTGAACAGCCCTGGCGGGAAAACCATTTCGCCATGGCTCCGCTGATTACACCAGGAGGTGAGGACCCGGGCGAATCGCCCTTCGGTAGAGACGTCGCGCGTCCCGTCCGTGGACGGGGGAGGGGATCAGAGTCCGTCGGTCTTCATCCGGTGGAGCAGCATGTCGGCGGCGGCGCGGTAGCGGGGGTCGGGCAGCAGGGCGTACTCCCGCTTGCACGCCTCGGCCAGCTTGATCGTGTGCTCGTCGCCGAAGTCGACGGCGTCGACGAGGAGGCGCTCGGTCGAGGGCGGCTCGTAGCCGGGGGCCGACGCCGGGGCGTCGCCGCCTCCGCTCGGGAAGGTGTCCCACATCGCCGCGGCGGCCTGGCGCAGCGTGTCGTACGCGGGCCGGTGGAGATCGGCCGGGAGCAGCGGGAGGAACAGCCGGAGAGCCGCCGGCGCGGTCACCGAGTGCACGAGCGGGACGGAGGGGCGTGGGACATGCTCGGCGTACAGCCCGGCGGTGGTGACGGTCAGTGCGCTCAGCGACAGGCCGATGTCCTCACGCGCGGCCGGCAGGAGCCGCAGGCTCTTCTCCGAGGCCGCCGGGACCGGCGTGTGGCGCGCCGCCCAGTAGCCCAGCCCGTGCGCGAGCTCGCGCAGCTGCAATGGGCCGGGCTCGTCGGTGGCGGCGAGGCTGCGGACGGCGTGCGCGGTGCGGATGAAGCCGTGGGTGAGCATGCCGTACATGCCGGGCAGCAGGCGTGGCCACCACTCGAGCAGGACCTCCGGCCACGGCCTGCTGGAGAGCCGGGCGTCGAACATGTCGACCCAGTCGAGCACGCGCCGGAAGTCGCCGAGCGCGGGCCGCCATTCGCCGGGGTCGTCGCCGGACAGGGGAGTGCCGCCCGCCGGCGGGTCGAGGTAGGCGCGAAGCCGTTTGTTCCGCTCGACCCAGGTGGCGACGAGGTCGCGGCAGCCGACGGTGGCCAGGGTCTCGGCGACCATCGGGGCGTGGTTGACGAAACCGGGCCCGAACTCGAATCCCACGCCCCGCAGCCGGTCGAGCGCGTCGTTCACGGCGTCGCCGTACGAGATCGTGCTGCTCATCCCGGGGGGCCTCCGCGAAAGCACGAGAGAAGGTCCTGCGTTGCCATTATATCATATCTGTTAACTAACTATGACTCTCGTTGTCAACTAGCTAGCTGATTAATCTGCAAATAGGTAAATGCAGAGAATGTAATCGCCAACCGGCGCCGCGGGTTCGACGTGCCGTGTTCAGCGGCGGGTGGACGCCTGGCGGCGCGACGGGCTCGCCGACTCGATGTTCTCGATCACGCGGTCGAGATAACCCACGAACTCCTCGATCTCCCGCGGGGAGAAGCCCTTGAACACGGCGTCGCGGCCCGCGCTCACGATGTCCGACAGCCGGGAGTACATCGCCTCCCCCGACTCGGTCAGTCGGACGACGGCCGCCCGGCGGTCCGCGTTCGTACGGCGCCGCTCGATCAGCCCCTCGGCCTCCATCCGGGCGAGGCGACGGGTCAGGGTGGGGCCCTCGACGTTCAGCATCCCGGCCAGCTCCCGCTGGATCACCGGGCCCCGGGCCTTCAGCGCGAACAGCGCCGTCCACACGGCGAAGCTCGACCCGGCGGCGGCCAGCCGCTGTTCGAGATGGCCTCGCGTGGCCTTGGCCGCGAAGCTGAGTCGGCGCCCCAGCGTGTGCCTGGCATCCGCCCCGTCACGCATCGTTCACTCCCGCGGGCTCGGACCCGGCGCAGGGCTGCTCATCCTGTTCCGGGTCATCCTGTTCCAGGTCGTCCAGGGCCTGGCCCGCCGCGGTGATGTCTCCGCAGGTGATCGCCATCATGCACGTCTTGTTCCCCGGAGAGAAGCGTGCCGTGATCTTCGGCGCGTTCGACGGCGACTCGTGACATTTGTAATGGTCTAATCAGGGACGTGCCGCTGTTCAGCGAGACGGCATGCTCTGCCAGGATCGACGACATGGAGTCATCGGAGGTGAGCCTCCGGCCACCGCGGCACCGGGTGAGCCGGCGGGCCCTTGCCTACTGGGCGGTCCGCGCCGCGGCCGGCTGGCTGGTGCTGCTCGCCGCCGAGATCGTCTGGCTGGCCGAGGACACGGCGCGTCTCGGCGCGCACGTCGCCGGGCTCGTCCTGACGGTGGTCGTGGCCGCGGCGCACGTGACCGTCATGCCGCAGTGGCGTTACCGCGTGCACCGGTGGGAGTCGACCCCCGAGGCGGTCTACACCCAGTCCGGCTGGTTCAACCAGGAGCGGCGTATCGCGCCGGTCTCGCGCATCCAGACCGTCGACAGCGAGCGCGGGCCGCTCGAGCAGCTCTTCAGGCTCGCCAACGTCACGGTGACCACGGCGTCGGCGGCCGGCCCGCTGAAGATCCACGGCCTTGACCGCGACACCGCGCAGCGGCTCGTCGACGAGCTCACCGAGGGCACCAGTGCCGACCGGAGCGACGCGACATGAGCGAGACGGACGGGTGGCGGCGGCTGTCCGGGCGGATGCTGGTGATCCACCCGATCCAGGAGCTGCTGCGCGCCTGGCCGGTGCTGGTCGGCCTGGTCTTCGCGGGCACCGCGGGCGGCCAGGGCTCGTGGTGGAGCCTGACCGGGACCATCGCCGTGGTCGCGGCGGGCATGCTGCGCTGGTTCACCACGACCTACCGGATCTCGGCCGAGCAGGTCCAGGTGCGCAGGGGCCTGTTCCGGCGGCAGCTGCTGACCGTCCCCCGCGACCGGATCCGTACGGTCGACGTCACGGCCAACCTCCTGCACCGCTCGCTCGGGCTGGCCAAGGTGGAGGTCGGCACCGGCCGTACGGACCGCAAGGACGAGGCGGTCAAGCTCGACGCGCTGCACGTCGCCGAGGCCACGCGTCTGCGCGCCGAACTCCTCCACCGCGCACCGGCGCGGCGCGATACGGCGCGAGAGGACGCAGCGCGGGAGGAGACTGCGGCCCCGCGCGAGGCGCTGCTGGCGAGCGTGCCCGCGGCGTGGGTACGGTACGGCCCGTTCACGCTGACCGGCCTGGTCACCGTCGGGGTGATCGCCGGTGTCTTCGGGCGGGCCGTGAACGAGGCGCACCTCGACCCCGGGCGGCTGGGGCCGGTGAGCGAGCTGCTGAACCGCTGGGAGAACGCCGGGCTGCCGGTCGAGATCGCGGTGCTGGTGGCCGTGCTCGTCGTCGCCGTCGCGGTCGCCTCGACGCTCGGCTACGTCCTGGCGTTCTACGGGTTCCGGCTCAAGCGCAACGCCCTGGGCACGGTCCACGTCACCCGCGGGCTCATCACCACCCGCTCGATCACGATCGAGGAGCGGCGGCTGCACGGCGTCGAGATCAGCGAGCCACTGCTGCTCCGCGCCGTTCGCGGCGCCCGCTGCCTGGCCATCACCACGGGCCTGCGCGTCGGCCGCGGGGCCGAACGCGGCGGGTCGCTCCTGCTGCCTCCGGCGCCGCGCGCCGAGGCCGAACGGGTCGGGACGCTCGTCCTCGGCCGTACCGCGCCGGTGACCGCGCCGCTCACCGCGCACGGACCGCGAGCGACGCGCCGCCGCCACACGCGTGCCGTCGGCCTGGCCGCGCTCGCCGTCGCGGCCTGCCTCGTCCTGTCGTGGACGGCCGGGCTGCCGGCGTGGGTCTGGCGTCTGTCGCTGGTGCTGCTGCCGGTCGCCGCGTTCCTCGCGTGGGACCGCGCGCGATCGCTGGGCCACGCCCTCATCGAGGCGACCCTGGTCAGCCGCCGGGGCTCGCTCGTACGGCGCCGGAGCGCGCTCGCGTGCGAGGGCATCATCGGCTGGAACCTGCGGCAGTCCTTCTTCCAGCGCCGGGCAGGCCTGGCGACGCTCGTCGCCACGACCGCGGCCGGCCGTCAGCGGATCGACGTGCAGGACGTCCCGCTCGGCGAGGCGCTCCGTCTCGCGGATGAGGCGCTGCCCGGCCTTCTCACCCCTTTCCTCGATGCGGACGGCCGAGACGTTTGACTTCTAGTGGCCGCCGGAGCAGCAGCGTTCGCAGTTGGCCGAGCAGGCGGCCCGGTCCACGTCCCACAGCTCATCGTCCACCGGTACGCCGGACCGCCGCATGACCTCGGTGGTCGTGGCGTTCCGCGCGGCGGCGTCGACGCGCTCGCCGCGCGCGTCCTCGGGCGCGTGGTGGATGAAGTGCCCCGCGACGCGGTCGCAGAAGTCGGCGTACTCCCGCGTGTGCAGGATGAAGGCGTGCCAGCCGTGGTCGACCGCCTTCGACGGTGCGAGCGGAGTCTCCGGATTGCGGGCGCAGGCGACGAGGAAGGCCAGGGCCTGCCGCATGATGCGCTCGGCGCGTTCCCGGTCGACCTTCGCGTCGCGCTCGACGCGCGCGGCGAGCCGGTCGAAAAGGGCGGCCGGGACCAGAGTCTCCAGAACGGTCGGCTGCGCGGTCATGAGTCCTCCTTCGTCGGAGGGAGTGACCACGGGGGCTGTGCTTTCGGTTCCCTCGCTGCGCTCGGTCACGACAGTCATATCTGCCCACTCCTTGGTTTGTCGGGTGCCTGGCCGTATGCGCACCCCGGCCGGCGCCTCCCGAAGCGGGATCGGCACCGCCGGCCCGGCGTGTCCGTGATCCGCCGCCGGCGACCAGTGATGTTCTCCCTGGCAGATACCCGCCCGTCGCACTCCTGACCCCCCAACGGGGTCGACACGCCCGAGCGCTCGCGTCCTCACTCGCTACGCGGACGGCTCGTCCCTCACCGGCCGCTCCGGTCAGTCGCGGGCCGCCCGCAGGGCGCCAGCGGGTACGGCGATGAGCGCGGTCATCACGGTGACGAGCGTCAGCGCGACCGCCAGGGACGTGCCCTGTGCGACGAAGCCGATGATGGGCGGGGCCAGCAGCCAGCCGGCGTACCCGACCGTGGCGACGGCCGCGACCGCCGTGCCCGGGTCGTGACCCGGTGTGCCGCCCGCGGCGCTGAACGTCAGCGGAACCACCGTGGCCATGCCGATCCCGAGGATGGCGAACGCGACGATCACCACCGCCGTCATCGGTACCAGGAGGCCGAGCGCCAGTCCGCCGGCACCGGTGAGCGCCGCCGCGCGGACGAGCCGGGCCGAACCGACCCGTTCGACGAGCCGGTCACCCAGCAGGCGGGTGCCGGCCATGGCCAGGGAGAACGCGGCGTATCCCCAGGCGGCGACGTCCTCTGTCGCGTTCGCGGCGGTGTGGAGGTACACGGCGCTCCAGTCCGCGGCGGCGGCCTCGGCGAACAGTCCGCAGAAGATGACCGCGCCGAGCAGGAGCAGCCCGCGGTCGGGGATCGCGAAGACCTTCCCGGCGGCCGCCCGCGGCGCCGGGATGAGCCAGAACCCCGACACGAGGCTGATCACGCCCAGCACGATGCCGACGATGAGCAGGTGCGTCGGGGCACCCATGTCGGCACGGGCGGCCAGGCCCGCGAGTCCGGAGCCGGTCAGGCCGCCGATGCTCCAGATGCCGTGCAGCCCGGACATGATCGAACGCCCGTACCTCTCCTGCACGACGACCCCGTTGGCGTTCATCGCGACGTCGAGCACGCCGCTGGTCGCGCCGAACAGCACGAGCGCCGCGAAGATCGTGGGCAGCGAGGGCGCGAACGCGATGAGCGAAACGCTCACCGCCATCGTGATGCCGCCGATCCGCGTCATGCCCCGGCTGCCGAACCGCGCGATCAGCCAGGCGGCGAGCGGCGCGGCGACCAGCCCGCCGACGGCGGCCCCCATCAGCGCCACGCCCAGCCCGGCGGATGACAGGTGCCGCGCCTCCTTGACCCAGGGGACGCGGCCGGCCCAGCTGCCCGCCGCCACACCGTGCAGACCGAAGGTCACGGCCACCGCCAGCCGCGCTTGACGGTCACGTCGGACAGGGGCGGTGACGGCGGTCGTCGTCATGGGTCAATGATCGCGGACGGAGAGCGATGTGCCGACCACGCCGACGCGTCAGGCGACCGCCTGAACCCGCCGCACCGCGGAGACTCCGCTGGTCGACGCGGCCTTGTCCCACGCCGTCGGACCGTGGGATCGGATCCAGATCGGAACGCCGAGGGCGTCCTCGATCGCACCGGCCGGATCGTCGCCCAGCGGTTCGTAGTGAGGGCGCGCGGTCAGGAGCCGTTCGCTGAGCAGCGCCTGGCCGGCCAGGTCCGCGGCCGGGGCGATCCGGTCGCCGATGTCGTAGGCACCGCAGATGAGCGGGGCGGGCGCGTCGAGGTGCGTGACGGCCAGGGCGTCCGCGCCACCGGACACCGCGAGCGCGTACCTCAGCGCCACCGCGTCGAGGTGCCCCGTCCGGAACTCCCCCTGCCACCGGCCGTGCCGGTTGTGCGGCTCGGGCCGGTCGAGCTTCGGGTCCTCGGTCACGAACGGGCCCGGCCCGTGCCGTGTCTGGTACGCGCGCAGCACGCCCACCCGCCGTACGCCCCCACCGCGCGCGGAGGGACCCGCCTCGTCGAGCAGCGTCTCGGCGTTCGCGAACGTCGTCGTCGACCACGTGGTGTACGGGTGGAAGCCGAAGCGCTCGTCCAGCAGCACGCCCTGCGCGCCCTCGAACACGACGGGACCGCGGCGCAGCAGCCCCGGCAGGAGGTCCTCCCCGGTGATCCGCACCCGGGACGCGAAGGCGGTGAACGCGGTGACGCAGTCATCGACCGCCGGCACGTCGAGCGGCCCGAGCTCGTCGAAGAGGTGGTCGCGCAGGAGGCCCAGCCGGCGGCGCAGCCGCGCGGGGGAGCGGCAGTCGCCCACGCGAGGGGCCTCTTCACTGGCCAGGGCGTACGACGCGGTCTCGCCGATGCCCATGCCGCACGAGCCGTGCCGCAGCGCGGTGTCCCGCGCCCGGTTCGCCGCGCGGTGGTACGGCGTGGTGAGCAGCGCGTCGCGGTCGACGGTCAGCCGCTCCAGCGCGTCGCCGGCGCCGACGGCCGCCAGGTGAGCGGACTCCGCCGCCAGCGCGAGCGGGTCCACCAGCATGAACCGGGACAGGTGCGTCACCACGCCCGGCGTGAACGTCCCCGAGCCGAACTGGGCGAACGTGTGGTGCCGCCCGTCGGGGGTCACGACGTTGTGCGCCGCCTGCGCGCCGCCGTTGAACCGCACCACCGCGGCGTACGGGCCGCGGGCGCAGAGCCAGTCGACGACCGTGCCCTTGCCCGCGTCCCCGTACCCCAGATCGACGACGATCACATGTTCGGCCCCCGAATCCTCCTTCGCCGGAGGAGGGACCGGGCGGGTGACTCGCTCGCTCACAGGCGCGTGACGTCGGTGTCGGCCGGGTCGAGGCCGGTCGGGGCGGGCGCGACCGCGACCGCGCCGCGGCCGGCGCTCAGCGGGGCGAGGGCGCGGGAGACCGAGTCGCCGGCGCTGGAGCCGAACTCGCGCAGGTGATCCAGGCCCTCGTCCAGGTCGACCGCGTCCTCGGCGAGGCCGACGGTCAGCGCGATCGTCTCGCAGACGGCGTCGAGGTCGTCCAGGCGGATGACGTTCTGGCCGAGGTGGCCGCGCCAGAAGTCGAGCAGGCGGCCGTCGCGGGAGTGGCTCGCGCCCTCGGGGATGATGAAGTACACCTCGAACTTGCGCTTCAGCTCGGCGATGATCGATGCCAGCGGGACGTCCTCGCCCGGCTCGCCGCCGATGACGCGTCCGATCTCCCGCGCCTTCACCTTCGGGTAGGCCAGCTCGTCGCCGATGAGGAACAGGTAACCGCGCCGCCCCCGCTTCTCCAGGCAGTCCATGGCCGTGTGCCGCGCCATGAAGTACATGGCCAGCTCGTACGACTCGGTCATCTGGCCGCCGCCACCGCCCTCGAGCAGGATCTTGCCGAGGTCGTCCTCCATCCGGTTGTCGGACTCGAACTGGCCGACCTGCAGGGGCGCCCGGTCGCAGGTGGCGTCGCCCACGGCGCCGAACAGGATCTGCGGGTGCTCGACGTACCCCTTGCGCATCAGCAGGCCGAGCAGGTCCGGCAGCTTCGACTGCAGGGTGCGCGGCACGGTCAGCATCGACCCGGTGACGTCGAACAGCACGGCCAGCGCGAGTGACTCGGGGTGCTCGTCGCTGTCGCGGCTCTCGCGCACGGTCACGCCGTACGGGTCGAGGTCCTCGTGCACGGCGCGCGCGCCGCCGTCGCTGTAGGCGAACGCGCTGATGCCGTTGGCCGCCCGGTAGTGGGCGTTGGCGTTGAAGACGTCGGTGGACCAGTTTCCGCTTCCCATGGTTCAGGTTCCTTCCGTCGAGGTGGTGGCAGGCAGGTGGAACGGCCGGAAACGGCGCGGGCCGTACAGCCGTTCGAGCAGTTCGTCGAGTTCGGCGAGCAGCCGCCAGGCGTCCTGGGGTCGACGGTGCGGCGCGGGGAGCAGGCAGCCGCGCGCGAACGCCCGCAGCGCCCTGGGCGCGCGATCGGCCATGAGGTAGGTCATGCAGCGGGTGGCCATGAAGATGTCGGTGCCCTGGCAGGCCGGCTCGCGCGCGGGGACCTCCGGCGGATACCAGCCGGCCCGGCGGGGGACCATGGCCGGCACCCGCCCGCTGCGGTCCGGGTGGCAGCCGGGCACCGCGTAGCACCAGTCGACCAGCACGAGGCCGTGCTCCTCAGGGTGGATCAGCACGTGCTCGGGCAGCACCGCGCCGTGCAGCACGCCGGCCCGGTGCGCGAAGCCGAGCCCGACCAGCAGCCGCCGCCACATCCACGCGACGTCCCGAGGGTCCACGCCGCCGGGGTGGGCGGCGCGCACGTCGGTGAGCGGATGGAAGCCGTCCAGGCGGGCGGTGGCGTTGACGCGGCGTTCGGTGCCCGTCGCCTCGTCGCGGTGCCGGAAGCTCTCCAGCAGGCGCGGGACGTACGGCAGGAACCGCCCGTCGCCGTCCTTGGGCAGCTGCCGCAGCGCGACGGCCTCGCGTTCGAGCAGGTCGTTCACGCCCGGGTCGCGCGGGATCTTGACCATCGCGTCGCCCGCGTCGTACAGGTTGGCCAGGTCGCCGCGGACCGGCGCGGCGCCCAGCGCGTACGACGCGCGGCGCGTGCGGATCGTCACCGGCCCGTACGCGCGCCACAGCGCGGTCAGCCGGTCGAAGGCCTCACGCGGGCCGCCGGCGTCCGGGTGGACGAGCCGGACCAGCCGCCGGTACGCGCGGGGGCCGTCGGCGCCGAAGAGGTCGGCGGGCGTCCGCGCGGTCTCGATGAGGCGCACGGCCTCGGCCCGGATCATCGGATCTCCTCCTCGCGCGAGGGCCGCAGCAGGGCCGGGTGGAGCAGGCGGGCGTCGCCGGCGCGGTAGAGCCGGGCGCGCGGGCCGCCGCGGCGGCCACCGCGGTCGGAGGTCGCGCCCGTGCTCTCGACGAACCCGGGCACCGACAGGACCTTGCGGTGGAAGTTGCCGGCGTGCAGCTCCTCGCCCCAGACGGTCTCGTAGACGGCCCGCAGCTCCGGGATGGTGAACTCCGGCGCGCAGAAGGTGGTCGCGAGCGCGGTGTACTCCAGCTTCGAGCGGGCCCGCTCGAGCCCGTCGGTGAGGATGGCCGCGTGGTCGAAGGCCAGCCGCCGGGTCGTGCCGGGCCGCTGTGAGCCGTGCCCCGTCAGCCCGAGGGACGGCACGGGCGTCCACGCCGCGTCGGCGGCGTCACTGCCCGCCCGGGGCTCGGGCATCTCGGGGGCGAAGGCCAGGTAGGCGACGGAGACGACGCGCATGCGCGGGTCGCGCTCCGGCGCGCCGTAGGCCGCGAGCTGCTCCAGGTGGACCCGGTCCAGGGCGTCCGCGTGGACGCCGGTCTCCTCGGCGAGCTCGCGCGCGGCGGCCGCGTCGAGGCCTTCGGCGTGCGCGCCGCTCCGGACGAATCCGCCGGGCAGCGCCCACCGGCCCTCCTGCGGCGGCACGCCGCGCCGGACGAGCAGCACGTGCAGCGCGCCGTCGCGGATGGTCAGCGCCACCACGTCGATGGCGACCGCGACGGGGTCGTAGGCCCGCGGGTCGTACGACGCCAGGAACTCCTCGTCACCCATGAGTCCTTCTCAATCTGAGTCAATCTCTAACTGAGAACAACGTACGTCAGAGGGAGATCGTGTGTCGAGCCCGTTTTTGCGGTAGTTGGCGGCGGAACGCCGCTCTTGGCCTGTTCCGGACCGCGACGAGGGGTAGGTCGGTGATCTCGTAGATCTCCGGCCCACGGGATGGCACAGTGGGGGGCGCGTTCCTCGAGAAGCGCCGGACGATCAGGAGACGCAATGCGCCGACCCGCCGCCGTCATCGCACTCGCCACCGCCGCACTGGCGACGCTGGTGGTGCCCGCCCAGGCGCGGCAGCCCGCCGCCCACGCGCCCAAGGACCAGAAACAGGCGGTCGCGGTCGGGTACGGGGGAGCGGTCTCCAGCGTCGACCTGGACGCCAGTAGGAGCGGCATCGAGGTGCTCCGGCACGGCGGCAACGCCGTCGACGCCGCCGTGGCCACCGCGGCCACGCTGGGCGTCACCGAGCCGTACGTCTCGGCCATCGGTGGAGGCGGCTACTTCACCTACTACGACGCGCGCACGCGCAAGGTCTACACCTTCGACGGCCGGGAGACCGGTCCGGCGAAGATGACCAAGGACTTCTTCATCGACCCGAAGACCGGCAAACCGCTGTCGTTCGACGAGGCCGTCACGAGCGGGCTGTCCGTGGGCACGCCGGGCACGCTCGCCACCTGGGACTCCGCCCTGCGCCGCTTCGGCTCCCGCCGCCTGGGCGACCTGCTCCAGCCCGCGATCAAGGTGGCGAAGAACGGCTTCACGGTCGACCAGGAGTTCGTCGACCAGACCACGGTCAACGAAGACCGGTTCAAGGACATCGTGCCGACGCGCGAGCTGTTCCTGCCCGGCGGCGAACCGCCCGCGGTCGGCTCGACGTTCCGCAACCCCGACCTCGCCGCGACGTACGAGCAGATCGCCAAGAAGGGGCTCGGCTGGTTCTACGGCGGCGAGCTGGGCAAGGAGATCGCGAACACGGTCCAGCACCCGCCCGTCGACCCGAACGCCACGCGGAACGTACGGCCCGGCGTGGTGCAGACCTCCGACCTGGCGCGCTACAAGGTCGTCCGGCGCGACCCCACGCACGTCGACTACCGCGGACTGGACGTCTACGGCATGGCGCCCTCCTCCTCGGGCGGTTCGACCGTGGGCGAGGCGCTGAACATCATGAAGCAGTTCAAGCCCACCGACCCGGTCGACGCGCTGCAGGTCTACCTCGAGGCGTCCAAGCTCGCCTACGCCGACCGCGGCGCGTACGTCGGCGACCCCGCGTACGAGGACGTCCCGCTCAAGACGCTGCTGTCGGACCGGTTCGCCCGCTCGCGCGCCTGCCTGATCAAGCCCGGCCAGGCGCTGACGCCGCCGGTCGCCCCCGGTGACCTGAACGGGGAGGGCTGCACGACCCCGTCGGGCTCCGGCCAGCGGCTGCCGTACGAGGGTCCGCAGACCACGCACCTGGTCGCCACGGACAAGTGGGGCAACGTCGTCTCCTACACGCTGACGATCGAGCAGTTCGGCGGAAGCGGGCTCACCGTGCCGCACCGCGGGTTCCTGCTGAACAACGAGATGACCGACTTCGACTTCACGTCGTCGACTCCGGCGGGCTTCCCCGATCCGAACCTGCCCGCCGCCGGCAAGCGGCCGCGCAGCAGCATGGCGCCGACGATCGTGCTGAAGAACGGCCGCCCGCTGCTGGCCGTCGGCTCGCCGGGCGGCTCGACGATCATCACGACGGTGCTGCAGATCCTGATGAACCGCATCGACCTCGGCATGACGCTTCCGGAGGCGGTCGAGGCGCCGCGCGCCACCCAGCGCAACACGGCCCAGACCGCCGCCGAGCAGGCGTTCATCGACAAGTACGGCGCGGCGCTGAAGGCCAAGGGGCAGGACTTCGTGCTGTTCCCCGGCCCGCCGGCGGGCGTGATCGGCTCGGCCGCGGCCCTGGAGTTCCTCGGCGGCGGCAAGGTGGAGGCGGTGGCCGAGAAGGTCCGCCGCCACGGCGGCAGCGCGCTGGTCGCCGTCCCCGCCCGCTGACCCCGGGGCCGCCCGGCGTCCGGGAGTGAGGCCGTCGCGTGCGATCTCCCGCCGCGGGATCGGACCTGGTCACGGAGCTACGATCAGCGGGGAAGGAGTCGCTGTATGGCCGAGGCGTACGTCCAGGTGACGACGACCACCGATTCGCGCAAGGAGGCCGCCGAGCTCGCCAGGGCGGCGGTCACCGGGCGTCTCGCGGCCTGCGCCCAGCTGGTCGGCCCGATCGCCAGCACGTACTGGTGGGAGGGGGAGATCGAGTCCGCCGAAGAATGGATGGTGCTGTTCAAGACCACCACCGACTGCTTCGCGGACCTGGCCGCCCAGATCACCGAACAGCACTCGTACGACACGCCCGAGATCATCGCGACTCCGGTCGTGGCGGGCAGTGCCGAATACCTGTCCTGGGTGCGGGAGCAGACGACCGGGTGAGCTGATCCTCTGGGGGCCGGTCGGGGTGTGACGCCTGCCATGAGAGGGTAATAAGTCAGTACTTATCAATGTTTCGTCGGCGTCTGCCCTCGAGGACGGTGAGCGGTGAGCGAGGACTACGGCCTGTTCGGTCCCGGCTCCGTGACCTGGCGTGTGATGGCCGAGCCCGTACAGATGATCGGCGGCTTCCGCGCCCTCATCCTGCAGGCGCTGCACCCGCCGTCCATGTGGGGCACCGCGCAGAACTCCGAGCTCATGGACCCGCACGCCGCCTGGGCGCGCCTCGGCCGCACGATCGAGTTCGTCCGCGTCCGCACGTACGGCACGCACGCCGAGGTCGAGCGGGTCGGCCGCCGGGTGCGCAACCTGCACTCACGGCTGAGCGGCCTCAACATGGACACCGGCGAGGTGTTCCCGGTCGACGCGCCGGAGAACCTCCTGTGGGTGCACATGGGAGAGGTCGACTCCTACCTCGACGTGGCGCTGCGCGCCGGCGTCCCGCTGTCGCGGGCGGACGCCGACATGTTCGTGGACGAACAGCGCCGGTCCGGCGCGGTCGTCGGCCTGGACCCGGCGGACATCCCCGCGTCGGTCGCCGAGATGCGTGACTACTACGCGGAGATGCGGCCGAAGATCTATGCCTGCCGGGAGGCGAAGGAGGGGCTGCGGCGGCTGTTCAACCCGACCGTGCCCCGCCAGTGGCTACCGCTCAAGCTGGCCGCCCCGGGCATCGCGACGCTCGTCGTGGCGACCCTGCCGCGCTGGGCCCGCCGCATGTACGGCCTGCCGGCCACGCCGTTCGAGGACCTGTGGGCGACGACCTGGCTGAAGGCCCTGTACCGGGGCACGCAGGTCGTCCCGGAGGCGTGGCGCTACTCCCCGGACGCCCGCCGGGCGCGCGAGCTGACCCGCGAGAGCGGCGCGGACCTGGCCGCCGCCTCCTGAGTTCTCACTGTTCGGCGGGTTCGTTCAGGCGGCGCTTGTAGTAGGCCCAGGGCGAGTCGAAGTCGGACGGGACGATGAGCTGCCACCCTTCTTCTTCCAGGAGGCGCCGGCGGCGGCGCGAGGGCCACCACAGCCGCCGGTGCTCCCACTTCCGGGGCGAAGCCTCGACGAGGTGGAAGAGGTAGCCGTAGTCGACGACGTGCCAGCCGCGCCGGCCCTCCTTCTCCAGCGCCTCCATCTCGTTGAAGGCGTGCAGCGGCTTGAGCACTCTGCGGGCGGGGCCGTCGCCCGGGGCGGAGTCCGTGCGCTCGGTGGCCGGGAGGCCGAAGCGCTGCTGGGCGGCCTGGCGGCTGATGCCCAGGAGCCGCCCGAGGGCCTCCCAGCTGTGGCCTGCGGTGCGGGCGCCGGTGATCGACTGGCGCAGCAGACGGCTGGTCTCCTCCGCGGCGACGGTGGACGCGGCGACCATGAGCAGGTGGGCGTCCGGGTCGTCCTCGAGCCCCTCACGGCCCTGCTCGCAGGCGGTCAGCACGGCTTCGGCGACGGCCTCGCGGATGGCGTTCGCCTGGTCGTCCGTGAGATGGCTCACTGAGTGTCCCCCTCGTCGCCGGTGGCCGGAGGAAGCGGCTCCAGCTCGTCGAGGCGGGCGGCGTCGGCGGCGTCCCTGGCCTGCGCGCGCAGTGTGGAGGCCGCCGTCACCACCCCGACGACGAAGGTCGTGAACGCGCTGACGGCGAAGAGGATCCACAACGCCAGGCTGTCGTACATGCTCTGCATCGCCAGCAGGAACGCCGTGAGGAGCAGCAGGCCGGACGTGGCCGCGATCCCGGAGAACGGGGTACCGGAGGCTTGACGTGTCATGGTGTCAAGGATTCATTGACACCGTTCGGATGTCAAGGATTCGTTGACACTCCCGTCCGTCACGGCCGCACGCGCGAGCGCTCCAGCAGGTGGGCCAGGCGGCCGAGATCGGGCAGCCGGAGGTCGCCGTCGAGCCCCCGCAGGGCCGCGGTGCGCATTCCCGCGGAACGCCCGGCGGCGAGGCCCGGCGCGGAGTCCTCGACGACGAGGCAGGCGGACGGCGCGACGCCCAGCAGGGTGGCGGCGCGCAGGTAGCCCTCGGGGTCGGGCTTGGCCGCGCGTACGTCGTCGAGCGTGACCAGCACCGGTGGTTCGATGCCCGCCGCCTTGAGCCGCTGCTCGGCCAGCCGGTCGTCGGCGGTCGTCACCACCGCCCAGGCGAGGCCCGCCCGGTCGAGTGCCGCGAGCAGGTCGTGCGCGCCGGCGGTCGCGGTGACGTCGGCGGCGTCGTCGTACTCCAGGTCCTCCTGGCGCCGCGCCGCGGCCGTCACCGCCTCCTCGCCGAGTCCGGGCAGGAGGTTTCGGATCGTACGGATCGCCGGATGGCCGTGCGCGACCGCGAGCACCGTCTCGACGTCCAACTCGTGCTCGCGGGCCCAGGCCGCCCAGGCGCGCTCGATCGTGCCGTCGGAGTCGACCAGAGTGCCGTCCATGTCCAGGAGCACGGCCTCGACGCTCGCGAGGTCCAGCCGTCCCTGTTCCACCATGCCTCCCCGTAATAAACTCGTGCGACGAGCATAAACGAGGGAGTGGCATCGATGGCAAGCCCCGCGTTTCGGCAGGGGGCGATCCGTGCCCGCAACGCCCGCTGGCGCGGTGCGCTCGCCGTGCTGGAGGAGATGCGCCGCGAACCGGGAGTGACCCGCGCCGCGGTGGCGCGCCGGCTCGGCCTGACGACCGGATCGGCCACCGAGATCACCGCCCGGCTGCGCGACCTCGCGCTGCTCACCGAGACGCAGGCCGCGACATCCGGACGGGGCCGTCCGACGACCGTGCTCGGCCCGCACCCGCAGGGCCCGCTGGTCGTCGCGGTCGACATCCGGCAGGAGGACTGGCGGTGCGCGGTCGCGGCACTCGACGGCGCACCGGTCGTCGCGGAGGCCGAGGCGCACACGCACGGCGACCCGGACGCCTCGATCGCCGCCATCGCGCAGGCGGTGCGCCGCGTCCACGACCGTCACGGCGATCGCGTCAGAGCGGTCTCGGTGGCGGTCGCCGCGACCGTACGGAACGGCGGCGTCGTCCAGTCCGCCACGCTCGGCTGGGGGGACGCGGTCGACCTGCGCGCGCTCACGGCCGACCTGAGGGTTCCCCTGCTGATCGGCAACGACGCGACGCTCGCGGGCGTGGCCGAGGCACGCCGGGGCGCCGCCGCGGGCGCCGCCGCGGCCCTGTACGTCACGATCGAGGTCGGCGTCGGCGGCACCCTCGTCGTCGACGGCCGGGCGGTCGACGGCGCGACCGGCGCGGGCGGCGAGTTCGGGCACCTGCCGTTCGGCGACTCGGCGCTCCGCTGCCCGTGCGGGGCCCGCGGCTGCTGGGAGTTGACGGTCGACGGCCGCGCCATCGCCCGCCACCTGGGCGATCCTCCGCCTCGCGCCCCCCGCGGCTATGGCCTGGAGGCCCTCCGCAGGGCACCGCGCGAGGCGGCCGTACGGTCCGCGGTGGGGCGGGCCGCCGAGGCCTTCGGCGGCGGGCTGGCCGGCCTGGTCAACGCGCTGGACCCGGACGTCGTCGTACTCGGGGGGCTCGCGGAGCCGCTCCGCGCCGCGGCCGAGCCGCGGTTCACCGCCGCGCTGACGGACGGGCTCATGCGGTTCCGCCGCGCCGCCCCGCCTCCGGTGGTCGCCGCCGCGCTCGGCGAGACCGGAGCCCTCCACGGAGCGGCGGCCTCCGCGCTCGACCAGGTCCTCACCGAGGACGGTCTGAACGCATGGGCGGCGGAGCGCTCCCCGGCGATGTGACCGTGCGTGCACCGCGGTCGTCCACAGCCGGTTCCCGCACCTTCCGCGGCACCGCGGCGGCGCTGGACGATGGAGCCTGACTCGGTCGCGGCAGGAGCGCCGGTGCGGGTGTTCCTGGTCGGGCGGCGTTCGGGGTGTCCGAGCGGTGGCGGGTCCGGGCGTGAGCGCCCCGGCATGGTTCGCCGGGGCTCGCGTCTCAGGCCAGGAAGTCTCAGGCCAGGAAGGCGTCGATGTGTGCGGCGAATTCCTCCGGGCGCGCCTCGTGTACCAGGTGGCCCGCGTCGACCGTGACCAGGCGGCAGTCCGGGATCACGCGTGCCATCCGTGCGATCGCCTCCTGCGGGAGGTGGCTCGTCGCGCCGCCCGCGACGATCAGGGTCGGCGCGGTGATCGCGGCCAGGAGGTTCCAGTGGGCCGGGTCCGGGTCGTTGCGCTGCCGCCGGATCGCCGCGACCATCTCCCAGTCGAACGGCGCCGGCTCGACCCGCTCCTCGTCGGTGACGGTGCGCGGCGGATCGGCGGGCACCGGCGGCGGTGGTTCCTCCAGCACCAGCCGGTCCACCCGCTCCGGCCGCCCGCCCGCCAGCAGGTACGCCACGACGGCCCCCATCGAGTGGCCCACCACGGTCACCCGGTCCAGGCCGAGCGCGTCGAGCAGGCCGAGGACGTCGTCGCGCATCAGCTCGAAGGAGTACTCCGCGCACCGGTCGCTCTTCCCATGTCCGCGCAGGTCGGGTGCGTACACTCGGCGTTTCTCGGCCAGACGGCGCATCGGCCCGGCCCACGCGGACCCGTCCTCGCCGAGCGCGTGCAGCAGCACGACGGGAGGCGCCGTCTCCACGCCCGCCACGCGGCAGGCGAGCCGTACGCCGCCGACGTCGATCATCAACGGTTCGTCCATCGTCAGCTCGGGGGGACGTTCCAGGAGGCGATCACCGGTTGGTCGTGTTCGGTGCCGAGCGCGGAGAGCGTGCCCGTGTCGAGCCGGAACAGCCGGCCGTCGCCGGCGGGCAGGCCCAGGCGGCGGGCGGTCAGGACGCGCAGGACGTGTCCGTGCGCGGCGAGTGCCACGTCGCCGTCGGCCAGGGCCGGCCGTACGCGCTCCAGGACCGCGTCCGTCCGGGTGCCGACCTGTTCGACCGTCTCGCCGTCGATCACACCGTCGCGCCACAGGTACCAGCCGGGCCGCTCCTCGCGGATCTCCGGCGTGCTCCGGCCCTCGTACGCGCCGTAGTCCCACTCCCACAGGCGTTCGTCCGTCTCCGTCCCGGTGAGCCCGGCGAGCTCCGCGGTGCGCCGGGCCCGCTGGGCCGGGCTGGTCAGGACGAGCGCGAACCGCCGGCCCGCGAGCAGGGGCGCGAGCGCGCGGGCCTGCTCCTCGCCCTTGGGCGTCAGCGGCACGTCGGTACGGCCCGTGTGCCGGCCCTCACGGGCCCATTCCGTCTCACCATGCCGCAGCAGGATCAATTCCCCCATATGCGGCACACTACGGGACGTCCTCCTTCAGGGAGGAGTGCCGGTCAGACGAGAAGTTCGTCCAGCTCCACGTGGTCGAGCCCGTGAGCCTCGGCGACCGGGTAGCTGGTGAGGCGTCCCTCGTGCGTGCTGAGGCCCTGCGCCAGCGCCCGGTCGTCGGTCACGGCCTGCCGCCAGCCCTTGCCGGCCAGCGCGATGGCGTACGGCAGGGTGACGTTGGTCAGCGCGTACGTGGAGGTGTTGGGCACCGAGCCCGGCATGTTCGCGACGCAGTAGAAGACCGAGTCGTGCACCGTGTAGGTCGGATCGTCGTGCGTCGTCGGACGGGAGTCCTCGAAGCAGCCGCCCTGGTCGATGGCGATGTCGACCAGCACCGAGCCGGGCTTCATCCGGGCGACCAGGTGGTTGGAGACCAGCGTGGGCGCCTTCGCGCCGGGGATCAGCACCGCGCCGATGACCAGGTCGGCGTCGAGCACGGCACGCTCGATGGCGTACGTGTTGGACATCAGGGTCTTCAGGCGGCCCTGGTAGATCGAGTCGATGTGGCGGAGCCGGTCGATGTTGACGTCCATGATCGTGACGTCGGCGCCCATGCCGACGGCGATCTGAGCGGCGTTCAGGCCGGAGACGCCGCCGCCGATGACCACGACCTTGGCCGGAGCCACGCCGGGGACACCGCCGGGCAGCACGCCGCGCCCGCCGTTGAACTTCATCAGGTTGTACGCGCCGACCTGCGGGGCGAGCCGCCCGGCCACCTCGGACATGGGCGCGAGCAGCGGCAGCGAGCGGTTCGGCAGCTGCACGGTCTCATAGGCGATCGAGGTGACCCCGGAGCCGAGGAGCGCGTCGGTGCAGGCGCGCGACGCGGCGAGGTGCAGGTAGGTGAAGAGCGTCTGCCCCCGGCGCATCCGGTGGTACTCCGGCTCGATCGGCTCCTTGACCTTCAGGATCAGCTCGCCGGTCTCCCACACGTCGTCGGCGGTCTCAAGGATCTTGGCCCCGGCGCCGATGTAGTCCTCATCGGGGATGTTCGAGCCCGCGCCGGCGTCGCGCTCGACGAAGACGTCGTGGCCGTGGCGCACCAGCTCGTGCGCGCCGGCCGGCGTCATGGCGACGCGGTACTCGTTATTTTTGATCTCGCGCGGTACGCCGACCCTCACGATGCCTCCCTCAATTATGTTCCTCACCAAGGGTGCGACGAGGACGACCAGAATCGCGATGAGCAGCATGTATTGCTATCCCCAAGGATGCTGACACACTGTCACGTCCTGGGCGTGTCGTCCGCCTTCGTGAAGACGGTTTCGAGATGCGGCGCGTCGTCCGCCAGGACCAGCACCTCGTCGCCGGCCTGCATCTCGGTGCCGGAGCGTACCGGGACCAGGCGGCCCTCCCGGATCACGAAGCTCACCCAGGCGTCCTCGCCGCACGGAAGGTCGTCGACGGTCGCTCCGTCGGCGGGGGAGCCCGGCGCGACCTGGTAGCGGTGCAGCCCCTCCGGCTCCTCCTGAAAGCGTACGCCCAGGCTCCAGGGCTCGGGTTCGACCACGCGCAGCGGTATGCCGAGCCGGTGCGTGAGGGTGGGCACCGTCCCGCCCTGCACGATCACCGAGAACGCCACGACCACGAAGATGATCGCGTACGCCCGCTCGGCGTCCGGCACCCCGGCCTGCAGGATGAAGGTGCCGAGGAGGATGGGCACCGCGCCCTTCAACCCCGTCCAGAGCACGAAGACCCGTTCGGACCGCCGGAGCCGGACCGGCAGCAGGACGAGTCCGACGAAGACCGGGCGGATGACGAAGGCCAGCGCCAGCGCGAGCAGCAGGCCGATCCAGAGCGCCCCGCCGTGCGGCAGGTCGCGGACCCTGATGGTCAGCCCGAGCATGATGAACGCGACGATCTCACCGAGGCTCGCCAGCGACGAGTGGAACCGTTCGATCTCCCGCTTGTACGGCGCGCGCTCGTCGCCCAGCACGATGCCGGCCGTGAACACCGCCAGGAAGCCCGAGCCGTGCGCGAGGGTCCCCAGGCCGTAGATCACCAGAGCGCCGAAGAGGACCCGCAGCGCGTACAGGCCCGCGGCGGGGAGCGGCACGCGCCGCATGAAGGCCAGCAGGAGCAGGCCGCCCGCGATGCCGACGGCCGCCCCGATCACCATCTGCCGGCAGAACTCGACGACGACCTCTCCGGCGGAGTGCCAGCTCGCGCCACCCGCGCCCAGCAGCGCCACCATCAGCGCGATGCCGACGGGGTCGTTCGCGCCCGACTCGCCCTCCAGCAGCGTGCCGGTGCGCCCGGCGATCTCCCGCCTCCCCAGCACGGAGAAGACCACGGCCGGGTCGGTGGGGGAGAGCGCGGTGCCGAGCAGCATCGCGATGCGCCAGTCGAGGCCGAACGCCTCGTGGGCCAGGACCGCCGTGGCCACGGCGGTGACGAGCGTGCCGGCCACGCCGAGCCACAGCGTGGCGCCGGGCGCCGAGCGGAACCGGCGGCGGCCGATGTTCATGCCGCCGTCGAAGAGGATCACGGTCAGCGCGACGGTGACGATCTCCTCGACGGCGGGTATCCCGACGGTGCCGAGGCCGGGCCACAGGGCGGAGGCGACCGCCGCGCCCACCAGGAAGATCGCCGGGCCCGGCACCCGCAGGCGTTCGCCGAACCGGCTCGACAGCACGGCCATCGTGCCGATCAGCGCGACCAGCAGAACGGCCCGGCCGAAGGGTTCGACGTCGGTCATGGCACTGCCTTCCCCGAGGGTCACCAAGGACAGCGCCGACCAGACTTCCCGGCACACCAGTTCTTAACGCTACCTAAATATGTCTTCCGGGCGGTATTCAGAGCCCGCGCGGATGGGAACTCCGCTCCTGCGCGCCCCTGTCCACACGGGCTCTTACCGGCGCCGCAGCGCGTGCTGGCGGGCCGCGATGTCGGCCCGGGTCCCGCGCTCCTCGAGCCGGTCGGCGATCTCCCGGACATGGGCGGCGTCCTTGTTCCCGCCGTACTTGAACTTGGCCCGCACGCCGGTGACGGTCAGCTGGAGCCCGCGGATGCCGGGCATCAGCCGCCGGTCCGGGTCCTCCTCGGCCGCGACCGGGAGCCGCGCCGAACCCGGCTCGAAGTGGGCGAGCTGCCGGTCGAGGATCGCGGCCTTCTCCGCGGGGTCGTCGACGACGCGGACGTCGCAGGCCAGCTGCACGGTCGCGTAGTACGACGTCGGCACCCCGCGCTCGACCGCGCCGCCGGGCGCGGTGTTCCAGTCCGAGGGGATGTAGGTGTAGTCGTCGATCACGGTGAGCAGGGCGCGCGGACGCTCTTCGAGCGGCTCCCAGACCGGGTTGGGCCGCGCGAGGTGCAGCCACACCGTCCGCTCGCCGTCGAAGACGAAGTGGGTGGGCACCACGACCGGCAGGTCGCGGTCGCGCCCGCCCGCGATCAGCTGCCCGAAGTCACGCTCGGCGAGCCAGGCGCGCCATTCGTCGTCTTCGGCCGAATCCCAGGGGTGTACGAGCACTGCGAACCTCCGATCGGGGGGTGACGCGGAGAAGAGTAAAGGAATCCCCCGACGGCGCCGTCTCAGGCCAGGACTTCGCGGACGCCGCCGTAGGCGCCCACGATGTGCTCCGGGCGCACCGGCACCCGCGTGAGCGGCGCGCCGCAGGCGTCGCGCACGGCGGCCACGATCGCCGGCGTCGAGGACAGCGTGGGCGGCTCACCGGCGCCCCGCAGCCCGTACGGCGCGTGCGGGTCGGGATGTTCGAGGACGCGCAGGCGCATCGGCGGCATGTCGAGGATCGTGGGGATGAGGTAGTCGGTGAAGGACGGGTTGCGGATGCGCCCCTCCCGCACCTGGATCTCCTCCATGAGCGCGAGGCCGAGCCCCTGGGCCGTGCCGCCGTGGATCTGGCCCTCCAGCGCGACCGGGTTGAGGATCTTGCCGACGTCCTGCACGGCGGCCAGCTCGACCACCTTGACCAGGCCCAGCTCGACGTCCACGTCGACCACCGCCCGGTGCACGCAGAAGGCGAACTGCGTGTGCGAGTCGCCCTGGCCGGTGCGCGGGTCCAGCGGCGCCGTCGGCCGGTGGTGGAACTCCCGCGTCTCCTCGACGACCCGGCCGCCGAGCACCTCGGCGAGCGGGACCGCGGCGTCGCCGGCGACGACGTGCCCGCCGCGGAGCGTGCCGCCGGGCATCCCGGCGAGACGCAGCACCCGCTCCCGTACGGCCTCGCAGGCGGCGCGTACGGCACCCCCGGTCATGTACGACTGGCGCGACGCGCTGGAGGAGCCCGCGGAGCCGACGGTCGTGTCCGCGGGCGCGACGGTCACCCGGTCGACGCCCAGCTCGGTCCGGGCGATCTGCGCCTGCAGGGTGACCAGGCCCTGCCCGACCTCGGCGGCGGCGGTGTGCACCAGCACGACCGGCTCGCCGCCGGACACCTCCAGCCGCACCCGGGCGGTGGACAGGTCGTCGAACCCCTCGGAGTAGCAGATGTTCTTGATGCCGATGCCGTACCCGACGCCGCGGACGACGCCCTCGCCGTGCGTCGTGTTGGACACGCCGCCGGGGAGGTTCCGCAGGTCGCCGGTGTCGGGCGGCGGGGGCATCGGGAAGTCACGGACGCGGCGCAGCATGGCGGTGAGCGGCGCGGGCATGTCGACGACCTGCCCGGTCGGCAGGCGTGAGCCCTCCGACAGCGCGTTGCGCACCCGGATCTCGACCGGGTCCAGCCCGCACGCCTCGGCGAGCCGGTCCATCTGCGACTCGTAGGCGAAGCAGGCCTGCACGGCGCCGAAGCCGCGCATCGCCCCGCACGGCGGGTTGTTGGTGTACACGCCGTAGGCGTCGATCATGACGTTCGGCACGTCGTACGGGCCCGCGCCGAGCGAGGCGGCGTTGCCGACCACCGCGGGCGTGGACGAGCAGTACGCCCCGCCGTCGAGGATGATCTCGGCCTTGACGTAGACCAGCCGGCCGTCCCGATCGGCGCCGTGCTCGTAGCGCAGGGTCGCCGGGTGGCGGTGGACGTGGCCGGAGAAGGACTCCTCGCGGCCGTAGACGATCTTGACCGGGCGGGCCGTGTGGAGTGCGAGCAGGCACGCGTGGACCTGCATCGACAGGTCCTCGCGCGCGCCGAACGCGCCGCCCACGCCCGACAGGGTGAGCCGGACCTTCTCCGGCGGCAGGCCCAGCACCGGGGCGATCTGCTCCTGGTCGACGTGCAGCCACTGGGTGGCGATGAACAGGTCGACGCCGCCGTCCTCGGCCGGCACGGCGAGCCCCGACTCCGGGCCGAGGAACGCCTGGTCCTGCATGCCCACCTCGTACTCGCCGGTGACGACCACGTCGGCGGTGAACACCTCGCCGGTCCGCACCGGCTGGTGCCGTACGACGTTGCCGCGCTCGTGCACCTTCGGGCAGGCGGGGTCGAGAGCGGCGGCCCGCGCGTCGGTCACCGGCTCGCGTACCTCGTAGTCCACCTCGATGAGGTCGCAGGCCCGGCGGGCGGTCTCGGGGTGGTCCGCGGCCACGATCGCCACGGCTTCGCCCTGGTAGCGGACCTGGTCGATGGCGAGGACGGGCTGGTCCTTCAGCTCCAGGCCGTAGTGCTTGGCGCCGGGGACGTCCTCGTGGGTGAGCACCGCGTACACGCCGGGGAGCCGGAGCGCCTCGGTGACGTCGATGCCGCGGATCGCGGCGCTGGGGTGCGGGCTGCGCAGCGTGGCGCCCCACAGCATGCCGTCCATCCACAGGTCGGAGGAGTAGGCGAAGGCGCCCCGGACCTTCAGCACGCCGTCCGGGCGGACCGCGCTGTCGCCGACGCCGCCCGCGAACGAGCGCCCGGTGACCGGTGCGCCCTCTCGTGCGTACGGACCGTCCTGCTGCGTCACGACGCCCACCTCCCGTCTCTACCCGCCACTCAGCGCAGTAGAGCAGGCGCGGAGGAGAAAGAGACTGGGACGATCTCACGAAACCGGCGGCGCTCTTTGGCGAGATCTCCCGATATGCCGCATATGAGTCGGTCCGCGGGGCCGATGTCGGCGGGCCCCGCGGACGCGCCTCCGCCATCTTTCGCCAGATGCTTCTGGAAGAAGCCGGAGAAAACTATCCTTTTAAGAGAAGGACGTCAGCAGCAGTGGAACACTCCGGGTGGACCGGAGTGGCCGGCGCTGATGACGGCGGCGGTCGCGGGCGTGCTCCCGGCGCCGAGCGAAATACCGGTTACCACCACGAGCATGGTCACGGCTCTCATGAGTCGGTTCATGCGAACGGCCTCCATTAAGCGTTCGAGTAAAAGCAGGTAAATGTGGACAGTCAAGTAACACTCGGGCAAAGAATCCGGATGACGCGGATTCGTCAGGGTCTGTCACAGGCGCAGTTGGCCCTCCCGGAGCTGTCCGATAGTTACGTTTCCCTGATCGAGAGCGGTAAGCGCATACCGACGCCCGACGTCGTGCGGTTGCTGGCCCGCAAGCTGGGCTGTTCGCCCTCGTACCTGTCCAGCGGCATCGACGAGCACGTCCAGGACCAGATGCGCGTGACGCTCGAGTACGCCGAGATCGCCCTGCAGAACGGCGAGGCGGCGGAGGCCCGTGACCGGCTCACCGAGCTGCTGGCCGACCCCGACCTCGCCTCACTGCCGGAGTACGCCCGCCGGGCCCGCTGGGCGCACGCGCTCGCGCTGGAGGCGACGGGCGAGCTCGACGAGGCGATCGGGGAGTTCGCCGCCCTCGCCGCGGTGCTGTCACCCGACTACGACACCGAGGAATGGATCCGGCTCAACATCGCGATGTCACGCTGCCACCGGGAGAAGGGCGACGCCGCGCGCAGCGTCGCCGTGGCCGAGGGCGCCTTCGCGCGCGTCACCGGACGGTCCGGTCCGTGGAGCGACGAGGCGGTCAAGCTCGGCGCGACGCTGGTCGGCGCCTACCTCGAACGCGGTGACCTGGTCAGCGGCGGGCAGCTCGCCGAGCGCCTGATCGAGCAGGCGGACGCGATCGGCAGCCCGGCCGCCCGCATGGCCGCCTACTGGGAGGCGGCCATCGTCGCCCGTTACCAGGCCGACTTCGAGAAGGCCGTGACGTACGGCGAGCGCGCCCTGGCGCTCCTCGGCGAGGCCGCCGACCTGCGCAACCTCAGCCGTCTGCGCGGCGAGTACGGCACGCTGATGCTCCTGGCCCGTCCGGACGACGCCGAACGCGCCCGCGACGAGCTGCAGCGGGCGACGCGGGAGATGACCGCCACGGCGGCCGGCGGAATCGACATCGCCCGGTGCCTGACCGAGCTGGCCCGCGCCGAGCTCGCGCTCGGCCAGCCGCGCAAGGCGGCCGACCGCGCCACTGAGGCCCTCGACCTGCTCGGCGACGAGCCGCGTCCGGCCACCGCCGGCGCGCTCATCGTGCTGGCGGAGGCCCGCATCCGCCTCGACCGCGCGGAGTCCGCGGTCGAGGTGCTCGACCGGGCCATGGAGTGCCTGCGGCGGATGGAGCCCTCCCGCGAGGCGGCCGAGGGCTGGTTCAACCTCGCCGAGCTGCTGTCGCAGACCGGTGACGAAGAACGCCGCACCGAGGCGTACCGGAACGCACTGAACTGCGCGGGCCTGTGACCTACGGTCCGGACACCCCGCGGTGCGCCGCCGGCGACCGGTGAGGCCGGCAGTGGCCGGCGCGGCGCGCGGGGCGCGAAATCACCAAGTGTTCGCGTCGAAAAGGCCAGTCGGCGCGGGCCGTTGCCCGGTGGTGAATAAGGTGGGAACGTCCGTGGTGCCCGTCCACCTCTGAGAGATCGACCTCGCCTCCATGACGAACCTTCACCGGCCCGAGCGCCGACCGCGCCGCGTGCCCGCGACCCGGGGGCGTCTCATCGGCCCGCCGTCCGGTCGCGCTACGAACGGGGCCGGCGAACCGGCCCGTCGCACCCCCCGCGCTCCCGAGGCCGGGTTCCATGCGTAGGCCGGGCGTGGCCATCGCGGCGGCGGCCGCGATCATCGGCATCGGCGTCATGGTCGTCGCCGGGCTCGCCGGCGGCGCGCTGCGCGAGCAGGTGATCCCCGGGCTGAGCGACGCCGGCACGCTGACCCGCTGGGGGCTGCCCGTCTCCCGCTTCGTCATGGAGGCCGGCGGCACCCTGACCGTCGGCGTCCTGCTCGGCGCCGCGGTGCTGCTCCCGTCGACGCGCGGCGTGCTCGACCCGCACGCCGTCCGCTACCTGCGGGGCGCCTCGTGGATCGCCGCGGCCTGGGCGGCCGGCGCCGCCGCCACGCTGATCTTCACGGTGTCCGACATCCTCGGCATACCCGCCGGAAAGATCGTCGGCGGCAGTGAGCTGTCCAGCTACGTCGGGCAGATCCCGCAGGGCACGGCGCTGATGTTCGTGGTGCTGCTCGCCGCGCTCATCGCGCTGCTGGCCCGCACCGCCGCCACGCCGGGCAGCGCCGCGGGCCTGCTGGTCGTGGCGCTCGTCGCGCTGCTGCCGCCCCCGCTCACCGGGCACTCCTCGTCCTCGCCCAACCACGAGCTGGCCATCAGCGGCCTGGCGATGCACATCCTGGCGCTGTCGCCCTGGGTGGGCGGCCTGATCGCGCTCGTCTGGCACGCCACGCACGACGGGGACCATCTCGGCGTCGCCGCCGGGCGGTTCAGCCGGATGGCCCTGTGGTGCTACGTCGCCGTGGGCGTCAGCGGGGCCGCCAACGCCGTCTCCCGGCTGCCCGACCCGTCGCTGCTCTACACCACCGACTACGGGCGGCTGGTCCTGGTCAAGCTGGCCCTGTTCGTCGTCTTGGGGGTCTTCGGCTACCTGCACCGCGAGCGCACCCTGCCGGCCCTCATGGCGCACAACCCCAAGGGCTACGCCCGTCCGGCCGTGACCCGCCCGCCGTGGGCGTTCGTCCGCCTCGCCGGGGTGGAGATCATGGTCATGGCCGCGACCCTCGGCGTCGCCGTCGCGCTCGCCCGTACGGCCCCGCCCGCCGTGACCACCAACGAGGACGCGGTCACCAGCGTCATCGGATTCCCGATGCCGCCGCCGATCACGGTCGGGCGGCTCGCGACGATGTGGCGGCCGGACCTGTTCTTCGCCGTGCTCGTCATCGTGCTCGCCGGCCTGTACGCCGCGGGCGTCGCGCGGCTGCGCGCACGCGGCGACGCCTGGCCGGTCGGCCGGACGATCTCCTGGGGACTCGGCCTGGTCACGATCGTCGCGGTCACGATGACCGGGATGGCGACGTACTCCCCGGTGCTGTTCAGCACGCACATGATCCAGCACATGGTCCTGTCGATGCTGAGCCCGATCCTGCTCGTGCTCGGCGCCCCGGTGACGCTCGCGCTGCGCGCGCTGAAGCCCGCCGCGATCCGCGGCGACCGCGGGCCGCGCGAATGGCTGACGATCGTCCTGCACAGCCGGACGCTGCGGTTCATCGGCCATCCCGCCACGGCCACGGTCATCTTCATCGCCAGCACGTACACGGTGTACTTCACGCCGCTGTTCGGCTACCTCATGCGCGCCCACATCGGGCACCTGGCGATGCTCGTGCACTTCCTCGCCTCCGGCATCCTGTTCTTCTGGGTGCTGATCGGCGTCGACCCGACGCCGCGCAAGCTGCCGTACGTGGCCAAGATGCTCCTGCTGTTCGTCACGATGCCGTTCCACGCGTTCTTCGGCATCGCGCTGATGAACCTCGGCAAGCCGCTCGCGGCCGGGTGGTACACCGCGCTGCACCGTCCGTGGGGCACCTCGATCGTGGCCGACCAGCACACCGGCGGCGCGATCGCCTGGGCGTTCGGCGAGATCCCGACCTTCATCGTGCTGATCGCGATGGTGTTCCAGTGGTACGCCGACGACCAGCGGCTGGCGCGGCGGCTCGAACGGCGGGCCGACCGGGCCGAGGCGGCGCAGACCGACGACGAGCTGGCCGAGTACAACGCCTACCTCGCCTCGCTCGACAAGCGCCCTCCATCGGCCTCCGCGTCTCCGCCGCAGGAATAGCGCGATCTCAGCCCGGATGGCTCATCCGCGGTCTTTCCGCTTCCGGCGATTCCGCCCCCCGGCGTACGGCCATGGCGCCGGGCCGCGGGGTGCGGCAGCGTAACGGACATGGCTGACTATCGTTTCTCGTTCGACCTTCTCGACGTCGGCTCCCGCGAACGGTTCATCGAGACCTGCCGGCGCGGCGAGGCGTACGGGTACGACACGGTGTTCGCCGCCGACCACCTGGGGTTCGCCGCGCCGTTCCCGGCCCTGGTCGCCGCGGCGGCGGCCACCGAACGGCTGAAGGTCGGCACGCTCGTGCTGAACGCGGCGTTCTGGAATCCGGCCCTGCTGGCCCGCGAGGTGGTCACGACCGACGTGCTCACCGGCGGGCGCCTGGAAGTCGGTCTCGGCTCCGGGCACATGAAGTGGGAGTTCGACGAGGCCGGCATCCCGTGGGAGTCCTTCGGCCCGCGCGCGGACCGGCTGGAACAGGTGATCGAGGAGCTGGGGCGGCTGTTCGCCTCGGAAGGGTACCCGCAGCACGCGGCGACGCGGGAGGCGCTGGGCCTGCCGACGTTCGGGCCCGTCCAGCGGCAGGGCTTCGGCGGGTCCGGGCCGCCGCTGATCGTCGGCGGTACGGGCGACCGGGTCCTGCGGATCGCCGCCGAGCACGCCGACATCATCGCGGTCGCCGGGCTGTACCAGATCAAGGGACGGCCGCCGGGCACCTTCCGGCTCGGCACCGCCGAGGAGGCGGCCGAGCGCGTCCGGTACGCCCGTGAGCGGGCGGGCGACCGCGCCGGGCAGGTCGAGTGGCACGTGCTGATTCAGCTGGTCCTGGAGACCGACGACCGCGAGGCCGCCGCCGAGGGCCTGCTGGAGCGGTACGGACACACGATGACCGTCGAGGAGATCCTCGACACCCCCTTCCTGCTCATCGGCACGGTCGAGCAGATGGCCGAGCAGATCCTGCGCGACCGGGAGCGCTTCGGGTTCACCTACTACACCGTCCACGGCCCGTTCATGGACGCGTTCGCGCCCGTGATCGAACGGGTCCGTGCCCTCGCGAAACCGTCCTGACCAGCGAAGACCCTCCCCGTCGGTAACGTGACCAGGGCTGACGATCACGGGTAAGGAAAGCCTCACGCGGGAACGTCCGTCCTGTGTCCCGCACTGTGATCACCGGTCTGCTGCTGACGGCGGCGTTGCAGATCGCCATCGGCTGCGCTCACTCCCGTGTCGGCGCGGTCCAGAGCCCGCGTCCGGCCGGCCATCCGATGGCCGCGTCACCGTCCGGACGGGCACCGACGTCCTCGCCGACGGCGCGTCCGGGCGAGGTCACGCTGCCGATGCGGGTGGTCCGCGGGAACGGAGGCACGCTCGTCTACGTGCCGATGAAGGTCAACGGGCACGGGCCGTACGAGTTCGTGCTGGACACCGGCTCCTCCAACTCCTCGGTGGACCGCAGCCTGGTGCGCCGGCTGGGCCTGCCGCGCACCGGGCAACAGCATCCCGTGCAGGGAGTGACGGGCAGCGGCATGGTGCCGGTCGTCCGCGTCCACCGTTGGACGCTCGGCGGCCTGCCCATGCACGGTAGGTCGCTGTCGGTCGTCGACCTCGGCATCGGCGTGGCCGGCCTGCTGGGCTCGGACGAGCTGTGCCGGTTCGGCAACGTGATCCTGGACTTCCGGCACAACAAGCTGGTCATCCAGCCCCGCTGAGCGAATCGAGGCGAGAGCCTCTGTACCTCAGTGGGATTTCCGATGGCGGCCGGTGCACACCACACAAGCGCTAGCCGGGGAGCTGCCCGAGGGTGATCGTCACCGTCTCCCGTGCGCCGTCGGGGCGCATGATCTGGGCCTTCACCTTCTGGCCGGGCTTCAGGGCGGCGAGCGCCTCGGCCAGGGCCGTCGTCGTCGGCGTGCGGACGCCGTTGATCGAGAGGATGACGTCGTCCGCGGCGATACCGGCCTTCTCCGCGGGGCCGCCCGGCGTCACCGAGACGACGCCGACGCCCTCGACTTCGCCCCGCAGGTCGACCACCGTGCGCACCTTGGCGCCGATCGCGGCGCGTCCGGACTCCTTGACCCGGCCCGAGGCGATGAGCTGGTCGGCGATGAGCTTGACGGTGTTGCTCGGAATGGCGAATCCGATGCCCGCCGCCGCCCCGCCGATCTGCGGGTCCGAGACGGTCAGCGTCGGGATGCCCACCACCTGGTTGGCCAGGGTCACCAGCGCGCCGCCGCTGTTGCCCGGGTTGATCGGCGCGCTCGTCTGCACGGCGCCGGCGATCGTCGCGCCGGGGAAGGCGCCCTCGCGCTGGGAGCTGACCGTACGCCCCAGCGCGGAGATGATGCCGTTGGTGACGCTCCCGGACAGCCCCAGCGGGTTGCCCATCGCCAGCACGATCTGGCCCACGGCCAGCCGCGCGGAGTCACCGAACGTCGCCGGCGTCAGCGGGGCGTTCTTGACCCGGACGACGGCGAGGTCGTTCGCGGAGAACTCCCCGACGAGCGTGGCGGGCAGCGGCCTCTTGGAGCTCGGCGTGGTCACCTGCAGTCGCCGTGCGCCCGCCACGACGTGGTCGTTGGTGACGATGTCGCCCTTGTTGTCATAGACGATCCCCGACCCGAGGCCCGAGTCCGTGTTGATCTGCACGACGGAGGGCAGCACCTTCTTGACGACCTGCTCGAACTGCTGCTCGAGCACGGTGCCGGTGACGGGCGTGCCCGCGCTCGCCGCGCTGGGCCGGGTGTCCCGGCGCGCCCTGGTGCCGCAGCCCGCGATCAGCGCCAGCCCGGCGAGCACCGCCAGGACGGACCGCGTGTGTCGCTCCATCATCAGAGTCTTCTGAGGGGACCGTCGCCTTTGGGCGACGGGGGGATCGGGAGCGGGCGGGCCGCCAGGGCCCGGGTGTGTCTTGGCCTGTCAGGTCTGCGCATCATAGATTTCCTTGCGGTTTTTGTCGGTGCGAGTCGATAGCGTGGTGTTGTCGTTACCGAGCGTGAGGGGGTGGGTGTGCGCAGGTCGTTCAAGTTCCTGCTGCGCCCCACCGGCAAGCAGGCCGTCGCGCTCACGCAGTGCCTGGAGGACCACCGGGAGTTGTGCAACGCCGCTTTGGAACACCGCCGTACGGCCTGCCGCAAAGCCGGGGTGAGGGTGCGGTACGGCGATCAGTCGGCGGAGTTGAAGCACATCCGCGCCGACGACCTTGATGGTCAGGGCCGGTGGTCGTTCTCTTCCCAGCAGGCTCGGTGGGACTCCCGGCCCCACCACCCGACCGTGACCTACGTGCGGTTGCAGGGCGTCGGGCATGTGCGGGTCCATCGGCACCGGCGTGTGCTGGGCACCGTCAAGACGATCGGCGTGAGGCGGGAAGGCGCCCGCTGGTTCGTCGTGCTGTCGTGTGACGATGTGCCCGCTGGGCGGCGGCGTAAGGCCGTCGCCCGTGTCGCCGCCCTGCACGCGAAGGTGCGGCGGCAACGCCTCGACAGTGCGCACAAGGCCGCGCTGAGGCTGGTCCGCGACCACGACGTGATCGCGGACGAAGCGCTCAAGGTCACCGACATGACCGAACGGGCAGCACCCAAGCCGGACGGCGGCGGCGGCCACCTGCCCAACGGCGCCGCCGCGAAGTCCGGGCTGAACCGTTCGATCTTGGATGCGGGTTGGGGGGTGTTCCTGACGATCTTGTCGCACAAGGCTGAAAGCGCCGGTCGGGAGCTGATCGCGGTGAACCCTGCCAACACCTCCCGCACGTGCGCCGAATGCGGGCATTGCGCGAAGGAGAACCGCATCACCCAGGCCGTGTTCGGGTGTACGGCGTGCGGGCATACCGCGCACGCCGACGTCAACGCGGCGATCAACATCTTGAGGGCAGGGCTTGCCCTTCGCGACGCTGCGCAAGCGGCTTAGCGAGAAGCCGCTCCCATCAGGAAGCGGAGGAGTCACGCACACTGCTGTTCCCAGCAGCCTCGGGCGGCAAGCCCTACGGCACGCCGGACCGGCCCATCCTTTGCCGGAGAAGGGAGATGGGCCGGTTTCGCGCTCAGCCGCGGTTGTGCTGGAGCCAGTTCACCGCGAAGCCGCCCGCCGACGTGCGGATCGCCAGGACGACCACGCCGAGGGTGAGGATCGGGGTGACCACCCACTTCTCGACGACGCCGTTGGTGCGCGGCACGATCGGGATCTCGAACCGCTTCTTCCACGGCCAGAACACCGGGCAGCCTTCCGGGGTGAGGCAGTCGGTGAACATGTGCATGAAGCAGCCGAGCCCCACCGACAGGCCCGCCCAGCCCAGGTAGTAGTGACCCATGAACAGGTCGATCCCCGGGCCGGCGAAGTGCATGCCGATCATGAGGAAGGTCAGGCCCAGCGCGAGGGCGCCGTTGATGATCACGTTGAAGTGCTCGCGCTCGGGGACGTGGATGCCGACCCCGCGCAGCCCGAGGCAGATGAGCAGGAAGAGCTCCACCCACCAGCCGGGCCGGAAGTACTGGGCGAGCAGGTCGGTGCCGAACGTCATCAACACGATGAAGAACAGGGAGTGCGTCGCGTGGCGGTGCCCGCCGGAGATCCACGCGACGCCCTTGCACACGACCTTCGTGACCGGCCCGAGCGCGTTGGCGATCGAGCCGGAGTGGTGGTCGATGTCGGGCAGCAGCGCCGCCCCCGCGCAGACGACGGAGCCGGCGACGATCTCGCCGGGCGTCATCTTCATTCCGTAGTCCGCGAGGAAGGGCACGAGGCCCAGCCACGCGACAGCCCCCGCTAGGGCGTGGGTATGCCCCATCATGCGTACATCACTCGCTTTGCCCGCGTAATAACCACGCGCGGACTGTAACGGGCCGGAGGCCCTCCACGCTGCGCGACGCGCCGGAACACATGCGGACGTTCACCGTGTGTCAGCGGAATTCGTCAGATTTCGGTCGCAGCGGGGGCCGGGCGAGGGCGCTGGGGCGGTGTCAGCCGCCGATCGGGATCAGGCGCCAGTCGGCCTTACCCGGCCGGTACGGCGCGTCGAGGCGCTTGGCGACGATTCCGGGAAGGCGCTGCTCGCGCGCCGCCTCCCGGACCGCCTCGCCGTCGTCGAACCAGGGCGCGGTCTCCCAGTGCGGACCGGACAGACCCAGCTCGCCGAGGAGCTCGCGACGACGCTCGTACGGCTCGTCCAGCAGCGACCGCCCGTCCAGGTAGAGCAGGTCGTAGATCATGTACGTCTCGCCGCCGGCGTCGGTCAGCTCGCCGTCGAGGACCGCCCGGTGGGACCCGAGCGCCTCGCCGAGCCCGCGCGGCGCCTTCGCGGGCCTGCCGTCCGCGGCGACGACACGCGCCGGCCCGCGCTCGCCGTAGGCGATCAGCCGCCGGCCGCCCCAGGCGAACTCGTAACCGTACTCGTCGTGCCGCCGCGGCAGCCGCGTGCGCTTCTCCGGCACGATCGGGCGTACGTCCTCGGGCATCGGGTCGGCGTCGGGGGAGACCGGCGGATCCAGCCGGTGGATCATCCAGTTCTTGCCGTTGGTGGGGAACAGGACGTACCGGCCCGAGACCCGGCCGCCGTGCAGCACGATCTTGACCTCGCGCTCGGTCCACTTCTCGGTCTCGTACGTGCCGCGGTCCCAGATCATCACCTGGCCGCCGCCGTACTCGCCCTGCGGGATCTCTCCGGCGAACGAGGCGTACTCCAGCGGGTGGTCCTCGGTGTGCACGGCGAGGTGGTTGACCTTCGGGTCGTCCGGCACACCCTTGGGCAGCGCCCACGAGACGAGCACGCCGTCGCGTTCGAGCCGGAAGTCCCAGTGCAGCCGCCGCGCGTGGTGCTCCTGGATGACGAACGTGTCGTCGTTGCCCTCGGGCAGCGGACCCTCCGCCGGGACCGGCTCCGGCGTACGGCGCGCGTCGCGTTTGCTGCGGTAGGTCCCTAGTTCCGCCATACGGCGTTGCGTACCCCGCGTCGCGGCGTTATCTCACGGGAGGGTGAGGATCTCCGCGCCGTCGTCGGTGACGAGAAGGGTGTGCTCGAACTGGGCGGTGCGCTTGCGGTCCTTCGTCACGACCGTCCACTTGTCGGGCCAGATCTCGTACTCGATCGTGCCGAGGGTCAGCATCGGCTCGATGGTGAACGTCATGCCCGGCTCGATGACGGTCGAGGCGTTCGCGTCGTCGTAGTGCGGCACGATCAGCCCGGAGTGGAACGTCGTGCCGATGCCGTGGCCGGTGAAGTCGCGGACCACGCCGTACCCGAACCGCTTGGCGTAGGACTCGATGACCCGGCCGATGACGTTGAGCCGCCGGCCGGGGCGCACCGCCTTGATGGCACGGGTCAGGGCCTCCCGGGTGCGGTCGACGAGCAGCCGGGACTCCTCGTCCACGTCGCCGACGAGGTACGTCGCGTCGGTGTCGCCGTGCACGCCGTCCTTGAACGCGGTGATGTCGATGTTGATGATGTCGCCGTCGCGCACGACCGTGTCGTCGGGGATGCCGTGGCAGATCACCTCGTTCAGCGAGGTGCACAGCGACTTGGGGAACCCGCGGTAGCCGAGCGTCGAGGGGTAGGCGCCGTGGTCGAGCATGAACTCGTGCCCGATGCGGTCGAGCTCGTCGGTGGTGACGCCGGGCTCGATGTGCTTGGCGACCTCGGCCATCGCCTGCGCCGCGATCCGGCCGGCCACCCGCATCCGCTCGATGATCTCCGGCGTCTTCACGTCGGGCTCACCGGTGCGGGGGAACTTCTTGCCGACGTACTCCGGGCGGGGGATGTTCGCGGGCACCGTGCGCATCGGCGAGACGCGGCCAGGACGGAGTTGCGTCGTCATGGTGTTGGAGTGTAGTGGCCTCTGAGGGGAACGATGACAAGTCGATCAGGAGGCGACGATGAGCGACGACGGCGAGTGGTTCTTCTGTCTCAAGCACAAGCGGGTCGAGCACGGCCCCGGATGTCCCGACCGCGACCGGATGGGCCCGTACGCCACCGAGACCGAGGCCGCGAACGCCCTCCAGCACGCACGCGAGCGCAACGAGCAGTGGGAGGCACAAGACGACGACTGACAGTGATGATGTAGATGAGCGCCTCCCGGCCGGGTCTGACCCAACGACT
>NZ_BAABHF010000016.1:0-501219 GCF_039541955.1 Actinoallomurus oryzae | reverse complement strand
CGAACTTGGGATACATCGTGTTGGCCTCGTAGTGCTCGCCGGAGATGGCGGCCCGCAGGTTCGCCGCGTCGTTCCCGACCAGACCGGCCATCGCCGCGCTCTCGGCGAAGTGCTCGTCCCGCTCGGTCGCGGCCGTCCGCTCGAACAGGTCGGCCACCGACCCCAGCCCCTCCCGCCGGGCCTGGTCGGCGTACAGCCGGTACGAGACGTTCGCGAAAGCCTCGCCCCGCATGGCCTTCGCCAGATCGGCGCGTGTCTGGGGGCTCGGCGTACGGGTGACCACAGCAGCGCTCGCGCTGCCCGTTGCGGCCGCGGCGAAGGCCCCGTAAAGCGGGACACTCAGTGCGGCGGCCACCGTACTGCCCAGCAGGAACCGCGTCGGCAGGCTCGTCATGGTGCCTCCTCGCAATGCCACGCCCGGCCTCATGACCTGGGGCGTCTTCCTCCGCTCTGTCACCTCCCAACCTGACCTCGGTGATACGCAAGGGATAGAAGTCACAGCTCCCGACCATGGGGGCGAAAGGGCCCGGCCTCAGATGACTTTCGTCCACTCCCGCGGCGCCCGGTCGCCCGCCAGAGAGCCACGCCTGGTCACTACCGTGGGGAGTGGACCACTCAGCGTGGGAGACGGCATGGTCGGCGAGCGAGACACGCAGGGGATGCTCGACCGTGACGCCTGCCTTTCGCTGCTGCGTTCCGTGGACATCGGGCGCGTCGCGTGGGCGACCGACGACGGGGACGTCACCGTTGTACCGGTGAACTTCGCCCTTGCCGGTGAGGACATCGTTTTCAGCACCGCCACCGGAGGAAAGCTGGACGCCGTGCGCAGCGGCCGGTCGATCTCGTTCGAAGCCGACGATCTTGAGCCGGCGCTGCGCTCCGGATGGAGCGTGCTGGTGGTCGGCCATGCTGAGCTCGCGGCGGAGACGGATCCGGCCGCCGGGCAGCGGTCGATGCCTTGGGACCGGCGTCCCAAGCCGTACGTGATCCGCCTCCATCTCGAACGCGTGAGCGGATACCGGCTTCCGCTGCACGGCGGAGGCGTCTCGATCGAACAGGGATTTCTTTAGCGGCGAGTTTCGCGGCTGAGTGCCGTGATGCGGTCGGCGACCTCGGATACGGCCCGGACGACCGGCGGGCTCAGGCCGGGTCCGAAGCCGAAATCGGTGCCCTCGATGAGGTAGATCCGCATCGTGGCGGGCATCCGGCCGAGGGCCTCCCCCAGCCGTGTCGCGACGCCGAGGCCCAGAGCGTGGCTGCTCGTGTCCGACACGGCACCGCTCACGGCGTCGAGTTCGCGGACACGGCCGGGCTCGTCGGTGGACGGAACGGCGTCGACCACGACGGCGAGGTCCGCCCCGGCCCACAGATCGAGGAGGCGGCTCGGCTCTCCGTCGGAGACCGCGAGGGTCGCCCCCTCCAGCGGCCGGCTCCGCAGCTCGTCGACGACGGCCGGACCGGCGCCGTCGTCGCGGCGGAGTTCGTTGCCGACTCCGATGACGATCACGAGCGCTCCACGGTCAGGTCGAGGAAGTGCGTCGCGCAGGAGATGCAGGGGTCGTAGTTGCGGATCGCCCGTTCGCACACCGCGGTCAGCGCATCGTCGTCCAGTTCGAGGCGCGCCTGGACCACGGCGCGCATGTCGTCTTCGATCGCCGCCTGGTTCTGTGAGGTCGGCGGGACGATGCGCGCCGAGCCGATCACGCCGGCGGGGTCGAGTTCGTAGCGGTGGAACAGCACGCCTCGCGGAGCCTCCGTCGCCCCGTGCCCGATGCCCGCGCGCGGTGGTACGGCGACGAACGGTCCGGGCGGCGGCCGGTACGCCTCGATGAGCCGTAGCGCCTCCTCGACCGCGTAGACGACCTCGACGGCGCGTACGACGATGCTCTGGAACGGATTGCGGCACACCTGTCCGAGGCCCGCCGTGCGTGCGGCGTCACGGGCGAGCGGCGACAGCCTGTCTCGGTTGAGCGCGTAACGCGCCAGCGGGCCGGTCAGGTAACGACCGCCTCCGGCGAGGCGGGCGTGCAGGGCCGTCGAGTGGGGCACCTGTTCCTCGATGATGTGGTCTTCGAAGTCGGCGACCTCGAACGTTCGCCCGCCGGTGGTGCGCGGGACACCGCCTTCGATCGGGTAGACGTCGGCGGTCAGGGCGAGGAACTCATGCTCGAGCCGGTCTTCGGGCATGGCGAAGCCGGCCACCCACTCGACCGTGGCGAGGGCGTGGTCGAGGGCACGGCGCAGGGGCTCGGTCAGCGCGGTGAGTTCGGCTCGGGTGGGCGCGCGGTAGAAGCCGCCGACCCGGACGTTGATCGGATGGATGGGCCGGCCGCCGATCAGCTCCATGATCGTGTTTCCGGCCTTCTTCAGGGCCAGACCGCGTTCGAGGACCTGCCGGTGGTCCCGTGCCATCTCCACGGCGCCGGGGTAACCGAGGAAGTCCGGGGCGTGGAGCAGGTAGATGTGCAGGGTGTGGCTCTCGATCCACTCACCGCAGTACAGCAGGCGCCGCAGTGCCTCCAGGGGTTCGCTCACGGTGACGCCGCAGGCGGCCTCGATGGCCCGGCACGCGCTCATCTGGTACGCGACCGGGCAGATTCCGCAGATCCGGGCGGTGATGTCGGGCGGTTCGGTGTGGGCGCGGCCGCGCAGGAAGGCCTCGAAGAACCGGGGCGGCTCGTAGATGTCGAGCCGGACCTCCTCGACCCGGCCGTCACGAGCCCGTACGTACATCGCGCCCTGTCCCTCGACCCGGGCCAGGGCGCCCACCCGTAAGGTGCGCTCACGGTGGGTCATCGGTCTGCTCCTCGAACGCGGCGACGTTGAAGGTGGAGAACACCCGGTCCACCTCTGGGCGTGACATGCCGATATTGCCCAGCCACGTCTTCAACGAACCCATGTTCGGCCTGGTCGCGGGGCCGAAGCAGCCATAGCAGCCGCGCCCGTACGCCGGGCAGATGGCGCCGCAGCCGGTGTGGGTCACCGGGCCGAGGCACGGCGTGCCGTGGGCGACCATCACGCAGACGGTGCCACGCATCTTGCACTCGAAGCAGACCGGGTGGGAGGGGATACCGGGCTTGCGGCCGGCGAGGTAGGCCGAGATCACCTCCAGCAGCTGACTTCGATCGATGGGGCAGCCGCGCAGCTCGAAGTCGACCGGGACGTGCGCGGAGATCGGCGTGGAGCCGGCAAGAGTGGCGACGTACTCCGGCTTGGCGTAGACGACCGAGCGGTACTCCTCGGTGTCGGCGTAGTTTCGCAGCGCCTGGATGCCACCCGCGGTGGCGCACGCTCCGATCGTCACCAGTCTCCGGGACACGCGCCGGACGTGCTTGATGCGTTCGGCGTCGGCGGGCGTGGAGATCGATCCTTCCACCAGCGACACGTCGTACGGTCCGGGCGCGGTCATGGCGGAGGCCTCCAGGAAGTGGGAGATCTCCACTTCGCCGGCGAGCGTCAGCAGCTCGTCCTCGCAGTCGAGGAGGCTGAGCTGGCAGCCGTCGCACGAGGCGAACTTCCACACGGCGAGCTTCGGAGACACCGCCGGCTCCTTTCTAGAGTTCCTTCACTCCCAGCAGCGGCGCGGCGTCGCCATAGGACACGACCGGGCCGTCGCGGCAGAGCAGCCACGGGCCGAGCTGGCAGTGCCCGCACCAGCCGATTCCACAGCGCATGTTGCGCTCCAGGGAGATCCGGATGTCATCGATCCCCCGGGCGAGGAGCTCGCGTGCGGTGAGGCGCATCATGATCTCCGGTCCGCAGACGAACGCCACGGCGTTCGCCGGCGCGGCGTCAAGCCGGCCGACGAGCGTGGTGATCAGGCCGACGTGCCCGTCCCAGCCCGAGTACGCCCGGTCGACGGTCACCTCGACCCGGACCCCTCGCCTGCGCCAGTCCGCGATCTCGGCGGCGTACAGCAGGTCCCCGGGCGTACGGGCACCGATGAGGAGCGCGATGTCGCCGTAGGAGTCACGGTGCTCCAAGGCGTACAGCAGCGCGGATCGCAGCGGGGCCAGCCCGATGCCGCCTGCGGCGAAGACGACGTCGCGGCCGGCGGCCTCCTCGACGCCCCAGCCGACCCCGAGGGGACCGCGGACGCCGACCATCTGTCCAGGCCCGGCCTCGTGCAGGGCGTGGCTGACCGCGCCAACGTCGCGGATGGTCTGTTCGAGGAGCGGCCCGGTGCGGCTGACCGAGATGGGCGCCTCCCCGACGCCGAAGGCGTACAGCATGGTGAACTGCCCGGGCCGGACCGGCGCGATCGCCGCGCCGCACGGTTCGAGGGTGAGAGTCGCCACATCGTGGGTCTCCACCCGCCGGGACATCACCCGGTACGGCGTCGGCGCCATCGCGGTCACCAGGCGCCTCCGGCCGGCGCGCCGTACAGGTCGAGGAGACGCATGCGGGTGTTCTGCAGCCGGTCGAGCATGACCGCGGCGAACCGGCGGGTCAGCTCGTACCCGAGCGCGGGATCGGCGGCGCACCGGACCCGTACCGCCGCGGCGTCGAACGCGATGGCGTTGACCGGCTCCGCCGCGACGGCCCCGAACCTCCATTCGTAGGGCGGGAACAGCCACGACCAGCCCAGCACCGACCCGGGTCCGAGCGACTCGATGATCAAGTCGCCGCGGGCGGGCGCATGGAGATCGAGCACGACGCGACCGGACCGGATCAGCCAGAACCGGTCCGCCGGACCGCCCTCGTCGAACAGACGGTGACCGGCACGTAGG
This sequence comes from Actinoallomurus oryzae, assembly GCF_039541955.1. Classification (NCBI taxonomy): domain Bacteria; kingdom Bacillati; phylum Actinomycetota; class Actinomycetes; order Streptosporangiales; family Thermomonosporaceae; genus Actinoallomurus; species Actinoallomurus oryzae. Next base: position 496,489 of record NZ_BAABHF010000016.1, on the reverse strand, counting down.
CACTCGGTGCGGGCCACGGCCGCCAGCCCGTCCAGGTAGTGGGCCGGCATGCCCCGGAAGAATCCGTTGGCGGCGAGAAGAGATCCGGACGGACGTTCAGCCACCCTGTGTCTCCCGCCCGACGGGACACCACATGATGCAGCGGCTACATCCGGCACAGTCGGAGGAGCGTTTCGCGTGCTCGCCCGCACGCAGAGCGCGATGCGGATCGGCGAGTCCGTCCAGCATCCACGGCATAGCCATCCCCCCTGCTCAGCGTGACCGGTGCGGCGCGGTTCCCGAACGGGGCGAAGGTCCTATGGCCAGAGGCCGTTCGACACTCACGACCGGGCCGCGACGGGAGGGAGTGTTGCGAATGGGGGAGGTCATTGATGCGGATCATCATCCCGGGACCCAGGTATGTGGCCGTCGGCTACGACGGCTCACCGAACTCCACGGTGGCACTGCGACGGGCGGCGGCGGAGGCACGCCGCCGGCACGCGCGGCTCGACGTCGTCCGCGTTATTCCTCGGCCGGGCGGGCTCCGGCACACTCCGGCGTCCTGGCTACGGTTGCGCAGGGAGGTCGCGCGACTCCTTCCGCGCGTTCAGCACGTCTCCACCCGGTTGCGGATCGCCCGAGGTGACACGAGCACGGAGCTGTGCCGCATCGCGGAACATGCCGAACTGCTGGTCATCCGGGCACGGGTGAACTCCCGGCACGGCCGGCCGCTCGGCGGCACGACCGTGCCCGCGGTCCTGTCCGGCGCTCCCTGCGAGGTCGTCGTCTGTGAGAACGAGCCCGCCGATGACGACTAGGGACCGGCCGTCCGCCCCGGTCGGAAACATGGTCGTCGTGGGAACGGACGGGTCAGACCGCGGTATGTGCGCGGTCGAGTGGGCCGCCGACGAGGCGGCACGCCGTGACTTCACCGTGCACATCGTCCACACCGTTCCCTGGCTGTACGGCACGCCGATCGACCCTGGGTCCGGGGTAGTGCCCGGCGATGTGATCATGCGGGGCCGGGCCGCGCTGGAGACCGCCGTCTCCGCCGCCCGCGAACGTGCTCCCGGCCTGCTCGTGGAGAGCGAGCTCGAGGCCGGCTCGCCCGCTCGGGTCCTGTTGGAGCGGGCGCGTACCGCCGCTCTTGTCGTGGTCGGCTCGCACGGGACCGGCCTGGCCGCCCGGCTGGCGATCGGCTCCACGGCTCTGCAGGTCGTCACGCACGCGCCGGTACCCGCCGTGGTCGTACGCGAGGTGGAGGACGTCTCGTGGCAGGAGATCACCCTGGGGGTCGACGGGAGTGAGACGGAGGGACCGGCCATCCGCTTCGCGTTCGAGGAGGCGGCCCTGCGGAAGGCGCGCCTCCACGCGATCCATGCCTGGCCGCATCCCGGCTCGGCGGGGCCGGGCGACATGCGGCCGCTGGTCTACGACCCCGCGGTCCTCGGCGAGGAGAAGGGCCGTGAGCTGGGCGAGTTCCTGGCGGCCTGGCGGGCCGAGTTCCCGGACGTGGAGGTGTGCGGTGAGGCGGTGCACGGCCGCCCGGCGCGGATCCTGGCGGGTGCCTCGGCGCGTTCGGACCTCCTCGTGGTCGGCTCACGCGGGCGCGGGGGCTTCCCCGGTCTGCTGCTCGGCTCGGTGAGCCACGCGGTGCTGTACTCCGCGAACTGCCCCGTGGCCGTGGTGCGCTCCGCCTCCCGGCAGGAGGAACCGTGAACATCACCGACGCGGATACCGCGTACTTCCTCGTCGACGCCGCGGCGTGGGCGCCGTCGGTGCACAACACCCAGCCCTGGTGGTTCGGCACGCGAGGCTCGACGGTGACCCTGCACGCCGATCCCGACCGGCGGCTGAACGTGGCCGACCCCGACGGCCGGGAGATGCTGATCAGCTGCGGCGCCGCGCTGTGCACCCTGCGCCTCGCGGTCCGCCGCCTCGGCCACGATCCGCAGGTGCAAACGGCCTCCGACCCCGAACGCCCCGGACTGATCGCCGACGTGAGCCTGGGCCCGGCCCGGCCGTGCGAGGAGGACGAGAACCGGATGTACGACCAGATCCGGCGCCGCCGCACCCACCGCGGCGGCTTCCGTCCCGAAGGCCTGCCGGCCGGCCTGTTGCAGGCGCTGCGTACCTGCGCCCTCGACGAGAACGCCACCCTCCGCGTCGTCGCGGACCCGAGGGCGCGCATCGCGCTCGGTGCCCTCACCGAGGTCGCCGAGCAGATGCTGCGCCAGAACCCGGACTACTGCCTCGAAATGGCCCGCTGGGCGCCGCGCCCGGGCAGCCGCCGGCGAGACGGTGTACACGAAGACGCCTACCCGCGTGACCCCGCACGCACCGACCCTCATTTCGCCCAGCGCGACTTCGCCCGCGGCCGCGGCTGGGGCCTCACCGAAGACGAACGACATGGCGCGCCAGGTTTGGTGGCTCTCCTGACGACGAGAACCGACGAACGCGCCGCGTGGCTCCAGGCCGGACAGGCGCTACAACACGTACTGCTGCGCGCCGCCGAGAACGACGTCTCCGCCGCCTTCCACACCCAGGCACTGGAGATCCCGGAGCTACGCGACTTCATCCGCACGCACTTCTGCGACGGCGGACACCCACAGACGATCATGCGCCTGGGCATCGCCGAGGGGGAGAGCCGGAGCGTACGGCGTCCTCCCGAGGAGCTCCTTCGGCCCGAGCCGTGAACCGGTCGGTTCACCGATGGACGTAGGGGCCGCCGCAGCGTGTGAGACACCGGGGGCGTCGGGACAGAAGTCCCCCCAGCCGCAGGAAGGCCGCCTCTACACCGCGCGCCGGCCATCGGGCGGAATGGGAGGTGCAGGCGAGCTGAGGAGGAGACGATGAGTGTGCCGGCCCGCAGAGAGGCGAGGGGGATGTTCCCTGACCTGTTCGACCTGTTCGAGATGCCGCTCACAGCGCTGCGGCCGTTCACCGGCCAGACCGGTCAGGTCATCCGGGTGGAGGACGCCGTCGAGGACGACCGGTACGTCGTCCGAGCCGAGATGCCCGGCATCGATCCGGAGAAGGACCTGGAGATCAGTGTGTCCCGCGACGTGTTGACGCTTCACGCCGAACGCCATGAGTCGCGGGAGGGACGCCGCCACTCCGAGTTCCGGTACGGCTCTTATGAGCGGCACATCCGGCTGCCGGACAACATCAAGGAAGACGAGATCAAGGCCACCTACGACAAGGGCATCGTGACCATCACGATGCCGTTCGCGGAGCAGAAGGAGACCACCCGGCGCGTGCCCATCGAAAGCTGACTCCCGGCGGGGCGCGAACGTCCGTTCCGGTCCACGACGGCGTTCGTGACCCCGGTGTCGGGAGACGGACCGAAGGTCCTTTGCGGGAATGACCTCGGCCCGCTGCCTGTGCACAGCTGCCGTCCGATGCTGGGAGACATGGCGGATCCTGTGGCTCCGGAGGGGGTCTACGCGCTGCTCACGGACGGCACGGCGGTGGCGATCCGCGAGGTGCGCTCGACCGACCTCGACGCCGTTCACAACCTCCATCGCGACATGTCACCGGATAACCTCTACCTCCGGTTCTTCGGAATCAGCCCACGGATCGCCGACGAGGTGGCGGCGCGCCTGTGCCGGGAACCCGACCCCGATCACGCGGTGCTCGGCGCCTGGCTCGCCGGCGAACTCATCGGCGTGGCCGAGTACGACCGCACCGCGCAGCCCGGCGAAGCCGAGATCGCGCTCGCCGTCGCTGACCGGATGCACAATCGCGGGGTGGGCACCCTGCTGTTGGAGCATCTCGTGTCGCTGGCCCGCTCGCGGGGTCTCGTCGCGTTCCGCGCCGAGACCCTCCCTCGGAACGTCCCGATGCTGAAGGTGTTCGCCTGCGCCGGCCTACCGGTCGACCGTCGCACCGCGAACGGGGTCATCGAGGTGACGATCCCCCTCACCGGGAACGGGACCTACCTTGATGCCGTCGCCGAACGCGAACGGCACGCCGACATCGAAAGCCTGCGTCACCTGCTGCGCCCGGCCTCCGTGGCGGTCGTGGGAGCCGGACGCCGGACCGGATCCGCCGGCGGCGCGATTCTTCGCAACCTTCTCGCCGGCGGTTTCGGCGGACCGGTCTACGCGGTCAACCCGAGGGCAGGGAAGGAACTGGCAGGTGCCGCGTGCTTTCCCTCGGTGTCCGCGCTGCCCGAGAGCCCCGACCTCGCGGTGATCGCGGTGCCACCGGAGGCGGTCGCCGACGTCGCCGAAGAATGCGGGCGCCGCGGTGTGCGCTCGCTCGTAGTAATCACCTCTGGCGTTCACGGGCGCGCGTTGCCCGCGATCTGCCACCGGTACGGGATGCGGCTGGTGGGACCCAACTGCTTCGGCATCGCCAACACCGCCGTACGGCTCGAGGCGACGTTCGCCGCGCGGGCAGCCCGCGCGGGCGGCGCCGGGGTTGTCGTCCAGTCGGGCGGCATCGGCATCGCCCTGCGCGACCACCTGTCGCGCCTGGACATCGGCGTATCGACCTTCGTCTCGACCGGCGACAAGTACGACGTCAGCAGCAACGACCTGCTGCTGTGGTGGGAGTCAGACCCCGCCACCCGGCTGGGCGTCCTGTACCTGGAATCCTTCGGCAACCCGCGCAAGTTCTCCCGGACCGCCCGGCGCCTCGGACGCCGGATGCCGCTGCTCACTGTCGTCGCGGGACGCTCCGCCGCCGGGCATCGGGCGGCCGCCTCCCACACCGCCGCGGCGGCCACCCCCGCCGTCACGCAGGAGGCGCTGTTCCAGCAGGCCGGCGTCATCGCCGCCTCAGGCCTCGGCGAACTCCTGGACACCGCCACGCTGCTCGCCCACCAGCCGCTGCCGGCCGGCCCCCGCGTCGCGGTCGTCTCGAACGCGGGCGGCGCCGGAGTCCTGGCCGCCGACGCCTGCGCCGACGCGGGACTGACCGCCGCGGCCCTCGGCGACGCGACCGTACGGGAGCTGACGCGCCTGCTCCCACCGGGAGCCGCCTGCGCCGGACCGGTCGACACCACCGCGGCCATCGATCCCGGACGGTTCACACGCTGCCTGGACATCGTCGCCGCCGACCCGCACGTGGACGCGGTGATCGCCATTGTGGTGCCCACGGCGGTCTCCGACCTCGCCTCCGCGATCACCACCGGGTGCGCCACGCGTCCCCTGGCGGCCGTCGTCCTCGGCCAGCACGAGACCGTGTGCGCCCGGCCGGGGCCCGGCGGGCGTCGCGTCCCGTCCTACGCCTTCCCCGAACACGCCGCGCGTGCCATCGCCCGCGCCTGGTCCTACAGCCGATGGCTCGCCCGTCCCCAGGGACGCGAGCCCGGCCTGACGGACGTCGCGGCGGCTCCGGTGGCCCGGATTATCCAGGATGCGCTCGCCGAATCACCGGAGGGCGACTGGCTCTCACCGGCCGCGTGCATGGACGTGCTGACCGCCTACGGCGTACCGGTCATCGACTGGCGCTGGGCCGCCTCGGCCGACGAGGCCGTACGCGCCGCAGCCGAACTCGGCGGCCACGTCGCGCTCAAGGCCCACGTTCCCGGACTCGTGCACAAGAGCGATGCGGGCGCCGTCGAGCTGGACCTGCGCGGCGAACAGGACGTACGGCAGGCCTACGCGCGGTTCGCGCACCTGTTCGACGACCGGCTCTGCGGCGTGCTCGTCCAGCGGATGGCCCGCACGGGCGTGGAGGTCCTGTGCGGCGTCGTCCAGGAACCCCTGTTCGGCCCGCTCATCGTCTTCGGCCTCGGCGGCGTGACCACCGACGTACTCGGGGACCGCTCCGCGCGACTTACCCCGCTGACCGACCTGGACGCCACCGAGCTGATCCGCTCGATCCGCGCAGCGCCGCTTCTCCTCGGCCACCGCGGCGCCCCCGCCGTCGACACGGCGGCGCTGGAAGACGCTTTGCTGCGTCTGTCGCGTCTCGCCGACGATCACGCGGAAATCGCAGAGGTCGACATCAACCCGCTCATCGCCCGCCCAGACGGCGTCACCGCCGTCGACGCCCGGATTCGCGTCCTGCCACACCGCCGTTGGGATCCGCACCTGCGGCGTCTCCGTTGACTTCCCCGCGGCGCGCACTGGCCGGGACACCGCGGCGATCCTCCTCGGTCACGCCGCGCCATTCCTGCCCTCTGCCGAACTCGCGCCCGAGGCGGTCTCCGGACCTGCCAGATTACCGGTCGGGCTCGTTACGCGGGAAACGCCGAAGCCGAAGATGGCGCCTCTCACGTTGTAGCTTCGACGATCACGAGATCTCTGACCCTCGCTCGCAGTTCGCCGAGGCGTGCGGCGTCGGCGTACAGGCTGTCCACGAGTCCCCGGCCATGCCTGACGTCGGGGCTGCTGGCGGTCGGAGAGGCGCCGCCGGGCGCGAGGGCGGCGGCGCGGGGGACACGCGCCTATGCGCAGGTGATGGTGTGGTCCTTGTGCGCTTGGCAGGTCATGTTTCTGCTCGTTGTTGCCTTGTCGATCTGTCGCGGTCCTGAGGTCTCTACGTCGGTTGCAGTGATCTTGATTCTCTCTCCGGCGGTGATGGGAGCCGCGGGGGTCGTCTTGATCGCGGTGGTGAATTTCTCGTTCCCGCCGTTGCCTGCCTGCTGCACTGACCCGCTGCCGATGTCGGCACCGCCGTTTGCCGGGGCGACCGTCGTGGTCAGGTTCTCGGTGTGCCCGGGCCGGGTCGCGTTCACAGTCCCGCTAGCGAAGCAGATGTGTTGGTCGACAAGGCACTTGAGACCGTCGAGAGCCAGCCCGACGGCGGCGGACGCGGACGGCGCGGGAACGACCGATCCCGCGCTCAGGGTCAGCGCGGCGGCGATGGCGCCGATACGAAAGTGGAAGATCACAGACTGCCCCTTCATTGACTACTCTGAGTGATCGCCCCGAACAGTATCACTCTAAGTAACTAGTGTGATGGCGATCCGTAAGGCCCTGGCCGACGAGCGTTCGCCGCGATGGCTACGTCCGACGACGGCGGAGACATCGGCGACGAGGAGGAAGTTTCATGATTCCTGAAGTGCCCTCATTTCTGCTCAAACATGGTGGAGCGGAGAGAAAGACCGGGTCACAGGTGAAGGGGTGCAGCCGGACCGGCCAGTGAGCGCAGGAACTGCGAGGTCATTTCTTGCTTGGTACCCGCTGGACTCAACCTGCGGATATGATCGCGTACAGCCCGCGCATGGGTTCAGAGTGAAGGGCCGCATGAGGACCAGGATCAACGGGCAGGCCCGGCTGGTTCAGGCTACTGAGCAGATCACCGTGTTACCGGCCCTGACGAGGGGTAACTGATACTGCTGGCATCCAAAGGCTGTCCGCTCCGCAGCGCTGGTCGACGAATGAGGCGGGTCCGGTCGGGTCATCGGTAAGACCGATCAGGCCAACAGGGTCCGATGTGTGCTTCGTCTGGGCAACTCGGTCCCCTCTCGGCCCGGGCTCCTGGGCCGCGCACGGCGGATAGTGATCACATGTTGCTCGGTGGGCACCAACGCCAAACCGCCAGAACACGCGTCTGGCAACTCTTGATCAGCGCTTGAGCGATCCGGTATCTGGGGGTCGAGCCGAGTCTGGTTGTCAGCCCACTGGGCTAGCTCGAAGCGCGCTGCCGGTGTTTTCGCTGGAGGACGAGTAGCACCAGCAGGGCGGTGAGGATCAGTGCTCCGAGCACGATGAGCGCGATCGCCCAGAATGGGATGGTGTTGTCCGGGAGTGTCGTGTATGCGCCGTTGCCGGTATGGATGATCTTCTTTTGGGTCCGGGAGGGCAGGGTCACGGTGCCGGACCACAGGGCCGCGGGGCCGGTGCTCTCACGCAGCCGGACCTTGCACGGTATCGATTCGCCGCTCAGGCCCGGGGCGTTGATCGGGAGGACCGCGTTGGTGCCGGGCAGGACCGTTTGCATGATGACGTCGTAGGCGTGGGGTCTGTCGTGGACTCGGCAGGAGATGGTTCCCTTCGCCTTGACGAACGTCTGGCCGGGATTGTGTACCGGGATGAGCAGGCGGGGGGTGTGCCCGATCCATTCGGCTGAGACCGGTGCGACCGCCAGGGCGGTCTTCATCTGCGTGAGTGCGCCGACGGTGATCGCGACACCGGCGGTGACCTGCCTGACGATGTTCACTTTGGCTGATGCCTGCCCGTTCGAGCCGGCTGCGACCGCGCTGGATGGTGTGAGGGACTCGGCGGTTATGCCGGTGAGGTATTGCGCCGGCTGGGCATCGGCCGGAACGGCGATCCGGAACCGCAAGGCCCTGCGTTCACCGTGGGCCAGAGTGATGGCGGTGGGAAGCCCGGTCACCCAGCAACTGGCCCCGGTGCAACCGCCGGGCGTGTTCTGGTATGCGGAACCGGAATTGGCCGCGGTGACGCCCTGGGAGATGGTGATCTTCAGGCGCTGGGTCCGGGATCCGGTGTTGCTGATGATCGCGGTGTCCCGGGCCGTTTTTCCGGGCGGCACGGTCAGGTTGAAGTATGAGCGCGGCCGGCCGGTGGAGGTCGAGGTTGGTGTGAGGCCGAACGAGCCGCCCCCCACGCTGCCACCTGCACGCGCCGGGACGGCCGTGCCTGCGGCGGCGAGCGCGAGCGCGGCGATGCTCACGAGGCCGATGGCGGCATGCGGTACGCCCTGACGTCGGGCCGGTGATGCTGTCAAGCCGATGACCTCCGGTGGCGTTGACTGGGCCTCGTTGACCGGTCCCGGTCTGATGGGCACCGTCCGGTTGCAGGTGTGGGCGCTGGCCAGGACGCGCCTGCGTGTACGACGTGGTGGCGGACGGGATCGGTCGCGGTGTGCCGGGACATCAGTGTGGTTGGGCCGCCGGGCGGCCGGCCCGATCGTGCCGTGTGTGATCGCAAGGTCTGGTAACCGGCGGTCGCGGGTGCCGTGCGGGTGGGTATCGTGCTCGCGTGGGAGACGGCGCCGCCCGTTGCCGGGTGGCACCGTCCTCACGACCGCGAAGAGCCCACCGTTACCCCGCGGTGCGGGCACGCGGACCGCCGGCGCCGGACTCAGGGCCCGGAGATGATCGCCATCGTGACCGTAGAAGTGTACGAACCGGCCGACGCACTGGCCGGAATGTTCACCCACCAGCCGACCGGGTTGGCCGCCGTACTGCCCCCGATGACCACCTGCCCAAGCCCGGACGCCGCGGCGGCGTTGTAGATGGTGACCGGGGTGGGCGTCGATGCCGCCGTGGTGATGGCCACGGGGTAGGTGATCGAATTGGTCGGCAGCGTACAACTCCCACTACAGGTGGCCGTTGGCGCCGTAGTGCCAGTGATCGAACTGGTGCTGCCATTCGTCACGAACGTGCCGCTGTCCGGGAAGGTGTGACTTCCGTTGGTGAAGGTCGTGGCGGACGTCGTGACGTGCCAGCCTGCCCCGCTACCGGTGGCGTCATTGACCGTGTACTCCTGGTCGGCGGCCGTCGTGTCGACCAGGCTCTGATTGAGGCCGTTCAACGTCGTGGACCAGGCCAGTGACGCCGGCGCCGCCAGCGTCAACGTGCCTGCGGTCAAGCTGGCCGTCGCGGTCAACGTGCAATTGGTACTGGTCGGCGAGCCAGGCGCACACGGGGCGGCGCTTGCTCTGCCTGACAGCAGAGCAGCAGACCCCGCAACGACAAGGACGACCGCGCCCAGCGCGTGAGAGAAATGCCGCATTTAGCATCATCCATCTGCCGCGTGACGTCCCCGCTGGGACACCACTGATCAACTACGCGGCGTGATCATAACATCACTATCAGTAGTCAGGCGATTGTCGATGTGCGACACGCGAATCCTCTCCGATTGCCGCCGGGAGCGGCCGAGGGCTCAGGCGATCCACTCGTAGTCCTCTGTAACCCAGACCCGGTCATCGCCGCGGTCGGCATCAGGCGGCAGCTCGGCCAGCTCCCGCTCGTCTGGATCGGCGGGTTCGATCGTCACCGCGGACTTCCTTCCCGGAGGTTGTGCCGGTAATGATCGTGCCAGGCCGGCGGGGCGGCGCGGGGCGAAATCGCCCCCCACAAGCCGGTTCGCCTTAATGGCTGGCGGGCGACAGGAAATATGATAAGCGCTGGTAAATGGCAATTTATGTATCAGTGAGTGCGGGTGGCAATTAGGTGCAGTAGGTAATTCTGTCGTTGTCATATATATGCTTCGTCCTTCGTAGATGCTGGAATCGCAGAGTTGTATCGGGTTCGGCGAGAGGCTGCGAGTTATGGCTGCGTGGGTGCCAAGCCCACTGGCGGGGGCGGCACAGGATGCGGGTGACACGCTCCTGGCCTGGGCTGAGCGGTTCGCCGATCACCCGATGGTGCCCCGAAAGGGTGGGCTGCGTTTCGCGTTCTACGGGCGGGTATCGACGGAAGATCATCAAGATCCGGTGACGTCGCGGGCGCGACAGCAGGATCAGGCCGCTGCACTCGTCCGCGGGCACGGCCGCATCGTGGCTGAGTTCTTCGATGCGGGGCAGAGCCGGGTGCTGCCGTGGGCGCGCAGGCCGGAGGCTGCGGCGTTGGTGGCGGCGATGGCTGATCCTGATCGCGATTTCGACGCGATCGTGGTGGGGGAGTACGAACGGGCGTTTTACGGAAACCAGTTCAGCCTGATGGCGCCGCTATTCAAGCATTACGGCGTCCAGCTATGGATGCCCGAGGTTGGCGGCCAGGTCGACTTTGAGGCCGAGGGGCATGAGCAGCTGATGATCGGATTGGGTATCCAGTCGAAGCGGGAGATCGCCCGGACGCGGATCCGGGTGAGCGCCGCGATGGCAACCCAAGTTCGCGAGCAGGGCCGGTACCAAGGAGGCCGTCCTCCCTACGGCTACCGCCTGGTGGATGCGGGCCCGCATCCGAACCGGGCGCATGCCGCCTGGGGGCGCCGAGCGCATCGGCTCGAACCGGATCCTGATACCGCGTCGATCGTGAAGTGGATATTCGCTCAGCGGCTGGCCGGACATAGCGTCGCCCGGATCGCGCGGGCGTTAAACGAGATCGGAATCCCCTGCCCGTCGGCGGCCGATCCAGAACGGAATACGCACAGGTCCGCGCGAGCTTGGCCGCTGACCACCGTGCGGACGATCCTGGCAAACCCGCGCTACACCGGCCGGCAGGTCTGGAACCGGCAGCCCACCGCTCATGACCTGATCGACCCGGCCAACACCGGGCTCGGGCACCGGCAGGTGCAGCGATGGAACCTGCCTGATGGCTGGGTCATCTCCACCCGGCCCGCCCATCCAGCGCTCGTCAGCGAGGCCGACTTCATCACGGCCCAGAACATCCGCGCCCCACGCGGTAACCCCAACCCGGACCGGTGCTACCGACTCGCCGGGTTACTGCGCTGCGGGATCTGCGGGCGCCGCACGGAGTCCTGCTGGGCGAACAACCGGGCCGCCTACCGCTGCCGGCACGGCCACAACAGCGCGTCCAAGACGGATCCGGACCGGCCGAAAAACCTCTACATCCGTGAAGACCGGATCCTGCCCCACCTGAGAGGGCGTTTCGCGAATGAATGTCCTTTCCGTCGTTGGGGTTGCGTAAGGCGGGCTGGTCGGAGGCTCGCTGCCGGGCTACGGGCGCGGCTGTGTGAACAATCCCGGCTCTGTCTCGATGAGGATGCCGCGGTTGACCAGGCGTTTGAGCTTGGAGCGGATGTTCTCGGTGTTCTTGGAGACGATGGGCATGTCCATCGCCTGGCACAGGTCGCGGGCCCGCATGGGCTGGCCGACGTCGGCGAAGACGGTCAGGATCTGCTGGTAGGCGGGATGATCGGGCAGCGTGGGCGGGGTGGCTGGTTCGGTGGCGTCCTCGTCGGCGAGCGCGAGGAGGGTCTTGCGGGTGATCCGCAGATGATCGATCGCCTCGTCGAGTTCGCGGAGCCTAGCGGCCAGTTCGTCGATCTGGGCACGGGTCTGCTCGGCCTCACGGGCCAGGGCCGCCTCGCGTGCGTCGATCTTGTCCAGCAGTGGCCTGGCCGGGTCCTGCCCGTTCATGCGCCGCGCCAGGTTGGGGTTGAAGTGCTGGTCAGCCGCCGGGCCATCACATCGCTCATCGCCCAGTACACCCGCGATTCGGAACTGGCGGGACGGTGCTCGTAGTCGCGGACCAAGCGGCGATGCAGGGCCAAAATGCCGTAGGTCTGCTCAACCACCCACCGCTTGGACTGCGGGACGAACCCCTTATCCGCCGGGTTGCGCTCGACGATCTCCACGTCGATGCCGAGCCTGGCGCCGTGGGCGAGGACCGCGTTCTTGAACCCCTGGTCCACCAGCGCCTTTTGCACGGTACCGGTCTGCGCGGCGACCCGGTCCAACAGCGCGATCCCAGCGGTGTTCTCGTGTGCCGAGGCGGCCAGTGCCACCACCGCGACGACCAGGCCCAGCACATCCACGGCAAGTCCCCGCTTGCGTCCGGGCACCCGCTTGCCCGCGTCCCTGCCGGTCGTGGACGCCGGGACCCCGGCCGCCGCGTGCACGCTTTGGGTGTCCAGCACCACCAGGCTCGGGTCGGCTAATCGCCGGCGTTTCTCCCGCGTCTGCCATCGCAGCAGATCGTGGATCGTCTGGTCGGTGCCGTCATCGCGCCACTTGGCGAAGTAGTAGTACATCGCGCTGCGGGGCGGCAGGTCGTGCGGCAGATAGTCCCACTGGCAGCCGGCACGGCTCTGGTACAGGATGGCGTTGACGATCTCCCGCATCGCATAGCCACCCTGATGGCCGCTGACCGACGGGTGCGCGGCCTTCCACGCCGTGATCACCGGCTCGATCAACGCCCACCGTTCGTCGGATAAGTCGCTCGGGTACCGCTTGCGCTCGCTCACCCCGCCATCCCAGCACGCCCAAACCCGCCGATCTGCCATAACGCTACAAATTTACACGATCACGCTACGCAGTTCGGACATTCACTCGCGAACCGCCCTCTCACAACAGGGGGAGCTGCTCGGCCGCGTCGGGCGGTTGGGGATCGTCTTGCATTGGGAGCCCGGATACGTGTCGTAGTTCGTTCAGGCCTAAGGCCGCACTGTTGGGTAGGTCGTTGACCAGTGCGGTGAGTAGCAGAGCTGCTGCGGTGGCGTCCCACAGGGCGCGATGGGGGCGGCTGCCAGGTGCCAGGTCGGTGACGCGATCGGTGAGTGCATAGCGCTCGATCAACGCAGTGAGGCTTTTCTCCCGTAGGCCGGGGTGGAGGTGGCGGGCGAGGCGCAGTGTGTCGATCAGGCCAGAGGGCTTGATGGTCGGGCAGCGGCGGTGCAGGAGTCGCCAGTCCACGGCGATGTTGTGTCCGACGAGGATCTTGGCGGACAGGCGCTGGTGGAGCAGGGGCTCGACGTCGGAGAGCCGCGGTGCTGCGGCGAGCGCGGAATTGGTCAGCCCGGGTGAGATCCACGGACGCTGCCGAATGCGTCTGCCGGGATTGATGAGGGTCGTATAGGCGCCGTCTGGAGACGGGCGGCCGGCCGTGATGGGGATGAGAGCGATCTCCAGGATGGCCTCGGCATCGCGGTCTTGCGCCCCTGTGCCTTCCAGGTCGAGCGCGACCAGGGGCGCGTGCGTCCACAAGGCACCGTCAGCCACGCTCGCCCGCCTCTCAAGTAGGTCAGAGATCAGTCGTCTTCATCAAAGCGTGTCGTGATGGTGAAGCGCTCGCGTATCGCGGCGAGGCGTTGTCGTTCTTCGTCGGTTGGGCCGTGGCCGGTGAGAGAGCGGCCGTGGGCGTGCAGGTAGTGCGGTTGGTCCAGTTCCCAGATCTGGTGCCGGAAGGTGTGCTGGATGGGGTAGCGCCGCTGTTCGCCGAGCCCGTGTGTCCAGACATGGCCGCCCTCGGCGTCGATGAGATAGGGGCTGGAGTAGCCGAAGCCCTGCAAGACCTGTTCGAAATCCGAGCAGCTCGGTACATGGTGGTCGGCTGCGCACAGGTTCTGCTGGGCGACGGGGCAGATGTCGCACAGCTCGCGGACTCCCCAGTGGCCGTTGTAGTCGGGCAGGTCGTGGGCGTAGGAGACGCCGCACGAAGTCTTACGGAACAGTGGTGTGGTGACCCCGGAGGCGCGCCAGGCGTCGATGACGCGAGCGTCCAGCTCGGCAGGCATCGTCTTGCGGCGGTGGAAGTCGGCGGCGTCGTAGGGCACGTCGACGCCTTGGGCGTGCAGGTAGGCGGCGTTTTCGGGCTTGTGGTAGTAGCCGGTGAACACGATCGCGTCCGCGGCGTCACCGACGTCGAGGACACGGCGCATGGTCTCGGGGGAGTCATTCCAGCCGGGCACGATCGGCCGCCAGTACAGCACGACCTTGGTCCGGCTTTTGTGCTCGCAGGCGGTGACGAGCGAGGAGACGGTGACGGTGCTCTTGGCGATCGGTTCGACGCGGGCGTCGGTGATGCCGGAGTAGGTGAACAGGAGCGTGACGCGAAGGTGCCGGAGTCCCTCTAGCTTGGCCATGTCGGCGGCCGTCACACGGAACCGGGTGATGATCAGGACCAGGTTGTCCAGGCCGCGGTCGTCCAGGGCTTGCAGGATGTGGAACAGGTGGGGTTTGACGCCGGGCAGGAACGGATCGGTGGCCTTGTTGAACAGCTGGATCGGCGTGATCGACGGGCGGAACGTCTGGTGGCCGACGAGCATGTCGATCGCCTGGTCGGTGGGGCACAGCAGGTGGGGTGTCTTGTGCTCGAAGTCGCCCCAGAAGTGGCGGACGCAGTAGCCGCAGTCCAGTGGGCAGCCGATTATGTGATTCAGCGACAACCCGGACTTGCGGTAAGTGATGATCTGCGCCATGTACGGGTCCAGCGCCGCGCGCTGGTCGACGGGCATTAACGCGAGTGTGCGGGGGCCGGTGGGGATATCGGTCATTGCGGGCTCCGATCGGTGGTGGGGATGAGCAGGTACCGGTTGGCGGCGCCGTACCAGATCGTGAAGTCGCGTTCGACGACGCCGGTGTGGTCGGAGGTGTGGATCAGGTTGTCGATCAGCCGTCCCGCGGCTCGGGCCGTGGCCAGGTTGTCGGCACCGAAATGGCCGCGGATGCTGTCCGGATCGGCGAGGGAGGGATCGGTGCCGCCCAGGACCGCTCTGAGCCGGTCGGCGGCCTGATGACCATGACCGAGGGCGACGATGACCTGGTTATCGACGAAGATGCGGCGCAGCTCAGCGGGGACGTCGAGTCCTAAAGTGCGGGAGACCTCGGGTGGAAGCATGTCGTCGTAGTGGGCGAAGACCTGCGCCTCCGTTGGGATGAGACTGCGGACGGCCGAGACGGTGACCACGCGGCCGACCCGCTGGAGCACGGCGTCGGCGAGTCCGCGGCGAAGGCAGTCGGGCTTGAGCAGGATCACCGTCCATTGCGCCCAGTCGACGACACCGAAAGGTGTCGTATCTCGTGGCGTAGCGGGCGTCGTCATCGGCTCGTGCTCTCGGCGGGCTCAGCGTCGGCTCGAGTGGGCCAGCGCTGGGTCACCAGCCAGCGGTGTGCGGGAGTGAGGGCGTCGAGCGTCGCGGCCTCAATCGGTTCGCCGGGCTGGTGGATGATCTGCCGGTACACCTCGAACAGCAAGAGAATCTGGCGCCAGTACAAGCTCGCTGGGGCCGGCGGACGGGCCTTAGGATCGAAGCGGCGCCGGTTCGTGCGGAGCTCGGACTCCCACCGTAGGACGTGCCTGATCGTGTCCCAGGAGGTGTCGGCAGGCAAGGAAAAGCCGGGGAACGGATCACTGAGTGCGGGCTCAGCCAAGATCACGTCCATGCGCGCCAGGTCGGACTCGTTGACGTGCATCGAAGCCACCTGGTGCGTGTAGGTGCCGAGCTGGGCACCGAGCTGGACGGCCGTGAACTCCTGGATGAGGGTGAAGGAGAACACGTCACAGACCAGCCCGATCATCGCGTCGTTGCCGCGCATACCGACCACCAGGTGCAGGTGGCCGTCCCGAAGCAGGAACTGCAAGGACAGGGTGCAGGCCACATCCGGGTTGTCGGGATCGGTGAGTTCATCTGGTCGCATGACGGTTATGACGGCCCGCTTGGAATCCGGGTCGTTCCCTAGCAGGTCGACGATCTGTTCCCACTGGCTGGGCCGGTCGGTGCCGGGGGAACGGAACAGCCGTGGTCCGTACGCGGTGCCGGTGAGGTGGAGCCCGTCGCGTGAGAGCGAGCGCAGGCGGGGCGCGTAGTAGCCGATCATCGCCAGGTCGTCGCGGCCGGACAGGTACCACAACGCTTCGGCGTAGTTGAAGACGATGTTGGGCCTACGGGCCTTCAGGTACGGGGTGCGCCGTCGCGGGTCGGTGAGGGTGAAGGCCACGTTCAGGCACTCGCGGGACCGGTTGCCGCGGGAGGCGGTGGTGTATTCGGCCCCGGTGTGGAGCTGGTGCAGGACGGCCCGGTAGGCGTCGGTGAAGGCGGGGAAACGGGGCGGGTGCATCAGGTGCGCTCCGATCCGGTCGGGATGGTCGTCATGAGTTGAGTGAGCCGGCACGCCCATGCCGAAAGTCGGAACGGCTCCAGAAGGAGCAGGCAGGCCTCGATCAGCTCCTCGTGCTCGCGGCTGCCGACGATCCGCTGTGCCCACGCGATGCGTTCGACGGTCTCGGCACCGTCGGCCACGTGGAGGGCAGAAGGCGTGTAGACGTCGGCGCACGCAAGGCTGGCCGGGGTGAGCGGAAGACAGCCCGCCAGCACCGCCTCGCCAAGGCGCTGGCTGACGTGACCGACCCGGGAGTAGCGGGCGCGGTTGAGCAGGATGGTTGTGGTGGCCGTCAGATACACGGCGCGGGTCTGGGAGAAGGAGCAACGTCCGGTGAAGTTCACCCACGGCCACCGACTGGTCTGAGTCCACTTTCCCGCGACCTGGTGAGGGAATCGCGCGGCGGCCGGTGCGAAGAACGCGTCGAAGTCGCCGTCGCGGTCGTACTGGTTCCCCACGTAGGCCAGCGCCAGCCTCCGCGCTCGCGCCGATAACTCGGCAGGGTCAGCAGCGTCGAGAAGACGGTCGGGCACAGGGGTAGGCAGAGAGACGCTCCCTGGTGGCAGCGCCAAGCCAGGTTCGCACACGAGGACGTTCCGCAGCTGCCGTAGGGATACATCGGTGGGCAGTTGCCGGTCGGTGTCCCAGATGAGTGTCGGCACACCTGCGTTGGAGTAACTCGTGATCAAGTCGGCCTGTCGATGCAGGTCGCAGGTGTGGCCGACCGAGCCGCATGGGGTGGTGTTGCGTCCAGGGAGCGGCCACCGCCACTCACACATCAGTACGTCTACCGCAGGGAACCCCGCATGCCAGCGGTACGGCAACGCCTGACCGGCCTCCGTATGGTCCCGATCGGTCTGCAGAAGCACGACCTCGTGCCCGAGCCCGATCAGCTCATCGACGATCGGACGACGCCAAAAACGCCCCCCATCAGGAGTGTCGATGATCCCCGAACCGAGAAATCCCCAAAAGCTGAAACCGATCCGCATGCCGCACTTCCCTGGTCGGCGTAGGAACGCTGTCAGGCGACACGCTCGCGCGAGGTCGGGGTTCGTCCAACGTCGGTTTGTCATGGACCGGCTGTGGCGGGCATGACACATTGGAATAGCCCGTGCCGCGGGGCGTGGTTACGGTGGCTTCGGTAAGAACGTGTTGTTGAGGAAGCCGGCTGAGATGGAGGGCCGCTGGATGGCCCGTGAGCAGGTCTGCCCGTCTTGTCGCTTGACGTCCTTGAGCAGGTACAGCTCGGACTTACTGTGTGCCAGCTGTCTGCGTGCGTCGCGGGATGTCGGTATATCGGCTCCCAGGCGGCTTTGGGATTCGGAGCCGATGCGGCAGGCGCTGGCTCGTCTTGATGTCGGGGCCGTGGTGGCGATACTGCGTGCCGCGACCGGTCTTTCCCAGCTCGATCTCGCGAACGTCGTCGAGGGCTGGTCACAGTCGACGGTGAGCCTGATCGAACGGGGCCGGCGGGACACACTGTATGACGTGCGTGAGCTGTTGCGGTTCGCGGACGCCGTCGGTATGCCTCGCGAGAACCTGTTGCCGCTGATTCTCGGTGATCCCGGTGCGGTCCTGGGCGACAACGAATCTGCGGGAGGGCGTGAGGTGGATCGCCGGTCTTTCAACACAATGGCGGCCGCTCTGACCGTCGGTGCGGCCTTGCCATCGAGCCCTGTGCCTGCTCGGGTCAACGAGGGACACGTCCGCCATCTGCGCGCCAGTTTGGCGCAGATCCGCCGCCGCCATCAAAACGCGGGCGGGGGCGCGGCGCTGGAGGAGACACTGCGGCAGTACAGACGGTCCCGGGCGATGCTGGACGAGTCCGATTACACCGACGGCGTCGGCCGCCAGCTCCTGGCGGTGACGGCCGAACTCGGTGAGGCGGCCGGCTGGGCGGCCTACGACGGGAACGACCAGAAGCTCGCTCGGCAGCTGTACGGCGAGGCGGAACTGCTGGCCGGAAGCTCTGGCGACACCGTATTGACGATGCTCGTGTACACAGACCTCGCCCAGCAGTCGACGTACCTGGCACGGATGACGGGGCGGCGGGGGATCGCGCGCGAGTCGCTGCGGTTCGCGGATCGGGCCGCCGAGGTCGCGCGGCATGAACCGTCAGCACGTCTGCACGCGTTGATCGCCCTGCGGCGGGCGCTCGCGTACGCTGAACTCGGAGACGAACCCGCGTTTCGGACGCAGATCACCACGGCTCGCCGGGAGCTTGAGCGTGGGGACCATTCCACTGACCCGGCGTGGGCCCTGTACGTGAGCGATTCGGAGATCACCGGATACGAGGCCGCGGGGTACGAGGCGATCAGCCGCGTGCGGCAGGTGACCGACGGCCGAGCGGTGACGCTCTACCGGACGGTGCTCGATGACCGAGGTCGAACCGCACGCGACCAGGCCTTCTACCGTGCACGGCTGGCCGACGCGCTGTTGAACGAGGGCGATGTGAGTCTGGCCATCAGTGAAGGGGCCGCGATCCTGCCCGCGATGATCGGTGGACAGATGATGTCGGCGCGTTCGCTCGCCGAGCTGCGCCCGCTGCGCGCCGCGGCCGAACAAGCCTCCAATGAGGAGTTCTGCGTCCGTTTCGACGCGGCCACGCGCGCGCTGGCCGCCTGATGGTGAAGAGAGGCGCGATGCCCGACCTGACGTTCCGCAGGTATGACGCCGCAGGGGCCCAAGCCATCAGAGACACGGTCTGGCTGATCTACCGCGAGGCCTTCGCCGAGGAGATCGCAAGTGGTGATCCGTTCGAGTCCGGCGACGCGCCGATGCAGCGTTTCGACGCGTACACCACTGCCAAGGATTTCGAGCTGGTCGTAGCGTTCATGGATGGCGAGCCGGCCGGGCAGGCGTGGGGCTGGCCCCTCGGCCCGAACAGTGCCTGGTGGACTGGCCTGGCCGGGGAGGTCGAACCGGGGTTCACCGATGAAGACGGGACGCGCACGTTCGCGTTCAGTGAGTTGATGGTGCGCCCTCGATATGCCGGTCAGGGCGTCGGCCGCGCGCTCCACGACGAGTTGCTCGCACCTCGAAGGGAGCAGCGAGCGACCCTGCTCGTACAGCCCGAGAACGAGAACGCCTACCGGAGGTACACAAGGTGGGGCTGGCGCAAGGCGGCCGAACTGCGTCCCGCCATGCCCTATGCCCCGCTGATGGATGTGCTGATCCTTCCGCTGCCGCAGACATAGGCGTGCGGCGTCCCCGCCATCTTCCGCTGTGTGGGTCACTCGAGGTGGAGAGCTGCGATCAGGCGCGCGAGTACGTCTGTTTTGGCTGCGGCTTTTGAGCCACCTGTGCCGGTGACGGTGAGGGACTCCCCGGTGTCGCCGTCGACGGTCGCCGCGGTGGCGATGTGTGTCGGGCGGTGGAGGGGCCCGACCGTGGAGAACTCCCATGCGAGAGTTTTTAACCGGCCGCTGTGGACGAGGTGGTTCACGGCGTTCGCCACCCGCCCGGCCCGTAGGTCCTCGCGCCAGCTTTCGTCGAGTCGAGAGCCTTTCCGGACGGCACGAGCGAGTGAGTCTGCGGCTCGATTTCCTCGGCTTGTATGGTGCGCGCGGACCCAGACCCAGGTGACGTGATGGCTCGCGGAGACCTCCCGTAGCTCGTTCCACAGGTCGCGGTGGGCGCGTGGCGCTGCTCGCGCGGTGGCGCCGTCGACGAGGGCTTCGTGGTCGCAGTGCATGGTGACACATGCGGGCTGATCGAGCGCTCGTAGGGCGTGTATTGCGGCCGCCAGTTCAGCCCGAGCGATGTTGGGTTTTGACAGCCGTCCGCCCAGCTTCCGTATTTCCGCGTTCGGGCCGGCTCCCCATCGGATGATGGCCGCCCACGCGGCGGGACCGTGACGGTTCCCTCCGGGCGCCGATCCGTCCGTCCATACGAAGGCGAGCGGTAACCCGCAGTCGCTTCGCTGATCCATGCGAGCGCGCATGCCGGGCGGGACTTCGCCAAGGAGTTCAGCGGTACGGAGCAGTCCATAGACGCGACGCTTACCGATGCCAAGCTCGTCCGCGATCGTCTGATTGGAACTGTCCGGAGCACGCGTGAAGATGGCGACGGCGGCCGCACGCAGTCCCCGATCGGGGTCCTCCGAGGTGGGCGGGACCCGACCGTAGCGGCGAGCGAACCACAAGAGCTGGCTAGCCTTTTTCGGCGGAATGCCGAGCTTTTCGGCGAGAACCTCGTCGGTGACGTCGGGGTCAGCGGTCGCTGCGGCGACCACGGCAGCACTCAGAGACGGGGCCTGTTCAGTCCGCCAGGACGGCACAGGTTCGCCGAGACTCTGCCCTGGATCAGGCATTATCGACACCCCCGGCTACTCGGTGGTGGGGTAGGTGCCGCCGCGGTTGCGGAACGTGACGCGGGTCATCAGGATGCGGCGCATGGCGCCGTAGCTGCACTCGAACTGGTCCGCTACCTGCCGAATGCTCCACCCCTGCTCATAAAGCCGGACCGCGTCTTCCGTCATTTGTTGCCAGTCCGCGCTGGACTCAGGGTTATCGGCCAGTAGCGCCCGTATCGCGGTTCGGCTGTAGCGGCGGTGGCCGCCCGGGGTGCGAAGCGGCGTCAGTTTCCCTTCGCGGGCCCAGCGGGCGATGGTCGTCGTGCGGACGCCGAAGAGTTCGGCGGCTTCGCGCGGTTTGAGCAGGTCACTGGGTTCTTGGGCGAGCATGATGTCTTTCTTTGTCAGCGCCCGGCCCTGAGCCGTCTCGCTTCCCCGGGACGCGCCGTACGGGGGCTTCGGCGGCGTCCACAGTGGCTCAGGGCCGGGAGTCGATGGGTGCCTTGATCAGATGCGCGCGAGCGGGTGCGGCGTCGCGGATGAGGTGTCTGGAAGGTCGATGGCCGCCCAGACGGTCTTGCCGCCTTGGTCCTCCAGGCGCCAGCCCCAGTCCTTTGAGCAGGCTTCGACCAACATCAAGCCACGTCCGTCCACACGGTCGACGGACTCTTGCTGGCGGTCGGGGGCTGCTTCGCTGCTGTCCCAGACTTCGATCAGCACGGTTCCTGCCTGCCGGGAGACAGCGACTCGGAACACTTCTCCGATCTTCAGGGCGTTCGTGACCAGCTCGACCGTGACGAGTAGGACGCTGTCAAGGACGTCGCCGAGCTCCCAGCCGGCGCACGCGAGCCGCACCAACACACGCGCCTGTTCGGCTGCGATCGGATGCGGAGCAAGAGGCAATTGGTACGCCGCGTTCTCGGTTATCTCAGGCGGCGCTGAGCTATGTCCAGGATCGACTAGTAATTCACGTGATGCGCACACTTGCCCTCCATTGGATTTGACCGAGCCGCTGCTTCCATGCGACCGCGCAATTAACGGCGGTGGGTCTGTCACCTTGCCGGGAGGGTTTTCGGCACCTCAACGCTGATACGTCATGCGGTGCGCTATGAGCTCATGACACATCGGAATATTCAACGACGTGCGCAGACTCGCTGATGGCGAATGGGTGATGGCGCTATGCGGTAAAACTAAGAAGTGGGTATATGGCCTAATCAGCTATATCGAAGACTGCGATGACCGTCCGTCCGTTCACGTCACCGGTCCAGTCCCAGCGGCTGGCCAGAGCCGCGACGGTCTTCAGGCCACGTCCGGACTCTTCCATCGGGTCGGGTTCACGTGCTGCGGGCTCGCTTGTTCCACCTTGGTCGGTTACACCGATGGAGATGCCGGAGGGCCACCGCCGTACCTCCACGGTGAAGCGGCCGCCGGGCAAGGCGGAGTGTGTGTGCCTGAGCGCGTTGACGACGAACTCTCCCACTGCCGAGACGGCGTCGTCGGCGAGCGCGCAGCCGCTTAGGAGGTACGCGACGAACTCGCGGGCCGGTTGAGCCTGCTCGGGACGACCCGGGAAGGTGCGCCGCCAGCGCATGGCGTAGCGGTCATCCCCGAGGTCATGACTGGCATCGGTGAGTGGCATGGACATGCGAACGCTCCTTTATGGTCGGCTGCGGTCCCGGCCTGGGGGGCTGCTCGATGAGCGGCAGCCGGGACCGCAGCTTCCTCACCGGCGGAGCAGCTCGGGGGAACCGCCCCGCCGGGAGCCTGGCAATCATGCGTCGCAAGGACAGTGGTCAGTCGCCGAGATCACCCGCCCGCTCGTGACCGGTTGACCGGCCAAGACCTGCGCTGACCTCACGCTTCGTCTTCCCTGCACTACGCATCGTGCAGGGCGTGAGAAGGTATCCGCAACTGTTTCAAGAAACTATTTCAAGATCGATCTCGGCTTTGAGGCTCAAGATGGTTGCCGCCACGGTCCCTGCTGGGCAGACTGCTGCGGGTGTCGACGAGGCAACCCACAGTGCGGGAACGCCGGTTGGCCGCTGAGCTGCGCCGTCTCCGCGAATCGAGTGCGGTGACCCTTGAGGAGGCAGCCGAGCGGCTTGGCTGGAGCAAGACCAAGCTGTCGCGGATCGAGAACGTCCTACGGCGCGTCGCCGTCCCAGAGGTCCAAGGCCTCCTGGACCTCTACGGAGTCGCCGGCGGCCGCCGCGATGCGCTGATCGCGTTCGCGCGGACCGCACGTCAACGAGACTGGTGGGACACCGAACCGCTGCGCACCGACTACGCGACCTACATCGGCCTGGAGGCCGAATCCGAAGCGCTGAGCTGCTACAGCATGGGAGTCATCCACGGTCTCCTGCAGACCGAGGAGTACGCCCGCCATGTCATCCGGGCGGCACTGATGCGCTTCAAGCCTCCCGCCGAGGTCGACAGGAGAGTGGCCGTACGCGCAGCGCGCCAAGCCGTACTGACCGAGCGAGCCCAGCCCCTGCGGTTCTGGTCGATCATCGACGAGGCAGTACTCGATCGCGAGATCGGCGGGAAACAGGTCATGCAGGCGCAGTACGAGCGCCTGCTAGAGCTGGCAGAGCTGCCGAACGTCATGCTCCAGGTAATGCCGGCCAGCGTCGGCGCCCATCCGGGCGTCATCGGCTCCTTCTCGATCCTGCAGTTCCCTGAGCAGTACTTCCCGAACGTCGTCTATGTCGAGAGCATGACCGGCGCTCTGTACATTGAGGACGAGGGCCAGGTGCACACGCACACCCTCGCCTTCGAGCAGATGCAGGCCACAGCGCTCAGCCCGGACGATTCGACGGCATTGCTCGCACGCCGGGTGGGACGCTGACCGCAGAGAGGGACCGCATGCCCGACCGTGACATCTCCCGGGTGGTCTTCCGCAAGAGCACACACAGCGATGGCGGGGAAGGCTGCGTCGAGGCGGCGACGCTGAACGGATCTCGACTCGTACGCGACTCCAAGGACACTGACGGCCCGACGCTGACGTTCACGCCGTCAGCGTGGGGTACGTTCGTCGACAAGGTCAAGCAGGGCAAGCTCGACCTGGACTAGCGTCGGCTGGCACGGCCCGGCCCTGCCGGAACCGGTCAGCATTGCCTCGGCAGCGCCGCCTACGTGGCTCGGCGTCGAGTTCCGACCGCACAAACCGACGCCGCGCTGTTGCTGCACCTGGACAGGACTCCGCAGTACGGTCCGGACGCTTCCGCAGAGGGTTGGGCGATTTCGCAGGTTGTGTCGGGTTGGGCAACGGGGCATTCGGAGAATGTCGCTCCGATGGACAGCGTCCGGGAACGCGTCCACCTCACGGGCCGGTACGCACTCGCCCTGTCATGCCGAAAGTCGGATGCCGCACCATGCGTCATTCCGCGCAGGGGGTCGCGGGCGGCCGACGCGATGTCGTGTTCCTCGTTCACGTGCCGGCCGAGCGTTGGGGGCACGCTCTCCAGAAAGAGTCGGAGGCCACTCCTAGAATCGCCACATGACTCAATGCACAGCGCCCGTCGAGGGCCACCGCACGGCAAGCGGCGCGGCGAACTGTCCCGCCTGCCGCGGCGGCCGGTCGTACGACCGGCCGTCCTATCCCACCTACTACAGTCCCCCTCCGCGCTACCCCGGTGGCTCGGCGTCTAGCTCCGGCGGAGCCTCCGGCCGGGGCGGGTCGTCTGGCGGTGGGGCCAGTCGGAGGACCCGCGGAGGAACCTCCGTCTCGTACTCATCCTCCGAGTGGCGCACGGTCGAGCCCCTGGCCCGCAAGGCGGCGGAGCAGGCCTTCGCCTACCCGGACCGCCGCGACCTCTTCCTCTGCCACGCGTGGGACGACCGGCAGGGCTGGGCGGCCGAGTTGGACGGGCTGCTGCGCTCCCACGACGCAACCGTGTGGTTCAGCGAGAGGGACGTCGGCCTGGGCAAGCCTCTACTGCGCGAGATCGACCGGGGGCTGGCCTCCTCACGGGTAGGCATCGTGCTCGTGACCCCGGCAATGCTCAACACCCTGAAGGGTCAGGGTATCGCCGACAAGGAGTTGTCGACGCTGCTCGCCACCGACCGGGTGATCCCCGTCGCCCACGGGACGACCTTCGAGGCCCTCCGCGAGGTCAGCCCCATGCTCGCGTCCCGCTCCGGCCTGGACACCGCGGAGTCGTCACTTGCGGACGTCGCCGCCAAGATCGCGGCCGCCGCGGCGGCGCTGGCGGACGCGGGCGTCTGATAGACCGGCGACGCCCGGCCCCCTCCTGTTCATTAGTAGTGAATGGGTCGACGTCTTGTGCACGCCCTGCCGCCGGCCTGGGCAACGGTCCCCTCCCGCTGGCAGCGGCTCCTTGACCGTGGCGAGGCTGTCAGCCACCTGGCCGACATACGGGGGGCTCCGTCCATCCGCAGCGGGGACGCACCACGATCATCCGGATCTGCCGTAGACCGGCACTGTGCTCGGAGAGTCCGAGTAGATGACCCGTCGAATTGCGAAACCACCTTGGGTTAGCGTGGGTGTCCCAGCGGAGTGCCGGTGACCAACTCATCCCAGCCGCTCTCGGAGCCGAGCTTGTGTCGGCGCTTCACGTTTCTGGTTTGAGGCGGCTGATGAGGAATTCACCGACCTGCCTGTAGGCCGCGATCTCGTTGTCGCGGTTGGTGAAGCCGTGACCTTCGTCCTCATAGACGATGTAGCGCACATCGACGTCACGGCCGCGGAGCTTGTCGACAAGTTGGTCGGCCTCGTCTTGGGGGACGCGCGGATCGCGGGCGCCCTGGATGACCAGCAGGGGAGCGGTGAGCTGGTCGACGTAGGTGATGGGTGAGCGCTCGGTCAGGAGCTGTGCGTCGGCTACGGGGTCGCCGAGGACGATGTTGACGAAGGCTCGCCAGGTGGGTGGGCAGGCGGCGGCGAGGGTGACCAGGTTCGAGGGGCCGTACAGCGATATTCCGGCGGTCCAGAGATCGGGTAGCCGGGTCAGGCAGGAGAGCGCGCCGAATCCGCCGTACGATGCGCCGGCCACGGCGAGATGCTTGGAGTCGATCCAGCTCAGGGAGGCGACGTAGGCCGCTGCGTCTTCGAAGTCGCGAAGGTCGACGCCGCCCCAGTCTCGGTAGATCAGGGTGCGGAAGGTGACTCCGTACCCCGTCGAGCCGGCGGCGTTGGGGGCGTAGATCGCGATTCCCCGGTCGAGCAGGTATTGGTAGAGGCCTGATCGTTCGTAGGTGAAGCGCTCCTGGGCCTCTGGGCCGCCGTGGATCCACATGACGACAGGGAACGGGCCCTCTCCGTGCGGGCGGTACATCAGGCCGTGTACGTCTCGGCCGTCTCGTGCGGTGAATGTGACCGTCTGCGGTTCGATGGGCTCGATGGTGGCCAGCGCGGATGGGCGGCTGTCGGTGAGGTAGGTGAGGTCACCGCTGGCCAGGTCGAGAACCGCAATCTCGGCTGGCCGTGTCGCGGTCTCGAGATGCAGGGCGGCGATCGCCCCGTTACTGGAGACTTCGATCGCGTTGATGACGCCGGGCGGGAGCGGCGGCTGCGTCGGCGCGTTGTCTCCCCGTCGGACATTGAGCACCGATCGGCCGTTCTCGTTGACGATCCACAGCAGCGTTTCGGCAGCCTCCCGTACGGTCTCGATGTCCCAGTCGGCAGTGACGGCGGGCCGCAGGCTCTGGTCATCCAACGAGTAGCGGGCGCCGGCGATGAACTCGCCCCAGACCGTGGTGAGCAGGTAGAAAGCACGCGAGTCCGCGGTCCAGCCGACGGGGTCGAAGTGGGCGCTCCCGTCCGTCACCTTGACCGGATCCGCGTCCGGCTTAGCAAGATCGACGAGATAGCAGTCAGAGTCGATGTTGGAGTTGAAGCCCTCCACCACCAGCCAGCGACCGTCCGGGGAGACGCGGCCAGCCTGGTAGGAAGCCTTCCCGACGGGGATATGGCGGTGTTCCCGGCCGTCGTGGAGGTCGCAGATGATGAGGTCCTGGACGGTCTCGTCCCGGTCGTTCGCGGCGTAGATCAGGTAGCGGCCGTTCGGGTCGTACGGGTCGGCGGCGAGCCGGTATTGGCGATTGTCGGCTGCGGAGAGTTTCTCGGGTGTGCCACCGTCGGCCGGGATTCGGTAGAGCTGGTACTGCTCGTCGCCGTCGCGGTCGGCCATGAAGACGAGGGATCGGCCGTCGGGCGCCCACGCGATCTGCCGTACGGCCTGGTCGGGAAATTCCACGAGACAACGAGCTTCCCCTCCGCGTACGGGAGCGACCCACAGCCCGTAGTGGCTGGAGACGTTGCTGGAGTAGGCGACCTTGGTGGCGTCCGGCGAGAGAGCGACGCCTGGCTGGAATCGGGCTTTGGGGACGAAGGCTGTCAGGTCGAGCATCACTGTCCCGGGGGATCGGCGCGCCGGCCCGGCCGGCGCGCGGGGTCATTGGATCCAGCCGCGGCGCATGGCGGCCACGACGATGGCGATGCGTGTGTCGACTGCGAGACGTTTCTTCAGGTTGGCGAGCCGGCGTTGCACGGTCGGCAGGCTCACCTTCAGCCGGTTCGCGATGGCCTCATCGGTCAGTCCCTGGGCGAGTAGCGGAAGGATGCGCTCTTCGACCGGCGGTAGCCCCGTGCTCGACTCCGGTCGCGTCCCCACGGGCATCGCGCGCTCCCACAGCAGCTCGAAGTACTCGCGAAGCGCACCCGCGACGACCGCCGAACGGATGACCATCGCGCCCTCCATCCCGGTGGGCGTGAGCGGCAGCATGGCCACCGACTCGTCGGCGAGCTTCAACTTCATGCCGATGCGGGGGAGAAGGCGTGCCTCCTCGCCGTGTCGTATCGCCTCCTCGACGGTGCGTCTTCCGATGGTGTTGTCCAGCAGAGAGGCCTCGTAGATCGCCCGGCATCGCAGGCTCTGCTCGAACGCCGGGGGTGGGCTGTAGCCGGTGGCTTCGTCGAGCGGCGTCTCAAGCCGAGCGTTCTCCAGGCTCATCCAGTCGTCCTGGGCGACGTTGACCAGCGCGTGTGACAGGCGCGTGATTTCCGCGCGGTCGGTGACGATCTCAACCAGCCTGTGGCGGAACTCGCCAGATTGCGGGCGTGTGCGATCGATGCGCGAGAAGCGGCCGTGGCCGTCCATGAGCAGCTCGCAGTCGGCGAGCAGTTGCTGTTGCCTTTTTCGCAGAACTCCCTGAAGCGCCATCTCGGGCGGCGCCGGTACGAAGTGAGGAGGATTCGGGCTGGCTGAGCCGACGTGAGCCATCCCGCAATCGAGCAGTTCCTGGAGCATCTCGGGACCGCCGACGAACTGCTCGGCTTCCGAAGCGGGACATCCATCGGCGGTGACAAGCTTCTCGAATACGGCCAGAACATCGTCTCTAACCAGGCCTTCAAAGAGTCGCTGGACGCCGCCCGGTTCCCAGGAGCTCATCCATCGACTCCGTTGCCCCGTGCAAATTGGACCAAGGGGTCGAAGTGCGTTGATTTGCCATGACAGGCCGAGTGCCGAGTGCTGATGTGATCACCTCACTAACAACTTTTAGTCATCGTACATGCGCGCACCGTAGTCAATCGCGACCTCCGTGTGACGACACGAACGGATGGCCTTGAGCCATGGGGCTTGAGAGGCGATGACCGTCGGCGTGCTGCGTACCTCCCGACGAGCCGGCGCAAGGCGGCTCTGGCCGGCGACGGTGATGAGAACCCATCACTGTGGAGTGCTCCCTCTTCTCTGCAGGTCAGACACACAGTTGCCTTGACTGGCGAAAGTCCGGCACATGGCCGCGTACATCGGGGGGTAAGGCACATGGCCACCACAGATCGTGAGGTGAAGGCCGCGAGGCGGCTTCCGTCCTTGGCCGTCGTCGTCTGCTCGGCGTTGCTGGCGGGGGCGCCACAGCCGCAGGACCGTATAGAAGAGATCGCGCACGCGACGTCAGTCGGTCGGCCGTCCGGCCACGGCTGCGTGCCTGACGGGATCCCTCCTGAGGGCCAGGCGTACGCGCAGATGGTCTGTCGGGAGATCAGGCCGTGGCTTCCCCGCCACAGCGAATCAAATGAAGCGCACATCGTACGGTCGGCCGGTCCACACGCGACGCTGCGCCACCGTGAACGACATGCCCGACGATCCACTTTCAGAGCGCATCGAGAGGCGACAGCCGGCAAGAGGCATCCCGGCGCAACCGGAGTGCGTACGACTCGTACGAAGCCGCGGCCTCCGCGGCACGTCTCGACTCATGCCCCGGTTTCCCCGTCCGAAAGCATGGGATCGCGGTCCTCTCACAGTCCTCGCCCCGAGCCGTCACCGGACCCTCGTATCGCCAGGCCGATATCACCGCGTCCCGATGCTTCCCGGCCCGCGGTCATGTCGTCGTCGTTCTCCCTGAGGCGTCGTACGGAGAAGCCGTTGCGGCTTCCGCTGGCAGTCGCGGTTCTGTTGATGCTCGCGGTCTCGACGCTCGTGCTCAGTGCTGGTCGCTTTCCGGCTCTCGCGCGGCACGTGGGCCGGCTTCCACGGATGAGGCACATCCGCCGTGCGCCGGACGTAGAAGAGGTCGTTGCCGATGCCACAGATGAGATAGTCCGACGCCCCGAGGTGCGACCGGACCCCGGCGAACCCATCCAGGGCTGGTCCTGTGCGGGGCCGATCGCTGTGAACGTGGCGTCTGCTGGAGGCGTGATCGGGGTGTGCGGCACCGGCGCCGTACGTGCAGCGCTGAAGGCCCTGACCGCGTCGAGCCGTCACACCGTCATCATCACCGCCGACTGTGCGAGAGAGCTGTACGGGGAGGGCGCCCCACCTGAGCAGGCGACGCAGGCGGCCACGCTCGATGAGGCGATCGGTCTCGTGCACGCTGCGTCGGTCGCACGGATCAGAAACGAAGAGGACGGCGGCTCGGAGGAGGACGGGCGGCAGATCTGGCTACAGAGGTTGAATGGCTGGGGTCTGATCATGGTGTGCGGCGTGTCGGCGTGATCTTGGCCGTCATGTGATCTATGCCGGGGTCATGAGGTATCCCGATGGTGGCGGTCTGTCCGCTTCGGGACGGGCCAGACGTGAGCAGGTGCGGCTGCGGGCCGCGCGGATGTTCGAGCAAGGGATCAATCCGGTGCAGGTGGCCCGAGCGTTGCGGGTCAGTACGAAATCGGCCTACCAGTGGCGGCGGCGATGGCGGGCCGGCGGTGAGGCGGCGCTGGCATCGGAAGGGCCGGGCGGGTCGGCCTGCCGACTCAACCCAGCCCAGCTGGACCGGCTGGCCGCAGCGCTGGATGAGGGCCCGGCCGCGCACGGGTGGGACCAGGACCAGCGCTGGACTCTGGCCCGCATCACCACCCTCATCGGGCGGATGTTCCACGTCCGCTACACGCTTCGCGGCACGTCCTACCTGCTGCACCGCATCGGGTTCACCCCGCAGGTTCCTGCCCACCGGGCCGCCGAACGGGATGCGGCCGCGATCGCAACATGGCGGAAACGGACCTGGCCGCGGGTAAAAAGTTAGCGGCGGCGACCGGAGCGTGGATCTGCTTCGAGGACGAGGCCGGGCAGAACCTGCGCCCACCCAAGGCCCGCACCTGGGCCCGAGCCGGCCACACCCCCATCATGGAGGTCTCGGGCAAAGGCTCGGGACGGGTATCGGTCGCCGGGCTCGTGTGCCTCAAGCCCGGCAAGCGGGGCCATGTGTTCTACCGGCTGCGTATCCACCGCGGTCGTAAAGGCGAACGCCGTAGTTTCTCCGAAGCCGACTACGCCGCTGCGATCACCGCCGCCCACCAGCAGCTACAGGGCCCGATCATCTTGATCTGGGACAACCTGAACACCCACATCAGCGTCGCGATGCGCGCCTTCATCGATGCGCACGCCGATTGGCTGACGGTGGTGCGCCTGCCCGCCTATGCTCCCGATCTCAACCCCGTCGAAGGCGTGTGGGCCCAGATGAAGAACGGTCTGGGCAACCTATCCGCCGGCACCGTCGGCCAACTCGCCGCCACCGTCAAGAACCGACTCAAACGCATCCAGTACCGACCCGAACTCATCGACGGGTTCCTCGCCCAGACCGGACTCACCCTCGAACCCAAACCCCCATAAGCAAAGAGACCCTGACATTTCAACCTCTGTATGCGCGAAAGCCGACGCCCAGCAGGCCCGGCTTCGCTCCTTGTTCCAAAGTGCTGGCCGATACGGAGTCCGCGCCGTGTTGCTCGGATATTGGCCCTACGGTTTGTCTCTCACTGTCGACGATGACGGAAGGATCCTCTCCGCTCCGCCGAATGCTGAGGAGCTCACCGGCTCATACCTTGCGACGGTCCCACCGGTAGCGACCGATGTGTCATTCCCTCGCGCGTTGCCTGAGACGGTCGGGGCGAGCACCGATGTGCCGTCCAGCGGTGCAGAGGCGTCGCGGGCCGCGATGGAGGCGACGACGGGGTTGCGTCTGTTGATCCTCGGTCCGGAAGCGATCCAGGCCGGTGGCGATGAACTGCCGGGCCTCATGGAGCGCCGATTCTCTTGGGAAGTCGCAACGTACCTCGCCTGTCACCCGGACGGCGCCACAGCAGACGCCATCATCGAGGATCTGTGGCCGAGTGAACCCCTGATGAGCGCACGTAAGCGGTTCACCGACGCTGTCTATCACCTACGACGCGCTCTAAGAGCCGCGAGCGATAATCCCCAGGAGAAGTTCGTGCTTCTCCGCATGAACCGCTACAGGCTCGATGAGAATATGTTGAGCGTCGACTTGTGGGACTTCAACGCTGCTGTAATCGCTGGCCGGTCCGCATCGGATAACGCCGAACGTCTGGCTCACTATCGGCGAGCCGTCGAGTTCTACCGTGGTGAGTTCGTTCACGTCGGCGACGGTCTATGGGCGGAGACGTTCCGGTATGATGTCCGCCGTAAAGCCCTTGCTGCGTTTGAAGGGGCCGCCTCGTTGCTGGAGCAGCAGAATCCGGCGATGGCGATCACGATGTTGGAAGGCGCTCGCGAGATAATGCCGTGGAGCGAAGAGGCTGATCGTCGCATCATGCAGATCTACCAACGACTCCATCGCATGGATGACGTTAGAATCGCCTACGAGGCGCTAACTGAGCGACTTGCTCGCCTTGGCGAAAAGCCAAGCGCTGAGACCAGCGAGCTATTGCGCGCAATGGCAGCCGGTGACTCGATGAACTGACGGTCGAGCATCCTCGTGGCGTCACCGGTCGCCCTATCGGACGACTCGCCGACTCGATCACCTGCTTAGAACCGGTGACCTCGACCTGCGTATTTGCGCTGGTCATAGACGCTCCGAGCCTACCGGATGGCCGTCGCGACACACGGGGTGATGAAGAACCCTGCCAGATGTTCCGGCTGATGCCGCCGACGGCTGTTGTCTTTCGACACCCTAATACCCAACTAATTCACTCCTCCTCAAAGTCGATTCAACATGCTGTCGACCTATTTCCTTCTCTCGTCGCCGCTCGCGTGTGTCTGCCTGCATCGAATGCAACGGCTCTGAACTGGGAAACGCTGGAATCTTTGCTGTCCAGGGGGCTCCCAAGCGCGAGCTTATGTGGTCGAATAGAAGTAGCGCAAGGGAAGTGATCGCGGGGGTGTGGAATGTCGAACGATACTACTCGGAAACTGCTCATCATCGTCGATGCGCCTGACCTGTTGCCAGAAGCCCACACGCAAAGCTGCGACCGGATGGCTGAGTTCGTGCCATGCGTGTCGGCGAAACGTGGTGCCCAGTGCTCCGGATTCGTGTCCGATCTCGATGAGGTGCGAGAGCGCTTCCCGTCCGTCGTATGGTGCGAATGCATGGACGATGTCCTTTCCCGTGGCGTCGAGAGCGACACGTCCTTCACGGACGGCTTGGAGCACATCCAGACGATCCAGAGTGCTGGCCAGTCGATGGATGTCTACTACCAGTGGGAGTACGAGGGTTACGTATTCGCTGTAGACGGTCGCGTCGGTGCGCGTCTGTCGTTCGATGCGATCAGAGATGAAGAGGCACGACCTTCAATCTTTGCCGAACGTGCTGCGCGCGCGATCATTGCAATCCGCTGGGCGGAGCGGGACTGGAAAAACCGTAAAGCTCACCCAGCGTTCTGATCGGATCTGGCGGGCCAGAATACTAAAAATCATCTCTTGGGGGAGAGATAAATGTCATCGACTCAC
Source organism: Actinoallomurus oryzae (assembly GCF_039541955.1). Classification (NCBI taxonomy): domain Bacteria; kingdom Bacillati; phylum Actinomycetota; class Actinomycetes; order Streptosporangiales; family Thermomonosporaceae; genus Actinoallomurus; species Actinoallomurus oryzae. The sequence continues at coordinate 463,648 of NZ_BAABHF010000016.1, read as the reverse complement.
ACGCTCGACCTGTCCGTCGATACTTCGGCACGACTGACTCTGCTATGGCGTATAGACGCCGACCACATTCTCGGCATCGGAAGCGACGGTCGTACCGATGATGGGCGCATTCGCTATGCGTATCACCTGTCCCGCAAGGGATGCACGATCTTCGAAGGCCGTGACTTCTGCTCGGGGAGCAACGCAAAGCCCACCGTCGAAGCGCTCTCCCACGCCGCAGGATGCCTTCTCGGCTTCCTGACCGTGCGGCCCGGGGACGTCGAAGAAGACTACTTCGCCGAATACACGTTCCAGCAACTCTCGTGGCGCGACGAGTTCGCCGAAGAGCTGTCGATCTACGCCCAAGACCGCTCCTGCGGCTACTGCGGAGGCGACCACGATTCGCCGACCCGTCTCCACTGCTGAACGCCACTCGCCGGAAGGAGGTATCCGATGACCCGCAGCGCGTCACCGCAACTCACGACCACGACGCCACAGATCTACGTCGCATGCTTGTCCGCCTACGTCGCCGGGCGTCTGCACGGTGAGTGGATCGACGCGATCGAGGACGCCGAGGAGATCCGCGCGGACATCGCCGAGATGCTCGCGAGATCGCCGGAGCCGGACGCCGAGGAATGGGCGATCCACGACACCAGCGGCTTCGACGGTGTGCCGATCGGCGAACACGAGTCACTGGAGCGAGTTGCCGCGCTCGCAGAGCTCCTCCTCGACTACCCAGGGGCCGTCGTAGCGGCCTTCCTCGACGGGTGGGGAGAGCGTGGCGCCGATGAGCTGATCTCGACCTTCAGAGACGCCCATGGCGGGTGCTGGACGAGCGTGGAGGAGTTCGCCGACGAAGTGCTCGTCTCCGACGACGTGAAGGAAGCGCTCGGAGAAGAGCTCTACGGCTACTTCGACCTCGCACGCTACGCGCACGACAGCGAGGCCGACGGTGGCTTCTCCACCGTCGACACTCCCAGCGGCGTGCACGTGATCTGGAAGAACTACTGAGGAGGACGCGCGATGTACAGCAACGATCATCTTGACGGCGTCTTCGGGTACGTGCGTGCCGACGAGCTCCGCCGGTGGGACGTGCTGTTCGCTCCGGTCCGCCAGGTCGTCGACGACCCGTCGACAGCGGGCCCCAAGACCGTCGAAGTCGAGACGGCGATAGGCCCACAGGAATACGGCTCCGACACCCTCCTGTGGACCTATCGGCCCACCAGCACGAGAACGGGCTGCGGCGAGTGCGGTGCCGAGCCCGGCGTGCCGTGCAACCCCATGACCTGCTGCGCTCTTGAGATGCTCGCTGACCTCTCCGAGACAGTACGGGAGCGCCACGCGCGCTAAAACGGGGGCTCTATGCCGTGTGGGCCGGACGGGTTGACCGTCCGGCCCACGGTCATTCACAGATCAGCAGCCCGTCCACCACATCGGCGTGGGGCGGCCCGTGAGCCTGTGCCACGCCGTCGAGACGGTCAACACGTGCGGGGCCGGTGCGGACATGTGTTCAGCCGTGGTCGGGATGGTGGGAACCGCAGCGGCACCGGCTGCGGTGGCGGTCGTGACGCGACGAATCCAGCTGACTCCCTGTCCTGTCATGCGTTGCACACCTTTCTCTTCTCGGTGGCGGTGTGGGCCCGCCCTGGGCGGCGGGTCCCTCGCCAAGCCGGAGCGCCGGCCTCGCGAGGTCAGTGGTGGCGGGCATAGGGCCGGGTGAAGCCCACGACTCCGCCGGGGTAGTTGCGGTAGGACTGCACGCGTACGTTCGTGCCGGTGTGTGGGGCCACGAGCATGAGGCCGCGCGGGACGTCGTAGACGATCCCGACGTGCCCTGGCCCGGAGTGACCAGGGCGGTAGTCGAAGAAGACGAGATCGCCGGGTGCTTCCTGGCCTGCTGGCACGCGCGGACCGAACCAGTACTGGGCGTCCGACAGCCGGGGGATGGCGATGCCGGCGGAGCGGTACGCCATCATCGTGAGACCCGAGCAGTCGTAGCCGGTGGGACCGGTGCCGCCGTAGATGTATGGCTTGCCCACCTGTGCTCTGGCGTAGGAGATGACTCTGGCCGCGATCACCGTCCGGGCGGACACTGGTCCGGCGAGATCACATCCGTCGTCGCCGGTGGTCTCGGTGATCTTGCCTGCGGCGTACCCGCGCGCCTGGGTGATGACGTCGTCCACGTACGACCTGGAGTGGTTGTAGGCGAAGATCGCCTCACGCAGACGTACGGGCGCGCCGTTGGCTCTGAGGTAGTGCGCTGCGGCGGGGATGGCGTCAGCGGGATTCGTGATGTCCTTGTGTCCGTCTGTGTCGCCGTCGACGCCGTACGCGGCCCACGTGGCGGGCATGAACTGCATCGGGCCGCGGGCGCCTGCGCTGGAGGTGCTCTGGTCACGTCCGTGGTGCGATTCGATGTGGCCGATGGCGGCGAGGATCGTCCATGGGATGCCGTACGCGTTCCCGGCGGCCTGGTAGAGCCGGAGGTATGCCGCTGGGATGTCGCGTGCGCCATCACTCGCGCCAGGCTGGGCACTGGCCGGACAGCCGCCGTCCACCCTGTTTCCGCCAGAGGTCAGCGCGCCGGTCGCGCCGCCGATCAAGGTCGCCATCAATACGGTTCCTGCGCCTGTCGTGGCGCCGATGACGGTCAGCGCCGGCATGGGACACCCGCCAGTTCTGTCGGGTGTGTCGTCCATGCGCTCGGCTCGAGACTCGACGATGCGGAGCCAGCGCCTGCCCGCTGTTGCTCGGCCGGTCGGGCGAAATCCACCAGCAAGCGGCGGTCGTCGCGGTGTAGGTCGGCCCAGATCGGACCGCTTGGATGTCGAAGCGTCTCGTCGTGAGAGGCGGTCAGTACGGGCACGGCTGCGGCGGAGCAGGAGCGGCGGAAGTTGGCCTCTCTACGTGTAGAGGTGAAGTAGAAAAGCAGCGGCGTGCTGATCCCCGTCGCTCGGATGAGACGTCCGTAGCCCTCGGTCTTGGCGACGACGCGGGAGAGCGTCTCGGTGCCGTTGTCGTACTCCAGGAAGAAGTCGAGTCGGCGGTCGGCGGTGCTCCATCGGCCGTATCCGTCGGGTTGGACGAACTTCTTCCACGTGACCGCGCACCGTGCCTCGGGCCACCACTCGGCGAGCCGGCCTTGCCCGGTCGGAGCCGCCAGGCGAGCGAAGAAGCCATTGACGCCGAGCAGGTGCCCGAGCTTGGCGGACAACATCACGGCGCCGGTCCGATCGCGTCGCCAGCCCAGCTCTTTGAGGGTGAGGCCGCGCTCAGCGGCGACCACCTCGGCGCCAGCGGTGTTCAACAACCAGTGGCAGGGCGCGGACCCGCCGCCCGGTCGCAGCGGGCGGACCTTGGTCAGTACGTCGAGCCGGTGCAGGACGAGCAGCCGGTGATCGGCGGTGTCCCGGTTACCGGCGAACGCGAGGTCGGCGACATGCTCGGTGGTGAACACCTTGTGTTCGAGGAGCATCCGCAGCAACCAACGGTCGCGAGCGGTCAACCGGGTCGACAGCAGGCTGAGCAGGTCGTGCCCTGGTCGCCGGGACCTGGTGGTCTCGGTGGACATGATCGATCCCCCCGTGTGGTCTTAGGCGGCCTTAGCGCGGATCTCCCGGAAGTGGGCCCGGCGTCGTCTCGGTCGTGCGCTTGCGTCCGTAGCGCTCTCGTGAGGCCTTCCGGACGGCCCTCTCTCGGCCGGGTATGGGCGGCGGCAGCGGGCGGGTCCGGAGCGTGAACGCGTTGGTCAGCGTGCCGTGGTCGATCAGTCGTGCGGCGGCCTGGAAGGCGGCCAGATTGGCGAGGTCGTGGGCGCCCAACTGCGGCGCCATGTGGCGCTCGAGGTGGCGGGCGTCGCTCGGAGACACCGTGAAGATCAGCTTGTTGCGGGCGTTCGCGGCGATCGAGTCCCGAAGCTCCTGCGGCAGCTGGGTAAGGTTCTGGTGGGCGAGGACCAGAGCGGCCCGGTAGGACCGGGCCTCGGCGAGCATGTCGTCGATTCCGTGCGGGAGCGTGAGGAAGTTCTGGCACTCGTCCACATAGACCGCACAGTCGGGCCGATCGGCGTCGGGACGCCGCGCGCGGGCCTGAACGGCCTGCCAGGTCTTGGCGAGAACGAGTGATCCCAGGAGCCGGGCGGTGTCCTCTCCGAGTACCCCTTTGGGAAGGCGCGCGATGAGCAGGCCGCCGGTATCGAGAAGCCGGCCGATGTCGACGGTGCTCCGCCCTGCGGCCAGGACGTCGCGGGCGAATCCGCGCAGCAGGACCGCGCGGAGCTTGTTCATCACCGGCCCGGTCACCTGAGCACGTTGGGCGTCGGAGAGTTTGTCGTACCAGCTCCAGAAGTCGGCCACGAAGGGGTTCCTGACCGACGTCATGGCGCGTGCCCGGTACACGTCGTCGTCGAGTAGCCGGGGAACGTCCGCCAGGGTCGCGTCCGGATTGGTCGCGGCGGTCAGGAGGGCGGAGCGAAGGATGTCATCGGTGCGGGGTCCCCAGGAATCGGCGTAGATGCGGCGGAAGATCCCTACCACCACGTCCGCCGTCAGTTCCGGGTTGGCGCCGTCGAGGATGTTCACGCAGGGCGGTGGCGTGTCGTCGTCGGGATCGATCAGTGCCACGTTGCCGACGAGTCCTTCGGGGAGACGCGGGAGGACGAGCGTTGAGTCGCCCTTCGGGTCGATGGAGACGAATCCGCGTCCTGCCTGCGCGTCGTCGAGTTGCATGGACAGCAGGCCGGTCGTCTTCCCCGTGCCGGTCTCGCCGATCACATGGAGGTGATGGCGAGCGTCCGCGACGCGGACGCCGACGGTCCTGCGCGGACCTGCCTCGGCCTCGCCCAGCACTCTGACGCCGGGACCTGCCGACGGCACTGCTGGCGGTGGTGGAGTCGGCCTGGCTCCGGCGCGGTCCAGTCCGGGCACGGTCTCATCGATCGGGACATGGCAGAGGGCGGCCAACTCCGGCACGGACAGCAGGTCTCCGTGTCCCATCCGCCGTGTCTCGCCGCAGTCGCGGAGTCGCTGCCGGCGGAGGTAGTTGAACCCGGTGTGGGCGGCGTAGGAGGAGGCGATGGCGTGTGCCCGGCCGTGCATCCACGCCTGCCCGCGGGTGCTGCTGTCGCCGGTGGCGACCACGTACCGTACGACGGTCTCCAGCCGCGGGCGGGATGCCTTGGCCAGGATGGCGCGTACCTCGGCAGGAGTCTCCGCGGGACGCGCTGTGCTCGTACTGGGCGCGTTGACCGCGCCCACCGGCAGTAGCTCGAAGAGACCGGCCTTGACGCTTGTGACGGCGCCGGGTGAGCGGAGCGCGGTGGCGTACCGTCCCGCTCGGCGGAGCCTGCGTCCGGTAACCGGCCGGGCGAGCACCTGGACCACTACGCGTTCAGAGGCGGTGAGTGATCCGGCGGCGGCCAGCAGTCCGCGGAGCGGGTCGATGTCGAAGTCCGAGCGCAGGGGATAGTGGTCGGGGCGGGCGAGCCGGAGCCGACCGGCCGCAGCGTTGGCGAGTGGTGCGGCCGGCTGATCCGCCGCATGGACGGTACGGGTCGCCGCGCCCGGCCATGAGCCTTCGATCGCCCGCTCGACCAGCCCGGGTGGAATCACTCCGGGGATCCACAGTCGGATGCGGACTCCGGTCTCGGTGAACACGTATTCCCAGGCGACGTGCGGCATGCCGGTGATGGGGCGCAGCCAGCGGGGTCGTAGCAGGCCGAGCAGGTGCGTCCACAGCGCCTCGGCTCCCGCGATGTCCACCGATGGCGGTGGCAGGATGTCGATCAGGCGGGCGTGCGGAATCAACCGGGCCTGTCGCCATTGAACCAACGCCGTACGCGCCAGCACACCGGCGACCGCCATCACGAGCGCGGTGCCGGAGAGCATCACGGCGTTCGTCGCGACCAGATCTGAGAGGTAGTCCCACGCGTGGCGCATGCTCGCCATCGGGTCGTCGAGGAACCGCGCGACGGGAGACAGCTGGGCTTGAGACGACCGCGGACTCATACCGACGCTCCGTCGGCTTCGAGGTCGGCGAGCTCGGCTGGGTCGGTCGTGCAGATGGTGTGTTCGACGGGAGAAGCCAGCGTGCGCAGGGCCACGCGCTGAGAGCCGCAGCTCAGGAGTGCCTCACCCCGATCCGCGGCGAGCAGGAACGCCCGTTCGCCCTCGGAGAGGCGGAACGCCTCACAGACCTGGTCGATCGCTTGCGGTGCCTGCCGCAGCAGGATCTGGGTGGCGCTGTTGCTGACCACAGCTCGCCCGAGGTCGGATGCGAGGACGTCGGCTGCGTCCTGGGTGACGACGGTGAGGCCGGCCCAGTGTTTTCGCGCGGATTTGGCGAGCCGGTACAGGAACTTGGCGCCTTCCCCGTCGCGCAGGAGCAGCCAGGCTTCGTCGACGATGACGAACCGTCGTTTGCGGTCGCGCGGGTCGCTGACGGTCCGCCAGATCGCGTCCAAAGTCAGGAGCGTCGCGACGGTCTTCAGCTCCTCGGGCACGTCGCGCAGAGAGAACACGACCAGGTGACCGTCGGGCCGGGTGGTGGTCGGTCCGTCGAAGAGGTCTCGGAAGCTTCCGGCGACGTACGGGGCCAGGCGCGCGGCGAGTTCTCGTGCCTTAGGGTCCTCGCTCGCCTCCAGCGTGGCCGCCAGGTCGCGCAGCAGTGGCGCGGGCCGTCCCCAGGTGCGTGGGTCTTCGGTGATGCCGACGGCGTTGTAGGTGGCGAAGACCGCGCGGTCCAGAGCCGCCCGTGACGCGGGGTCCAGCGAGTCGCCGAGAAGTACGGCGGTCAGGGTGTGGAGGAACAGCGCTCTGCGGGTGAGCGCGTCCATGGTTTTCTCGGAGCCCGACGGCAGGTCGAACGGGTTGAGGCGTACGCCCGGTGCGCCAAGGGCGATGCAGGCTCCGCCCACGGCGTCGGCGAGGCGCGTGTACTCGCCTTCGGGGTCGATGACGGCGATCTCGACACCCGCGTACATCGAGCGCAGCGCTTCCAGCTTGGTGAAGTAGGACTTGCCGGCGCCGGAGCGGGCGATGATCACGGCGTTGTGGTTGTCCAGCGCCCACCGGTCCCAGGTCACCAGGGATGGAGAGGAGGCGTTCGCCCCGTACAGCACCGATGTCTGCGACAGGGGAGAGGTGAGGTCCGGTGAGGTGAAGGGGAAGGCGGCGGCGAGCGCGTGGGTGTCCATCGTCCGCCGGGTGCCCAGGGCGTCGAGTCCGAGCGGCAGTGTGGATGTCCAGCCCTGCAAGGTGCGGAAGGTCGCCGGGCGGGCGTCCAGCAGCAGCGATGCCGCCAGCGTGCGAACTCGTCGTACTTCCCTTGCCAATTCGTCTTCGGTGGTGGCGTGGACGGTGATGTAGAGGGCGACGTGGAAGAGCTTGGCGTGTCCGCGTGCGAGACCTGATGCCAGTGCGTGGGCGTCGTCGGCGGCGGCGTCGGCTTCGAAGTCGACCAGCCGTCCGCGCTCGGCGTCCGACCGTGCCGACGATTCGAGCCGGGCGAGTTGTTTGCGGAGGCGGTCGGCGGCGACCTGGCTCGGGATCGGCTCGATGTGCAGTGCGACGTCCGTACGGCCGGGGTCAGACAGCAGGGGTTCGAGCCAGCCGGGGCCGACCTCGGCCGGGTAGCCGGTGATCGCGAAGGTGGCGCATACGCCGTCGCCGAGGACCAGGCTGCGGGCGCCGATTTCGACTCCGTCCGGCCCGAGCGGCAGGCCGGGTGTGGCGGTACGGCGGTGTGTGAACAGGCGTTTCATCGGCCCGTGATCACCTCGTCGATGTCGGTGACGGAACACGGCGTCGGGTTGTTCGGGTCGCATGCGGTGGCGAGGATGGAGGCGACCGCAGGCCCGTTGAGTACGCGAGCGTCGATGCCGATCGCGGTCAGGGCGGCGGCGATGTTCTCGGCCTGCCGCAGTGCCGGTCCGCTGTCGGCTTCGCTGGTGGTCTCTGGATCGCGGGCGATGAGGAGGACCTGGTGCCACAACAGCTCTGACCGGGTGGCGAGGTCGGCGAGGAACTCCGCGTGTTCCTGCGCGGCGGCTTCGAGCTGCGGGTCGGGGAGTGTGGGGGCGGCGTCGAAGACGCGTTCGGCCAGGGGCGCCAGGTTCATGCGCTCGGCGCGTACGAGGATCTGGATCGGTGAGGACAGCCCGTGCAGGCATCGGGCGAACCCGGCGACCATGGCTTCTTGCTCGCCGAAGGTGGCCAGCGCGAAGCTGACCGTCCCGCAGGCGATCATCGTCGCGCAGCCGTGGTCGCCCAGCTCGATGAGTCCGTCCGCGCGGATGCCGGTGGCTGGCAGTGCAAGCGGTGCTGGAGGGGGTGGCGCGACGGTGGCGAGGTAGTCCGGAGTCGCCGGTACGTCATCAGGAATACGTCGTCGGGGCGTCAGATGCTGCTTCACGGCCGCGATGGCAAGGCGATCCAGGCTCAGGCCATCGCGGCGTACGAGCGCGAACGCCACAGCGGCCGAGGCGACCGGCACGCAGCATGCGATGAACACGAGCGGTGGAACGAGATGCCGGGTCGCCATGAACGCCGCCCACAGCACCGCCGCGGTGCCGCTGAGAATGGCGACCTGCCGGGCGGTCAGGCCGGCCAGCACACGATCCTCGCGATCGATGTCGGCGGGGATGCGCGTCGCGTACGGTTCGCGGGTCATCGCTGATCACCTCGTGGCGTCCGGGGACTCTGCGGAGGCTGTCCGCCTTCGCGTGGCGTAGATCTGCGGCGCGGCGAACTCTCAGCGGGCCGCGGACGGGGTCGGCGTCCGGGGTCGAGGTCGGTGAACAGCGGTGGCTGCACCGGCCGAGGCGGAAGACGGAAGGGCAACCGGAGCTGTTCCGGGCGCGTCGGCACCGGCAACTCACCTTGCCGCCAGCGCGGCGGCGCATCCGCCTTGGGCCGTAGCGGCAACTGGAGTTGGATGCCGCGTTCCGGCATCGGCTTTAGCGGCGGCAGGTTCGGCAGTTCCAGCTGCCGGCCATGCGCAGCAGGCCACCGCAGCGGCAGCTCAGGCTGCACCCACGTTCCGGGACGCGTCGGCGGGTTGGGACCGAGCGGTGGCATCGGCCGAGTGGGACGGGGGCTGGCCGGAGGCATCGGCGGACGTGGCGGTGGCACCGTGCCCTTGCCGCCGCGTGCGCCGGTCAGGGCGCCAGTGACCCGCCGCAAGACAAGGACGGAGAACAGGAAACGAGCCGCGCTGCTGATCGGGTTACGGCCGAACGCGCCGCGCCAGACGGCCTTGGAAACCCAGGACGGCACGCGCGCGAGGATGTAGAGCAGGCAGACGACGAGCAGCAGGTCGACGATGCCCTTCTGGCTGGGGATCCCGACGAGGGGCACCTTGTCGCCGTCCTTGGCCGACAGGACGTCGACGGCGCCGGCGAAGACCAGCGATTGGACGACCTGGATCGCGAGCATCCCGGTGATCGCTCGCCACCAGAGACGAGCTATGCCGTCGGTCTGCGGCAGCGCGTGGAAGATCAGTGCCAGAGGTGCGGCGATGACCAGCAGCATCGTGACGGTGACCCGCATGATGTAGCCGCCCGCCACCATGAGCGCCAAGACGACCGCGACCAGCGTGATCAGGCCGGACAGCATGCCGAGCGTGGCGATGTTGCCAATGAGGAAGCCCTTGATCACCTCGGCGGCACCGTGCGGATCGGCATGGGCGGAGCCGTAGTCGATGAACGCGCGCGCCAGAGCGTTGGCGACCTTGATCGCCTGCTCGACGATGAGCTTGCTGCAGTTGGCGGCGAGGAACGCCAGCAGCAGGCGCATGACGATGTCCTTGCTGGCCGTGCCCGGCGCGATGGCCTGGCCGGCCATCAGGAGAATGCCGCCGATGACGACCAGCACGACGAAGCTGGTGTCGGCGATGGTCTCGCTGACCGACCACAGCGACTGGACGTGCTTCATCGATGGACTGTCCAGATCCGGTGTGGTCAGCAACGTCTTGCCGAAGAAGTCCATGACCGGCGGAATCGCCGACGTGGTCAGGCCGGTGAACCACGAGTCGATTGCCCTGCCGACCTCGCAGCTCACCGCCCACGGCGGGCAACCCGCTGGAGGCGGCGATGGCGTGACGACCGGCGTTGGGAGCACACCCCGTCCCACACAGTGCGGTATGGGCTCGCCGGGGAAGATCTGCACGCTGGGGCAAGGGCTCGGGCTCGCAGGTGCCGGCGCTTGCGGGTGTTGAGCCGGGGTTGGCGAGGCGGCCGGATTCGGTGCTGGCGGCGCCGCGTGGGCCAGGCCGGTACTCGTGAATAGCGCAGCGGCGGCGATGAGCAGTAGAGAGACCCATCGGGCGGGATGTCGTCGGGGCATGGTCACGCTCCGACGATTCGTTTGAGGATCTCCACGAGCACCGGCGCCAACGCGGCGACGCCGTAACCGATCGCGGCGTACTTCAGCGCCTCCTTGGCCTTGCTCACCTCACCCGGGTCGCCTGCCGCGAGCAGCAGCCGCAGACCCCCGACGGTGAGGAACAACGTGGCCAGCGCCACCAGCAGACCGATCAGCCACATCCGCAGGTTGTTGATCACCGTCTTCAGGTCGGCAGGCGCAGCGACGCCTTTTTCTGACGCGTATACGGCCGTTGCGGCAACTGCGACGGTCGTGCCTATCGCGGCGGTTATGACCGCAGTACGTGCTAGCCCGTTGAACCACGCCATTCGAATGCCTCCCTCCCCGCAGGCATCTCGCCCGTCGCTATCGCTGGTACTTGAACGAAAGAGGCGTCCCAGGGGCGGGAATCGAGCCGATCCCCTTTCTGGTCGGTATGCGTGTTCCGGTGAAGCGGCCGGTGGCCTTCTTCTCGCCCCTTGGATGGCGCCAGTTCCGATTCGGCTTCACTACGAACTGCGAATGAGAAGTCGCCGATCTTCGAAGATCACGATGAACTTTTGTCTTCTTTGATCCAGGCAGTCAGGCGTGCCTCAGCCGACTTCCGGCGGCACCAGGCAGTGGTGACAGGTAGGCCGAGACGCTGGGCCACGGCGCTCAGGGACGTCCTTTCGAGCCGGGAGGCACCGATCAGCTCGGCCTCCTCGCGCGTGATGACGCCGGCGTTGACCGCGGAGGCGAGCACGAAGTCCGGATGGCCGTCCCGCGCTGGGATCAGCGACGGCTCGGAGAGGGAGTCCAGATCTCGGGTGCGAGCCGCGTAGGCCATGGCGCTGTACCGCATGCGGCGGACCTGGTTGTAGGCCGTCGCTCGCAACTTCGCACAGACCATGGGGCCATCGATGTCGGCTCCAGCGAGGGCCTCGTAGAACGCCGTCACCAGCTCGGAGTCCAGGTCCTCCGGATCGCCGCTGTAGTCGCGCACAAGCCGGGCCGCCGCCGTGCGGAGCCCAGGCAGGGCGAGACCGACCGCGATCGTGGGCCAGGGTTCACCGCTGGTGCGGACGAGCCGGACGAGCTCGCGCCATACGACGTCGCGGGCCACCGGCTGCAGCAGTGGCAGCAGCTCCACCAGCTCCCGGACGCTGATAGGACGGGGCGGCAGCCCATGGCCGAGGGTCCGGCCGTTGAGGGTCGGCGCGTCGGTTCGGGAGCAGATTTCGCAGAACGCCTGCGCGGCACGATCCAACGGTGTGGGCCGGTTCCCGTTAACGAATATGGCGTCACTGTTGACAGACACGATGAGCTCCTTCCAGCTCCGGTGAATTCCGGAGCGGGCCCATCTACACATCCGCCATTCGCGGCGCAATCGCTCAGCATCCGTTTGTGCTACGTCCGGCTCAGACGAATCCGCGACGAGTCGCAGACGAAGATCAGGCGAGTCAACGAGATGTGGTCGCCATCGAAATACGAGAAGTCCGGATCGCAGTTCGTTGATGAAGCGGTCGGTGGCCAGGGCCGAAAAGCCTCATGGCCGCAAGATCAACCGAAACGAACACGCAGGACAGCAGACGCGACAGGGTCCCGCCGGTCACAAGGGCCGGCGGGCGCGCGCGTCCGAGAATCGGATCGATGTGCACCGGTTACGGCGGACTGGACCTCGCCGCCCGTGCCGTCTTCGGCGGGGATATGGGCTGGTGCGCTGAGAACGACGCCCACGCGACCGTGCTGTTGCACCGCCGGTTTCCCGGCGTGCCGAACGTCGGTGACCTGACCGCCGTCGACTGGACCCAGGTCCCGGCCGTGGACATCGTCACCGCCGGATTCCCATGCCAGGACATCAGCTACGCCGGCCACGGTGCCGGCATCAGGGAGGGAACCCGTAGTGGACTGTGGCTCACCATCGTCGACGCCCTTCGCGTACTACGACCCGGACTCGTCCTGCTGGAGAACGTGGCCGCCCTCCGCACCCGCGGACTCGCCACGGTTCTGGGGGGCCTGGCCGCACTCGGGTACGACACGGCATGGATGTGCCTACGCGCCGCGGACGTCGGAGCCCCCCACCGCCGCGACCGGATCTTCATCGCTGCTACCCACCCCGCAGGCACAAGAGACTCGTGGCCAGACCGGCTCGCAACGCCGCAGGCGAGACCGACGCCAGGTTCAGCTGTGCGATGTGGCCTGTGCCGACCTGCTGCCCACCCCAAGTGCCTGCAACGCCAACGACGGCGAACGACTCAGCTCCTGGCTGGACCGCAGAGCCCGACAGCAACCCAACCGCGCCATGCCGCTCAGTGTGGCCGTACGCCTCCTCCCGATCCCACGCGCCACCGACGGAACCAAAGGCAGCCCGAACCAGCACGGCTCCAGAGGCGACCTCACGCTGCCCTCAGCCGAGCTCCGCGTCCCGAACCGGCCGCCGAGATCGACTGGGGAACCTATGAACCCGCCATCCGCGAGTGGGAAACGATCCTCGGACGAACGGCACCCCCACCCACCGAACGCGGAATCCGAGGACAGCCCCGCCTGAGCGCCAGCTTCGTCGAGTGGATGATGGGCCTGCCCGCCGGCTGGGTCACCGACCTCCCCCTCACCCGCACCGCACAGATGCGCCTGCTCGGCAACGGCGTCGTACCCCAGCAGGCCGTTGCGGCCTTCTGCGCGCTGCACGACAGCCTCCGCGCGGATATGCCACCAGGGCAGGTCTCGTGACTCCCCGGCGGCGAGCGACTGCCAGACGACTGTCAGACGAAGATCACGCGACTGCCGGGGCGCCATGTGGCCTCGAAGCCACAAAGGGCCTGCTCAGGGGCTCCCCTGAGCAGTGCGACTCCATACCGTGTCCAAGCACACCGTATGAGGAGTCGAAGTCCGCGGATTGGAGCGATCGACTCCTAATCGCGACCGCGGAGGGGCAGCGCGGTGAGCGCCTTCCTCCGAGGTCGCGCTCGTGCTCTTCACCGCGAGAAGAGGCGGCCGAAGCCGAAGAGATCTGGCCTGTACGGCCGTTGGGGGATCGGATGAGCAACTGCGGTGATCGGTCTGGCGGGCTTGACGGTTGCGGCGCGGAGCGTCGACCGGCACGATACCCCGGCTCCACGCCATCAGCCGGCGACGCTGCCTGCCGGGCAAGCGCCCATCGAAGGGGAGCGCTCGGTGGCTCCAACCGGCTTCTTACGGTGGCCGAGGTCGCCGAGTACCTCGGAATTCCGAAGAAGACCATTTACCAATGTTGGCGCTCATGGGGATTTACTGCCTACAAGGTGGGACGCCATCTCAGGTTTCGTGAACGGGACATAGAATCCTGGCTCGAACAGCAGGAAGTGCGCGGAGTTTGACCGTGACCTCTGGTACTCCGCGTTATCTGCCCCAGGGAAGTGGACCGTGGCAGCGGTACTGAAACGCTGCAGGTGCCCGCAGACACGATGGCGGTCCTGCAAACACCCGTGGATAGTCCGATACAGAGCGGCTGGAGGGCGGTCCGGTCGTCAGCGAGAGAAATCTTTTGGGCAGAGCAAGCGAGAGGCTGAAGACTTTGCGCTGAAGGTCGAGCACGATAAGCGGGCAGGTGTCTTCGTTGATCCTAAAGAAGGTGACATCCTCTTCAGGGTGTACGCCGACGACTGGCTAAGGCAACGGATAATCGCCGACAGCAGCAGCGACACCTATGGTTCGGTTCTCCGTACCCATATCTATCCAGCCTTCGGTGGCAAGAAGCTAAACACCGTGCGTCGGCAGGACATCAAGAATCTCATCGCAGCCATGCGCGCGAACGGCATCGGCGCAAGTAGGGTCCACACCGCCCACCTCGTCATCAACGCGATCTTCAATGAGGCGGTTCGTGACAAGAAGCTTCCCGAGTCGCCGTGCGTGGGTATCGAACTACCCGATGTCAGTTCAGCGAAGGACTTCGTTGCTCCCACGCATGCGCAGGTTGAGGCGCTTGCCGCCGGCCTCCCCGGCGATTGGGCGGCCACGGTGTGGATCATGCATGGGTGCGGACTCCGCATCGGTGAGGCGCTTGCGCTGAACACCCGATGTCGTATCGGCGATGGCAAGACACTGCGGATCACCGAGCAGGTCAATCCCACCGCTCAGCTACGACCGTTGAAGTTCCGCAGGGTGGGGGAGTACCGCGACATCCCGCTGCCCCGGTATGTCTGCGACGCGATCGACAAGCACCTGGCAGACCACGGCGCGACCCCGGATGGTTACCTGTTCGCCGGGCGCAAGAAGAAGCTGGTCACCCGCAACACCTACCGAGAGCACTTCGTGGCCGCGGTCAAGGCCGCAGGACTGCCGGACGGGTTCGTACCCCACTCGCTTCGGCACTACTTCGCCTCGATTGCTCTGGCTCGGGGGATCCCCATCACCGACGTCTCGCGCTGGCTTGGGCACAAGAGCATCGAGGTGACCTACCGGATCTACGGCCACCTGGTGCCCGGCTCGTGGGAACGTGCGAGGGAAGTCCTCGACGCCGCCTACCGTGAGGGCCAAGCAGGCTAGGCCGATGACCGCCGTGCTGACCCGGTGCTGACCCAGCCCACCCCATACCACTTCTACCTGCGGAAACTGCTGTGGGCAGCAAGATATTCACGATCTTCGAGGGCACCTCGGAGATCCAGCGCCTCGTCATCGGCCGCACTGTCACGGGCCTGCCCGTGAGGTAGCCCATGACCATTACAAACGAACCCCCGTCCAGAAGCCTGAACGGGGGTACGTGTGCGTTCGCAGGTAGATCCGAACGGGCTATGAGGGGGCTTGCGGTGGCCCACCGAAGCACCGTCAGTCGCGCCTCGCGGGTCCCTGACCGGCGTTTCCGCCCTTGCAGGGTCTCTCGTTTCAGGCTGGCGCAGGCGGCGGCGAAGTCGGCCGAGCTGTACTGCGTCCCGTGATCGGCGTGAAAGACCGCGCCGTCCAGCCGCCCGCCCCTGGTGCGGGCCGCTGCCTCCAGCGCGTCGATCACCAGCCCGGTGCGCATGTGATCGGCGATCGACCAGCCGGCCAGGCGACGGGAGCACAGGTCGATCACCGTGGCCGGATGCAAGAACTCACCACCGCCGACCGGGAGACGGGCGCGTCCCTTGCGGATCTCCTCTGGAGCGCTGGCCCAAGCTTCGCCGATGGTCTGTCTGTAGCCGTGGGCTTCAAGGAAGAGGCTACCGATAGGTGCAATGCCAGGGCAGCGAGCCGCTGGTGTCATCACATGTCGGTGATGGGGATTTCGGCGAGTAGTGAGGTGCCGCCTCCGATCGGGCTCGTGATTTGGAGGCTGCCGCCGAGTGCCTCGACGCGGTCTGTGATGCTGAGGAGTCCTGATCCGTGGCCGGGGTCGGCGCCTCCCTTCCCGTCGTCGCGGATCGAGAGCCAGATGGTGGCGTCTTTGACGCTGAGGTCGACGTGCACGACAGACGCGTCGGCGTGTTTGGCCGCGTTGGTCAGCGCCTCCGACACGGCGTGGTATGCGGTTACTTCGCTCCGCTCCGCCAGTTGCCGGTCGGCGCACATGTTGAGCTCGACCGGGACGGCAGAGCAGCGTGCGAGCGCCTTGATCGCGGGTACGAGGCCCCGCCGAGACAGGAGCGCCGGGTGGAGGCCTCGCGCGATCCCCTGCAGGTCTTCGAGTGCCTCGTTCAGAGTGTGCGTCGCGCCGGACAGCAGTCTTTTGAATTCTTCGGGATCGGTCGGCGGCATGGCCTCCATGGCACGCAATTCGAGCATCACCGCGACCAGACGCTGCTGAGTCCCGTCGTGCAGATCGCGTTCGATGAGACGGCGGGTCGCGTCGGCGGCGGCGAGGACCCGGGCCCGGGAGGCTTGCAGCTTCGCGTGGCTGTCGGCGTTCGCAATGGCGGCGGCCACCAGGTCGGTGAAGTCGAGCATGCGTTTCTCGGTGTCATCGGGCAGCGGCTCGGCCGTCGACCCGGCGACCACCGCCCCCCACAGGTGCCCGCCGACCGTGACGGGGCAGCCGACGGCATACTTCATCCCCACATCGCGATACATGGTGAGGAGCGGGCCGGTGCCTAGGCTGCCTGCGGTGGCCTGGGTGGTGTCGATGCGTCCCGGTGCCTTCGTCCGTGCCACCAGTTCGGAGACAGTCCCCTTCTCGAGCGGGACGGGTGAGCCGAGGGGCAAAGTGGCGACCTGACCGCTGTTCCAGACCCCGACCTCGGTCCTGGTGGCGTCGGGTTCATAGCGGACGACTGCCGTATGCCGTACTTCCAGGATGTGCCCCAGCTCGCGTGCGACCGCACCGAAGATCTCCTCCGGGGGGGCACCGTGTGCGACGAGTGTCGCCAAGCGCCGCAACGCCGCCTGCTCATTCGTGACCCGCTGGCGTTCCCGTGCCGCCTGCAGCAGCACCTCGATGGAGGGCACTACTCGCTCCCGCAGACGCCGCAGTGTCGATCTCGGCAGGCCGGTGGGGACGAGGAGTGAGCAGACCGGGACGCCATGGTCATGCAGCGGGAACGCCATGTGATTCTCGTCATCGGGGCTCGCGCCGCGCCGGATCTCCGCGTACGGAAGCTTGAGGGCTCGCGCCAGACGCCGCGCGGCCTCCGGCTGCGCGGTCTTCACATCCGGCGCGTGCAGCAGGATGCGGCACAGGTCAGCGGACAGGTCAGCCTCGGCGCGTGCGTCGACCTCGACGGCCAGCGACCGGGCCAGCCTAAAGATCGAGCCGGCCAGCAGCGTACCGGCGAGGAAGCACGCGAGCACCGCCCAGTCCTGGGCCATGAAGGTCAAACTTCCGGTCGGCGGGATGAGAAAGTAGTTGAAGGCGAGGGCGCTGACTGTTGCCGTCGCCAACCCGAGCCACCGACCCCATACGGCTGCGACCAGCACAATGCCCAACAGGTACAAGATGTTCAGGGAGCGTACGGGGGTGATCTGTTTGAGAAGATCGGCAAGGAGCGTCTCCGCCCCGACGCACGAGATCGCTACCAAGATCCCCAGTGCGAGGGGCGGGCGTGTTCGGCGCAGGTCCGAGGGTACAGAGTGTTGCTTTGGTAGATCAGACACGGCAGTTCCTCCTTTCTCTGGCGGATCTCAGCTCACAGTCCGGACCATTGACGCCTGGGCGGTGAATGCGTGATCGGCGAGGCTTGTGGTGCCGATGCTTCCTGCGTTAGCAGGGACGTTCTCGCAGTGAAGCTGCGAGGCTGATCCTTCCGATGTTGATGAACTCACCTCAGAGCCCCAGGTGCACACAGGTGCAAGTGGTTCTCTGACACCGTGCCACCGTCTCCAGCTCATGTTTGGCGCGTGACACCCGGACGCTCGTTCGGACAGAGTTATGGACGATTTGGTCCATATCCTAACTCGCCTCATCGTATCGAGACTTGTCAAGATGATCGATGGGCATCAGGAGCGAAGACGTGCAGGATCACCTCTGCTGAGGATGCGCGAGTTACAATCGATAACAGGGTGACACAAGTGCAATCGATGCGGCACTCCTGAATTAATGACCGCCGACCGGACCGGGAGAGAAGATGGGACTTTGACGTCCCGAACGCTCTCTCAGTGGAGAGGCTGTTCCGTGTGGCTCCAGCTCATCCGCGAGGCGGGCCGGTCCCCAGTGCGGCGGGATCGGCGTAGCTCGCAGACCAGCGCTTTCACCTCTGCTGCTGTCTGATGCGGGCGTCCTGGTCGCCCGTAAGTGGACCTTTACCGGCCGGCGCCGACCGGGACGACCTTCGATTGGCGTTTCGATCAAGAAGCTGGTCCTTCGGATGGCGTGCGATAACCCGACATGGGGCATCGGCGGATCCAGGGTGAGATGGCGCGCCTGGGGTATGCGATAGCCGCTTCGAAGGTGTGGGGATCCCCGAACCAGGTCGCTGAACCACGAGATGAGGGGGAAGTCCTCCGGACGAGACCGGAACGCTCACACTGCTCCGTCTCTGCCCCGGAAGCGGACTGAAAGCGACGCACAACGACGGTCGCGGATGAGAGGTATGAGCGCACCTCAGAACCTTGATCTTCCGCGCGCCCGGTGACCGAAACGCACGTCAGAAACTTCACGATCTTCGGGGGCACGTCGGAGATTCAACGCCTCGTCATCGGCCGCACGGTCACGAAACTGCCGGTGCGGTAGCGTTTCCACAGGTCACAAGCATCGTCTAGTGGCCGTCTCTTGCTGCTTGCGCCCGCGAAAGTGTGTAAGGGTTTCTGGCTTGGCTCTGTCGGGAATTTTGGAGCCGTCAGTGTCACCCGCTGGCGGCTCGCCAGGACTTCGGCCGGGGAATCTCCGACCTGGCTCTGGGGGCAGGTCACCTGCCGGCGGTCGTAGTCGAAGACGATCGCGGCCGAGGAGGGCGGAATCCCGCCGTCCTCTCCGTGCGCCAGCGCAGACGGCCCGCGGCGTCGCGGTAGTAGTTCTGCACCATGATCTGCCGCAGGGCCTGGCGACGGGGACCGAACGCGAGATCTGCCCTGTGCTGGTAGAGGTGTTCCAGTAGCCGGCAGGCGTCGTGGCCGGGTGGTGTTGATCCTGGTCTTGGGCCGGGTGGGGTTCTTGTCCAGGCGCACCGGGCGGCCGTAGTGGCGTCCCCACTCCTTCTCGACCAGGTCGGCCGGCAGGTGCGGGGCGGTGTCGGCGAGTTCTTCCAGCGCGGCCCGGACCCCCTCGGTGGCTTGTCGGCCACCTACCGGGTGCCTTACGTGGCGCGCCGACGATCCCCAAGATTCCCGACAGAGTCAAGCTAGGTGTCGGGTTCGCCGACTCGGTAGCTCTCGACGTGATCGATGGCCATATTCAACGCTAGCTCCATCAGCCCGATGTCACGCGCGGCCTTTGCAAGGAGATAGCCGCCTTGAAGTGTCGCGATCAGGCCCGTGGCGAGTGTTTCTGGATCAACTTCCGTGGAGAGCATGCCGCTATCCTGCATTCGTCGGAAGCCGTCCGCGATTAGATTTTCCCAATCCTTGAATGCTTGGGAAAGAATGACTCTCGCCTTTTCGTCTCGGCTCGCGTACTCGCTGGTCATGGCACCCAAAGCGCAGCCATACTTGCCACTTTGTAGCGAATTGAGGTGCACCAGGGCCTTGGCCCATCGCCGCAGGCCGGCGAAAGAATCGAGTCGCTTCAGGTACTCCTGTTCGCGATTCATTGTCATTCGTACCTGTAGTGCAATGACGTCACGCACTAGGACATCCCTGTCGATGAAGTAATGGTAAAGCTGCGATTCGCAGCTCTTGCTCGCCGCCATGATTTCAGCGAGTGTCGTCCCGCATAGACCCTTAATGTAGATTAAGATCGACTGCGGCTCGGATAATGCGAACCTTCGTCGCCATCCCGTACGAGGTCGGCTGAGGTGGTCGTAACTCGCCCGGCGGCCTGTCATCCATCGCCGCTTTATTGAGGAGCGTGTCCCAGGCATTGGACTATATGGTCCTATCTTACCATGCTTTGCGCAGGCCTACACGGCGCGTTACCCACTGGGCCACCGTGCTCGTTGATGTCCCTGTGAACTCCGCGCTGCTGACAGACCGCTGGCCGGGCGGTGAGATGAGAGCGAAGAAAGGGAGCTGGCTCAGGCCTGCCGGGGGGGCGATCGCCACGGCGTCGATGACGGAACGCCGATGCAGGTGATCAACCGGCCGTAGCGGCGGGTGACGACACCGCAAGAGATGCGAACCATGTGCGGTCTGGCATGCCTGGTTCTCGGTAGGTCCGCCTGCACCTGATCAGCAATGACGATCCTCGGCCCCTCGACCGCCGCTATCACCCGTAATGTGGTCATCGTACGAGGTCGGCTACTGGAGAAGCGTCCTCGGAAGCTTACGGTGCCGGTGCGTCGAGTGCGCTTCTCCAGGCGTCCTACTCGATGAGGTGAGTCTTAATTTGGCTCAAAGCCATATCAAGCGCGACTTCCATGGGCTTCATGTCGCGAGTCGTCTGGGTGAGCAGATATCCGCCTTGCAGTGCCGCGATGAGGCCTATGGCAAGGTGATCTGCGTCGGCGTCCGGCTTGAGCTTGCCGTTGTCCTGCATGCGTCGGAGCCCGTTCGCGATCAGCTGCTGCCATCGCGCGAAGCCGGCCGCGACGATCGCCCGTGCTTCTTCGTCATGGTCGGCGACCTCGTTCGCCATGGAGCCGAGAGCGCACCCGTACCGGCCGTTCTGCACACTGTTGAGTTGAACCAGTGCGCTACGCCAACGCTGAAGTCCACTGAACGAGTTCAGGCGTTCTAGATGTTGCTCTTCACGGTCGAGAACTCGCTTTGCCCACAATCCAACAACGGCACGGACAAGAGCATCTTTGTCAGCAAAATGCTGGTACAGCTGCGACTTGCTGGTGCCGCTGGCCGCTCGTACGTCATCAAGAGTGGTCGCATTGACACCTCTGATGTACATGAGGTTTGCGGCCGCCTCGACGATTCGGGCCCTCGTCGCCGCACCACGCGCCGTTAGGCGTCGTGTCTGGGAGGTCCTCTTCATCTCGGCCACAGCACAACACTACCTTGGTGTTCATCGCTTGCTGCTACCTACGTGAAGATTTTTCACTGTGTACGCGCATGTCACCCAGCCATCCGCAGGGTGTCTGCGTCTGCCGGCGGAGCGGTGTAGGCGACCGAGGTAACTATCAGTTCGCCGACCGTGCCCGCGTCGCGGCAGAAGACGGCCGCCGGGAGAAGACGTTGATCGAGATCCATGGATGACGCTGCCCGTGTAACACGAATGCCGAGAGGCAAGGAGACCGGAGGTACCGATGACTGGCCGGTGAGGAGTGTCGGTACTTGTGCGATCTGGTTCCATGTCTCTCAATTGACGCTTCGCCGGTAGTGGCTATTGGAAATTGTGATTGTCTCGTTCGGGAATGCGTGATCTGGGTCTTGCCGGCGCGGAGATCTGCTGGCCGGTGATCGCGCGGACCGAGATCTCGAAGCCGTCTGCGGCGCCAGGCGAGCACAAGCCGGGTCGGGCGGTGACCAGGCGGGCGAGCGCGGGGTCGGTGTCGAGGACCGTTGGGTAGGCGTCCGGGTCAAGAAGGCGCCGGATGTTCGAGCGCGCCGGCTCCAGTTCTTGAGAGTCGCTCTGGTGCACCCGGCCGATCACCGCCTCAGCGGTGGCGGTGACGTCGATCAGCGCCGGTCCCGTGGGAGGCTGCGGCGCGCGTGCAAGTGTCTCGTCCACGGCCTCGATCGAAGGAACCCGGCGCTCGCGCAGATACGCCGGCGTCTAACTGGAGTCCATCGGCGCCTGGAACGGCGGCCGAACGGTGATCTCCTCGGGGGCAGCGGAGCGCATCGGGTAGGAGGCGGCCTGTTCGGCCGTGTCCATGCGCGTCACGAGGGGTTCCTTCGGGTGCGCGCCTCGGTCAGGATTCTGTCGTCGAGAGCGGTTCTGGAGGCCGCTCGTCCGGCCGCCGTACGCGCCAGGGTGCGGCTTGCTTACTCATTCAATGGACCATATAGTCCACTGCGTCCGAAGTTCGGTAGACGACAAGAGGTTCCCGATGAGTAACGGCCACGTCACGACCTCGATTCGAGGAGTGATCAGCCGGGTCACCACATCGGGCCACCTCGTTTCGCGTCGCGACGGCCTCAGCGGACATTCCACCCCTCCGTGTCCTGTTCCGGGCCTATCCGTGTTCCGTCGTCATGGTGAGAGGGCTGGGTAGCGCAAGGGCCATCCGCTTGCTCCCGTGCGGGGATCCCTGCGGTGGCCGCGCGCCGGGCCCTGCGCGCCGCCGTCGGCCGGCTCGGGCGGCGACGCGGCGCGTTGTACGACCACTGTGACACCGACTCTGCCGCTCGAATCTAGGAGCCCTTGCGTGAACTCCGACCAGCAGGAAATCGTCGCGTCCACCCGCGCGACGCTGCGAGAGACCAGCCGGCTCGTCACCGAACTGGCCACGCGCCAGTTCAGCCTGATCGCTGACGAGCCGCACAACGACTTGCCCGGCGATGGCCCCACGCCGACCGAGTACCTCCTCATGGCACTGGCCTCCTGCACCGCACAGACCCTTCGCGGCTACACCGATCGCAAGTACGACTACCCGGGCGATATCACGGTGGAGGTGAGCTACCACGAACCGCGGGAAGAAGGCGCCGCACGCTATCTGCAGCGCACGATCTCTCTTTCCGAGGACGTCCCGCCCGAGCATCTGCAGTCCATGATGGAGATCGCGGAACGTACGCCGGTGACGCTTCTGCTGGCCTTCGCCTGGAGCGTCCGGACGGAGTTCGTGAACGCCGATGTCCGGTGACCAAGGAGGAGCGAGCCGCCCTCGTCTGCGAGCATCCCAACGGCGATCGTGATGGTGCTGGGCGGTTCCCGACTCGGCAGGTGGGCGGGTGGACCAAGCACTTTCGGCCTTGCAGGTTCTCCCGCTTCAGCCGGCGTTGAACGCCTCGGCTGCGGTGTTGTCGGCGCTGGTGCCCACCGCGCCCATCGACTGAATGACGCCGCGCCGAGGCAGTGAAATCCCGCCTGATCGGGTCCGGCACTTTTTTGGTACGACGGGGGTCGGTCCGGTGGTGCGGACCTTGCGGCGCAGACGGACCCCGACGATCCCGAAGTTCCGCATCATCCGCTCGATGCGCTGGTGGTTGACCTTCCGGACGGCATCGCGCAGCTTGGCCGTGATGCGCGGCGACCCGTACGTCCCGTCGTGCGCGGCGTGGATTCGCCAGATCTGCTCCGCGGCGCCTTCATTCGCAGGATGTCCCGCTCGGTCTGCAGCTCCCGCACCTTTCTACGGAGCTGTCGGTTCTCTTCTTCAAGCACGGCGTCGGAGGCCACCGGCTCGGCATCGGCCTCCCGCCGCCGGTCCCACTGCCTGGTCGCCGGGCGCACCGGGCACGGGCCTGCGGCCATCGGACCAATCATCGGCCACGTTGGTCCGGATGGTCCAGGGATGCATCCGGCCCAGCGCCGCCGCGTGGTGGATGGACTGATCAACGAGTACAGAGTCAGCAGATAGATGACGAAACGCCAGCTCAGCAGCTGAAACCGGGTATCCGCATCCCGTGGGTCGCGCACGGCTCTTTGGACTGTATAGTCCTTCTCGTGCGGTGCGCCGTGCGAAGAGATCCGGAACTCGGCGCCGACGGAGTCACCCCTCGCAATGCAGGTCACCAGGCGCCCGGCGCAACCGGCGCCATCGGCCGGGCTCCGGACAGCGCAGGTAAGGCCTGCGACGGTGCTCCGAAGCACTCAGAGCCCGGCTTGGGCTCGACGACGACCACTCACACCCCGACCGGAGGTCGATTCACTGTGTCACGGCTGAACGTTCCGCCTCCTGAGGAAGTACCCGCCGACTCGCAGCGGATTCTCGACAGCGTCGGTGCACAGTTCGGCTTCGTTCCGAACATGTTCGCGACTCTCGCGTCGAATCCGACCGTGCTCGAGGTCGTCATGACGCTGCAGGGCGCCTTGAGCCGGGTTCTGGACGCGAGGACGCGGCACACCATTGCGCTGGCGGTGTCGCAAGCCAACGGTTGCGGTTACTGCCTGGCGATGCACACCCACGTCGCGACGAAGTTCGGTGGCATGTCGGGCGAGGATGTCGAGCTCGGCCGGGCCGGGAGTTCGGTCGATCCCAAGCGTGCGGCGGTCGCTCGTTTCGCGCAGCGGGTGGTGGAGAGCCGCGGTCAGGTCAGTGACGCCGAGCTGGCGGCGGTGCGAGGTGCCGGGTACACCGACCCGCAGATCCTGGCGATCGTCACGGTGGCGGTGCAGGTCCAGTTGACCAACTTCATCAACAACCTCAACCAGACCGACATCGACATCCCCGCCGTCAGTGCGGCCGGTACGCCGGGATGAGCGTCGGCGTCCTCCTCCAGGCGGCGTACCTGGCCGCTGGATCCGTCTCTGTCTCCAACGATCAACCGGGAAAGGTGGGTCATGCCGGGCTCGGAACTCTATGAGCGATTCATGGCACTGCACACCCGTGATGGTGGCCTGGTCATGCCGAACGCATGGGATGGCCTGTCGGCGCTGATGCTGGCCGATGCCGGCTTCGAGGCGATCGCGACATCCTCGGCGGCGCTCGCCGCCACGCTCGGCCGGTCCGACGGGCGTCACGAAGTCACCCGCGGCGAGCACCTGGAGCATGCGCGGCTGTTCGGCCGGCTCACCGGGCTGCCCGTCAACGGAGACTTCGAGGACGGCTACGGCGACACGCCCGAAGACCTCGCCGCGACCGTCGAAGCCGCCGTCGAGTCCGGTCTGGCCGGTATCGGGATCGAGGACACCTCCGGCGATCCCGATCAGCCGATCCGCGACTTCGACGATGCCGTCAACCGCGTGCGCAGCGCGGTCAACGCGGCCAGGAGACGCATCGTCGTCACCGGCCGCACCGACAACTTCATCCAGGGACGGCCCGATCTGGATGACACCATCCGGCGTCTGACGGCCTTCGCCGAGGCCGGCGCGGATGTGCTCTACGCCCCCTACCCACCCGACCTCGACGCACTCGCCGCGATCGTCACCGCGGTCGCACCGATACCGGTCAACGTCCTCATTTCCCCGGCGGACAAGGTACTGACCGTCGCCGAACTACAAAAAGCCGGCGTAAAGCGCATCAGCGTGGGCCCGTTCCTCTACACCCACGCAATGAAGGCACTCGAACAGGCCACCAAAGCACTCGCCGCGGGCGATCTCACCGCCGCGACGACAGGCATCAGCTTCGACCGCGTCAACGAACTGCTCACCCGCGGCAAGAACTAGACGCGAGCTCACCACTCATCGCAAGAAAGCAGGTTGACATGGATCTCGACAAGCTCATGAGCAAGCACCTCACCAGGTATTTCGACCCCAGCAAGACCATCCCGGCAGAAACCCTTCAACAGCTGCTGAGATTCCTGCGGTCCACGCCGTCGTCGACGAACATTCAGCCCAACCACTTCTACGTCCTCGCCACGCCCGAAGGCAAAGAGCGCCTCGCGGCCAACCTGGGCGAACGGTTCCAGGACAACGGCGAGAAGATCCTGAACGCGTCGCACACCATCATCCTCACCACCCGGGCGGACCTGCCCGACAGCCACATCGAGGCGGTGTTCACGAAGGAGAGAGCCGACGGCCGGTTCCCCGACCCGGCAAAGCAGGAGCTGTGGGAATCAATGACCCGCGACTTCCTCAACCTGCGCAACTACAGCTACAAAGACCTGAACCACTGGATGGAAAAACAGACCTACATGGCGGTGGGCCTGACCATGATGGCAGCCGCCGAACTCGGCGTCGAAGCCACACCACTGGAAGGGTTCGACCCGACCAGCGTCGACAAAGCGTTCAAAATCCGCGAAACCGGACACACCACGACCGTACTTCTGGCCCTCGGCTACCCCGACCCGGAGAAGGTCTACACCAACCCGATCTCACGATTCGACACCGACCAGCTATTCACCTTCCTCTAGACATCCCCGGCATCAAAGCGACCGCGGCCGAAGTGCGCAGGCGCGGACGGACTACGTCCACTCCCACCAGGTCAATGATGAAGTCTTCAGCGAGTTCCTCGCCGAAGACTTCATCGTGAGTTACAGAACCAGTACACATCCTGATCACGGTGGGGACAGACGGGCTGCTGTACCGCCCGGTGTCGACCTGGTCTTCGATGTCCTCGGCGGCGACATCCAGAAGCGTTCCGCGGGCCTGGTCCTGGCCGGAGGTGCGGCCCGCGGGGGTCTGGGCGGTCGATTTCGTCGTCGTGTCCGATCGCGTTCAACCGGGTGAGGTCGCCCAGCGGGTTCGGGGTGGTCGGCCGCGGACGAACATCGGCCAAATCGCGGCACTCGACGATGCCGTCGCCGCGTTCCACCCGATCGGGCGGACCAAGGGAGGCCATCATCCGCGTTCGTTCCCAAAACACCCGGCACACCCAAGACCAAGAATCAGCGGCCCCGGCCGGCAAACCAACACTCAACGAACGGACCCTCCATGACCGACCCGACTGAGCCGGCCCGACGCGCCCCGGACGAGGCCGGATGCCCCGACCGGAACGGCACCCTCAGTAAGGACCAGATCGTTCTTATCGACGAGGTAATCGACGATCCCCACGTTCCTGCGCTGGACTTCGCAGTCGTCAACGACGAGAAGGCCGGCATCTACGAGGCCATCGTCGGCGACCGCGAGATCGCCGGCCTGACCTACAACGTCGCGGGCGACGACCGACTCGTGTTGCTGGCCGTCTTGGTGTTCCCCGAGTTCCGCAAACAGGGCGTCGCCACCGAGCTGATAAGACGTGTCCTCGACGACGTGCGCGCGCGCGGCAAGACGGTCACCATCTTGTGCCCGATCGTGCGCACCTTCATCGAGCACAACCCCGAGTACGCCGACCTCATCGACCCTGGCCACCCGGGAGTGACCAAAGGCCACCGATGACCTTGGGGCTCCGCACCTGCCGGTGGTCGGCGCGCGGGCGTCGAGGACGAGCGAAATCACGACGCTGCAGTGAGATTGCGCGACGAACCGACACAAATCAGGTGCACGGAGGTCACCATTCGTTGGGCCTTCTCGTTTACCGGTGCCGCGTGGGTCACTGTTCGGCCCATTCGCGGCCTGGCTTAGTTCAGAACAAGAGAAAGATGCAGAACGTAACACCTGCGATCAACCAGGTCGGCCGGGGCGGAACGTTCCGGCTGGCGTTCCTATCTGCGGTGATATCCCTGGTGGCCGCGTTTGTCGCGGTGGGCTCGACGATCCCGCTTTTCAACATCTACCGGGCCGAGGAGGGATTCAGTAACGCCGATATCTCGATGACCGTCGTCGCCTACTCGGCTGCCACTTTCACCACACTGTTGGTGATGGGACGGCTGTCCAATTACCTGGGCCGCCGGCCCACCTCGATCGCGAGCCTCGGACTGCTTGTGCTGGGCTGTCTGCTGCTGCTGAACGTGCACGACATCGGCACCCTGATCGCCGGTCGGCTCCTGATGGGCCTCGGGGCCGGGCTTGCCAGCACCAGCCTCACCTCCTACATCGTCGATGCCGCACCGGCCAGGCCGGCCTGGTTGGCCTCCGTCGCCTCCAGCCAGACCGTCATGTTCGGCCTTGCCCTCGGCGCCATCGCCTCCGGGGCCTTGGTTCAGTTCGGCCCCTGGCCGCGTGAGCTCATCTACCTGGTTGCCGTCGGCCTCCTCCTCCTGTCTGCCGTGCTCATCGCCATCAGCCCGGAGACTGAAACTCCATCGCCGGGCGCTTGGCGATCACTGCGACCCCGTGTCCGCGTACCGGCCCGAGCCAGGCGTCTTCTCCCTGTCGCTGCCGCGGTGTTCCTGGCCACCTGGGCGACCGGGGCCTTCTACCAAGCCTTCGTGCCCGCACTGGTCGAAGATCAACTCCACACCCGCAGCCCACTCGTTCTCGGACTGGTGTTCGCCGCCTACATGGCACCCAGCGCTCTCGGTGCTCCCCTCGAGGGCCGGTTCAGGTCCGCGGCGGCCCAGCGCATCGGCATGATCATCTTCCTGGCCGGATGGATCGGCATCATCACCGCGATCGCCACCAGCACACTGGCGTTGTTCGTCGCCGCGACCATCGTCGCCGGCGGCGGTCAGGGCATCGCTCTCAGCGCGGCCACCCGCGGCCTGCTTTACGGCAGCGCCCTGGCCGACCGGGCACCGATCTTCAGCGTCGTCTACCTCATCTGTTACAGCGCCGCGACCTTCCCCAGCCTCATCTCCGGCCAGCTTTCCAAGACCTTCTCGCTACCGCAGATCGCCCTCGGATACGGCGCACTCGCCCTCCTCGCGGCGCTGTTCACCGTTGTCGCTGCACGTGATCCGCGCACCGAAACGACCGGGACACAGCCGGCTCGGTGAGTGGTCATGACGAACCTCACCGTCATCCAGACCTCACGCGACCCTGAGATTCCTCCGTTCGGCGGACTCCTGACCCAGCCCGAGTGATTCCCGTCACCGACGTCTTTCGCGGGCTTGGGTACAAGAGCATCGAGGTCACCTAGCGGATCTAGGGCCACCTGGTGCCCGGCTCGTGGGGACGCGCGAGGAAGTCCTCGACGCCGCGGTGTCACGGGAGCATCGGAACGCGGAGGACCGGAGACGATCAGCCGAACACGCGGCGCTGGATCTCCCGGCGATAGTCCTCGAGTGTGTTGTCCAGGTGCACGGCGGCGGCATGGGCCGCGCCATCCGGATCGCCGTCTCGGATCGCCTGGTAGATCGCCGTGTGTTCCTGGACCGCCTCCTCGGCGTGGCCGCCGACGGTGCCGCGCAGTCCGATCGTGCTGGACTGGTGTTGCAGGCGGCGGGCCTCGCGGACCGCCGCGAGGAGGAAGGGGTTGTGGGAGGCGGTCGCGATGCCGAGGTGGAAATCGTCGTCGCCTTGGTCGAACAGCGCGGCCTGTCCGGTCACATGGCCCTGTCTGCAGGTCTCGGCGGCGGCCTCGATGGCCCGGAGCTCGGTGGGCGTCGCTCGGGTCGCGGCGAGCCGGCTGGCCGCGGTCTCCTGCACGCGGCGGAACTCGAAGAGCATGTACACGTGGTCGAGGTCGGTCGGCAGGAAGAACCCCTCCCACCGCGACGAGCCGAGCATGCCCTCGTCGTCGGCCACATAGAGTCCGCGTCCCTTCTGCGCGCGCACCCGTCCGATCGCGGAGAGGATCTTGATGGCCTCCCGTACCACCGTCCGGCTCGTCCCCAGCCGCGCGGCCAGATCGTTCTCGGTGGGCATCCGGTCGCCCGGCTGCAACCGCAGTTCGGCGATGAGCTGGAGTATCTGCTCAGCCACCAGCTCATAACCGGGGCGGTATGGGCCGGTCCGTTGCGCGCCGTCTCGTTCCTGTGCCGGTGCGTCGCCCGCGGCCCGTACGGGAGTGCCATCCACCGGCTTGCCTCCTTCGTCGAGCTCCACACCGGAGAGTATGACCGATCTCCAGAGCCCTGATGAGCCTATCCAACGTCCACGGTCCAGCCGGGATAGATACTACTCATTCGGGATCAAAGTCGATGCCACACCGAGGCTCACCAGGTGAAATGCCCGTAGCATGCCAGTCTGTGCGCGACATGGTGGCGAAAATAGGAATGCTCATGCTCTTGACTCTCTACCGCCCCGGCGCTCTGATGAGGAGCGACCAAGTCGTCCACTTCGCGGTGGTCGGAGGGTGATCGTGGCGGGCCTGTGCGCGACGTGACGACCGTCCGGATGGCCTCTGAAATGAGTCATACACAAACTGCACACCTTCGCCCGCCGACTCCTCGATCGGCGGGTGCCACGACCTCAGTGGAGCAGCTCATGACAGCGAAGGTCCGCGCCGACGGCGCGAGGAGATCAGGCAAGGCCCGCGGACGCGCGGCGCTCGCCCTCGGCGGCGTTATCGCCCTCGCGGCCCTCACGGCCTGCGGTAACGGCGGGACCTCGGGCACACCTCAGAGCTTCAAGCGAGCACGCCAGACGGGCGGCCCGGTGACGGTGTGGGTGGACTCCACGCGTCTGGCCGCCGCCCAGACGTACCAGAAGCGGCATCCCTCGGTGAAGATGAACATCGTCACCTACGACGGGGACGCCAACGGCTCGAACTACCTCCAGACCAAGGTGAGCCTGTTCAACCGGACCCGCAAGGGCTGGCCGGACGTGGTCTTCAGCTCCCAGAACAACGAGGTCACCTGGGCGGTGGAATCGGGCTTCACCGCGCCGTTGAACAAAGGACTGATCCCGAAGCCGACCCTGGACGGCTGGGCGCCGGGCGCCAACAGCCCGTGCACGGTGAACGGCACGCTTTACTGCCTTCGCAATGACCTGGCCCAGACCGTGCTCTGGTACAACGCGGCGCTGATGAAGAAGTGGGGCTACAAGGTCCCGGCCACCTGGCAGGACTACCAGGCCCTGGGACAAAGGGTGGCCACCGAGCATCCCGGCTACCTGGTCGGCTCGGCGGGTGACAACTTCG
Organism: Actinoallomurus oryzae; assembly: GCF_039541955.1. NCBI lineage: Bacteria > Bacillati > Actinomycetota > Actinomycetes > Streptosporangiales > Thermomonosporaceae > Actinoallomurus > Actinoallomurus oryzae. Next base: position 433,452 of record NZ_BAABHF010000016.1, on the reverse strand, counting down.
CCCCGGAGATCTACATGTGGGCGAGCAAGTGCGGTGCCAACCAGATCACCGGCCCGAAAGCGGTCACCGTCCACACGACCGGGCCGAACTGCACCCGGATGGCCTCCTTGCTGGACGCTCTGGTCAAGAACCGCAGCATGTCCACGAGCAGCGTCCTCAGCTCCGACTTCGACAAGAACCAGGCGGACAAGGTCCTCATGCTGCCCGGACCCTCGTGGTTCGGCGGCGCGCTGTTTCAGGGCACGTTCAAGACTCCCGCCCATCAGATCGCGGTCGCTCCGATGCCCCAGTGGCCCGGCGAGGCCCCCGCAACCGGGAACGTCGGCGGCGGCACCTGGCTGCTGTCGGCGCACAGCACGAACCTGAAGGCCGCCACGGACTTCCTCACCTGGGTGGCCACGGCGAACGACTACCAGGGCGAGGTCGCGCCCGGTTATCCCGCCTACGCGCCGACGGCAAAGACCTGGCTGGCGAAACAGACCTCCTCCGGGTACTACGCCAACGACATCACCGGGCCGCTCCAGGCGGCCGCCGGTCAGGTGTGGTCCGGCTGGGGCTATGGACAGTTCAGCCAGGAGGCCATCTGGGCCGCCAAGGTCACGCCCGGTATGACCTCGGGTAAGACCATCGTCTCGCTGCTCCCGGCGTGGCAGGACGCGATCACGAACTACGCGCGGTCCGACGGCTACAAGGTCAGCCGGTGAACACGCCGTCCGACGCCGGTGGCCGAGCCCGGGCGCTGCGACGCGCGCCCTGGTCCGGCCGGGCCGGCTACGGGTTCGTCGCCGCCTACGTGGTGCTGCTGCTCGCGTTCGGTGTCGTGCCGACCGTCTACGCGATCTACTTCGCCTTCACCGACACGGACGCCCGGTTCACCGGCTTTTCGAACTTCACGGCCGCGGCGGCGGACTTCCGGTTCACGTCGGCCGTCGGGCATGTGGCGCTGTACCTCGTGATCTGGCTCGTCGCTCTGGTGGTCCTGGTGGTAGGGCTCGCGCTGGTGCTGCACCGGCTGACCGCTTCCGCGGTCAGCAGATCCCTGCGGTTCCTGTACTACATACCGGGCGCCCTGGCCGGCGCGGCGAGCGCGATGGTCTGGCTGTTCATGCTCGACCCGACGGTCAGCCCGGCGGGCTTCCTCCTGCGCGCCGCGGGGCTCGACACCTTCGGCCGAGTGATCGAGCCCGGTCATCTGGCGGTACTGCTCGCCCTCATCGCGTTCTGGACCGGCGCGGGCGGCTGGATCGTGGTGATGTACGGAGCGCTGAACAACATCTCCTCCGACGTGATCGAGGCGGCACGGATCGACGGCGCGGGTCCCTGGCAGATCGCGCGGCACATCCAGATCCCGCTGCTGCGCAAGTGGATCGTCTACATGGTGATCCTCGCGTTCGCCGCCGGCACCCAGCTGTTCGTCGAGCCGCAGCTGCTGTCCCAGGCGAGCAACGGGGTGGCCGGGCGGGACTACTCGCTCAACCAGCTCTCGTACGACTTCGCCTTCCAGAACAACAACGTCAACACCGCGGCGGCCATCTCCGTGGAGCTGCTGGTGGTGGGACTCGTCGTCGCGGGGCTTTTCGTCGCCAGATCGGGGTTCTTCGATGCCGACTGACACCCGCCGGGCCGCCACGCCCGCTCGTGCCGGAGCCCCCCGGAGGCCTGCGGCCCCGGCGCGGTCGGGCCGCACTTCGCGCCGCAGACCGCCGAACCCGTTGCGCGCCCTGGTGCTCGTGATCTTCCTGCTCTTCTTCGTGGTCCCGGTGTTGTGGCTCGTGCTGGCCGCCACCAAGACCGACGAGCAGCTCGTCCACGACAACCCGCTGTCACCCGGGTCCTGGACCGCGCTGCGGCACAACTGGGACGCGCTCACGGCGTACCAGGGCGATGCGATCTTCCAGTGGCTGGGAAACTCCGCGCTGTACTCGTTCGTCGCGCTCGCGATCACCTTGTGCGTGACCATCCCGGCCGGTTACGCGCTCGCGATGACGGAGTTCCGCGGCCGGCGCACCCTGCTGGTGGCCACGCTCATCGTCATGCTGATGCCCAACGCGACGCTGGTGGTCCCGCTCTTCCTGGAGGTCAACGCGGTCCACCTGATCGGCTCGATGTGGTCGATCATCCTGCCGTACTCGTTCTACCCGTTCGGGGTGTACCTGACCTACATCTACTTCAGCACCGCGCTGCCCAAAGATCTCCTGGCCGCGGCCAAGATCGACGGCTGCTCGGAGTTCGGTGTCTTCCGCCGGATCGCGCTGCCGCTGGCCGCGCCGGTCATCGCGCTGGTGGGATTCTTCGGCTTCGTGGCCAACTGGACCAACTACTTCCTTCCCTACGTCCTGATGCCCGACAGCCGCCAGTTCCCGGTCCAGGTGGGCCTCGGCACGCTGCTGAACAACGTCCCCCAGTTCAACCCGACCGCCGGAACGGTCGAGGTGCAGCGCCCCGAACTCGCACTGGCCACGCTGCTGGCGATCATCCCCGTGCTCGTCGTCTTCCTCTTCTCCCAGCGTTTCCTCGTCACCGGAATGCTCGCCGGCGCGACCAAGGAGTGACCGGCGTCATCCGCCGCACGGCGACCCACCCCCGCATCGGCCCCGCTCCCGCCGGGCGCGGCCGCGCCCTGAAATGGAGAACTCCCGGATGTACCCCGTCATCACGGCCTCGGTTCCGCTGCTCGAGCCGCCGGGCTGGGCGATCGCGCAGCGCGAGCTGTTCGACCTGCTCGACCACGCCTGGCGCCGGTTCGCCCGCGACTTCACCGAGCCGGACGGGCGGCTCACGTACCGGTACCCGCTCACCTCGCGCGATGGTGTGGACGACTTCTATGAGACCTTCTTCAACTGGCCCCAGCTGTACCTGCTCGGCGGCGCTGACGACCTGCTCGCCGCGTCCGAACGGCACTGGGAGGGCGTCACCCGGCAACTCACCGAACTCGGCATGCTCCAGCAGGAGTACGAGCGCGGTTACGACTGGTTCCACCAGGGCGAAAGCCTCCTGCTGTTCTACTTCCTCTGCATGGCGGCCCCGGAGCGCTGGGCCGTCCGGGCCCTGAGGTTCGCTGACCTCTACGTCGACCCGGCGCACGGCAACTACGACCCCGAACACCGCATCATCCGCCGGCCGCACAACGGCAGCGACCCCCGGCGGGAAGGGCTTTTCGACGGCGAGTCCTATCCGTGGCTGCCCGAAGAAGCCCGGATGTACGGCTTTCCGCTGGACTGGGTGCTGCCGCCCGACAGCGGCGACCCCGGCCCCGGGCGCGACCCGCGACTGGGTGAGGAGATGCGCCGCAGGATGGGGACCGGTGACACGGCCGTCAACCTGGCCGCCTCCGGTCTCGTGCTCAACGCCCTGATCCTGTCCGGCGAGCAGCGCTACCGGGACTGGATCGCCGCGTACGTCGGCGCGTGGCGGGAGCGCGCCGCCGCCAACGGCGGCATCCTGCCGGACAACGTCGCTCCCGACGGCACGGTCGGCGGACTGCTGGAGGGCCGCTGGTACGGCGGGCACTACGGCTGGTCGTGGCCGCACGGCTGGTACAGCGTGGGGCATGCCGCGATGGTCGGGGCCCTGGCGGGGGCCGCCGCCACCGGTGACGACTCCTTCCTGGACCTGGTGCGTCCGGCGCTGGACGAGGTCATCGCCCACGGCAAGGTCATGGCCTTCACCGAGGCGGATTCCAGCCTGCGGTCCAAATGGGCCGTTCAACTGGCCGAGGACGTGCACACACCGACCGCCCACTACCCGTTCCGGCACGGCGACCAGGGGTGGTTCGACTACAACCCGATGCTCATGGGGGTGCCCATCGCCCTGTGGCATCACTCCGCCTCCAGCGCCGACCGGCAGCGGATCGACCGGCTGCGCGCGGCCGGCGGCCATGACTGGCGCACCGTACGGGCGTTCCGCAGCAAGGAGGAGGCCGGCCACGAGGAGCCCTGGTTCGCCTTCCTCACCGGGGACGACCCGGGCTATCCCGAACGGATCCTCGCCGCCGCGCAGGCCCAGGTTCGGCACCGTCTGGCTCGTATGGAACGCCATCGTGGCCGGGATGTGCCGGAGGCCGACATCCACCTGTGGCAGCAGTCGAACCCGGTGGTCACCGAGGCGCTGGTCCAGCTCACGTGGGGCGGCCCGCAGGTCATTTACAACGGCGGTCTTCAGCAGGCACGCGTTCGCCACTACGACGCCGACGCCCGGCGGCCCGGCCTCCCGCCCTCGGTGGCCGCCCTCGTCTCCGGCATCGATCCCGAAGCGACCGTCGTCGACCTGGTCAACCTCGATCCCCAGGCGGTACGCCGGGTCATCGTGCAGGCCGGGGCGTTCGCCGAGCACACCGTCCGCGAGGTCCGCCATACCGTCTGCCCCGACCCCTCATGGATCGGCGACCTGTACGACTACGGGCACGGCCGACCGGCCGTGACGTCGGAAACGACATCGGTCGACGGCCCCTGGCTCCTCGTGGAGCTTCCGGCCTCGACCAGGGTGCGCCTCACGCTACGCCTCGACCTGCGCACGCGTCCGCCGTCGTACCGCACACCGTTCGCCGCAACGTCCGCCCACGGTGGCCAGGACGTCCTCGACTCAGACTTCTGAGGTATCGAACCGATTCGTACAACGTTGGCCGGATGTTGGCGGGGAGGGGCGGGCGGCGGTGTTCACGCGCCCGAGATCCGAGATCTAAGCATTGACGCCCGTATGAGCCAGTCCTAGGGTGTGGCGAACCGATTCGCGGAATCGGTTCGACAGGGCGGACGACTTAGTCCTTGGAGGGAACAGCGCCATGAAAAGACCCTTGAGTCGGCGCCTGATCGCCGTGGTCGTGACCGCCGCCACCCTCGGTACCGGCGTCGCCGCGTGCGCCTCGTCAAGCCGGGGGAGCGGCGGCGCGGGGTCCGGCACTTACATGATCTGGGATCCGTACCCGCAGTTCGACGCGGACTCGGCGTGGGCGCAGCTGCTCGCGAAGTGCGGCACGGCGGCGGGGGTCAAGGTCAAGCGGACCGCCTTCGACACCACCGACCTGACCAACAAGGTGTTGTTGGCGGCCCAGCAGCGCAATGCGCCCGACGTACTCATCGTCGACAACCCGGTGGTGTCGACACTGGCCGAGGCCGAACTTCTCACCACCACGACCGATGCGAAGCTGGACACCTCGGCGATCGAGCCGAACCTGCTGGCCGCCGGGCAGGAGGGCGGGAAGACCTACGGAGTGCCGATCGGTGCGAACACCCTGGCTCTCTTCTACAACAAGGCGGTGCTCAAGTCCGCCGGCGTGGACATCGCCTCGGTCAAGGACTGGGCGTCGCTGACCGCCGCGCTGGGCAAGGCCAAAGCGGCCGGCAAGAAGGGCATCACGTTCTCGGCCATCGGCACCGAGGAGGGCAGCTTCCAGTTCCTGCCGTGGTTCTGGGGATCGAGCGCACAGCTCACCCGGATCGACTCCCCGCAGGCCGTTTCCGCGCTCACGCTGTGGAAGGACTGGCTGAGCAGGGGATACGCGCCGAACTCGGTCATCAACAACACCCAGACCACCAGCTGGCAGGAGTTCGCGACCGGGCAGTACGCCTTCGCCGAGAACGGTACCTGGCAGCTCGCCAACGCCGAGAAGGCCGGGTTCGACTACGGCATCATCCCGATCCCCGCGCAGAGCGGCGGTACCGCGCCGGCCCCCACCGGGGGGGAGTTCGTCACGATCCCGGTCCAGGGCAAGACCGCCCGCTACGGCGTTTCGGCCAAGCTCGCGTCCTGTCTGATCAGCGCCGACAACCTCTACGACACCGACACCACGCTGTCTTACGTCGCGCCGACCGAGGCGGTGCAGACCAAACAGGTCGCCGCCACCCCCGGTCTGAAGGTGTGGGTGGACGCGGTGAAGGCGGCCAAGGGCCGCACCAGCGACAACCTCGGCACCAGGTATCCGAAGATCTCCCAGCGGCTGTGGACCGCGGTCCAGTCCACCCTCAGCGGATCGAAGTCACCGCAGTCGGCTCTGTCGGCGGCCCAGAACGCCGTGAAGTGACATGGTCCGAACATCGCAACGCCCCGTTCGGCAGGCCGCGGGCGAGGACCGAGCGCCGGCGGTCCTGGCCCGCGAACGACGGCGATCAGACCAGCTGGCCGCCTGGGGCTTCCTGGCCCCGGTAACGGTGTATCTCGCGGTCTTCTACGCCTATCCGCTCTACCGCAACCTCGATCTGAGCCTGCGCGACTACGGAGTCGCCTCGTTCGTGCACGGCGGCGCGCCGTTCACCGGCGTGAAGAACTACCAGACGGTCGTGGACGACCCGACGTTCGGGCCCGCGTTGGTCCATACGGTCGTGTTCACCGGCGTGTCGCTGGCCGCGCAATACTCGATCGGGCTGGCGCTGGCGGTGTTCTTCAGCAGGAACTTCCGGCTCTCGGTCACGCTGCGCGCGCTGTTCCTGGTGCCGTGGCTGCTGCCGCTCATCGTGTCGGCTTCCACGTGGTCGTGGATGCTCAACACAGAGTCCGGGGTGGTCAATGCCGGCCTGCACTGGTTCGGGGTCGGCCCGGTCGACTGGCTGACCTCGCCGGCCTGGTCGCTGGCCTCGGTGACCATCGCCAATATCTGGATCGGTGTGCCGTTCAACCTCGTGGTGCTCTACAGCGGGCTGCAGGCGATCCCCGCCAGCCTGCATGAGGCGGCCGCGCTGGACGGAGCCGGATCCTGGCAGCGGTTCTGGCGGGTCACGTTCCCGCTGTTGCGCCCGGTGTCGGCCGTCACGCTGCTGCTCGGGCTGGTTTACACCCTGAAGGTCTTCGACATCATCTGGATCATGACCAGGGGCGGCCCCGCCGACTCTTCGACGACCTTCGCCACCTGGTCCTACCGGCTCGGCTTCGGCACCCTGCTGCCGTCCTTCGGCCCCGGTGCCGCCGTGGGCAACCTGCTGGTCGTCGTCGCCCTGATCTTCGGCCTGGTGTACGTACGGACGCAGCGGAGGCGGCTGAGCCCATGAAGCGCTTGAAGGGAACGCTGCGGACGACCGTGGGCCTGGCCCTGACCGCGGTGATGCTGTTTCCCGTCTACTGGATGGTCAATGCCTCCTTCACCCGGGACCAGGACCTGCGTAGGAGCCCCCCGGCCTGGTTCCCCGTCCACGGCACGCTCGAGGGCTACCGGGCCGTGGTGCATCAGCAGTTGCCCTACCTGGGCGTGAGCCTGGTCGTGGGGCTGGGCACCGTGGCGCTGACCGTCGCGCTGTCGGCCCCGGCCGGGTACGCGCTGGCCAAGCTGCGGCCGCGCGGTGGGGGAGTGCTGTGGTTCCTGTTGCTGGTCGCCCAGATGATCCCGGGGATCATCATGGCGATGGGCTTCTACGCCATCTATCTCAGTCTGGGGTTCCTCCAGTCGCTGCCCGGCCTGATCGTGGCGGACTCGACCATCGCGGTGCCGTTCGCGGTTCTGATCTTCACCGCCTTCATGTCCGGCATCCCCGAGGAACTCCTGGACGCCGCCCGTACCGACGGGGCGGGCCGGTTGCGCACGTTCTGGTCCGTCGTGCTCCCGGTCAGCCGCAACGCGGTCGTGACGGTGTCGCTGTTCGCGTTCCTGTGGGCGTGGTCGGACTTCGTCTTCGCCAGCACGCTGGACGGCGGTGGCGTCCACCAGCCGATCACCTTGGGCATCTACCACTACATCGGCAACAACAATCAGCAGTGGAACGCGATCACGGCCACCGCCGTCGTCGCCTCGCTGCCCGCCGCTCTGATCCTCGTCCTCGCCCAGCGCTACATCGCCGCCGGCGTGACGGCCGGTGCCGTCAAGGACTGAAACCCCGCGCAGAAACGAGACCTTCCTTCATGTCCCATGCCGCGACCTTCAACGTCCGCGACATCCCGTTCAGCACCTTCGGCTCCTGGCTCGACATCTCCCCGGTCATCGCCCAGAACGCCTACGCCGACGACCTGCACCTGGTCTCCCATCAAGGCGGCATGCACCCCGTGCTGTGCTTCGCCCCGCTCGGTCCGGCCACCCGCGCCGGCGTCGTGGTGCAGGCCACGCCGAGTCTGCTGAGCTGGCGGTATCCGCAGGGCCATGCCGAGGCCACCTACGAGTCGCCGGACACGATCCGGGTCCGCGGTGCCGGGGTGGAGCTCCAGATCACCGCGGCGGCGTCCCGGCTGACTCCGTTCAGCGGCAGCTACTTCCACCGTGACCCCGTCGACGGCGCGTACGTCTTCACCACCTACGAGACCGGCCGCCGGTATCGCGTCAGCATCCTGAGCGGCACGGTCAGGTCCCTGGGCGACCAGGCGCTGGGAGAGGCGGAGCGGGGGCTGGTCCTCGGGGGAGGCACCTGGGAGGTGGCGATCGAGGAGTACGAGAGCGCGCGTGCCCCCTATGCCGCGGCCGGTACGTTCGAGGAGACGGCCGCCGCGACCGCCGCCGCGTTCACGCGCTTCGCCGACGCCGTCGCACCGTGGCGCTCCGAACGTACGCCGGCGGCGGAGCTCGCCTGCTACGTCCTGTGGTCGGCGACCGTACGGCCGGCCGGGTTCCTGGCGCGGCCCGCGGTCCTGATGTCCAAGCACTGGATGGACAAGGTCTGGAGCTGGGACCACTGCTTCAACGCTCTCGCGCTCGCCGCCGGAGAACCGGACCTCGCCTGGGACCAGTACAAGCTGATCTTCGACCACCAGGACCCGATGGGCGGCCTCCCCGATTCCGTCACCCACTCGGAGGTGCTCTACAACTTCGTTAAACCGCCCATTCACGGCTGGGCGCTCCGCAAGCTGCGCGCCATCGTCGACCTGTCGCCCGAGCAGCTCAAAGAGACCTACGACCAACTCGCGCGCTGGACCGCGTTCTGGATGGACACCCGCCGGGGCGACCGGGAGGCCCTGCCGCACTATCAGCACGGCAACGACAGCGGCTGGGACAACGCCACCCCGTTCGACACCGAACGCGTCGCGCAGACCGCCGACCTGCCCGCCTTCCTGGTCCTGCAGATGCGCGAACTCGCCGAGCTGGCGGCCCTGCTCGGCGAGCACGAGACGGCCGAGGACTGGACCAAGAACGCCGGCCGGCTCCGCGACGACCTGCTCGGCCAGCTCTGGACGACCGACCGCTTCGCCACCCGGTCGCCCCGCAGCGGAGCGACCTGGACCAGCGCCAGCCTGCTCGACCTCATGCCCATCGTGCTGGGCGCCGAGCTGCCCGGCGAGATCACCTCCGCTCTCGCCGGCCGCATCGCCGGTCACCTCACCGCGCACGGCCTGGCCACCGAACGGCCCGACTCGCCGCGGTACCAGAGCGACGGCTACTGGCGAGGACCTGTCTGGGCCCCGGCGACCGTGCTGATCGAGGACGGGTTGCGGCGGGCCGGCCACAGCACGCTCGCCGACGACATCAGCGCCCGGTTCCGCACCTTGTGCGAGACCTCCGGTTTCGCCGAGAACTTCGACGCCCTCACCGGCGCGGGTCTGCGCGACCGCGCCTATACCTGGACCGCCAGCGGCTACCTGCTGCTCGCCGCCGCCCACGAGCGGCGGTGCTCACGATGAATCCGTCCGCCATATCGCCCGCCGGGCGGCCACAACGATCAAGACGAACCTGGCGTGCGCCGCCAGAGGCCGGCATCCGGCTAGCGCCCGGCGAGCGATCGAATCGGTTCCCCTCAGCGCAGACCGGTAGGCTTCCCACGTCAATGGCACGCGGAGAAGCGTCGCCGTAACCCGGGGCCGGTCCTCCGTGCGATCGATTCGACCTACGATGTGCGTGTCGGTCAGACCAGGGAGGAGCGCCGGTGAACATCGGAGAGATCGCCAGGCGGTCGGGCGTGGCGCGCAGCACCGTCTCCTACGCTCTGAGCGGCAAGCGTCCGGTGTCGGAGGCGACCCGGCAGCGCATCCAGGCCGTCATCGACGAGCTCGGCTATCGGCCCAACGCCGTCGCCCGGGCGTTGAAAGAGGGGCGGACCCGCACCATCGGCCTGGTCATCCCGCCCGCCAGCAGGCGCCTGACCGACATGCAACTCGGCTTCGTGGCCAGCGTCGTCGACGCCGCCGCACGCGCCGACCTCGACGTCCTCCTCTCACCGTCGGGCGGGGAGCACGATCGCTCGTTCGAGCGCCTGGTCGGCGGCCGGCGTGTGGACGGCGTGATCCTCATGGAGATCCGCCTGGAGGACGACCGGGTCACCCGCCTGCGCCAGAGCGGGCTGCCCTTCGTCTGCATCGGCCGTACAGACCGTCCAGACGAGATGTCCTGGGTGGACATCGACTACGAAACGCTGATCGCGAACTGCCTGCATCATCTCGCGGACCTCGGCCACCGCCGCGTCGCGCTCGTCAACCGTTCCGCGGAACTGGTCGCCGCCGGTTACGGCCCGAGCCACCGGACCCGCGCCGGTTTCACCCGCATGCTGGCCGAGCGGAACCTCGACGGCGTGCACGTGTGCTGCGCCGACGACGCCCAATCCGGCGTCTCATGCGTCGCGCAACTCCTCGCCGAGCATCCCGGCCTGACCGCCATCGCCACCATCAACGAGGCCGCGATTCCCGGCATGTACCGCGCGCTGACCCACGCGGGCCTGGCCGTGCCCGGAGACTTCTCCGTCGTCGGTGTCGCCGCCCGGCACTGGGCCGAGAATCTGCACCCGCCGTTCACCGCCGCCGACGTCCCGGCGGACGAACTCGGCGCGTGCGCCGTCGACATGCTCATCCAGCGCATCGCCGATCCCGAGGCAGCGCACCGCCACGTACTCGTCGCCCCACCCATTTCCCTGCGTGGGACGACCGGGCCCGCACGGCCCCGCGACGGGCTCGCCTGACGGCCGCGCTCCGACGCATCGCCGCGTCAGGCGATGCGTCGGAGCGCGCTTCCCGGTCAGCGGCGATCGAGGTCGGCTTCGGGGGCCGCTCATGACGATGCGGACCCGGTAGGCGCCCCGTGCCGGAACCGGCCTTGACCGGTTTCACTGTGAGCGCTAACAATTAGCCCATCACGGATGGGAGCACAATGTCGCGGACCGAGGAGAGAGCTCGGCCTCCCACCATGGCGGACGTCGCCCATCTCGCGGGCGTGTCGCACCAGACCGTCTCACGCGTCCTGAGCGCCCATCCCAACGTACGCGCCTCCACCCGGGCCGCGGTCCTCCAGGCGATCGACACGCTGGGCTACCGGCGTAACTTCTCGGCCCGTGCCCTCGTCACCCGGCGCACCCTGACCCTCGGCGTGGTCGCCTCCAACCCCACGCTGTTCGGCCCTGCCAGTACGCTCTCCGGGCTGGAGGCCGCCGCGCGCGAAGCGGGCTACATGGTCTCCACGGTCATGATGCGCCGCTACACCGCGGCGGCGCTGGAGGACGCCATCGACCACCTCAGCAACGGCGGGGTCGAGGGCATCGTCGTGATCGTGCCGCAGCGCGAGACGGTGACCGCACTGGCCGGGTTGCGGCTGCCGTTCCCGGTGGTGACGGTGGAGGGCGGGCACGACCTGCCGATCCCCAGCGTGTCCGTGGACCAGGAACTCGGCGCGCGTTTGGTCACCGACCATCTCCTCGCGGCCGGGCACCGCACCGTGTGGCACGTCGCCGGGCCGCCGGACTGGCTGGAGGCCGAGGCCCGCGTACGCGGCTGGACTGCCGCACTGGAAGAGGCCGGCGCAGAGGTGCCGCCGCCGCTGGTGGGCGACTGGACCCCGCTGTCCGGCTACCGCGCCGGACAGGAGCTCGCCGGCCGGGTCGCGTCGGGCTCGGCGCGCCGCCGTTCCGGCCAGGTGACCGCAGTGTTCGTGGCCAATGACCAGATGGCGCTGGGCGTGATGCGGGCTCTCCGTGAGGCCGGGCTGTCGATGCCGGGGCAGGTGGCCATCGCCGGGTTCGACGACATCCCCGAGGCGGACTTCTTCACCCCGCCGCTCACCACGATCCGCCAGGATTTCGCGGCGGTCGGCCAGGCCAGCATCCGGCTCCTGGTGAGCCGGCTGGAGGCCCCGGCGACGGTGGCGACGGAGAACGAGCGCATGGTGATAGAACCGCGGCTGATCGTACGCGGCAGCAGCACGTCGTCCTGATACCCGGGACGTGCCGGCGCAGGGCGGCCGGACCGCGAGGCCCGGCCGCCCGAGGCGCCGGCGGTCCTCAGGTGCGGGACCACTTCTGGTTGCTCTGCCCGTTGCAGGTCCACAGCTCCACGCCCGTGCCGTCGGCGGTGCCCTGGCCGGTGACGTCCAGGCAGAGGCCCGACTCGATTCCGGTGACCGTGCCGTCGGAGTTCAGCCGCCACTGCTGGTTCGTCCCGCCGTTGCAGGTCCAGATCTCCACCCGGGTGCCCGAGGCCGTCGCGTGACCGGGCACGTCGAGGCACTTGGTGCCGCCGTACACGGTGAGCTGGTTGGCCGACGTCAGGGTCCACTGCTGGTTCGCGTTGCCGCCGCAGTCCCAGATCTGCAGGAAAGTGCCGTCGGTCTGGCTCGCGTTCGGGACGTCCAGGCATCGGTTGGAGCCGGCGCCCCGGAGCACGCCGGTGGCCCCCGAGCCCCCGCCCGACCGGATGCCCGCGGCCGCGATCACCGACTGGGCGCCCGACGGCCAGTCGCCGTTGCCGACGGCGACGTTTCCGGAGACGGTGTTACCGCGGTCCCCGTTGACGATGTTGGTCCCGCCGTTGCCGTACCAGTTGCCGGTCAGCGTGATGGTGCCGGTGTTGTTGCCGGCGCTGGCGTTCTCGACGGCCCAGGTGCCGCCGGTGGAGGAGAACACATTGCCGGTGGCGGTGTAGTACCGGGAGCCCTCGTCGAAGTACAGGCCGAAATAGCCGTTGGTCCGCAGGCAGTAGTTGCCGCTGATGTTCCCGTTCGGGTTCGCCGACAGGGTGTAGATGCACCCGCCGTCGTTCATCTGCTGCATGACGTCGTGCACGTAGTTGCCGGTGACCCTGTCGCCCGACTCGGTCGTGGCGGTGCTGTAGCGCGGCTGGTAGTCGTACAGGCCGCGGTCCGCGTAGTCGTTGCTGCCGCCGGCGTCGTTGGCGCCCCAGCCATAGCCCACCGCGATGCCGGAGTACGGCATGTCGTAGACCTCGTTGTGGCTGATCGTGGCGTTGGTGACGTAGGTGGTCAGGAACGACACGATGCCCCGGTAGTCCAGGCCGACGTCGTGGACCAGGTTGTCGCCAATGGTGATGTCGTGGTCGATCATGCGCTGGTCGCCGGGGTGGTGCGCGTCGGCCCGCACGCCGCCGGCCACGATCGCGCCGGCGGCGTCGCCGGTGAAGGTGGATCCGGTGACGGTGATGGAGCTCGCGCCCAGGCCGACGCCGGTGGCATGGGCGTTGGCGTCATTGCCGATGCCCAGCGCGGTCTGGCCGAGGTTGACGAACTGGTCGCCGCTGAAGGTGATGCGGGCGGCCGCGGAGACCTGTACGGCTGCGGGCATCTGGCTCCAGTGCGGCCGGGCGGCCTCGAACTGGGAGCAACCGGACTGGCAGGAGCCGAACGAGGGCCAGGACCAGTTCCCGCTGAGATAGGCGCCGGTCTGCTGGTCGGCGTACCCCTGGGAGCCGCTGGGGCCCAGCCAGCTCGTCCCGGTGAAGGTGATGCCGGAGAAGGAGATGTCGTGCGCGGGGGAGTCGTAGGTGCCGCCGACGTCCACGAGGGACTGGAGCAGCGGGAACTCCACGTCGGTGCTGCTCATGTTCTGCCCGGACCGCGGGATGTAGTACAAGGCGCCGGCGGAGGTGTCGTCGTACCACTCGCCGGGCGAGTCGAGGAACTCGTAAGCGTTCTCCAGGTACAGGGGACCGGCACGGAACGGGCTGGTGAGGGTGTCGTACCCGAACGCGTTGTTGTCCCAGGCCGGTTGCTGCATCGTCAGCAGGCCGTCGCCGATGCTCTGCACCGGCGAGTACCGGTCGGTGAACGAGCCGACGCCCTCGATCTCGACGCGGTTCTGGTGCGCCAGGTTGTTCAGGTAGTTCAGGGAGGAGTCGGTGAACCTCAGCCCGGTGGCGCCGGCGGTGAAGTCCGAACGGTTCACGGTGGTACGGGCCCGCGTGGCCTCGACGCCGCCGACGTAGAGCTGCCGGGTGTCGACCCCGGCGCCGATGCTCGCCTTCCAGATGTTCTTGGAGGAGTCGGCGAGGCTCCATCCGGTGACCGCCTTCGCGCCCGTGATCACCGGATGCGCCGATGGGGCGGCCTGCCAGCTGACGGTGTGACCGCCCGAGCCGGAGTCGGCCGAGGTGAACTTGAGCGGTGCGGCCGGCCGGTACACGCCGTCGGCCAGCCGCACGATGATGTCACCGGACATCGAGGCGACCTGCGAGCGTACCGCCGCCTGCGCCGCCGACAGTGAGCACGGCTGCGCGGACGAGCAGGCGCCGCCGGTGCCGGACGGGGACGCGTAGATCGTGGTGACGGCCGCCGACGCGGAGGCCGCGGGAACGACGATGGCGGAACCGGCGGCCAGGACGACCGCGGCGGCCCGGGCCGCGGCGAGCAGCCGGTGGCCGCCGAACCGGGATGAGGACCAGGACATGGGCGGGGACCTCCCTGACGGGAACGGGCGGTGTCCGTCGACCCTCCGGAGGCGAGGTCGAATCGGTTCGCCCATTTCGAGCGGATGCTATGGCCGGGGATGCGGACGGTCAATGTTCGCCCGTGGGCGGCCTCGCCAAGGCGAATCTGTGAACGCCATCTCTCCTGGTCATGCTGGTGCCGCCGCTCCAGGTGCCGTTGCCGTGGCACGCCCGGTGTTTTCATGGCGTCGGCGTCGAATCGATTCCTACGAAGGGCAGCGACGCCAGAGCACGACACGGGCGCCCGGTCACCTGACGGCGCCATTGGTGATCCCCGAGATGATCCTTCGCTGGGCGACGGCGAACACGGCGACCAGCGGCAGGCTCATCAGGATCACGTAGGCGAAGATGAGATGCCAGTTGTTGAGGTAGAGGCCCGCACTGGCGACCTGGAACAGGTTGAGTGGCAGCGTGTCGAGCCGCCCGCCCACGATGAAGAACGCGTAGAAGACGTCGTTCCACACGTACAGGCAGATCAGGATCGTCGCGGTCGCCAGCACCGGCCGCAGCAGGGGGAGCACCACCCGGACGAACACGCGTACCGGCCCCGCGCCGTCGATCTGCGCGGCCTCCTCCAGCGACGCCGGGATCGTACGGACGAACCCGGTAACGAAGAAGATCACGGTGGACAGGTAGATGCCCATGTACACGCAGATCATCCCGATCGCGCTTCCGGCGAGGCCGAGTTGCCGCAGCAGCAGGACCAGCGTGACGATGGCCGGGGGCAGCACGATGCCGCTGATGGCCAGGGCGTACAGGGTCGCGGTGAGCCGGGACCTGCGGCGCGCGAGGATCCAGGCGGCCATGGACCCCACGACGAGGACCCCGATCACCGCCGGGACGACGATCAGCAGGCTGCCGAAGAACGCGGCCGGTACCCGGCCCTGGCGCCAGACCTCCTCCAGGTTGGCGAGCAGCCGCCAGTGACTCGGTGGCGACAGGTCGGGCGTCAGGGCCTCCCCCCGCGACTTCCCGGCGGTCGCGACCACCAGCCACAGCGGGATGCCGATCAGGACCACGACGAGCGTCCCCGCGCAGAAGGGCTGCAGCCGGCGCCAGATCGGCGCGTCGCTGAGTCCGGTCGAGCGGGCCGGGTGCCGGCGGGACGAGGACGAGGCGGCGTTCACAGGATCTCCTCACGCTTGCGCAGTACGGTGATGACCGGGAAGGCTAGGAGGAGCACGACGAGGAAGAGCACGAGGCTCATGGTGGTGGCCTGCGCGAACAGGCCCTGGCCGAACGTCCGGTAGATGAAGACGTTGAGGATCTCGGTCGTACGGGCCGGGCCGCCGGCCGTGGTGGCCTGCACGATGTCGAACCCGTTCATCGAGCCCAGCAGGGCGGTCGCGACGTTGAAGGTGATCGCGGGGGCCAGGAACGGGAACCGTACCGACCAGAACATGCGCCAGCGGGAGGCGCCGTCGATGCGTGCCGCCTCGGTGATGTCCTCGGGCACCGTCTTGAGCCCGGCGAGGTAGATGAGCATCGACAGGCCCATCCACTTCCAGGCGTGGATCACCGCGACCGTGACGATCGTCCAGGTCGTGTCGCCGAGCCAGGCGTAGCCGACGTGCTGCCGGAGCACGGCGCTCAGCAGCCCGTTCAGGCTGCCATCCGGCTTGAGGAGTGCCTGGAAGATGTAGCCGACCGCGAGCGCGGACATCATCACCGGGATGAGGAAGAACACCCGCGCGATCCGGTTCACGACCGTGTCGCGTTCGAGCAGGACGGCCAGGAGGAAGCCGAAGACGTTCTGGAAGGTGGCCACCAGGACCGCGTAGACGACGGTGATGCGGAGTGAGCGGAGCAGGGTGCCGTCGGAGATCAGGCTCCGGAAGTTGTCCAGACCGACCGGGCGTATCGCGCTCTTGAAGCCGGACCAGTCGGTGAAGGCGTAGATGAAGTTGAACAGAGTCGGTACGAAAAAGAAGATCAACAGCAGGACGTACGCGGGCGCCATGAACCACATCGGGTGCGTGCGGCGGTCGTTGCCGCGTCGGCGCCTTCCGGCGCGTGTCCTCGCCGGCCGGGCCGGCCGCACGGCCCGTCCTCGCTCCGCGCTCGCTTCCACCGTGTTCACGGCTGTCTTCCCCACGTGCACGTTCGGGCTCCTTCGCGGGAGGGGTGCCGGAGTGGGGCTCCGGCGCCGCGCTCGGAGGGACGATGATCAGAATCCGGAGGCCCCGGCGGCCTTGGCGAGCTGCGCGAACTGGTGCTGGGTGGTCGAGGCCACCTTCGGCGGCGCCATCTTCCCGGCGATCATGTCGGAGAGGTTGAGATAGAGGTCGGGGTTGGCCACGGCGAGCACCTGCATCGAGCCGACCGACGTCGCCAGGGAGGCGTGCACGGCCCGCAGTGCCTGCGGAACGCCGGGCGGGCTGGGCACCGAGGGCTCCAGCGACACGGTGTCGCGGTCGGCGATGAAGGCCCCATAGTCGGGGCCCATCCAGAACGCGAGCAACTGCCGGGCGGCGGCCTCGCGCCTGGCGTCTCCGGTCCGGAAGGCGACCAGGGCGTTGGACTGGTCGGGGATGTAGGTGCCGATGTTGCCGGACGGCGAGATCGGGAAGAACCCGATCTTCTTGTCGAGGGTCGCGGTGTCGGCACTGGCCTGCAGCTCGCCGAAGAAGGAGTTCACCTGGAGGGCCATGGCGGCCTTGCCGTCGAGCAGTGCCCTGCCCTGGTCCTCGAAGGTCGCGGTCTTGATGTCGGAGTTGAACAGGCCTTCGTCGATCAGCGACTTGTACGTCTTGATGGCGTTCAGCACCACCGGACTGGAGAACGTCTCCTGGTGCTTGTTGATCTTGTCCCAGAGGCCGCTCTTCGCGGCGTCGGCGAGCTGGACCTGCACCCACCACTGGGTGGCCCACCGGTCGCCGCCCATCTCGAAGAACGGCGTGACGCCCTTTCCCTTGAGCCGGCGGGCCATCGCCACCATGTCGCCGAAGTTCTTCGGCGGCCGGGTGATGCCGTTCGCGGCGAAGACCTGCTTGTTGTAGTAGACGCCCTCGACCGCCGGGCTGGTGACCAGCGCGGCGTAGCGGGTGCTCCCGAGGAGCCCGGTCATGTCCTTCAGCCGGGGATCGAGCTTCGGCAGCCAGGGGGCCCCGGTGAGCTGCTGGAGGTTGGCCCTGGCGTTGATCGCCGTCAGCATGGACGCGGTCGGCTGCCAGAAGGCCAGATCCGGTTTGTCGCCGGTGGCGACCTTGGTCTGCACGCCCTGCTCGTACGGGTCGGGGATGGTCACGACCTTGACGGTCGCGCCTGTCACCCGGTGGAAGGCGTTGATCACCTGCTTGGGCACGGTGTTGCTGTTCTGGGCGGCCCAGATGGTCAGGTTGACACCGTCGAGCTTGGCCGCAGGGTCCGCCCAGGTCGTCCGGATGCCGCCGGCCGACGCGCCAGAGCCGGGATCGCTGCAGCCGGTGACGGTCAGGCTGACGGCGAGCGTCGCGGCCGCGCCGAGGAGGGTCCTTCGCTTCATCGGTGCTCCTTTCGGGAAAGGCCGCTCAGCCCGCGGCGGCAGAGCGGCCGGTCAACGGTTCAGAGGCTGTCCTTGCGGATGGAGCGGACGCGGAAGAGGCGGGCGGCGACCGTCTCCGGGTCTGGGCGCAGGACGGTCAGCCGTCCGGCGCCGGGCTCGAAGCGGTGGCCGAAGGGCGAGAGGTGCCGCGGGTAGAGCGTGTCGATCTCCACCTCGGCGCCGGCCAGATGGGGCAGGGACAGGACGGCATCGCCGGTGGTCCCGCCGCGGTACCAGACCGTGACGTACGTCGTGTCGCCTACGTGCAGGGCCAGACTGAGCCAGGGGTCCGACCAGCCCGGCAGGCCCAGCGGCCACAGCGGCATGGCGGAGACGAGGCCGGCCCGGATGTCGCGGTGGACGGCGACCGCGTCCCGTACGGCGGCGAGTTGCCGGCCCGTCATCCGGTCGAGGTGGCCGGAGAGGTACGGCCGGCCGAGAAGGGCGGTGCACAGCGTAAAGGCGATCTCCTCGTCGCTCATGTCCGGTTGCGGGTACGCCCAGATGCCGGACTGCTCGGGAAGCAACGACAGCGGTGCCGCCGCGGCGATGGGCGGGTAGCGCCGGAAGTCCTGCTGGTCGCTGGTGGACTGCAGCTGCATCCGCGCCAGCACGGCGTAGTCCATGCGCATCGCCCCGGACGCGCAGTTCTCCAGGACGAGCGCGGGATGCCGGTCCAGCACCTGGTCCAGCCAGGCCAGGTGAGCGCGGTTGTGGGCGAGCAGCCCCGCTCCCGCGCTGTCGGCGTCCCGGTCGGTGCCGACGCCGGGGTCGATGTTGTAGTCGAGCTTGAAGTAGCCGACGCCGAGCTCCTCGACCAGCCGGTTGATCGTCTCGTCCAGGTGGGCGACGGCGAGCGGGTGCCGCAGATCCAGGTGGTAGCGGTCGTGCTCGACGACCCGGGCGCCGCCGCGCTGCAAGAACGCCTCGTCGGGCAGCTTGCCGGCGATCGGGCTGCGAACGCCGACCACCTCCGGCTCCAGCCACAGGCCGGGCAGCATGCCGCGCCGGCGGATATGGCCGAGCACCTCCTCGATGCCGCGGGGGAAGCGGGTCTGGGACGGCTCCCACGCGCCGACGCTGTCCCACCACGCGTCATCGCCGTACCAGCCGGCGTCGACGCAGAACACCTCCGCGCCGACGTCGGCCGCCGCGTCGATCAGCGGAAGCAGCTTCGCGGTCGTGGGATCCCCCATCAGGGTGTTCATGTAGTCGTTGAACACGACCGACAGGGCGGTGCGGTCGGCGTGCGGGCGTACGATCGCGCGCCGGTGGGCGGTCAGCGCGGCGGCCGCGCCGTGCAGGTCGTCGCCGGACACGGCGACCGACACCGGAACGGTGGTGAAGGAAGCTCCGGGCCGCAGCTCCTGCCGCCACTGGTGGTCCAGGTCGGTCGGCCCGAGCAGCGTGACGTAGGCCCCGTCGAGGCGTTCGCCGGTCTCCCATCGCCACGCGCCGTTGTGCTCGACCTGCCACAGCCAGGCGTCGCCGCTCACCCGGTCGATCAGGCCCCCGGTGGGCAGGTCCCCGCTGGTCGACCACGCGCCCGTGCTGACGGCCGCGAACCGGCCGCGGCCGTGCTGCCGGTGCAGCGACAGATTCAGGTCGGCCGCGATCTCGCGGAACGGGCGTCGGCGCCACCGGCCCTCGCCCAGCCACTCGCCGGAGCCGTGGACCACGTCCAGCCGCTCGACCGGTCGTCCGAGGAAGCCTGCGGCGAACGAGGACACGCCCAGCAGAAGCACCCGGCCGATGCCGTTGTTGGTCACGCGGACCTGGCTCCGCACCGCGCTCACCCCTTCGGGCGAGCGGAAGATCACCTCGACCCGCAGGCCCGTCGGTTCGTCGCGCAGCGTGATCCGCAGCCGATGCGAGAGGCCGTCCCGCGACGACTCCTCACCTGCGAACACCAGACGGCGGCCGATCGTGGTCTCGGCGAACCGCTGCGAGACCGCGGCCCGCCCCGTACCGGGGGTGAGGATCTCCACGAGCGGCTGCGCGGGGCGTACCGGCACGTCGGCGGCCCGGCCGTCCGTCAGCTCGCGGATGCTCACCGGCCGTCCCGCGGTGACGTCGACGGTGAGGCGCAACGCCGAGTGGCCCCACGTGATGGTCGCGCTGTCGTCGAACAGGCTCAACTGCCGCTCCCTCGCTGGCCGTCCGGAGCACGGATGTGACCGGTCACATGTGCAGTGTGAGCGCTCACATCCGAGAGGAGAAGACCCAATCGGTGTTCCGTTTCGCGGACGTACCGGGCTACCCCGCGGGAGGCGGGGCGGTCGACTCCCGGATCACCAGGCTGGGGGCGGTCAGCGAGACCTCCGGATGCGGCCGGCCGTCGAGTTCGGCGGCCACGGCGGCGACGCAGGCCCGGCCCAGACCCGCGAAGTCCATCCGGATGGTGGTCAGCGCGGGAGTCCAGTACGCCGAGCCGGGAACATCGTCGATCCCGACGAGGCTGACGTCGCCGGGAACGGCCCGGCCCGCGTCGTACAGGGCGCGCCGTACGGCCATGGCGGTGTCGTCGTTGCCGCACAGGATCGCCGTGACAGTGGAGTCGCCGGCCAGCGACCGGCCGGCCGCGTAGGCAGACGGGGCGTCCCACCCGGCGACCACGACGTCCGGGACCTGCGCGCGGGCCTCGGTGAGAGCGCGCCGCCAGCCCGCCTCACGCCCGTGCGTCCCGGCCTCGGAGGGGATCGCCACGTGGTGCACCGTGCGGTGCCCGAGAGACAGCAGATGCCGGGTGGCCTCCGCTGCCGCCTGCTGTTCGTCCAGACAGATCGTCGGCGGTCCGTCCTGGACGAGTATGCCGGGTTCGATCGCCGCGACCGCGGGAAGCGCGCGGGGGAGCCGCCGCAGCACCTCGGTGCCCTCGACGTCGAAGGCGATCACGACGACTCCGCCCGCGCTCGGATCGCTCACGTGGTCGACGGCCTGCCGGATGTCGGCGGCGGCGGCCGACTCGATGACCTGGACGCCGACGGCGAGCCCCTCCTCGCGGGCGGCCTCCTCGACACCCTGGAGCATCGCGGCGTAGCCGTAGAGCACCGTGTTGGAGGTGAGGACGGTGACCGAGCGGGCCCTGCCCAGCCCAAGCGCGCGGGCGGCCCGGTTGGGCCGGTATCCGAGGCGATCGATGGCGGCCATCACCTGAAGCCGCGTCGCCGCGCGCACACTCGGCGAGTGGTTGAGGACCCGTGACACGGTCTGATACGACACGCCGGCCGCCGCCGCGACATCCCGGATGCTCGGTGTGGCACCCCGGCGCCGGCGACCGGGGCCGCGTTCCGGAGGAGCGGAAGCCTGGCCGGGAGGGGGCTGACCCATGCCGTCATCGTCGTCGTTCCCGCGGCGGCCGGTCAAAACGAGCACTCAGTCGAATCGTTTCGTATCCGGGCGGCGGCATACACCCGGGTGAGGGTGCCCGGCGACCGGTCGGCCCCGGCCTTCGAGTTAGCCCGGCGCCGGGCACGTGAGCTGGATGAAAACTCCCGTGTCGCCTGCTTTCACGGCCGGCTGCGGTGGGCCGCGTGGCTGAGCAGTGCGGACACGGCGCGCCGCGGCGTCGTCGCCGACGGCGTGTAACCCGCCATTGACCGCCTCTCAACGCGGTCGTAACATCCGCTCGAACCGATTCGGCCAGTCGATCCGACAACCCCATCGGAGCCCGCCACCACCCCGAGGTGGCGAGTCCGCCCTACCCGCCACCGCACACGTACCGCTCCGCCCGGATGCGCTCCAGCCGCGACCGCACGAACCGGTCGAGGACGCGGCTGTGGTGCCCGCGAACGGCCCGGCCGCGGTTCTACCTCCCATCCCATCGCATCCGGACGAACCCCGGACCGGAGGAACGATCGATGAGTACGAGAGCACGGCTCGGCCGCCTGGTGGCGCTGGGCGCAATGGTCCTGGCGCTGGCGATCCCCGTGACGGTGAACGCTCCGAGCGCCTCGGCCGCCGAGTCGATGAGCGTGAATCTCGCAGCGACGCGAGGCGCGGCGACCGGAGTCGGCCAAGGTTTCCTCTACGGCTTCAACCAGGATGGTTCGCAGCCGCCCGACCAGTACCTGTCATCGCTCCATCCCAACGCGTACCGCGGCGGCGGGCACGTGACCCGAGGGTGGATCGGGGACGGCTACCAGTACGGTTCCGGCACCCAGACGGATGTCAACGCGGTGATCTCGCAGGCCAAGCGCCTCACCAAGGCGCCTTACAACGCCGAGTACCAGGTGATCGTGAGCGATCTCTACGGCGTGGACGGGGGGCAGCCGTCGGACACGACCTACCCCTGCGACAACGGAAACTGCTCCAACTGGGTCAGCTTCATCGACGCGACGGTGGGCGCGCTCCAGGCGTCCGGGCTCACCTTCGCCTACGACATCTACAACGAGCCGGACATCTCCGTCTTCTGGAAGCGCGGGATGAACAGCGCGCAGTACTTCCAGATGTGGGACACCGGTTATCGGGAGATCCGGCGCATCGCGCCGAACGCGAAGATCGTGGGGCCGTCGCTCGCCTTCACGCCGCTGGGGAACCCGGGGGAGTGGCAGACGTGGCTGGCCCACGTCAAGGCCGCGGGCACGGTGCCCGACGAGATCACCAACCACGACGAGGGCGACGTCGACGACCCCGTGACCGTGTCCCAGGCCATCAACGGCGACCTGGACGCCGCCGGCATCGCACGCCGGCCTCTGTCCGCGAACGAGTACCAGCCCGCGGACCGGCAGACCGCCGGCGTGACGGCCTGGTACCTCGCCCGCTTCGCGCAGTCCGGCTACACCAACGCGATGCGCGGCAACTGGGTCTGCTGCCTGATCCCCAACCTCACCGGAATTCTCGGCGTGAACGGCAGCAGCTATACGACCACGGGCAACTGGTGGGCGTTCCGCACCTACGCCGACCTCACCGGCACCCTGGTCTCCACGTCCGGGCAGACCGGAAGCACGGCGATCTCCGCCGCCGAGGACAGCTCGAACAAGCGAGCCGTCGCCGTCATCGGCGACTCGAACGGGTACACCGGCAGTGCGTCCGTGACGTTCAACGGCCTGTCCTCGGTGCCCTGGCTGGCGAACAACGGCAGTGTCAACGTCACCGTGTACCGGATCCCGGACCAGTCGTCACTGAGCTCGCGGCAGGTGGTCTACAGCCAGAACGTGAGCACCTCCGGCGGTTCCGTCACGGTGCCCGTCACCTTCCAGGCCTCCCACGACGCCTTCGGCATCTACCTGACCCCCGCGCAGTCGACCGGGGGCGGCTTCCCGAGTGGCTACCACCAGCTCGTCGTCGGCAACAACGGGTTGTGCCTGGATGTGTACGGCAACTCCTCCACGGCCGGTGCGGCGATCGACCAGTGGTCCTGCAACGGCCAGTCGAACCAGCAGTTCCAGTACCTGGCGGGGTCGAACGGCTACGGGGAACTACAGGCGCAGAACTCCGGTCAGGTGATCGCCGTGGCGAACGGGTCCACGACGGCCGGCACGCCGGACATCGTGCAACAGGCCCGGAACGGGTCGGCCGGCAGCATGTGGAAGCCGATCCAGCAGTCCGACGGCTCCTATGAGTTCCAGAACAGCAACAGTGGCCTGTGCCTGGACGTCTACGGGAACGGCGCTGACCAGGGCCAGCAGCTGGACCAGTGGCCGTGCAAGAACGCGCCCGGCACCAACCAGGACTTCACCCCCCGCTGACCCCTTCCCCGACCTGACGGCATCCTCGAACGGAGATGGTTCCATGTCCGTGGTCTCCGCCACTCGATGGCGAGCCAGACCGATCGCGCTGGCCCTGATGGCCCTGGCGCTGGTGTTATTCGGCCTCGGTACACCCGCAGGCACGCCCGCCGCGTCGGCGGCGTCGTCGCTGCCGTGTGACATCTACGCGGCGGGTGGCACACCGTGCGCTGCGGCGCACAGCATGACGCGGGCGCTCTTCACGTCCTACAACGGTCCGCTCTACCAGATCAAACGTTCCTCCGACGGGCAGTCCCGCGACATCGGCCTGCTGTCGGCCGGCGGCTACGTGGACGCGGCCCCGCAGGTCTCGTTCTGCTCGGGCACCTCCTGCACGGTCACGAAGATCTACGACCAGACCGGCAACCACAACGATCTACCGATCTCGTGGGGCGGCTACTGGAAGGGCCCCGGGCCGAACGGCGCGGACGTCGGCGCGGACGCGATGGCGCTGCCGGTGACGGTCGGCGGGCACCCGGCGTACGGGATCAAGGTCACGCAGGGCGTCGGCTACCGGATCGACCACGCGGCCGGGGTGCCGACCGGCTCACAGCCCGAGGGCATCTACATGGTGACCTCGTCGAACTATGTCAACCAGTGGTGCTGTTTCGACTACGGCAGCGGCGAGAACTCCCACACCGACACCGGTAACGCGACGATGAACGCGATCGAGTGGGGTACCGCGTGCTGGTTCGGTGGATGCACGGGTACCGGGCCGTGGGTGGAGGCCGACCTGGAGAACGGCATGTACCACACCGGGACCGGCTCCAACAAGGACCCGAACAACTCGGGAGTGCATTTCCCGTTCGTCAGCGCCTGGGAGAAGAACAACGGCACGAGTAATTTCACGTTGAAATATGGGAATGCCGCCAGCGGTGGGCTGACGACACCGTACTCGGGCGCCCTGCCGAACGGCTACTCCCCGATGCGTGTCGACAGTTCGATCCTGCTGGGCACCGGCGGCGACAACAGCACCAGCGGTGTCGGCGAGTTCTTCGAGGGGGCCGTGACGAAGGGCTACCCGTCCGACTCGACCGAGAACGCGGTGCAGAGCAGTATCACGGCCGCCGGTTACGGATCGGGCGGCACCGGCGCCCGCAGCGGTGAGCTGCACGCGGTGGGGTCGGGCCGGTGTCTGGACGTGCCGAACGCCAGTGCGACTCCGGGTACTCAGGTACAGATCTATGACTGCTGGGGTGGGGCCAACCAGGTCTGGACGTACACCTCGTCGGGTCAGCTGACCGTCACCAGCGGTGGTGCGACGTTGTGTCTGGACGCCTACGCCGACCAGACGTCTCCGGGGACGAAGGTGGAGACCTGGACCTGTAATGGCGCGGCCAACCAGCAGTGGAGGTTGAACTCCGACGGGACGGTCACCGGTGCGCAGTCCGGGTTGTGCCTGGATGTGACCAACGCCGCGACCGCGAACGGTTCCCTGGTGGAGCTGTGGACCTGCAACGGCGGATCCAACCAGCAATGGACGCTCGGATGACCCTTTCCTGACCCACGCCCCGCTCCGATCGGTCCGTGTTCCCCCTGCCCTGAGAGGTCCCCGTCATGTCCTCCTCATCGTCACCGTTCCAGCTGAGCCGCCGCCGGCTGCTCGCCTCGGCCGGGGTGGCCGCCGCCGCGAGCCTGCTGTGGGTCCGCGACGCCGACGCCACCGCCGGCCCGAGCAGCTACACCGCGAGCTGGGCGTCGGTCGACCAGCACCCACCGGCTCCCGAGTGGTACCAGGACGCCAAGTTCGGCATCTACTACCACTGGGGCGTCTTCAGCGTCCCGGCGTTCGGCAACGAGTGGTACCCGCGCAACATGTACATCTCCGGCTCGGCGGAGAACAGCCACCACATCGCGACCTACGGCGATCCGTCGGTCTGGCCGTTCCACAACTTCATCAACGGGGCCGGCGACAAGGCCGGCCACTACGTGCAGTTCGCGCCGAAACTGACCTCGGCCGGCGGCAACTGGGACCCGAACGCGTGGGCGCAGCTGTTCGCCGACGCCGGAGCGAAATTCGCCGGACCGGTGGCCGAACACCACGACGGCTTCTCGATGTGGAACAGCACGGCGAACGAGTGGAACTCCGTCGCCAAGGGTCCCCGGCTGGACCTGCTGCGCCTGCACGCGGACGCGATCCGGTCCAAGGGCCTGAAGCTGTACGTCTCGCTGCACCACGCGTACCACTTCAACGGCTACTACGACCACGTCCCGGCCCAGTCGACGACCACGCTCAAGAAGCTGTACGGCCAGCTGGGCGGCGCCGCGGAGAACCAGCTGTGGTACGACAAGCTCAAGGAGATCATCGACGGCTACCAGCCCGACATCATCTACCAGGACTTCGACCTGAACCTGGTCGACGAGTCCAAACGGCTGGCCTTTCTGGCGTACTACTACAACCAGGCGGTCGCCTGGAACAAGGACGTCGTCGCCACCTACAAGGACGGTTTCGACAACAAGGGCGAGGTCTACGACTTCGAACGCGGCGGACCGGGCGGGCTCCAGTCCCCGTACTGGCAGACCGACGACAGCGTCTCCAGCTCGAGCTGGTGTTACACCGTCGGCATCGGCTACTACTCGACCAAGGCGCTGCTGCACGCGCTGCTGGACCGGGTCAGCAAGAACGGCACCATGGTGCTCAACATCGCGCCGATGGCGGACGGCACGATCCCGTCCGGACAGCAGACGATCCTGCGCGGCATCGGGGACCACCTGGGGCGGTTCGGCGAGTCCGTCTACGCCACCCGGGCCTGGACCGCCTACGGCGAGGGCCCGACGCAGATGGGCGGCGG
Source organism: Actinoallomurus oryzae (assembly GCF_039541955.1). Taxonomy (NCBI): domain Bacteria; kingdom Bacillati; phylum Actinomycetota; class Actinomycetes; order Streptosporangiales; family Thermomonosporaceae; genus Actinoallomurus; species Actinoallomurus oryzae. The sequence continues at coordinate 406,864 of NZ_BAABHF010000016.1, read as the reverse complement.
ATCGTTCACCACGCCACGTGAGGGCACGAGCCAGGACATCCGGTTCACCCGCAGCAAGGACGACACGGTGCTGTACGCGACCGTGCTGGGCTGGCCGGGCACCACGCTGAACATCACCACGCTCGCCTCCGGCCGGATCAACCTGGGCACCCTGAGCTCGGTGCGGCTCCTGGGTGCCACGGCCGGGTCGTACATCGACCTGCCGACCCGAAGCCAGGACGGATCGGGCCTGCACATCTCGATGCCCTCGTCCGCGCCGTACAGCGCCCTGGCGTACGTGGTCAAGCTGACCTTCTCCGGTTCCATCCCCGTCCTGGGGAGCGGAGGCGGCACCCTCACCGGCTGGGTGAGGATCGCCAACGTCACGAGCGGCCTGGTCCTGGACAGCGGCGGCAACGTCGCCTCCGGGTCCGTGCTCAAGCAGTGGAACTACGACGGCAGCACCAACCTGCAGTGGCAGCTGGTCGACCTGGGCACGGGCTACTACCGCATCGTCAACCGGACCAACGGCATGGTCGCCGACAGCTGGGGCAACGCCGCCAACGGCGCGAGCTGCCTCCAGGCGGCCTGGAACGGCGGCAACAACCAGCAGTGGCGGCTGAACAGCCTCGGCAACGGGCGCTACCAGATCATCAACCGGGGGACCGGCACGGCTCTGGACGGTGCGGGCAGCACCACGGCCGGGTCGACCACCGTCCTTTGGGCGCCGAACTCCAGCACCAACAACCAGTGGACCATCACCGCGGCCTGACGGCAGAAGAGGTCGAGACATGACGACGAGGAAGATCGGCCTGGTCGCCGCTGCGGTAATCGCGGTGGTCCTGGCGCTCTGCACCACGATTCCGGCCGGGGCGGCGGCCACGTTACGCGGGCTGGCCGAGGCGAAGGGCCGTTACTTCGGCACCGCCCTGACCAGAGGCGACCTGGGCAACGGGTCCGAGACGAGCATCGCCGGGACCCAGTTCGACATGGTGACCCCGGGCAACGAGATGAAGTGGGACACCACCGAGCCGTCGAACGGCGGCTACAACTTCGGGCCCGGCGATCAGATCGTCTCCTTCGCCCAGTCGCACTCCATGCGCGTGCGCGGGCACAATCTGGTCTGGCACGCCCAGCTTCCCGGCTGGGTGAGCGGCCTGCCGCTGAACCAGGTGCAGGGCGTGATGGAGTCCCACATCACCACCGAGGCCACGCACTACCACGGCAAGGTCTACGCCTGGGACGTGGTCAACGAGCCGTTCAACGAGGACGGCACCCTGCGCCACGACGTGTTCTACAACGCGATGGGCACGAACTACATCGCCGACGCCCTGCGTACGGCGCACGCCGCCGACCCGGACGCGAAGCTGTACCTGAACGACTACAACATCGAGGGCCAGAACGCCAAGAGCAACGGCATGTACTCACTGGCGCAGTCGCTGCTGTCCCAGGGCGTGCCGCTGAACGGCATCGGGCTGGAGAGCCACTTCATCGTCGGCCAGGTGCCCTCCTCCCTGCAGGCGAACATGCAGCGGTTCGCGGCTCTCGGACTGGACGTGGCGATCACGGAGCTGGACGACCGCATCCAGCTGCCGGCCTCCAGCTCGACACTGCAGCAGCAGGCCACGGACTACGGCACCGTGGTCAGGGCGTGCCTGGCGGTCTCCCGCTGCGTGGGCGTCTCCCAGTGGGGCGTCGACGACGGGCACTCATGGATCAACGGCACCTTCCCCGGGTACGGCGCCGCGACCATGTACGACGGCAACTACCAGCCCAAGCCCGCCTACAACGCCACGGTCACCGCGCTCGGCGGCTCCTCGACCGGTACCCGCACCGGTGAGCTGCACGCGGTGGGGTCGGGCCGGTGCCTGGACGTGCCGAACGCCAGTGCGACTCCGGGTACTCAGGTGCAGATCTATGACTGCTGGGGTGGGGCGAACCAGGTCTGGACGTACACCTCGTCGGGTCAGCTCACGGTCGTCAGTGGTGGTGCGACGTTGTGTCTGGACGCCTATGCCGACCAGACGTCCCCGGGGACGAAGGTGGAGACCTGGACGTGTAACGGCGCGGCCAATCAGCAGTGGCAGCTGAACTCCAATGGGACGGTGACCGGGGTGCAGTCCGGGTTGTGCCTGGATGTGACCGATCACGGCACCGCCAACGGCTCCCTGGTGGAGCTGTGGACCTGCAACGGCGGGTCCAACCAGCAATGGACCCTCGGATAAGGAGCGGGACATGCGCTATTCACCCGTTCTCCTCGCGGGCCGGGCGGCTCGTGGCCTGAGCGCCGCGGCGGCCCTGCCGGCGATGCTCGTGGCCCTGCTCGTGGCGGTGCTGACCTGGGTGGCACCCGCGTCGGCGGCGGGCACCGGCCCGTGCGACATCTACGCCTCGGGCGGCACACCCTGCGTCGCCGCGCACAGCACCGTCCGCGCGCTGTACGGCGCGTATAACGGCCACCTCTACCAGGTCCGGCGAGCCTCGGACAGCACGACCCGCGACATCGGCGTGCTGAGCGCGGGCGGCGTCGCCGACGCCGCCGCGCAGGATTCGTTCTGCGCGGGCACGACCTGCGTCATCACCGTCGTGTACGACCAGTCCGGACACGGAAACGACCTGTGGTACCAGGGATCGGCCCAGGTGCCCGGATCGAGCCAGAGCAGCCCGGCGAAGGTTACCTCCGAGTCGCTGACGGTGGGCGGCCACAAGGCGTACTCGCTCTACATCAACCCCGGCAACAGTTACTGGCGGGACGGCCACTTGACGGGCGTCCCGACCGGCAGCGCGCCGGAGGGCGAGTACATGGTGACCAGCGGAACACACGTCAACAGCGGCTGTTGCTTCGACTACGGCAACAGCGAGACGACCCGGAAGGCCGACGCCGCCGGCGCGATGGACGCGATCAACTTCAGCACCTCGTGCTGGTTCGGCGGTTGCTCCGGAAACGGGCCCTGGGTCCAGGCCGACCTGGAATGGGGCCTGTACCCGGGCGGCAGCCAGTCCTGGAACCCGGCTCAGCGTGCCTTCACCAGCCCCTACGTCACGGCGATGTTGAAGAACAACGGCTCGACGGGATTCGCCCTCAAGGGCAGTAGTGCGCAGGCCGGTTCCCTGACCACCATGTACAACGGCCCCTTGCCCAGCGGCTACAGCCCCATGAAGAAACAGGGAGCGATCGTCCTCGGCAGCGGCGGCGACTGCTGCAAGCCGGGCGGCGGCGCGAACCTCAGCGCCGGCACGTTCTACGAGGGCGCCATGGTCGCGGGCTATCCGTCCGACGCCACCGACAACGCGGTCCAGGCCAACATCACCGCCGCCGGCTACGGCTCCGGCGGGAACGGCGGCGCCTTCCCCACCGATCAGCACCAGTTGGTGATCGGTAGCGACGGGTTGTGCCTGGACGTGTACGGCAACTCGTCCACGGCGGGCGCGGCGATCGACCAGTGGACCTGCAACGGCCAGACCAACCAGCAGTTCACGTTCGTGCCCGGCGCGAACGGCTACGGCGAACTGCAGGCGCGCAACTCCGGCCAGGTCGTCGCGGTGGCGAACAACTCGACGGCCTCCGGGACGCCCGACATCGTGCAACAGGCCCGGAACTGGTCCTCGGGCAGCATGTGGAAGCCGCTGCAGCAGTCCGACGGGTCCTGGAGTTTCCAGAACGCCAACAATGGCCTGTGCCTGGACGTCTACGGCGCGGGCAGCAACCTGGGCCAGCAACTGGACCAGTGGCCGTGCAAGAACGCCCCCGGCACAAACCAGGACTTCTCTCCCCGCTGACCTGTCCGGCAACGCGCTGACGAATTCCCCCTACGCCCCCGCAAGGAGTCGGCATGATCCGAGCATCACGACATCGCACTCCACTGTTCGCCGTCCTCATCCTGCTCATGGGCCTGCTGGCCGCAGTGACCCTGGCGCCTCCCGCGCACGCCGCGGTCTCGACGTCGATCACCGTTGACGGGTCCGGATCCGGCCGGGTCTTCGACGGTGTCGGCGCCATCAGCGGCGGCGGTGGGAACTCCCGGCTGCTGGCCGACTATCCCGAACCACAGCGCAGCCGGCTGCTGGACTACCTGTTCAAGCCGTCGTACGGCGCCGCGCTGCAGACGCTGAAGATCGAGATCGGTGGGGACACGAACTCCACCGACGGCGCCGAGGCCAGCCACGAGCACACCAGGGGCGCGGTCGACTGCGGCCAGGGATACGAGTGGTGGCTGGCCGAGCAGGCCAAGGCCCGCAACCCGAACATCAAGCTGTACGGCCTCGCCTGGGGCGCGCCCGGGTGGATCGGCGGCGGCAACTTCTGGTCCCAGGACATGATCGACTACCTGATGTCGTGGCTCGGCTGCGCCAAGCAGCACGGGCTGACCATCGACTACCTCGGCGGCTGGAACGAACGCGGCTGGAACGCGACCTGGTACGAGAAGCTCAAGTCCACGCTCAACGTCGACGGCTACAGCTCGATCAAGGTCGTCGCGGCGGACAGCGGGTGGGACGTCGCGGACGCCATGGCTTCTGACTCGGCGTTCCGGAACGCCGTCGACATCGTCGGAACGCATTACCCCTGCGGGTACATGACCGCCTTCACCTCCTGCCCGAGCACCTCCAACGCCCAGAACCTCGGCAAACCCCTGTGGGCCAGTGAGAACGGGTCGGAGGACGCCGACGGCGGCGCCCCGGCGGTCGCGCGCGCGATCAACCGTGACTACATCGACGGGCGGATGACCTCCTACATCAACTGGCCGGTCATCGCGGCGCTGTACCCGAACCTGCACTACGCCACCGACGGCATGTCGGTCGCCGCGCAGCCGTGGTCGGGCAGCTACTCCATCGGCCGGACGACGTGGGTCACCGCGCAGACCACCCAGTTCACCGCGCCCGGCTGGCACTACATCGACTCCGGGAGCGGCTTCCTGGGCGGCAACCGGGCGAACGGCAGTTACGTGACGCTGAAGTCGACGAACAACTCCGACTACACGACCGTCATCGAGACGATGGACGCCACGGCAGCGCAGACCGCGAACTTCACCGTCGCCGGCGGGCTGTCCACGGGCCAGGTCCACGTGTGGAGCACGAAGGTGAACTCCTCCAACTCCGCCGACCACCTCGTGCACGCCACGGACGTCACCCCGTCGGGCGGGAGGTACTCCCTGACGCTCCAGCCGGGTTACGTCTACTCCGTGACGACGACGACCGGGCAGGGCAAGGGCACCGCGACCTCGCCGGACGCCGCCGCGATGTCGCTGCCGTACTCCGACGACTTCGAGACGGCGGCCACCACCACGTCCCCGAAGTACTTCGCGGACATGAACGGCGCCTTCCAGCGCGTGGCCTGCGGCGGTGGCCGATCCGGTTCCTGCGTACGGCAGATGGCCCCGACCAGCCCGATCCGCTGGACCGGCGAGGCCTACAACGCCCCGTACACGATCATGGGTGACGGGTCGTGGAGCAACTACACCGTCGCCGCGGACGCGATGCTGGAACAGTCCGGCAGCGTCGAGCTGCTCGGCCGCGCCAACGTGCAGGCGACCAACAACGGCGGTCTGAACGCCTACCACTTCCGGGTCAGTGACACCGGGAAGTGGTCCATCGTCAGGAGCGACACCTCGTGGCACTTCACGACGCTGGCGAGCGGCACGACGACGGCGCTGGGGCTGAACCGGTGGCATCGGCTGTCGCTGCAACTGCAGGACACCACGCTGACCGCCGCCGTCGACGGCACGACCGTGGGAAGCGCCACCGACGCCTCCTACACCAACGGTCAGCCCGGCCTCGGCGTCACCGGCTACCAGACCGACCAGTTCGACAACTTCGCCCTGACGCCGGGCAGCGCCTCGCAACAGCACATCGGCCCGGTCAGGTCCGGCCTGAGCGGCAAGTGCCTCGATGACGACGGAGGCTCGACCACGAGCGGCACCAAGATCCAGATCTGGGACTGCAACGGCGGCGCCGCCCAGACCTGGTGGTGGGGCAACGGCCAGCTCCGGCTCGGCGGATCGGGCGGCAAGTGCGTGGACGTCACCGGCCAGGGCACGGCCAACGGCACGCTCGTCGGCCTGTGGGACTGCAACGGCGGAACCAACCAGCAGTGGACGCCGCAGTCGGACGGGACCCTGAAGGGCGTCCAGTCCGGCCGCTGCCTGGACGTCCCCAATTCCAGCACCGCCAACGGCACCCAGCTGGAGATCTGGGACTGCAACGGCGGGACGAACCAGAAGTGGACCCTGCCCAGCTGATCTCCCCGACCGAGATCTGACGGGTGCGCGCCCGGCGTCGCCGTACGCCGGGCGCGCGTTTCCGCTTCCCGGGCGACGAGCCGGCAACCGACCGTCCGGCCGCCGTACGCTCATCGGCCCGATGAAAACCGCGGTGAAAGAACGCCGGGATCCAGCCCGGTCACCGGGCTCGCCATCACCGTGCTGACCAGGGCGAATCTCCGGCGCACGCCGTTCGAAGCCGTTCCGTGGGAAAGCGTGGACAACGGAACGTTGACCGGCCTTCCCTCGAGTCATAATCTCCGGTCGAACCGATTTCGCGAATCGATTCGACTCAAGCAGCGACAACGCCGGTCGAACGCGGCGTCCGGGAACTCCCCGGATGAAGGAAGATCAGATGAGAGCCAGATCACTCCTCATACCCACGCTGGTCGCGGCGTTCGTCGTCCTGGCGATGGGCGGCACGGCGCTGGGCAGCGGCTACCACGGAACCCCGTCGTCCACGGCCGTCCGCCCCGCCGCGGCGACCGCCGGATGCGGCCATGGGCCCGCGCCGGCGAGCGGTACGCACACGATTCAAAGCAGCGGCCAGAACCGCAGCTACATCCTGCGGGTGCCCGCGGGCTACGACGACAACCACCCCTACCGGCTGGTCTTCGGGTTCCACTGGGCCGGCGGCACCGCCAACGACGTCGACTCCGGTGGAACCGACGGTTACAACTGGTCCTACTACGGGCTGCGTCGCCTGGCGGACGGCGACGGCAACAACACGATCTTCGTCGCGCCCCAGGGCCTCGACAACGGCTGGGCCAACTCCGGTGGCCAGGACGTGACCTTCGTCGACGACATGCTCCGGCAGCTCGAGGCGGGCCTGTGCGTCGACACGACGCAGATCTTCTCCTCCGGTTTCAGCTACGGCGGTGCGATGACGTACGCGCTCGCCTGTGCCCGGCCGGCGGTCTTCCGCGCGGTCGCGGTCTACTCCGGGGCGAACCTCAGCGGATGCAGCGGCGGTACGCAGCCGGTCGCCTACATCGGGCTGCACGGCATCAGGGACAACGTCCTGCCGATCTCCTCGGGACGGGCCCTGCGCGACACGTTCGTCCGCGACAACGGCTGCACCGCGCAGAACCCGCCTGAGCCGGCCTATGGCAGCCTGACGCACATCGTGACCGCCTACTCCGGGTGCCGGGACGGCTATCCGGTCGTCTGGGCCGCGTTTGACGGAGCGGGTCATGACCCCGGCCCGATCGACGGGTGCACCTGCGACGGCTGGCACACCTGGACCTCCGGAGTGGTCTGGAGCTTCTTCACCCGGTTCGGGGGCGGATCCTCACCGCCGCCCTCGACGTCGGCTCTGGTCAACGCCGCCGCCGGCCGTTGCCTCGACGTACCGAACTCCTCGCAGACGAACGGCACGCAGGTGGAGCTGTGGGACTGCAATGGCCAGTCCAACCAGCAGTGGAACGTGAACGCCGACGGCACCGTCGTCGGCGTGCAGTCCGGCCTGTGCCTCGCCGCCGGCGGCGCCGGAACCGCCAACGGCACACGGATCGTCCTGTGGACCTGCAACGGCGGAAGCGACCAGAAATGGACCCGGAGCTGACCCACGGCTCCGGGCCGCGCCCGGCGGGTCCGGCCACGGCCGCCCGGCGAGGCGAAATCCCACCGAAAGGACGGATGATGAGTGATCATCTCTGGGGCGGCGGCCGCTGGAAGGCGGCCACTGCCGCGGTGGCCGTCGCCTGCGCGGCCATCACCGCCGGACTGTTCGGCGTCGGCGACGCCCAGGCCGGCACGCTGTCCGGGACCCTCTACCGAGATCCCACCTCGCAGGCGGTCCGATGGGTCCAGGCCAACCCGGGCGACGTGCGCACGCCCGTCATCCGCGACAAGATCGCCAGCCAGCCGCAGGCCCACTGGCTGTCGAATTTCGACCCAGGCACGGTGACCTCTGAGGTCTCCGGTGTGGTCAACGCCGCGAACGCCGCGAACCAGATCCCCGTCTTCTCGGTGTATGAGATCCCGAACCGCGACTGCGGCGGCGCGAGCGCCGGCGGGGCCCCGGACCTCGGCCAGTACCAGCAGTGGATCGGGGGCTTCGCCAACGGGCTGGGCGGCCGGACGGTCATCGTCATCCTGGAAACCGACGCGCTCGCCCTGCAGAGCTGCCTGAGCGGCTCGGAGGTCACGGCCCGCGACCAGGCGATCTCCCAGGCGGTACAGACGATCAAACGCGCCGACGCGAACGTCAAGGTGTACCTCGACGGGGGCCACTCGGCCTGGAACTCCGCCGGCGAGCAGGGCAGCCGTCTGAAGGCCGCCGGCGTCCAGTACGCCGACGGATTCTTCACCGACGTGTCGAACTTCCAGCCGCTGTCCAACGAGGCGGCGTACGGCCGGGCGATCATCTCCTATCTGCAGTCCCAGGGAATCTCCGGCAAGCACCAGATCATCGACACCAGCCGCGACGGCGGCGCGGTCGGCGCGGCGGGTGACTGGTGCGGCGACGACAACACCGACCACCGCATCGGCACCTACCCCACCCTCGACACCGGCGACCAGAACATCGACGGCTACCTGTGGGTCAAACCGCCGGGTGAGGCCGACGGTTGCGTCTACGCGGCCGGAAGCTTCGTGCCCGACCTCGCCTACAACCTCGCGCGCACGGCCCCCGACCCGCCGGGGTCATCCGACCCGAACCCCCCGGGCGACCGCGGCTGCGCGGCGGCGTACCAGACGACGAGCTCCTGGCAGGGCGGGTTCCAAGGGCAGATCTCCGTCACCGCCGGAAGCGCGGCGATCAACGGCTGGAAGCTCACCTTCTCGCTGCCCGCCGGCGTATCGATCAGCCAGCTGTGGAACGGCACGCTGACCACGAGCGGATCCACCGCGACGGTCGGCAACGCGTCGTGGAACGGCGCGCTGTCACCGGGAGGCTCCACTCAGGTCGGTTTCACCGCCGGCGGCGCCGCCTCCTCCCTCACCGTCACCTGTTCGGCATCGTGAACGGTTCGCGCGCCGGAGGTGGCCGCAAAAGGCTGGTATCTGATGTTCCAGACCGCTGACGCCTCCTATTCGACGAACCCGGATATCGGCGATTCCAATGGATGGAGCACGCCGAAGAACGTCCATTCTTCGATGCCAGGCGTCATCTCGTAGAAACCACGATTTGTTCGAGGCGAGCGGGCCGGCGGTGAGTCAACCGCCGGCCCGCGATCCTTCCCTCCGCTGGACGGCTCAGCCGGTCGTACAGGTCGTGCCGTTGAGCGTGAAGGCGGTCGGGGCGGCGTCGTCGCTCGCCCAGGTGCCCTGGAACCCGAACGACACGGCCGCACCCGCGGCGATCGTGCCGTTGTACGTCGCGTTCTTCGCGGTCACCGCCGTTCCGGACTGTGTCACCGTGGCGTTCCAGGCGCTGGTCACCTTCGTGTCGCCGGGAAAGGCGAACCCGAGTGTCCAGCCGTTGACCGGGCTGGTCCCGGTGTTGGTGACGGTGACGCCGGCGGTGAGCCCGCCCGGCCACTCGTTCTTCGTGTAGTCGACCTTGCAGGCGCTGCCGCCGCCCCCGCCGCCCGGGTGGAGCTGGACGACGACGAGCGAGTACGCCGGAATCGTCTGGCTGGTGGCGCTGCCGGCGGTCGTGGAGGTGATGGACGTGGCGTTCTGCGTGTACGTGTAGACGGTGGGCGTGGCCGAGGACGGGGTGAAGCCGCTGTAGGACAGGTTCGCGGTGTAGGCGTTCGACGGGTCCTTGTTCACGAACAGCAGGTCGACGTCCCCGTTGCCCCGTTTGACGGCGTGCACGGTCAGCGGCGACTGGCCGCCGGTCGCGGGGACGAGCGTGTCGCCGGGCGCGCCGAGCTTGGTCAACATCTGGATGCCGTAGTAGGGCGCGAACGGCGTCTCGGCGGCGGGCTCGCTGCCCGAGGCGTTGGAGAGCACACCCTCATCGTCGTAGTCGGTGGCGCCGTTCACGGTGCTGGTGCCGTTGGAGCCGTTGTGCAGGTTCCACCAGTCGACGTTGAACGCGCCGTTCTCCAGCCAGGTGAGGTAGGCGTCCGGCGCGAACAGCGCGGCCGGATGCGTGTCCTTGTCGATGGTGGAGTTGGTCTCGGTGACGGCGATGCCGACGTTGGGCGCGTTCGCGCCGGCGTACTGGTTGATCAGTGAGCGCAGCGTGGCGGTGATGGTGCCGATCTGCGCCTGTGGCTTGGTGAGCAGGTCGGCGGGGCTGTCGCCGCCCGGATACCAGTGCACGACCACGAAGTCGATCTTCGAGCCGGCGATCGACATGACGGTGTGGTTCCAGTCGGCGCCGTCACCGGGCCCGGTGATGCCGTCCGGCCAGCTCCCCGGGGTGGTCAGCACCGCACCGATCTTGATGGTGGGGTCGGCCGCCTTCATCGCGGTGGCGTACTGCAGCAGGTTCTGGGCGTACGTGGTCGCGCTCTTGCTGGAGTGGGTGTCGTTCTCCCACGAGGAGCCGTACTCGCCGTTGCCGTAGACCTCGTTGCCGATCTCCCAGTACTCGGCGCCGTACCCCTTGGTCACGTTGGCGTAGCGCACCCAGTCCGCGGCCTCCTGCGGCGTGCCGGACCCGTAGTTCGCGATGATGACCGGCTGCGCGCCGGCCGCGCGGACCGTGCCCATGTACGAGTCGAAGTCGGTGTTCGGCGCCACGTACCCGCCGTCGGTGGTGTTGGTCTTCCAGTGGTAGATGTCGGCGTACGAGCCGCCCGGGTAGCGCACCGCGCCGATCCCGGCGTCCTTCAGCAGGCCGGGCACGGGGGAGTCGTTCATGTAGCCGTCGTACACGGCCACGTTCATGCCGACCGCGGCCGACGGTATCGAGGCCAGCGAACGGCTCGTGTCGACCGACACGTCGACGGACGTGGCGGCCGAGGCGGGCGTCGTGCCGACCGGGACGAGGACGGCCGCGGCCAGCCCCGCGGCTCCGGCGAGCCCGCGGAGGAAAGGCCGGGACGGGCATGCGGCTCTGAGTCTTCTCACCGGCACTCCTGTCATGGGAATCCTGGTCTTCGCTTCGCTCCAATGAGCGGCATAGCGCTTTGATTATTCGTACGTCGACCCGGTGAGGCTCGCAATAGGTGTTCATTGCCGCGTCATCTTTCATTTTCTTTCATGCGCGCCATGGTCGCTACCAGCACCCGAACGGGTCACTCGGGGCGCCCAATCGACAATTCCTTGACTTCGCCCGGCCCGCCCGGATACTCCCGGCTGGAGCCAATTCCAATATCTCGCATTTTGTTCGAGATGCCGAACATCAGGAGGGTGGCCGATGAGAGGACCTCGATCATGAAACCTTCGCTCCGACCCCGTCGGGTACGGGCGCTCGTCTCGGTGCTGTCGGCCGCTGTCGCGGTCGCGGGGGCGGCCGTGCTCGTGCCCTCGCCGGCGCGGGCCGCCACCACGCTGGGCGCCCAGGCCGCGGCGTCCGGGCGTTACTTCGGCACCGCGGTGGCCGCCGGCCGGCTCGGCGACTCGACGTACGCCACGATTCTCGACCGGGAATTCAACATGATCACCCCGGAGAACGAGATGAAGTGGGACACCACCGAGCCGTCCCGCGGCTCGTTCAACTTCAGCCCCGCCGACCAGATCGTCAACCACGCGCAGGCGCACGGGCAGCGCATGCGCGGCCACACACTCGTGTGGCACAACCAGTTGCCGAGCTGGGTCGGCTCCATCACCGACGCGAACACGCTGCGCAGCGTGATGGACAACCACATCACCACCGAGATGACGCACTTCAAGGGCAAGATCTACGCGTGGGACGTGGTGAACGAGGCGTTCGCCGACGGCAGCACCCAGCACCGCGGCTCGGTCTTCCAGAACGTGCTCGGCAACGGCTTCATCGAGGAGGCGTTCCGCACCGCCCGGGCCGCCGACCCCTCGGCCAAGCTCTGCTACAACGACTACAACATCGAGAACTGGTCCGACGCCAAGACCCAGGGCGTCTACGCCATGGTCAGGGACTTCAAGTCCCGCGGCGTGCCCATCGACTGCGTCGGCTTCCAGAGCCACTTCGGCTCGGGCGGCCCACCGGCGAGCTTCCCGACCACCCTGAGCAACTTCACCGCTCTCGGTGTCGACGTCCAGCTCACCGAGCTCGACATCGCCCAGGCGCCGACGACCGCCTACTCCAACACGGTAAAGGCGTGCGTGAACGTCTCGCGCTGCGCCGGCATCACCGTGTGGGGCATCCGCGACAGCGACTCCTGGCGCAGCGGTGACAACCCGCTGCTCTTCGACGGCGGCGGCAACAAGAAGCCCGCCTACGACGCGGTCCTGTCCGCGCTCGGCGGCGGCGTCCCGTACGGCGGGGGAGGCTCGTCACCGCCGCCGGGCGACGGCGGGTGCTCGGTGACGTACACGATCGGCTCGCAGTGGTCGGGCGGGTTCGGCGCGAACGTGAGCGTGACGAACCTGGGTGATCCGGTGTCGAGCTGGACGCTGACCTGGTCCTTCGGCGCGGGCCAGCAGGTCACTCAGGCGTGGAACGCCACGGTGACCCAGAGCGGGTCGAACGTGACCGCCGAGAACGTCTCCTACAACGGTGCCCTGGGCACGGGCGGCAGCACGAGCTTCGGGTTCAACGGCTCCTGGAACGGCGGCAACCCGGCGCCCGCGAACTTCGCGCTCAACGGCACCGCCTGGACCGGCTGATCAGCCCAATCGCAGACGCCGGCCGGACGGGTGAACGACGCGTCCGGCCGGCGCCCGGCCACCCGGTCGGCCGGGCGTGCGTCACCCCCATCCACGACTGACGGAGGTCCCTTTCATGTCCCCACTTCCCACCCGCCTGCGACCGGTCGCCGTGTCGTTGACGGCCACGGCGGCGGCCGTGCTCGCCCTCGGCACGTCGGCGCTCACCGGCACCGCGTCGGCGGCGTCGCTGCCCTGTGACATCTACGCGGCGGGCGGCACCCCCTGCGTGGCGGCGCACAGTACGACCCGTGCGCTGTACGCCTCGTACAGCGGGCCGTTGTACCAGGTCCGGCGTTCGTCGGACAACGCGACCCGGGACATCGGTGTGCTGAGTGCCGGTGGGGTCGCCAACGCCGCCACGCAGGACTCGTTCTGTTCGGGGACGAGTTGTGTGATCACGATCATCTATGACCAGTCGGGGCGGGGGAACAACCTGACCCAGGCGCCCGGCGGTGGTGCGGCGGGTGGGCCGGACAACCTGGCGAACGCGACCGCGGCTCCCACCACGGTCGGCGGGCAGAAGGCGTACGGCGTCTATGTGGCTCCGGGTACCGGTTACCGCAATGACCACACCTCGGGCATCGCGACCGGGGACGCGGCCGAGGGGATGTATGCGATCTTCGATGGCACGCATTACAACGGTGGGTGTTGTTTCGATTACGGCAATGCCGAGACCAGTAACAACGACACCGGTAACGGGCACATGGAGGCCATCTACTTCGGCAACATCCGGGTCTGGGGTTATGGCACCGGCAACGGTCCGTGGATCATGGCCGACATGGAGAACGGCCTGTACTCCGGTGTCAATGCCGGCTACAACGCCAACGACCCCACGGTGAACCACCGGTACACCACCGCGATCATCAAGGGCCAGCCCAACCACTGGGCCATCCGCGGCGGCAACGCCCAGTCCGGGGGCCTGTCCACCTTCTACGACGGTGTCCGTCCCAACGTCTCCGGCTACAACCCCATGCACAAAGAAGGCGCCATCATCTTGGGCATCGGCGGGGACAACAGCAAAGGCTCGGCCGGGACGTTCTACGAAGGCGTCATGACCTCCGGCTACCCCTCCGACGCCACCGAGAACGCCGTCCAGGCCAACATCACCTCCGCCGGGTACGGGCAGGGCGGCGGCACCGGTGGTTCGTACCCGAGCGGCTACCACCGGCTGGTCGTCGGTAACAACGGCCTGTGCCTGGATGTGTTCGGCAATACGAGTACCGCGGGTGCGGCGATCGATCAGTGGTCCTGCAACGGGCAGTCGAACCAGCAGTTCCAGTTCGTGTCCGGTTCGAACGGCTACGGGGAGCTGCAGGCGCAGAACTCCGGTCAGGTGGTGGCGGTCGCCGGCGGTTCGACCTCACAGGGCGTCCCGGACATCGTGCAGCAGCCGCGTAACGGCGCGGCGAGTTCGATGTGGCGGCCGGTGGCGCAGTCCGACGGGTCATGGGCGTTCCAGAACCAGAACAGCGGCCTGTGCCTGGACGTCTACGGCGCGGGAAGCAACGCGGGTCAGCAACTGGACCAGTGGCCGTGCAAGAACGCGGCCGGCAACAACCAGGACTTCACCCCCCGCTGACACCAGGCCCTGACCGGCCCGAACCGGCCCTACGCCACCGGCAGGCGGACGGACCCCGCTGCCACGTAGGGCCCGCCTGCCGACCCGGCGGCCACCCTTCGGGGCGGCCGCCGTCCGCACGGGAGCCAGGACGTCAGCGGACCGTCAGGGTCCACAGGTGGTCTGCGGTGCCGTTGTCGTCCCACTGGATCACCTGGGCGCCCGAGGAGGTGCTCATGTTGGTGACGCCCAGCAGCAGGCCGCTGTTGTGATTGATGATCTTGTAATGGCCGCTACCGTCCGCGACCAGTTGCCACAGGTGGTCGGCCGTGCCGTTGTCGCCCCAGATCAGAGCGGTGCCGCCGTCCGAGGTGCTCATGTTCGTGATGCCTAGGAGCAGCCCGCTCGCCTGGTTGGCGATCTTGTAGAGACCGGAGCCGGTCGGCGTCAGGACCCAGGTCTGGGTGTTGCTGGAGGAGTTGACCGTGGCCTGGTCCACCAGGGTGCCCTGGGCCGTTCCGGAGTTCTGGGTGTCGAGCGCCAGGCCGCTGTTGACGTTCGTGATCCGGTACGGGCCGGACGGTGAGGAGGAACCGCTGCCCGGGGTCAGGACCAGGTGGTAGCCGTAGGCGGAGTTCATCGTCACCGGCACGGTGACCGATCCGCCGGAGACGGCGTAGTCACCTTCGGAGATGGTGGTCGGGCCGGCCACCGCCGTGGTGCGGCCGTTCGACGGGGTGTACTCCAGCTTCGCGTGGACCGTGCCGCCGAACGCCGAGCCCAGGCCGTTCACGGTGACCGCGGTCGAGCCCGAGCCGCCGCCGAAGATGACGCTGACCTGGTTGCCCGCGCTGTTGATGGCGGCGGCTCCGTCCAGGCCGGTCGAGCCGGGCGGGGTGGTGGTGAGCATGTCGCCGCTCATGTCGGCGTACCACTTGTAGAGCCAGTAGGCGCCGTTCGGTGAGCCGCCCTGGCCGGTCAGCAGGTCGCCGAGCGCGCCGGACTGGTTCCAGAAGGCCAGTTCGGCGTCGTGCACGCCGAGGCGTTCGAACTTGGCGATGTAACCGATCAACGCGCCGGGGATGCCCACCTGGGACGGCGCGGCGTACTCCTCGATCGCGATGGGGCGCGGGGTGATGCCCAGGTTCCGCTCGATGTTCGTGACCGTGGAGATGTCCCCGGCGATCTTGGAGGAGCTCGACAGCTCATGCCAGGAGATGATGTCCGGGACCGTGTTGGTGTTCACCGCGTTCTGCAGGAAGTTCTGCATGTCGCCGATGTTGTCGGAGAAGCTCGGTCCCTGGATCGGCGTCTGGGAGTCCTTGGACCGCACCTCCCGGTACGTCGTGGTCCAGAAGCTCTCGAAGCTGCCGTTGGAGGACAGCCAGGTGCCGTCGGGCTCGTTCCACAGCTCCCAGGAGGCGAGGTTCGTGATCCCGGATGCCTTGACCTGGGAGATCTGCTGGTCGACGACGCTGATCCAGTTGGACCAGCTGAACTGGTAGGGCCAGCCGGCGTAGTAGTCCGACAGGCGGTCCACGACCTTCGCGCCCGCGCGGGCCGCCTTCGGCGCCACGACGAGGATGTCGCCGGAGCCCTGCTGGTGGCCGCCCGCGGGCATCTGCACGAAGGTGTTCGGCTTGATCTGCTGGACCAGGGTGTCGGAGGGCGTGGAGGCGTTGGCCAGACCGTACAACGAGCCGGTGGCGACGTGGGTGACCGGCCGTAGGACGGAGCCGGCGTTGACCACCAGCGTGGTGGCCGCGTGTGCGGGCGCGGCGGTCAAGGCCGGGGCCAGAGTGAGCGCGGCGGTGAGCAGGGCGAGACGGGTCCTCTTCTTCATGGGGACACTCCGGGTGGGGGGCGAGGCCGGCGGAAGATCAGTCCTTGACGGCTCCGGCGGTGACACCGGCGGTCACGTACCGCTGGGCGAGGACGAGGAGGAGTGCGGCGGGCACCGAAGCGACCACGGCGGTGGCCATGATCGCGTTCCACTCCTGGTTGTTGTTGCCGATGTAGTGGTAGATGCCGAGCGTGATGGGGCGCAGGTCACCACCCCCGTCGAGGGTGTTGGCGAAGACGAAGTCCGACCAGGCCCACAGGAAGCTGAACAGGGAGACGGTGACCAGCGCGTTCCGGCTGACCGGGAGGACGACGGACCAGAACGTACGGAACGCTCCGGCACCGTCGATGCGCGCGGCGGCGAGGAGTTCGTCGGGGACGCCGGACATGAACGCCCGGAAGATCAGGACACCGAACGGCACGGCGATGGTGGAGTCGGCGACGATCAGTCCCCACCAGGTGTTCATCAGCCCGAGGTTCAGGAAGATCCCATAGAACCCCATGGCCATGACGATCCCCGGGATCATCTGGGCGATCAGCAACGCGAGGGCGAGCGCACCGCCGCCGCGCGGGCGCAGCTTGGCCAGCGCGTACCCGGCCGGAGCGGCCAGGACCAGCGTGAGCGCCACGGTGCCGAGACCGATGAGCAGGCTGGTCAGCAGGTACGGCAACTGGTCGTGCAGGACGGCCCGGTAGCCCTCGAACGTCGGGTGCCGCGGCAGGAGGTCCGGCGGGCTTTTGCGCATGTCCCGCTGTGGCGTGAGCGAGACGTTGACCATCCAGTAGACGGGGAACAGCATCAGGGCCGTGAGCACGATGCCGATCGCGGTGACCCGGATCCCGCGCCGTCGTCCGATCATGCCTCCTGCCTCCTCTGTATGCGGATGTAGAGCAGCCCGAAGACCAGGGCGATGACGATGAGGACGTTGCCCACGGCGGCGCCGGGGCCGAACTGCGGCAGCAGGGATCCGAACCCGAGCCGGTACGACCAGGTGGCCAGCGTCGAGGAGGAGTCCCCGGGACCACCCTTCGTCATGATCCAGATGAGGTCGAAGACCTTGAGCGTGTAGACGAAGCCGAGCAGCAGCACGACCATCGTGACCGGCCGCAGCAGCGGGAACGTGAGCCGCCGGAACTGCTGCCACGCTCCCGCACCGTCCAGCGCGGCCGCCTCGTACAGGTCGGGGGAGATGTTCTGCAGCCCGCTGTGGAGGATGACCAGGTTGAACGGGATGCCGATCCAGATGTTGGCGATGATCACCGAGGTGAGGGCCCAGTGGGGTGAGCCGAGCCAGTCGACCGGGGAGACGCCGACGAAGTGGAGGGCGTAGTTGATGACACCGCTCTCGCTGTTGAGCATCCACGCCCAGGTGGACGAGGACACGATCAGCGGCAGCAGCCAGGGGACCAGGAACAGGGCTCGCAGGAGGCCGGAGAGGCGGAAGTGGCGGTTGAAGAAGACGGCCAGGGCGAGCCCCGCTCCGTACTGGACCGCGATCGAGACCAGCGTGAACACCAGGGTGTTACGGATCGCCGGCCCGAACGTCGGGTCGTGCAGGACCTGGTCGAAGTTGGCCCAGCCGGCGAACGGCGCGTCGCCTTCGACGAAGGACCGCACCGTGTAACGGCGCATGCTCAGGTCCAGGTTCCGGTAGAGCGGATAGACGTAGAACGCGGCCAGGTAGATCACCAGGGGCAGCATGAACGCCCAGGCGGTGAGCCGGCTCTTCCGGCGGTGTACGCGGCGGTGCGGCGTCCTGGAGCCTGCGGTCGCCCGGACCGCGGCCGGCGACTGCTGCGGGTGGTCGGTTCGGGCGAGGGTCATGCAGAGCTCCTTGCTTCGGCGCCGGAAGGGTCAGCTGTGGGCGGCGGCGGCCTGCTGTGCCGTGTCGAGGGCGCCCTGCGCGGGTTTGCCGCCGGACAGCGTCGACTGGACCGCGGCCCACAGCTGCTGGGAGATCACGGGATACCTCGTGCCAAGGCCGTTGCTCGTACGCCCGCGGGCCGCGGCCACCGCGGAGACCCACGGTTTGAGCGCCGCGTCCTGCTGGACCTGCTGCTTCTGCACCGCTGCGGTCGGCGCGACGTAGGACAGCGTGGTGTCGGTCGCCAGCAGGTTCGCCGGGCTGACCAGGCAATTCACGATCTTCGTGCTGACGGCGTAGCGCCCGGTCCTCTTCTGCACGGGCACGGTGACGAACTCGCCGCCGGTGGGCACGGGCGCCGAGCCGCCGTGCTCGCCGGGAATGTTGATGACCCCGTATGGGAAGCCGGCCTTGGCCGCGTTGGCGAGCTGCCAGGTGC
Source organism: Actinoallomurus oryzae (assembly GCF_039541955.1). Classification (NCBI taxonomy): domain Bacteria; kingdom Bacillati; phylum Actinomycetota; class Actinomycetes; order Streptosporangiales; family Thermomonosporaceae; genus Actinoallomurus; species Actinoallomurus oryzae. The sequence continues at coordinate 388,234 of NZ_BAABHF010000016.1, read as the reverse complement.
CGTTCTCCCCGAAGGCGTACTTGCCGGTGGCGAATTCCTGCCAGCTCGTGGTCTGGGTGTTCTGGAGGACGTCCTTGGGTGCGAGTCCCTGGTCCACCCAGCTCTTCCACAGCGACAGCGCCGCCACTCCGGCGGGGGCGTTCACCTTGGTCAGGTCGCCGCCGGCGCCCCAGAACCAGGGCAGGAACTGGAAGCTGCCCTCCTCGGTGCCGATGGCGGAGAAGGTGATGCCCTTCTTCCCGGTGGCCTTGATCTTCTGCAGGGCGGAGGTCAGCGTGGCCCAGTCCTTGATGCTCGCGGCGTCGACGCCGGCGGCCTTGAGGACGTTCTTGTTGTAGTAGAGGGCCAGCGTGTTGGCGCCGATCGGGACGCCGTACGCGGCGCCGTTGAGCGTTCCCGCACCGATGATGTTCGGCTGGACCGCGGAGGTGTCCAGGCCAAGGTCGCTCGCCTTGTTGAGGATGCCGGCCTGGACGAGCGTGGAGACGACCGGGTTGTCGACCAGCATGACATCGGGAGCGTTGCCCTGCTGGGCGGCGAGGAGAGCCTTGTTGCCCAGGTCGGTGGTGTCCATTCCGGTGCGCTTGACGCTGACACCGGCCTGCGCACCGCAGCCCGTGACCCGCTTGGCCCAGTCGGAGGAGTCGTCGAACTGCGGGTACGGATCCCAGAAGGTGTAGGTGCCCGACGCCGAGCCGCCGGAGTCGCTCCCGCTGGAGGAGGAACACGCGGCGGCGGACGTCAGGGTGCCGGTGGCGAGTACGGCGGCGATGAGGGTGCGGTGCAGATGTCTCATGGTCACCTCGTAGAGAGTGGGGAAGGCCGGTCAGGAGGTCGGCAGCCAGACGCGCATGCTGCCGACGGCGCGGTTGGCCCATGCGTGGTACGGCACGGCGACCAGCTCCAGAGGGGTGCCCGGAGCCTGGGACGAACCGGCGGGGACGTACGGCCACCAGCCCGGCTCGGGGAGAGACCGCCGGTACCCGGTGCCGCCGATGGTGACGACCCCGCCGAGCAGGTCGGGGCGTTCCTTGACGGTGAGCGGGCCGGCGGCGTCGATCACGACGTCGTCGAGGCCCCCGCCGGGGTGGTCCGCCTGTTCGAGGCAGTAGACGAGCGGGCCGCGCTCGATCGCGACACAGCCCCGTACCGCGTCCACTCGTGAGTCGGCGGACACCAGGCGCGGAGCGAGGTCGAGGTCCAGAACGACCTCGTCACCGGTGGTCCAGGATCGGTGGATCCGCAGCCATCCGTCCTGGACCTCGGCGTCGGTGGCGACACCACCGAGGGCGTACTCGGTACACCACTGCGGGATTCGCAACGAGAGCGTCCAGGGTGTGCCGGGAGTCCGCTCGACGGTGACAGCGGTACGACCTCGCCACGGATAGTCGGTGTTAACGCTCACATTCAACGGCGCCCCATCGGCTTCGCCGTGGAAGACGCCGGAGGCGTACTGGTGGATCTGCAGTCCCCGGCCGTCGGTGGAGGCGAAGTAGTGCTCCAGGCCGGCGAGCAGGCGCATGACGTTCGGCGGGCAGCACGCGCAGCGGAACCAGCGAGTCCGGCGGGAGGACTTGTCGCCGCCCTCGTCGACGTGACCGTCGCGCACCTGGAGCGGGTTGACGTAGAGCCAGCTCTCGCCGTCCAGCGACATCCCGGCGAGGAAGCCGTTGAACAGGGTGCGCTCGATCAGGTCGCTGTAGCGGGCCTGCCCGGTCAGCAGGGCCATCCGCCAGCCGAACTGGATGGAGGCGACGGCGGCGCAGGTCTCGCAGTACGCCCGCTCGGTCGGCAGCTCGTACGGGTCGCCGAAGTCCTCCTCCTCGTGATGCGCGCCGACACCGCCGGTCAGGTGGGTCTTGGTGGCGGCCATGGCGTGCCACAGCCGGACGCCCGCCGCGGCGAGAGACTCGTCGCCGGTCTCGATCGCCAGGTCGGCGGCGGCGGCGAGCAGGTACAACTGGCGTACGGCGTGGCCCTCGACCGTCTCGGCCTCGCGCAGCGGCACCCTGTCCTGGCAGTACGCCTCGTGACCGTGCAGGCCGTGGCCGTGCCGGTCGACGAAGTAGCGGGCCAGGTCGAGGTAGTGCCGGTCGCCGGTCTCCCGGTACAGCTCGGCGAGCGCGGTCTCGACCTCGGGGTGGGCGTCGAACCCGTCGATCGGCCGGCCGCTGCCGGCGGGCCCGAAGACGGTGCCGATGTGGTCGGCGAACCTGCGGGCCACGTCGAGGAGTTCGGTACGCCCGGTGGCGCGGTGGTGGGCGATCGCGGCCTGGATGAGGTGGCCGGCGTTGTACAGCTCATGACCCCACCGCAGGTCGCTGTACCGGCCGTCGCCCCGGCCGGATTGGCACCAGGTGTTGAGGTAGCCGTCTTCCTGCTGTGCCGCGGCGACCAGCGCCGTGATGCGGTCGACCTCGGCGTTCAGCGCGCCGGTGTCCCGGCCGGCCACGGCGTCCTGGGCGAGCTGCCAGGACGCGGCCTCCAGCCACTTGTAGACGTCGGTGTCCTGGAAGGGGTAGTCGCCGCGGAAGGCGCCCTCGGTCTCACCCGCGACGAGGCGCAGGTTGTGCAGGTTGCCCGCGGACTCCAGCAACCGGGGACCCTGGGGGATGCAGACCTGGGCGTTGATCACGCGTCGGTCGTACCAGAAGCCGCCGGTCACCGCCGGTGCCTCGGTCGGGCGCAGCGCCGCTCGCGCCTGCGGTCCGAGCCGGACCGGGCCTACTCCGGCGGTGGACGAGGACATACGGGACATGGATCTCCTCGGTGCTGGCCTTCCGGCCACGGCATGCGCGGATGCGCAAATGCGCAAACGTTTTCCATGCCGGAACGTATGGTTAACATGCCAAGGCGTCAAGGGTGTTATCCCAGGTTTCACGCTCTTATCGAGGATTGGCCAAGCGTGCACCGTCGATGGCATCATGAAGTCGGCAGCGATCAGTGAGCAAAGGACTGCGCGTGTCGGGACGAAGTCGCAACACCACCCGGGCGAGAGTCACCCTGAGTGACGTGGCCGAACTCGCAGGGGTGAGCGTCGGCACGGCCTCCCGCGCCCTCAGCGGCAATGGGCGCATGCGCCCCGAGACCCGCCGGCGGGTCAAGGACGCCGCCCAGTCGCTCGACTTCCGCCCCAACCAGCAGGCGCAGAGCCTGCACACCGGCCGGAGCTGGACCGTGGGCCTGATCACCACGGACGGCATCGGCCGCTTCAGCATCCCGGTGCTCCTCGGCGCCGAGGACGCCCTGGGCGCGGGCAGGATCTCGGTCCTGCTCTGCGACACGCGCGGCGATCTCATCCGCGAACGCCACCACCTGCAGAACCTCATGGACCGGCGGGTTGACGGCATCATCGTCACCGGCCGCCGCACCGACCCGCGCCCGCCTTTGCCCGGCGTCCACGACGGCGTCCCCGTCGTCTACGCCCTGTCTCCCTCCACCGACCCCCTGGACATCTCGATCGTCTCTGACGATGAGCAGGGCTGCGGACTGGCCGTCGAGCACCTCCTGAGCAGCGGCCGTGCCAGGATCGCCCACGTCACCGGTCCGGCCCACCACGCGGCGGCCGCCGACCGCGCCCGCTTCACCGAACGCCTGCTGAACGACGCCTCGCTGGGATTCGCCACCGGCCGCGCCCACTTCGGCGACTGGAGCGAAGCATGGGGCCGGCGCGCGGCGGAGACGGTGCTGCGAGCGGCACCCGACACCGACGCGTTCTTCTGCGGCAACGACCAGATCGCCCGTGGAGTGACGGACACCCTGCGTGAGCGAGGCGTACGCGTGCCCGACCAGGTCGCCGTCGTCGGTTACGACAACTGGGACGCGATGACTCTCGCGTCCCGGCCGCCGCTGACCACCGTCGACGTGGACCTCACCGAGATCGGACGCATCGCCGCCCTGCGTCTCCTTGAAGCGATCGATGAAAAGTCGTCACCGGGCCTGCACCGGGTCCCGTGCCGGCTGATCGTCCGCGACTCCGCCTGACCGGCGCGCCGCCCAAGGACGTCGAGTCGTTGGTGCTGCGTCACGAGAACGCCGTGCCGCGTCGTCAGGTGAAACGGGTGCGGCACGAGCCTGCGGACCGGTTATGGGGAATTCCCGGACTCGTCGATCGGAAATTGGATCAGGCTCATCAGGCGGGGGCCGCGGCCGGGGGCCGGCTGGTTTCCGGCGCGGGCCGCGAGGACGGCCCGCACCTCGCCGAGCATCTCGATCAGTTCGTCGCGGCTGAGCCACACGACGCCCTGCCGGTAGCCCACCAGGTCGGCGTACGGGTCGGCGCCGGGCCGGTTGAGGTAGGCGTCGAACTCCGCGTGGAGGACGGCCATGGCCGCGGTGAACCCCTGGCGGTGGTCGTCCGGTGACATCGACGCGCCCGCCTCCGCCTCGATCCTCGGCCGGTCCAGGCGCAGCCGGTAGTGGCGCTCCACCGCGCCGCGGACCCGCTGCTCGTCGGCGACCTCCAGCACTCCACCGTCGGCGAGCAGGCCGACATGGCGGTACACGGTGGTCTTCGGGACCTCGGGCAGGCTCGCGCACAGATCGGCGGTGGAGCGCACCCGCCCGCCGGACAGGGCGTAGACGATGCGCATCCGTACCGGATGCAGCAGCAGATCCAGGGCGTCCACTCCTCGAGTATCCCCATATTCGGTACCATTCCCAAAATTGGGAACGGTGGAAGGGGTACCGAGTGACCGACAGCACCTCGACGGCGGCCGGCCGGCTGAGCGCCTCGGCGGTGATGCCGCTGCACACGCTGGACCCGGATGCGCCACTGGATGACCTGGAGTGGCTGGACGAGGCGATCGGCGCCGCGCGGGTGGTGGCGATCGGCGAGAGCGCGCACTACAACGCCGAGACCTACCGGCTCCGCCACCGCCTCCTGCGCCATCTGGTCGAGCGGCACGGGTTCGGCGCGTACGCGATGGAGTCGGGATTCGCCGAAGGGTGGCGGACCGACGACTGGGTCCGGGGCGGTGAGGGCGATCTCGGCCAGGTCCTGGCGAACGGCATGACGTCACTGATGGGACTGTGGACCCAGATGCGCGCCCACCTGGAGTGGATGCGGCACCACAACCGGACCGCCGCACGGCCGGTCGGCTTCTACGGTGCCGACCTGTCCGGCTCCAACGCGTCCCTGCTGCCGAGCCTGGACGCCGTCATCGCCTACCTGGCGCAGGCCGATCCCGGGTACCAGGTGGATCCGGGCATCCGGGAGACGGCCGCCGTCTTCGCCGCGTCATCGGCGTTCTCCATCCCCACGGCCATCGGCGCCTACGCGCGGCTCGAGCCCGCGGCCAAGGACGCACTGACCGCGGGCCTGGCCGAGCTGACCGTGCGCATGACCGGACGCCGCCTCGAGTACACCCGGCGGACCACGGCCGGCGCGTACGAGCGCGCGCTGCGCTCGCTGCACCTCACGATCATCCTGGACGCGCTCGCCCGCGCGATGGCCCGCGGCGACCGGCCGACGGTGATGTTCGACCGCGACGCCGCGATCGCGGACAACGTCGAGTGGATCCTGCGCCGCGAGGACCGGATCGTCCTGGCCGCCCACAACGGTCACATCCAGCGCCTGCCGGGCATCCTGCCCGGCATGCCGGAGACGGCGACACCCGCGGGCATGCACCTGGCCGACCGGCTCGGCGAGGACTACCTCGTCATCGGCACGACCACGGGAGCCGGCCAGGCCCTCAACGCCGATGCCGACTTCTACACCGGCACGCTCTTCACCCCGATGGGGCCGCCGGAGCCCGGCACCCTCGACGCGCTCATGGCCGCCAGCCACGACGGACCCTTCGCGACCGACCTGCGGAGGCTGTCACCGGCCGACGCCGACGCCGTCCGCGCCGCAGCCCGGCAACGCTTCGGCACCTTCCACGTCGACCTGAACCCACTCGACGCCTACGACCTCATCGTCCACCTCCCCGACGTCACGGCGGCCGAGCCCGACCCGGCCGCCCTCGCCTGCTCCCCGCACGACGTACAGGAGGCGTTCTCGCACTGGAACCCGCGGTGACCCCGGCGGTTCGGCCCCCGCACGGCTCCGTGTGACGGTGGGAGTCCGCAGCGGTCGTGGTCGGCGGTGTAATTCCGGGGCGCCGGGGCAGGGCCCGGACCATGGCCGATGTCGACGCGGTGGTGGTCGGGGCCGGGCCGAACGGGCTGACCGCGGCGGTGACGCTCGCCCGGGCCGGGCTGGCCGTGCACGTCTACGAGGCGGAGGCGACCGCGGGCGGCGGCGCGCGGACGGCGGAGCTGACGCTGCCGGGCTTCCGGCACGACGTCTGCTCGGCGGTGCATCCCCTCGGCGCCGGCTCCCCGGCGCTTCGTGCGCTGCCACTCGAAGCGTACGGCCTGCGCTGGGTGCACCCGGACCTCCCGCTCGCCCACCCGTTCGACGACGGGTCGGCCGCGACGCTCGCGCGGTCGGTCGAGGAGACGGCCGCGTCGCTCGGCGCCGACGCGGCCGTCTACCGGCGGCTCGTGGCGCCCTTCCTCGGGCGGTGGGACGCGCTCGCCGGCGACGTGCTGCGGGCCCCGCTCGCCTCGTGGCCGGCTCACCCCTTGCTGCTGGTGAAGTTCGGCGTACGGGCGGGGGCCCCGGCCGCGCTGCTGGCGCGCCTGTTCCGGGGCCGGCACGCCCGTGGCCTGTTCGCCGGCCTGGCCGCCCACGCGATCGCGCCGCTGCGCACGCCGGCGACGGGCGGCGTCGCGCTGCTGTTCGCGCTGGCCGCCCACGAGGTCGGCTGGCCGTTCCCGCAGGGCGGTTCGCAGGCGCTGTCCGATGCTCTGGTGGCGTACCTGAACTCTCTCGGAGGGCGGGTCGTCACCGGGCGGCGCGTCCGGAGCCTGGAAGAGCTGCCCGCCGCCCGCGCGTACGTGCTCGACGTCATGCCCGAGCGGCTCGCGGCGATGGCCGGTGACCGGCTGCCGCGCCGGTACGCCGAACGGCTCCGGCGGTACCGGCACGGGCCCGCCGTCTTCAAGGTCGACTACGCGCTGTCCGGACCGGTGCCGTGGACCTCCGACGCCTGCCGCAGGGCCGGCACCGTGCATCTCGGCCCGTCGATGGAGGAGATCGGCGGCGCGCTCCGGTCGGCGTACGGAGGCGGCGTCCCCGGCGTGCCGTTCCTCATCACCGCCCAGCCGACCCTGTTCGACCCCTCGCGTGCGCCGGACGGCCGGCACGTACTGTGGGCGTACGGGCACGTGCCGAACGGGTGGACGGGCGACCTGACCGCGGCGATCGAGCGGCAGATCGAACGCTTCGCGCCCGGGTTCGGACGCCTCGTCCTCGCCCGCGGCACCGCCGGTCCCGAGCGGATCGCCGAGCACGACGCCAACAACGTCGGGGGCGACATCGCGGGCGGCGCGTGCGACCGGCTGCGGCTGCTGTTCCGCCCCACGGTCGCCCGTGTCCCGTACGCGACGCCGAACCCGGCGATCTACCTGTGTTCGTCGGCGACGCCGCCCGGACCCGGCGTGCACGGCATGGGCGGTTACCACGCGGCGCGGGCCGCGTTGAGACGTGTCTTCGGCACCGGAGCGGGGTGAGGGGAACACGCCATGCACTGGCTCACCGACCCCGGGCACGGGCCCGGCCGGCTGGTCTTCCAGCGCGGGCTGGCCCTGACGTACCTGGTCGGGTTCGTCGTCGCGGCGAACCAGTTCCGCGCGCTGCTCGGGAGCGGGGGCCTGACGCCGATCCCCGCGTACGTGCGCCGGGTGCCGTTCCGCCTCGCGCCGAGCCTCTTCCACCTTCACTACTCGGACCGGTGCTTCGCGACGGTCGCCTGGGCGGGAGCGGCGGTGGCCGCCGCGGTCGCCGGCGGGGCGGCCGACGCGGTGCCGCTGTGGGCCTCGATGGTGCTGTGGGCCGTGCTGTGGCTCCTGTACCTGTCGATCGTCAACGTGGGCCAGGTCTGGTACGGCTTCGGCTGGGAGTCGCTGCTGCTGGAGGCGGGTCTCCTCGCCGCCTTCCTCGGCAACGCGCGGACGGCGCCGCCGACGCTGGTGCTGTGGCTGCTGCGCTGGCTGCTGTTCCGCCTGGAGTTCGGCGCGGGCCTGATCAAGATCCGCGGTGATCGCTGCTGGCGGGACCTGACGTGCCTGTACTACCACCACGAGACACAGCCGATGCCGAACCCGCTCAGCCGGTACTTCCACCACCTGCCCCGGCCGCTCCACCGCGTCGAGGTCCTGGCGAACCACGTCACGCAGCTCGTCGTCCCCTTCGGCCTGTTCACACCGCAGCCGTACGCCACGGTCGCCGCGGCGATCGTCATCGTCACCCAGCTCTGGCTGATCGTGTCGGGGAACTTCGCGTGGCTGAACTGGATCACCGTGCTCCTGGCGGCCTCCGTCGTCGACTGGCGGGCGGTCGCACACCTCGTACACCTGTCGATCGGCCCGAGTCCGGCCGCCGAGCCGCGGTGGCACCAGGTCCTGGCCGTGGCGGTGACGCTCCTGGTCGTCTCGCTCAGCTACTGGCCGGTGCGGAACCTGGTCTCGCGGCGGCCGCGGATGAACGCCAGCTTCAACGCCTTCCACCTGGTCAACACCTACGGCGCGTTCGGCTCCGTCAGCAAGAGACGGTACGAGGTGATCGTCGAGGGCACGGACGACGCGGAGCCCGGACCGCGGACCGTGTGGAGGGAGTACGAGTTCAAGGGCAAGCCCGGCGACGTCCACCGGCGTCCACCTCAGGTGGCGCCGTACCATCTGCGACTCGACTGGATGATGTGGTTCGCCGCCCTCTCCGTCGGTTACGCGGAGCCGTGGTTCGTCCGGTTCGTCGCGAAGCTGCTGGAGAACGACCGGGCGACACTGCGGCTGCTGCGCCGCAACCCGTTCCCCGGCGCGCCGCCCGCCTTCGTACGCGCCCGCCTGTTCCTCTACCGCTTCACGACCCGCGAGGAACGCCGCCGGACCGGCGCCTGGTGGCACCGGGAACCGATCGTGGAGTACTGCCCGCCGATCCGGCGGGACGCCCGGTGAGAATGCCCGGTGACCGGTGGCGCCACCGGTGAACCGGGGGTCCCGCGCGGCGAGAACGCGCGCGGCCTGACGTCAGGACACGCAGATGCAGAATTCGTTGCCCTCCGGGTCTCGCCAGACCTGCCAGAGGTCCTCGTGCATCTCCCCGGCCGGAGTGGCGCCGAGTTCGGCGGCCCGTACGACCGCTCGGGCGAAGTCGTCGGCGACCAGATCCAGGTGGACGCGGTTCTTGGAGATCTTGGGCTCCGGTACCCGCTGAAGCGCGAGACCGGGACCGAGGCTGACCCAGTCCTCCTCCCGGCGGGTGACCCGCAGATCGAGCAACGCGCTCCAGAACCGGGCGAGCCGGTCCAGGTCGACGGCGTCGATGACGATGCCGCCCAGGCGGAGACCCGGCGAGCCCTCCCGCCCCTTGTCCACTCTCCGCCCCGCCGACGCCGCCGCGTCCGGCGACTCGCGATCGAACCGGCTCTCACCCCGCACACCCGAATACTCCCAGCCGACCGGCCGGGACGTCAGCGGACTCCTAGGCTCGGGAAGCGGAAGGCTGGTTCGCCCGGTGGCGGGACAGGCGGCCCGCGGCGGTGCGCAGCGCGGCGATGACGGCGTCGATCGTGTCGGCTCGGGCCGAGTTCGACCAGCTCAGCGCGTACACCTGGTGGCGTGGCCAGTCCCGCAGCCATCGGGTCACGAGCGTCGGCCCGCAGGTGTATCCGAGGCTGTCGACCAAGGCGATCCCGATCTCCCCGGCGACCAGGCTCCGCACGTCCAGCTGGTCCTCGACGATCGCCCCGATCCGGGGGGTGAACCCGACCCGCGCGCAGGCGTCGAGGAGATACCGGTGGTCGCCGTCCACCACCCACGACTGCTCGGTGAGGTCGGTGAGGGTGAGCGAGTCGGCGGCGGCCAGCGGGTGCTCCGCCGGGAGCAGGATGTGCACCTCGTCGGTCAGCAGCCGGATCGCCTGTATCCCGGCGTCGTCCGGTGCCGGCTCGTTCTCCGGGAAGCTCACCACGGCGATGTCGACCTCTCCCCGGCGCAGCATGTTCCCGGCGGCGTTCCCGTCGGCCCGGCGCAGCGCCACCTCCAGGTCCGGAACGGTACGGCGCGCGCTCGCCACCGCCTGCGGGATCAGCCGCGCGTGGCCGCCGTGCCCCACGGCCAGCCGCACCTGCCGCACGTCCTCGCCGGCCAGGGCGGACAGCTCGGCCTCGGCGTCCTTCAGCGCGGCCAGCACGACGTGCGCGTGCGAGGCGAGGACCGCTCCGGCCCGGGTGAGCCGCACGCCGCGGCCGGCCCGGGCGACGAGCGCCGTCCCGGCGGCCCGCTCCAGCATGCGCATCTGGTAGCTGATCGCGGGCTGGGTATAGCTGAGCGCCTCGGCGGCCGCGGTGTACGAACCGGTGTGCGCGACCGCCGCGAGGACGCGGAGCTGCCGTGGATCGAACACCGTTACGTCACCCCGTGAGCGTGCGGTCGAGACCCCGGTTCGCCGCCCGCGTGACGTTGTGCAGCGCGTGCAGCACACCGTCGCGACGGTAGGACGGCGGGAACATGACCGAGAGGGCGGCGACGATCCGGCCGTCGCTCACCACGGGGGCCGCCGCGCATTCCGGGCCGAGCACCAGGGGGCCGAAGACGGACGGGACGGTTCCCGGGGTGGGCCGGGGCGGCAGTAACAGGCGGGCGACGGTGGTACGCCGCGCCGTCTCGGTGCTGTCCGGAGCTCCGTCGCCGTCGGCCCTGGCCGGGTTGTTGCCGGCGATGTGCTCGAGGCACAGCAGCTCGCCGTGGAACGGCGCGTCGAGGAACACCGGGCAGCCGGTGGCTCGCGCGAGCCGCCGCAGGTGGGGCAGCAGATGGTCGCGGAGCACCGCCAGCCGGCGGTCGAAACGCGGCGGCATCAGGGTGAGGATCGGTTCTCCGAGCCGGTAGCTCGTGCCGGAGCGTTCGACGACGCCCCGGCGGACCAGCGCGGTGAGGATGCGGTGCACCGTTGACTTGGACAGGCCCGCACGGCGGGACAGGTCGCTGAGCCCGATCTCGGCGCCACCGGGCGGCATGGCGAACACCACGTCGAACGCCTTGCCGAGCGGACCGCCTGCCGAGCCCGCGCCGCTCTGCCGCGACGGGCGGGTCTCCACCGGCGCGTTCCCTCGCGGGTCAGATGCCTCCGGAGGTGGGGTTGCCGTATGAGGACGCACCCTTCGTCTCCTCGCTGCGTGGGAGGGATAAATAGCGAAAGCCGCTTCCGTATGCAACCCTCTCCGCCGGGTCCGCACCATGCAGAATCTTGTCGGAAATACGCACCGCTACTTCTGCCGGGTGGCGTTCCGGACCAGGTCGGACGCGTGTGACGGCTCGATGAGCGGGCCGGGCGAATAGGGGACGTATAAGAGACGCTTATCGATGTTCCTGCGGGCTCGACCGCGTCTGCGATATTTCACTGGTGCGTGCTGCGAGCCGATCGTCGTGGGGGCGGCGGCACCCGTCCACCCCCCTGACCCTGACACTGGCGACGGCCGTGTTCCTCGGCGAGGCCGCCGGGCCGGCCGGCGCCGCGCCGACCCCGGCACCGCGGCCGTCGGCCACCGCCTCGAGCCCCGGTGCGACCGATCTGCCGCTGATGCCGGCGCAACTCGGATTCGATGCCCCGTGCACCGGCCCCTCCCACGCCACGGTCACCCGCGTGCCGTGGCCGCAGGTGTACCTCGGCCTGGATCGGGCGTGGACGCTCAGCACCGGACGTGACGTCACCATCGGCGTCGTCGGCACCGGCGTCGACGACGCCGGAGCGCTGTCGGGGCGGGTGCGGTCCCTCACCCCGGTGGCGGGAGGCGAGACCGAGCCCGCCGACTGTGTGGGGCACGGCACGTTCGTCGCCGCGCTGGCCGCCGCGTCCCGCCGTCCCGGCGTCGGCTTCGCCGGTGCGGCGCCCGACGCCACGCTCCTCGCGGTGCGCGCGACCGAGCCCGACGGGACGACGACCGGGAAGGAACTCGCCCGCGGACTGCGGGCGGCGGTGGGCGGCGGCGCCCGGGTCGTCGTGGTCGCGTCGTCGGTCACCGCCGACGACCGCGACCTGGCGGCCGCGGTGACCGATGCCGCCCGGCACGACGTCGTGGTCGTGGCCCCGGCGTCCGTGCAGGCGAGCACGGCATCGTCGGTACGCGCGTGGCCCGCCGCGTACCCGGCCGCGGTGTCGGTGGCCGGAATCGCTCCCGGCGGCGCGCTCGGCGCACCACCCGCGGACGGGGCGCGCACCGACCTGCTCGCCCCCGGCTACCAGGTCATGAGCGTCGGGCCGGGCGGCGCGGGGAACTTCGCCGGTTCCGATGACGCGTTCGCCGCCGCCTACGTCGCCGGGACGGCGGCCCTCGTCCGCTCCTACCGGCCGGGGCTGTCCGCGGTGGAGGTGGTGCGCCGGCTCGAGGAGACGGCCGCCCATCCGGGGGGAGTCCTGCCCCACCCGTCCGCCGGGTACGGCGCGGTCGACCCCTACGCGGCCGTCGCCGATGTCGTCGCCGAGCCGTACCGTCCCGGCCTGGCCGCGCCGCTGCGTTTACGGCACACGAACGCGGCCGGCTCGCCCGGACGCACCGCGCTCTGGCTCACCGCGGTGCTGCTCGCGGCCGTCGCGGCGCTCGGCGCGGTGGCGGTGGCGGTACCGCGTGGGCGGGCCCGGCGGTGGCGGCCGGACGGTGTGCCCGCCGTGCGTACCGCGTCCACTCTCGAAAAGAGTGAGGAATGAGCCGGATCCTTTTTCGCCGACCGCCTCGACGGCCCGGTCCGGAGATGCCGAACGGCGAGCTGACACTGCAGGAACCCCCGACCCTGCCGGAGAAGCAGGCCACTACGTCGACGGTGTTCACGTACCTGCCGATGGCGCTGGCCTCCACCGCGACGATCCTCATCTTCGTCCGCCCGAACGCCGGAACCGCCACCGGCGGCTCGTCGATCCCGGGCACGTACCTCGCGGCCGGGCTGATGATGGTGTCGTCGATGGCGATGCTGGTCGGCCAGCTCGTCCGCGCCTCCGGCGACCGCAAGCGGCGGGTCCACGGCGCCCGGCGCGACTACCTGCGATACCTGTCGCAGACGCGGCGGCGGATCCGCGAGGTGGTCGTCGACCAGCGCGACGCGCAGTCGTGGCGGAACCCCGGCCCCGACGTGCTGTGGTCCCTGGCCGGCACGTCCCGGCTGTGGGAGCGCAAGACCACCCACGACGATTTCGGCGAGGTGCGCATCGGGGTCGGCGAGCAGCGGCTCGGGCTGCGGCTCGCCCCGCTGCAGACCAAACCGGTGGAGGACCTGGAGCCGCTGTGTTCGCACGCGCTGCGCCGCTTCATCCGCGCGTACGGCACGGTCGCCGATCAGCCCGTCGCGGTCTACCTGAAGGGATACTCGCTGGTCGGGCTGCGCGGCGACGTCGAGGCGGCCCGCGCGATGGTACGGGCGATCCTCGGCCAGCTCGCGGTCTTCCACTCTCCGGAGGAGCTGCGCATCGGGCTGTGCGTCTCGGATGAGAACCGCGCGAAGTGGGAGTGGCTCAAGTGGCTGCCGCACGCGCTGCACCGCACCGAGCAGGACGGCGCCGGGCAGGTGCGGTTGATCGCCCGTGGCACCGTCGAACTGGAGGAACTGCTCGGCGAGGAGTTCGGGCAGCGACCGCGGTTCGACCCGCAGGCCGAGCCCACCCACGAGGAGCCGTACACGGTCATCGTGCTGGACGGCGGTGACGTGCCGCCCGGGGCCCGCGCGGCAGGCGGGGGACACCGCAACGCCGTCGTGATCGACATCGAGGGCACCTCCGGCTGGGAGCTCGCCCCGTACGTGCTCGGCCTCGACGTCGCCCCGCGGACCCTGGAGATGATCGGCGAGGACCGCAACGGCCGCGAGACCACCAGGCCCCTGGGCCGTCCGGACCGGCTCAGCCTGGTGCGTGCGAGCGCACTGGCCCGGCTGCTCGCCCCGTACCGGATGAGCATGATCGCCGAGGTCACCGAGCCGCTCAACGCCGACTTCGAGCTGACGACGCTGCTGTCCATCGACGACATGCGCGAGCACGACGTGCGGGCGCTGTGGCGGCGCCGCGACCCCGGGGCGGCCCTGCGCGTGCCGATCGGGATGAGCGCGGACGGCTCGCCGGTCGAGCTGGACATCAAGGAGTCGGCGCTCGGCGGGATGGGCCCGCACGGGATGTTGATCGGCGCCACCGGGTCGGGCAAGTCCGAGCTGCTGCGCACGCTGGTGCTGGCACTCGCCCTCACCCACTCCTCCGAGGTGCTCAACTTCGTGCTCGTCGACTTCAAGGGCGGCGCGACGTTCCTGGGCCTGGACGAGCTGCCGCACACGTCCGCGGTCATCACGAACCTCGCCGAGGAGGTCGCGCTGGTCGCCCGCATGCAGGACGCCCTGCACGGCGAGCTGATCCGCCGCCAGGAGCTGCTGCGCGCCGCCGGGAACTTCTCCTCGATCCATGAGTACGAGAACGCCCGCGCCAAGGGGACGCCGCTGGCCCCGCTGCCCGCGCTGTTCGTGGTGGTCGACGAGTTCAGCGAGCTGCTCGCCGCGCACCGGGAGTTCATGGACCTGTTCGTGATGATCGGGCGGCTCGGCCGGTCGCTGGGCGTACACCTCCTGCTGGCGAGCCAGCGGCTGGACGAGGGCCGGATCCACCAGCTCGAGTCGCACCTGTCGTACCGGATCGCGCTGCGGACGTTCTCGGCGATGGAGAGCCGCAGCGTGCTCGGCTCGCCGGACGCCTACCAGCTCCCGCCCCAGCCGGGCAGCGGCTTCCTGAAGAACGACATCGACTCCCTGCTGCGGTTCAAGGCCGCCTACGTCTCCGGCCCGTACCGGCCCAAGCGCGGCGCCGCGGTCCGGACCGCGGCGACCAAGCTCGTGCCGTACACCAGCCGGTACGTCGCGCCGCAGCGGCCGGTCGAGCCGGAGCCGCAGCCGGAGGAGACCGAGGAAGAGGCGGACAGCCTGCTGTCGGTGGCGATCGGACGCCTGCGCGGCGTGGGTCCGCCCGCCCACCAGGTGTGGCTGCCGCCGCTCGGCGTGCCGCCGACACTCGACGAACTGCTGGGCCTCGAGGCCGGCATGCCGGTCTTCTGGCGGTGGCCCACGCCGCTGTCGGTGCCCGTCGGCATCGTCGACCGGCCGTTCGACCAGCGCCGCGACCCCCTCATGGCCGACCTGTCGGGCGCCGGCGGGCACGTGGGCATCGCGGGGGGCCCGCAGTCCGGCAAGAGCACACTGCTGCGGACGCTCGTCACCGCGCTGACGGTCACCCACTCACCGCGTGACGTGCAGTTCTACTGCCTCGACTTCGGCGGGGGCACGCTCACCGCGCTCAGCGGGCTGCCGCACGTCGGCGGGGTGACCGGGCGCCTGGACATCGACCGCGTGAACCGTACGGTCGGCGACATCTTCACCCTGCTCGCCCACCGGGAGCGGCTGTTCGCCGAACGCGGCATCGACTCGATGGCGACGTTCCGGCGCATGCTGGCCGCCGGCGGGCTGCCCGGGGAGCAGCACGGCGACGTGTTCCTCGTCGTGGACGGCTGGTCGACGCTGCGTCAGGACTTCATGGATCTCTCTCAGAACGTCGCGCAGCTCGGCGCGCGTGGCCTGAACTACGGCATCCACCTCATGGTCGCGTCGCCGCGCTGGTCGGAGATACAGCCGGCGTTGCGCGACCAGATCGCCACGCGCTTCGAACTCCGCCTCGGCGACGCCGTGGACTCGATGGTGAACATGCGGGTCGCCCAGACCGTCCCGCGCATCCCCGGCCGCGGCCTGCGCGAAGACCGGCTGCACTTCCTCACCGGGCTGCCGCGGGTCGACGGCCGCGGGTCGACCGCCGATCTCTCCGACGGCACCGCCGAGCTGGTCGCCCGGGTCGCCGGGGCATGGGACGGCCCGCGGGCCCCTGCCGTGCGCATGCTGCCGGCGATCCTGCCCGCGGCCGACCTGCCCGAGCCCGACGGCGACCTGCGCGTGCCGTTCGGCATCGAGGAGAACGAGCTCGGACCGGTGCGCCACGACTTCGAGACCACGCCGCACCTGCTGGTCGTCGGGGACACCGAGAGCGGCAAGACGAACCTGCTGCGCCTGTTCACCCAGGCGATCGTCGAGCGCTACACGCCCGACGAGGCCCGGGTCATGCTCATCGACTTCCGCCGCGAGCTCTACCACGCGGTGCCGGCGGAGCAGCAGCTCGGATACGCCGTCTCCATCGACGTGGCGCGGCAGGTGATCGTCGCCGCCGCGCAGTCACTGCGGGCGCGCGTGCCGGGACCCGAGATCACGCCCGACCGGCTGCGCCGCCGCGACTGGTGGGAAGGGCCGAAACTGTTCGTCGTCTGCGACGACTACGACATGCTGAGCGGCGGCGGGAGCGCCGCAGGGGCCTTCGACCCTCTGCTCGAAGTCCTCGCGCAGGGCGCGGAGATCGGTCTGCATCTTCTCATCGCCCGGTCCGCGGGCGGCGTGAGCCGCAGCATGAGCGACCCGCTGATCCGCCGCCTCACCGAGCTGAACACCCCCGCCCTGCTGATGTCGTGCCCGCAGAGCGAAGGCGTGCTGTTCGGGGGTCTCCGGCCGAGGACTCTGCCGCCCGGACGCGCTCAGTGGTTCGTCCGCCGCAGGACCATCCAGGTGCAGACCGGGCTGCTGCCCGCGCCCGACCAGGAAGAGGCATGACGTGTACGAGACCACCACGAGCGACCTGTGCCATCTGCTCATTCGCGGCCCCGAGCGCGGTTTCGAGATCTCGGTCCCGACCGGCGTGCCGCTGATCGAACTGCTGCCCACCCTCATCTCGTACGCGGCGGTCGAGGGGGAGAACCTGGGCGAGGTCGGCGTCGAACACGATGGCTGGGTCCTCCAGCAGCTCGGCTCGGAGCCGCTCGACGAGGAGGGCACGGCCGGCAGCCTCGATCTGCGCGACGGCGAGACGCTCTACCTGCGGCCGCGCCGCGAGCAGCTCCCACCCGTCCACTTCGACGACCTGGTCGACGGGGTGGCCACCGGGATCCGCGAACGCCCCAGCGCCTGGCGGCCGAGCTTCACCCGCCGGATGCTGCTCGGCCTGGCGCTCGGCGCGATCGCCGCCGCCCTGGTCGTACTGACCCGCGAGCACGGCGACCCGCGCATCATCGGAGGCGTCGGCGTCGGACTGCTCATGATGTTCGGCGCGACGGTCGCGTCGCGTGCGATCGGGGACGCCGTCGCGGGCAGCGCGCTCGGCGTCGCGACGGTCCCGTTCTTCGCGTTCGCCGGAGGACTGGCCCCTACCGGAACGGCCGGCCACGCACTGACCGGCGCGCGGCTGCTGGCGGCCGGCGCGTCCGGCGCCGCGGCGGCCGTGTTCGCGCTGGCCGGGGTGGCCGCCGCCGCGCCGGTCTTCCTCGCCGCCGCGGCGGCGGGCCTGATCGTGGCCGTCGGCGGTGCCGTCATGCTCGTCGCCGACGTGCCGCTGACCTCGACGGCGGGCGTGGCCGCGTTCCTCACGGTCGCGGTCGGCGGATTCGTGCCGGTGCTGTCGTTCCGGCTGTCCGGGTTGCGCCTGCCGCCGCTCCCCACCAACGCCGAGCAGCTCCAGGAGGGCATCGACCCGCATCCCAGCCGCGACGTGCTGTCCCGTACGACCATCGCCGACCAGCACATGACCGCCCTGTACGCGATGACCGGCCTGGTCTGCGCAGCGTGCATGACGGTGCTCGCCGGCGGGCACGGCTGGTCCCCTCGCACGTTCGGGCTCGTCCTCGCCGCGCTGCTGTTGTGCCACAGCCGCGGGCTGGCCGGCGCCTGGCAGCGGCTGAGCGTCATGGTGCCCGGGGCGTACGGCGCCGTGGTGATCCCGCTCGCCATGGTCTGGAACGGGGAGCCGCAGACGCGTCAGAGCATGCTCCTGTCGCTCGTCGCGGCGGCGACGGTGTTGCTCATGGCCGGGTGGACGCTCCCGGGCCGTCGGGTCGTCCCGTACTGGGGGCGCATCGCGGACATCGTGCAGTCGGGCCTGGCGATCGCGCTGATCCCGCTGCTCATCGCCGACCTCGGACTGTTCGGCTTCGCACGCGGACTGGGGGGCTGATGCACAACCGCCGTGATGAGGTCCAGGCCCACATGTTCGTGGTGTCGCGGCTGTCGTCGGGCCTGCTGCTCGCCGACCCGGACGCCACCGACCCGCCGATACGCCGGACCACGCGGGGACTCGTCATCGGACTGGTGCTCGGCCTGATCGCCGTGATCGGCGTCGGGATCTACGGGTTCCTCATGCCGGGCGGCGCCAAAAGCTGGCGTACGGAGGGGACGATGGTCACCGAGAAGCAGACCGGCGCGCGTTACCTCTACACCGGTGGCGTGCTGCGCCCGGTGGCGAACTACACCAGCGCGTTGCTCATCATGGGAAGCAGGCTGGGCGTACGGCGTGTGGCGGCCACGTCGCTGTCCGGTACGCCCGTCGGCGCGCCCATCGGGATCGAGGGCGCGCCCGACCGGCCACCGGCCGCGAAGGACCTGCGGAACGACGCGTGGCAGGTCTGCTCGTCCGCCGGGGGAGACGGCACTCCGGTGTCGACCCTGGAGGTCGCGATCCCCACCGTCGCACCGGCGATGGACCGTGGCCTGCTCGTCTCCGCACCGGGGGACGTCGAGTACCTGATCTGGCACGACCGGAGGTTCCGGCTGCCGGACGGGCCGAGGACGGCGGAGCTCCTCGGGTACGCGACGGTCCACCCGTACCCGGTGGGCGCGGCCTTCGTCAACGCGATCCCCGCCGGAGCGGACCTGGCGTTTCCGCGGGTGCCCGGCGCCGGCCGGGCGGGTCCCCGGCTCTCCGGGTCCTCCACCAGGATCGGGCAGGTGTTCGTCGAGCGGCGGCCGGGCTCCGCCGATCAGTACTTCCTGCTGACCCGCGACGGTCTGATGCCGCTCACACCCACCCTCGTGGCGCTCGGAGGAGGAGGCAAGAGCGCCGGTGCCATCGACACCGCCACCGCGTCGCAGCATCTGACCACCGCGCCCGGGAACGATCCGTCGTCGGGCCTGCCGCCCACCCCGCCGGCCGTGACGGACGTACCCGCGGGTGAGCAGCCGTGCGTACGGGTGGACCCGACCACGACCACGGTCGCGTTCACGGCCGATGAGGAGGTCGGCGGCTTCCCGGTGACCGCACGCGCCCAGACCACGCCGCCCTGCTCGGCCATCGACCGGATCGGCGTGCCGCCGGGGCACGGTGTGCTCGCGTACGCGCGATCCGACGGCGGGCATGCCGCCACCGGCGCGACGTTCCTGGTCACGGCGGAACGCGTGAAGTACCCGCTGGACGGCGGGACGGCCCTGAAGAACCTCGGATACGACAAGGCTCAGGCGATGCCCGTGCCGGTGAGCCTGCTCGACCTGCTGCCCACCGGTCCGCGGCTCGACCCGGTCGCCGCGATGAGCGGCACCACCGCGACCACGCCTCCTCCCACGGTCGGCTGCCGGGTGGAGAAGCCCGGCTCGTCTCCCGGGCAGTCCGGCTGACATTCCCGCTCATAAGAAGTTCGATTGCTCCTATAAGACCTTTTTAGATTTCCGCGCTATGTTCATAGGGTCGATTTTTGATGTAATTGTGCTGTCTCGTTGCATCTTCAGGAAGAGCTGATCATGCCCTCGCAGCAGTCCAAAGACGCCGATTCGATGGCCAAGGGCATCGTGTGCCTTGACGAGGCCGCGAACAAGATTCGCAGCATCGGTACGTACGTCCAGAACAATCGTGAAACGTTCGCGTCGCACTGGGTGGGAGGTGCCTCGCAGTCGTTCGACAAGGCTCTCATCATCTGGCTGGAGGACTTCCAGGAGATCCTCAAGAACATCGACAACCTGCGGGAAACACTCGCCGGCGTCGACAAGAACTGGAGCAACACCGAGCAGGACAACTCCAGGAACGCCCTGCAATGGATCAACGGAATCCTCGACGGGACCCCCGGAGTCACCAAGACCGGCGGCAACTGAAATCGGCGAGTAATCGGAGGTAGACCAATGGGAGCCATCTCGGACGGAAGCTTCTTCGTCAACCACGCCGGCTTCAACGAGGCCGCCGACTCCCTCCAGCAGGAGTCGAAGAACATCCAGCAGGTCCTCGACGAACTCACCGCGAACCTCCGGCCGCTGGTCGAAACCTGGGTCGGCGAGGCGAAGGACGCGTACCAGATCGCGCAGACGAACTGGAACAGCGCGGTAACCGACATGGAGGGGACGTTGATACGGGCGTATCACGCCTCCCAGGAGATCCATAACAACTACATCGTCGCGGACCTTCAGGGCAGCTACTCCTTCCAGGGGCTGTCCTGACGAAAAGCGTGCTGAAGCGTTCTACCGAGAGGCGGATGCGGTAAATGGCCGAGCAGGAGAACAGCGATCTGATCGACGAGATCGGAGATGTTCTCGCGGGCATGCACGTGTCGAAGAAGGCGATCAATGCCGTGACGAACGGTCTCGGCAAGAGCGGCACGAACGCAAGGAGGTTGACCGGCGGCGCCGCATCGCCGGGGTACTCCGATGGCCAGATGATGTCCGGCGTGCCCTTGTCGGACATGTCGCCGGGGGACGCCTCGTCCGGGGGCACGCCGGCCGAAGACGCGTCTCTCGCCGAGGGCGGGGCCTTCTCCGATGATGATCGAAGGGCGCTCCACAAGGCTCTGGCGGTGATCGGCGACGACGGCACCTCCTCCTCGCATGGTGGCCGGAAGTCCCACGAGCATCTGTTGGACATCAACGATCACTCGGGGAAGGCGCATGACATCCCGAGTATGACGACGCACGATGACAAGGTCGGCGACATCGATGTCCACACCGCCGGCCTGAAGATCGACTCGGCCGACGTCGAGATCGTCTCGTTGCATCACGGCAAGAGCGAAGTCGAGATAATCGACGTCGACGTGGGCGACAAGCATTTCGAAGTGCTCGATATCAAGGACGGCAAGAAGGAGAAGGTCTTCGTCATCGACTCCGACGATGACGAGGATGACGAGGATGACGAGGATGACGACGGACAGGACGATCAGGGCTCTCCCGACCAGTCCGATGGAGACGGGGGCTACGGCGACCAGGAGAGCGACGCGGAGGAGCCCGGGGACCAGGGGCAGCTGGACGATCTCGGTGGAGGTCACCCGGGGTCGGGCCGGCGTGGGAGCGCCAGCCCTCCGCTCGACTCCGGCCGTGCGACTCAGGCGCCGCTGATCACCCCTGCGAACGGCGCGGTCCAGGGAACGCCTGCGGTTTCGGGTGCACCGGCGGATGAGGCTGGGCAGCCCGGCGACGGCAGCGACGGTCTCTCGCAGAAACCGGTCGAACCCGGCGACAGAGCCGGTGCCGCGGTGGCAGCTCCATCGAGTAGTGGCGGGCAACACGATGACGGGCAGTCCAACGGGGGCGCCGACCACGATGGCGACGGTGCCGACCACGATGGCGATGGCACTGACCATGATGGTGACGGCGATGGGCAGCATGCCGGCGATGGGCAGTCTGGCAGCGGTGGGCAGTCTGGCAGCGGTGGGACCGGGCAGCCCGATGACGGTAAGACCGGCAAAGAGCACGTCGAGACCCCGCAAGAGCGGCAGCGAAATGCCGCCAACCAAGGGAACGACAATCCGGCGAACGGCAAGATCACCAAGATCGACGGCGCTTATCTGAATCTCATCCAGACGAAGCAGAAGACTCTGGCCGATACTGTCCACAACAGTACGGCGAGACAGCTCCTGGTCGGATTCGTGGGCAACGGGACTCCATATTCGGAGTCGACGAGGGGGGCGTCCAATTCGCCGTCATCGAGCCAGGCCGGTGAGCCGTCCGCCTCTTCGGGAAATACCGACACGAAGCTTCTGGCCGGTAACACTAAATGGGCTCCGGCTCAGGCGTTCAAGACCGCGTTCGATGCGACGGCGCTCGACGTCGTCAACCAGATGAACTGGTTCTATGGCTTTCTCGAACGAATGTCAGACGACATTAAATGGCAGGCGCAGAACTTCTCCGATGCGGAACAGCATAATGGGATGACGGCGCAGGACCTGGCTGGAATATTCAGCAACATGCCGGAGATCGGGGACTCCTCGATCCCCGGAGCGAGCGATGCGGTAGGCCTGCTTCAAGACATCATCCTGAACGGTCAGACGTAAGGATCAATTCTCCCTGAAGGGAGAGGTCGCGTGGGGGAAAAGAACGAGAAGACCTATGACGCCAAGCCGCCAGAGGTCACTTTTGCCGATCCGCCTACCGCCGCAGGCCAGGATGTGCTGTGGGAGCAGGTGCTCGCGATCCTCTCCGACCCGGGCGACGGTGGTGGAACGATGCCCGCTCCACCGAGTCGGAAGGTGATTCTGCAGGCTCCATGGTTCCAGTATGTCTTTTCCTCCTATTATAAGATTTCGCCGCCCCGAGGTCACCACCACGATCGCAACTACAAGCGGATGATAGCCGCCGGACCGGCGACGACTACGGATGGATTCGGCTTCATAGCCTCCGACTTCATCGACAGCTACAACTTCAACGCCAGAGACGAGAACGGCGTGGCCGCGGTTCCGTCGGACAGCTCGTGGTATCAGTTCCACCACAACTCGCTCCAGATCATCAACGGGCTGTATGCGAACCAGAGCAACAGCTCGGTCAGTCTCGCCTCGCTGACCGACGCTTTCAACGGCCTCTCCGGTTTCACCAATGATCTCGTGACGGACCACGGATATATACCGACGGTCTCCCAGTGGAGAGATGAGATAGCCAAGCCGGATACCGAATGGGACGGGCAGGCCGCCGGAACATACTGGCATATTCTCGATGGTCTCGTGCACTCGCTGATATCGCTTTATAACCAGATGAACAGCGGATCAACGGAAATGTTGAGCGCCGGCAGCGAGAAGACCAACCTGCAGGCCAATGCCGTGGACAAGGTGAAGCGCGGTATCACCGACGCCCTGGCGCAGTTGCGAAGTGGCTATCAGGCGTGGGTGAGCGGAAGATTCTTCTACCCGGACGAGGCTCTCGCTCATGCGATCGACACCGTCACCATTTTGAACGAGCCGGTTGCGCAAAGGCATCATGAGCGCGGCCCGGAGGTGGAGTTCACCTTCCCGGCGACCGCGAGACCGGACGGACCGACGAGCACCTACCGTGGAGACGTCAATCCGGCTGGCTCGTTCTGGACCTATCTCGAGCAGGCGGGAAAGAACATCTGGTCGGCTCACATGTCCCAGACCCTGGACAAGGCGGCGGTGCAGGCCTATCAAACGCTGAAAGACGCCTACACTTCGGCGACGACGACGCTCACCCACATCGTGCGGCCGGACGGGATCGATTGGCAGGGTGCCCACGACCCCAACATGACCACGAACAACAAGCACGCGCAGGACGATGCGAAGAACGGCGACAACGCCGGCGGATCCATCGGAGACCTCAACGGGATCCTGTCCGATTTCGGCAACGATCTCAATAATGGACTCGACAAGTTCGGCCAAGGCCTGGGCGACCTCGGCGATGGCATCAATGATGGCCTGGGCAGGTTCGGGGACGGCGTTGACAACTTCGGGGATGGAATCAACCAGGGTCTGAACAGTTTCGGCAACGACTTCGGCAATTTCGGCAATGTCACACCGCCTGGTGGAGGCCTGGACACCTCCTCCGTAGGAAATATCGGGCCGGGCGCGTACACCCCGACGTTCAGCGGCAATGACACGCCGGCCGGGGGCGGTATCTACGATCAGAACGGGAGTCAGATCCCGGACGCCACGATCGATTCCAACGGCAACGTCCTCACCCCGAACGGCAGTGTCGTACCGCCGATGGCGTACGGAACGAACGGAATGCCCATCGCGGGCGCGCACTACGACAAGAACGGCAACCTCGTCGACGGCACCGGCGAGTCCATCCCGGCGGCCGCCTACAAACAGGACGGCACGCCGATCGCCGGGTCCCACTACGACGACAAGGGCCAGATCGTCGGTCCGGACGGAAAGCCGATTCCGCCGGTCGCCTACGACAAGGACGGCACGCCGATCGCCGGGTCGCACTACGACGCCAACGGTGACCTCGTCGGTGCGGACGGAATGCCGGTCTCCCCGGTCGCGTACGACCAGGACGGCATGCCGATCCAGGGGTCGCACTACGACGCGAACGGTGACCTGGTCGGTCCGGACGGGGAGCCCGTTCCTCCCGTGGCCTACGACTCCCACGGGCAGCCCGTCAGCGGGTCACACTACGGCCCCGGCGGCACGATCGAGGCGCCGCCGGTCTACGACGCGAGCGGCCACGAGATCCCCGGAGCGCACTACGACGCCCATGGTCAGCTCGTCGACGGGAGCGGACAGCCGATCGCCCATCCGTACGACAAGAGCGGGCACGAACTCCCGAACGTCGCCTACGACAAGAACGGCCACCGGCTCACCCAGCCCGGCACGCTTCAGCCGACGCAGTTCACCCCGTCGGACGAGGGCCCCACATCCGCCTTCTTCAACGGGGGCTCCACCGGCACGACGCCGAACGCCGGGGTGCAGGGCGTCTCACCGCAGATGGTCGACGCGGAGGGGAATCCGGTCGGTTCGGAGCTCGGCGGTCCGTACGGCACCGGAGGCGTCAGTCCGCTGGAGAGCGCCGCCGCGGCGTCGAGCGGTCAGCCGGCCGCGTCCGGCATTCCGATGTACCCGCCCGGAATGGGGATGGGCATGGGCATGGGCGGCATGGGAGGCATGGGCGGGGGCCAGAACGGTGAGCGCGAGCGCACCACATGGGTCGCCGAGGACGAGGAGGTATGGGGCACCGAACCGGATCTGGCCCCGGCGGTCCTCGGCCGGCCTGGACGTGATTCCGACAAGAAGGGGGAGGGCCGTGGAATCCCATCTTCAGGAGGAGCTGGACGCCGCATTGGAACGTCTGGCGGAAACAAGAAGCCGAGCGGCCGAGGCGGTGGCAAGCCTCGAACGGCGGAAGGCGACCGCGACGTCCACGGATCACATGGTTAGCGCCACCGTCGACAGCCGCGGGGTACTGGTCGGGCTGAAGTTCAACACGACCAAGTACCGCACCATGGCTCCGGCGCAGCTCGCGGCGGCCATCACCGAGGTGGTGGGGGAGGCCAACGCGGAGATGTCCACGACCGTGGACGAGATCCTGGCGCCGCTGCGGGACATCGGAAACACACGCAGGCACCGGATAC
The DNA here is from genome assembly GCF_039541955.1 of Actinoallomurus oryzae. Taxonomy (NCBI): domain Bacteria; kingdom Bacillati; phylum Actinomycetota; class Actinomycetes; order Streptosporangiales; family Thermomonosporaceae; genus Actinoallomurus; species Actinoallomurus oryzae. The sequence continues at coordinate 363,036 of NZ_BAABHF010000016.1, read as the reverse complement.
CGCTGCCCCCGGACCTGGCCGATCTGTTCGAGCGGATGGGCGTGCGCGTCGGTGGGTTCGCCGGGCGTTCGGATGAGACCGGAAACGAAGAGTAGGAGTTCGTCATGGGTGTGACCGGTGGTGTTCCGAACGAGATCGCCAGGTACTCATACCTGATCACTCGGCCGGCCGACAGGTTGAAGCGTTTGCATGAGACGGTGCTGAGCTCCGTCGAATCGGCCGGTGATTTCTACGGCTCCGGCGATCCCACCGGAAAAGCGTTCATGCTGTCCTTCAAGCCGGCGGTGAGTGGGCTCGGCGTGAGCGTGGATCTGGTGCACAAAGGGATGAAGAACGTCGCCAAGATGACGATCGAGGTCGCACAGCACCTCTATATCGCCGAAGAGAACAGTAAGAACCAGGCTGTTCAGCTGGGTCGTCAGGTTCCTTCCGGAGGGAAGGGGCCCCACGGCGGTGACCGCCATTAGCGTGTGAGCTGACGTGTCTGCCAAGGTTTATCCCGATCCGGAGATCCCGCCGGGTTTGCGCTGGATCGTGGAACTCATCTGCGCCACCTCGTTTCCGGCGTACAGCATCAGTACCGGCGCCAAGCTGGAAGATGACTTCACGGCCTTTGCCGCGACGGTCAGAGAGACCCTTCCAAAGGACATACTCAACGCGATCGGCGGCGTGAACAGCGCCGGGGCCGGCGCATGGGTCGACTACTTCACGCAGGCGATGCGCAAGCAGTTCCTTTCCGGTGAGGGGCCGCTGGAGGAGCTGAGTACCAACGCGCTGGACATCGGCAAGATGCTCGGCGACACCAACGGCAAGGTCTCGTTCACCAAGATTCTCCTGCTGGCCCAGGCAGCGGAGCTTTTCATCGAGCTGGTGGTCGCGGCGATTCTGGCGTACTTCACCGGCGGCGCCTCGGAGGCGGCGGCGGAGGAGAACGTGGCCGAGGCCCAGGCGTTCTGGCGTGTCCTCCTCAAGTGGCTGGTCGACAACGTCGGCCGTCCCGTGGCCATCAGCACCGCGATGGCGGAGGGCCTCGCCATCACCGCCGACCTGGCCTCCGGCCGGGGGGTCAACGGGGAGGACCTGCTGGAGATGGGGATCGGCGGTGCGGCCGGCGGTGCCATCTTCGGTATCGGCGACGTCATGGTGAGGAATCTCGTCAATCGCTTCGTCACCGACGTCAAGTCCGTTCTCCAGAACGATCTCAAACATATCTTCGATGATCTTCCGCCCGGCGCTTTTGGAGAGGGCTCCTCTCCGGGGGACGGATTCTCGGGTGACCTCGCCGGCCTCGTGGCGGACCACGCGCCGAACCTCACGTCGATGGGTGACCACCCGCCACCCGCGCTCAAGCCGGAAAAGGTGGACGCGCTCGCGAACGGCTACGGCGACCTGTTCGCCAAACATTTCGCCGATCTTGTCGACTCCGACGGAAACAGGCTCGGTAGTGATGCCGCGAAGGCGATCGGCTCCGATTTCGGCAAGAAGATCGCCCTGAACCTCGCTGATCTTGAAAAGGCGAATATCCCACCGCTTCTCACCGATGCTTTCAAGAACCATACGGCGTACTTCAGCGCGCCGCTGCGTGACGCCCTGACCCGGCGGTACCCGATCGCGATCACGCGCTCCCTCGACGAGGCGCGGCACAGCCTGCGTCGCTATGCCACACAGGGCCTGGGAAACGCCGCCAGCGACTTCGTCAACGGCGTGTTCTCCTCGTTCGTGCAGACGGCGATCTTCGACCCCGAGAACATGTCCTTCGACTGGAAGACCGGACTTCTCAACATCGGCGCCGGCGCCACCGCCCGCTATCTGCCCCCGATGGCCGCCCGGTACATAAGGCGGCTCGGGTTGACACCGACCCTTCCCGATATCGCCATGGGCCCGCCCAGAGAAGGCTCCGGCGACGCCCTGCGGGAACCGGGCGGCGGGGCGCACACGGCCACGCGCCCGCCGAGCGTACTGACGACGCACGGGGAGAATTCGCCGTTCACCGACGCGTCGTCGCGGACGCACGTGGACGTGCCGGACGTCGACGCGGTGTCCGTGGCGACGCTTCAGGCCGAGCACATCGGAGAGGTACTGCAGGGAGCAGGCCAGAAGGGCAAGGAAGCGGCACGCTTCGACACCGCCGCTCTGAGTCGGCCCATCGAGGAGGGGAAGGCCGCCCACTCCGGCGCTGCCCGGGCGAGTGATTCCCGGACCGCGCGTCCGGCCACTTCGCCGGTGGCCGGCTCTCGCCCGGCCGCTCGGTCGGAGGGGACCGCCGGTCGTACGGCGGCTTCCGTCCAGCCGTTGGCGGCGCCATCCCGACCGACGGTACCGGGTCCACCACGCCATTCGCCGCCGTCGGCGGCGGGTCCGACCGTCCATTCGGGGGCGTCGACGCCTCACGATCTCGGGTGGCTGCGGCTGCGCCCTGAGGAAGTCTCTTCGGAAAAGGCCGTTGAACTGGCGCTCGACCTGGCGAAGATGCCGCCGCGGGATCGGGAGGCCGTGCCGGCTCTGATGCGGCCGTGGGAGCGGGTGCGGCTGGCGACCGATCAGGGTTTCGTGGAAACGCTGCGCAGGACGTTGCTCGGTCACGCGGGTGCCGGCACGCCGGAGAGGGCCAAGGCGCTGGGGGAGTTCGTGGCGGTGGCGACGAACCTCATGATCGATATTCCGCCAGGGATCGAACGGCCGATCGCGGCGAGATCCGCCATGCACAGGGTTTTGAAGGTCGTGCTTCAAAATCCAGACGTTGCACAGACGCTGCTCCTCAAGGGGCAACGGTTCCTCCCGGTGCCCAAGCATCAGACGCTGACATCTTTGCCGGAGTTCAACGCTTTCGATGGCAAATTCACTAGCGGTGGTTCCCCGTACAACCATGTGCGGGGGCTTCACTATGGGCTCATCACGGGCATCAGCGAGGAAAACCTTTTTGGTGAGTTCAGTAGCGTGATGGTCCCCAAAGCGGAGGGTAAGGACACTACGGTTCATGAGGTTGCGCACTCCCTGCATGAGCATGTGCTGAGTGACGAGCAGAAGGAAGACGTGCGCGCCGCGTACCGGGAAATGCTTGTTTCCGGGGAGGGACCTAACGGCCCACGGTACAACGCGATTGGCATGGAAAGCTATGCCTTCACAAACGAGTATGAAATGTTCGCGGAGGGGTTCGCTGCCTGGGTAGGAGGGCATGCCGGTAACGACCTGATAACCGGCCTGCCGCACAACGACCGAAAATGGATCCGGCGTAACATGCCGAAGCTGGTTCCAATTTTCGAGTCGTTGCTCCCGGGAGAGGTCAAATTCTCTGCGCCGTTGAATCCGCGAGAGAGCGCTCGAGCGGAGAATAACGTATTCTTGGGACTCAGAGCATTTTGGGACCGGGTCGATAGCTCCGGCGGAGCTGAATCCGCTGCTCATGTTGGTGCTTCGCCAGGTGTGCGTACCGATGAACACTTGTATGTGAACGACGACCCTGATGAGAAATGGGTCGGTGTGATCTACAGCTACGACGACGACCACATTCTTCGCCCCGATCGGTGGGGCGCGGTTTCGCGCAATGAGCACTTCCAGTGGATGAACGATCCGGTCAACGGTCCGATAGCGGTCGCGCACATGTTGCCAAGCCAGGCTGCCGGATCGGCGCGCGTTGTCGGCGACGGACTGTCTCGCTTTGAGGTGGAGATGGCCGTGGAGGCGGCGCGGTCTGAGAACTACCAGACCGTGCTGCTGGAAGCCAGCTTCGCCGAGCATTCGCTAAGGGACACAGGGCAGTGGCTACAGCGAGAAATCGCTGACCGATACGGGATCACTATTGTGCGGCCGAGGGGCCGGGTCGCCCTGACGTCAGAAGGACCGGGTGGCATCCTCCACTTGGATGCCGATCCCAATGATGGGGAGCCGGCCGGCTGGGAGATGATCCGGCCGCGCGGGAACGGGCCGGTCCGGGTGGAGACCCACATCATCAGAGGTCCCATTCGGCGCTGGGAGGAGCAGTACCCGTCACCGGATCAGTGGCTCGCTCCTTTCGAAGGTCCCCCTGCGGACTGGGCGCACGAACCCGGAAGTGTTCCACCGCCCGGGGGGAGTACTGCGCAGCCGCCGGGTCACGGTGTGCCGCCGTACTCCGCGCAGCACGCGGCGACGGGCCCGGTCCCCGGTGGGCCCGCTCATCCCGCCCCGGCCGCGCCGACCGTGCCGGCCCAGGATGAGATCCTTCCTGCCGAAGCGATCGGTGGGCGGCCGCCGGGCGATGGCAGTGGCCCGGCCGAGCGGGCGCTGATAAGAGAGGTGTACGGCACGGCGGCGCCGGGCGCCGGTGCCGCCCGCGCGCTCAGGCAGACCGTTCGGATCGCACGGGAGGAGTATCTCCTCGCCGATGTCCGGAACGGGGCGGACCTGGCGCCGGTGCTGAACGGCGTGTTCGGTGCGGACCACGACTGGAGTGCCGGTGAGTTCGTGGACCTGGTCGGGCGGGCGATGGCCGGGTTGGGACGTGAGGTCAGTGCTCACGATCTGTTCCGGTGGTCGGAAGCGGAGCGGCTTCTCTACGACTTGCAGGAAGACGCGGCGATTCCGGAAGCTCTCACCGTTTCGGCGCGGCACGTCTTTGATCTGGTCGGGTTGTTGCGCGAGGGGTGGCCGGTGGCGGCCGAGCGGCTCGACGGGCCGGTCGGTGTCGATGATCTGTTGCCGTTGGTGCGGGAGACGCTGGATCCGGCGGCGGACCGGGTGACCACCGATCACCTGCGGGTCCTGCTGAGGACGGCGCAGGTGATCGACGGGTACGGCCATCGGCTGACGGTGGCGGCGCTGGAGCAGCACGCGTGGCAGCCCGACGCCGGTGGCCGGTGGAGCGGTCGCAGCCGGCTGGCCTTCGCCCGCCGGCTCGTGAGCGCGGATCGGCACCTCACCCCGGAGGAGGCCGATGGGAAGCTGCGGCAGGCGTACGCCGATGCGAAGCCGTGGCAGACGTACGCCAGGATGCGGGGGAAGCTCGTCAGGCGAAACCCGGCGACCCCGATGGCGGACGCCATCGCCGACGCGGTCGTTCTGCAGCATCTGGTGGACGGCCGCGTCGACCTGGCCCGGAGCGGACGGTTGCGTGAGTTGCACGTGCTGGGCGACCTGATCCGGCAGACGCGTGGGGACGAGGACGTTCGTTCACCGCTGACCCGGCATGACGTCGAGACGTTCGTCGGACGCGTGCTGGGGCCGGACGCCGCCGGTGATCTGCCGGAGAAGGTGTCGGCGACCGTCGGGCTGGCCGGGCACCAGGTGCTTCCGGTACAGGCGGTGGTGCGGCGGGGCGCGTTCGACCGGCTGGCGAAGGCGCACGGGATCGGGATCCGCGAGCAGGCGAAGGCTCGAGCGGTTCTGGGGTTCCCGCCGCGGTTGGGCAGCGGGCGTGCCACGGAGCTTCTCGCGTTGCAGGCTCAGGTGTACGGGCGGGTCGATCCGGGCCGGACGGATCAGTTGCTGGGGTTGTACCGGCTGGCCGACCTGGTGCATTCGCTCGACCAGCGGGCGTCGCGCGAGGGCCCGCTCGGCCTGGAGTCCTTCGACAGGCTGAAGCCCGCGCTCGGTTCCGCCGCGGGCGACGACCGGGCGGCGAACATCAGGGCGCTCGCCGGCGTCGCCCCGGATGCCGAGCTCACCCCCAGGGGCCGGCCGACCTTGAGCGCGTTGTGGCGCGCTTACTGGATCTCGCGGCGTCCCTCAGAGATCCCGGTCATGACCGAGATCCGGCGCGACGCGCTGGAGACCGAGCAGCAGGCCGCGATGCAGAGGCTGTTCGGTGAGGAGATCTCCGACCCCGTCGACCTGGCCGAAGGCCCCGAGGAGACGTTCCACGGGCTGGAGGCGGTCGTGGCGCTGGTCCCCGGCGAGTACGCGGATGTCGTCGCCGGGGAGCCACGTGACGGAAAGCCGTTGCCGGATGTCCAACGTGCGCACCTGCTCCCGGTGGTACGGCGCACGCTGGACCCGCAGGCCACCGAGGTCACTCTGCAACACGCGAAGGACTTGGCGCAGGCCGCCCGTGATCTGCGGGCACAGGGCCGGGAGGTCACGCTCACCAACCTGGAGGGGAGGCTGACGCCGGACCGCGACCGGAACACGTGGGCGCGGAGCCTCATCGAGCAGGCCGCCGGGCGGGTTTCGACCGCGGGCCGGCAGCCGCGGACTCTCCAGATCGGTGTCCGGCGGATCGATCTGAGCTTCAAGGCGTCGAAACGGCTGACCTTGAGAACGGCCACCCCCGACGCGCTCGCGTTGCAGCACCTGCTGGACGGGAAGCTCGCCCTGGGCCGGCGGGGTCGTATCGCCGAGCTGTACCTTCTCGGACGGCTGCTGCGGGACGGAACCCAGGACCGTACCGGCCCGCTGCCGCCGTTGCAGGTGGGTGACGTGCATCGCATGGCCGCGGATGTTCTCGGCGCGGGCGCGCCCGGGAAGAACACCGATGCCGCCGCGGAGCTCATCAAGCTCATCCGGAAGGCCGGCACGCCTACGGTCGCGGCGGTGAAGGCCGCGCGTGCCATGGAGTCGGTCCCGTCCGCCGACCCGTGGCGACGGTTCACCATGGTGGGCTGGAAGGGGCTGGTGCCGGGCGGGGCCCGGCGCGTACGGGACGTGTCCGCTCTGCACCGCGAGCTGAACATGAACGTGCTCGTCTCCTCGTCCGTGGAGATGACCACCTCCTCACCCGCGGAGCCGGCGGTCGCCCGGTCCGAAGCGGTGGCGGTCGTCCAGTCCGAGGGGTCGGCGGCCGTGCAGTCCGAAGCGGTGGCGGTCGCCCGGCCCGAGGGGTCGGCGGTCGGGCGGTCCGAGGGCCCGGCGGTCGGGCGGTCCGCGGAGGTGTCGGCCGCCTCGGCCGCCGGGCGCACGGCCATTCCGTACGCGGCGCTGGGCGCGCTGGTGGACGCGTTGCGGGTCAGTGAGCCGGGGGTGCGTCCGCACGGTGATCCGGTGCGGCTGGGTGACTTCGAGCGGTTGAGCCAGGAGGTTCTGCGGCGGCCCGCGACCGTGGAGAGCGTACGGGAACTCGCGGGGCTGGCCGGAAAGGCGGCGAAACGCGGTCCGGTGACGCCCGCCGCGATGCGTACGGTCGCGGCGTTCGACGCGCTCCGGACGGAACTGGGCCGAGAGGACCTCGGCGAGCTGGACGCTCAGGTCCAGGGGCTGCGCCGGGACCTTCCCGACGTCGCGGCGGCGATCCGGGCGGGCGACGCCGACCCGTTCGAGCAGGTCATCGATGCGATCGGGCATCTCTACCGGGGCAAGGTGGCGAGGCTGGAGGGGCCGATCCGCCTTCCGCTGCTGCGGCGGCTGGTCGAGGACGTGACCGGCGAGGCCGAGATAACCGCGCACGCGGTCACCGAGATCGGGACCCGATGGCGGGAGCTGCGCAGCGCCGGGGGACCGCGGACGCTGTCGCGGCTGCGCGCAAGCTACACGCCCGCTCCCCGAACGGCGCCGGTGGACCACCCCGAGCCCGCGCGCGAGGGGAGGGTCACCCGGTACAACCGCAGACTCCGGGTCTGGGTCGCGGCGGCCGAACGCGCCGTGGCACCGCTGGCCTGGACGAAGCGCGAACAAGACCATGTTCCGGACACCGACCCGGGTACGACGGCCCCCGTGCGGCAGCGTGACCTGGCCGAGGTCAGGCAACTTTTGATCGACGAGGGCTGGAACCGGGCGGTACGGCTCACCGACGACGGGAGCGTCCCCGCCGACGCCGAGAAGCTCACGGTCGTCGGCCTGGCGCACGACGTCTACGACGGGTTCCCGGAAGGCGTCGAAGAGGTGGTGGAGTCCGGAAGCCGGCCGTGGTCCCGGGGGATCGGCGCGTTGTCGCAGATCTTCCAGAAGGAGTTCGCGGACCGGTACCGGCAGGTGGAAGGGCGGCTACGCCTCGATGATCTCGCTCCGATGCTGGAGAGGCTGGCCGGCCCGGAGGCGGTCGACCCACAGCAACGCGAGCGAATCGAGTCGCTGATCGCGGCGGCGTCCGGCCTCACCGAACCGACCATGGCGACGCTCGCCGCCGCGATGCGCGAGCGGGGGGACCCGTGGCAGCAGATGGTGACGCGGATGGCGGCGCACACCGGGGGGGACCAAGGCAAGGCGGCGAAGACCGCGGCGTTGTGGGTCCGGCTCAGGAGGGCGGATTCGGCGCTGCGGCCCGAGGACATGGCCAGGCTGGTGGAGGTCCAGGAGCGTGACCACCCGGCGAGCGGCCAACGGTCGCCGTTCGACCTGGATGGTCTGTACGCGCCGCTGGTGCGTGATCTGCTCGGCGGTGCGGAGGCCACGCACGGGAACCTGCGCGCGGTCGCGGCTCAGCTCAAGGCGGTGGCCTCCTCGTCACGGGAGTTGCCGTCCCGCGTGGACCTGCGGCGCGCCGCCATGGAGAGCCGCTGGAACCCGGCTCTTCCGGGCGGCGATCCGAACCGGCGTGACCCGGCCAAGGTGGCGGATCGCAACGAGGACATCCCGGGGCTGTCCTACTACCGGGACATGTCACCGGAGGACTTCGATGCCCTGCACCAGTGGATCAACGACCTGGTGCCGGGCGCATCGATCAGCAGGGAGACCCTGCTGAAGGCCCTGCGGTCGGGGTTCGGCGGGCTGCGGGACCGCCGGGCGCGGCTGCCGGTCGAGGTCGATGGGAGGAAGTACCTCATCGAGCCGAGCCTGCATGCCGTCGAGTCGCCGGCCCGGGTGGGTGATCCGGAGGACGTCAAGCTGGAAAAGCGCGCGAACATGACCACCGACCTCGGGCCCGGGAGAACCAGCAGGAAGGGCTGGGCGGCCGGGCCGGAGGGGCGGGGAGGGCCCGTCGTCGGCGAGCACGGCTTCTCCCTCTCGCTGACCGCGGGAGGCGGCGGCAGCTACGGCAGGGAAGGGGGCAACGACTACCAACGTTCGGTGGGCTCCTACAACTACATGAAGCCCGCGGACAAGTCCTACAACCTCGTCGTTCGTGCTTTCTGGGCAGCGAAGATCAACGAGGTCGAAACCGGGCGTTGGCGGCATGAAGAATGGCGCGTGAACGGCGATCGGAAGATCACCGATGTGCGGCTCTACACGCCCAAGCACCTCGGCGACAAGGCCACGGACGGGAACCTGATCGAACTCGACCGCGACGACGTCGCAGAGCTCGACCTGGCGAACAAGCATTACATCGTCGAGGGGACCACGGTCATCGGGGACCTCTCACAGTCGCTGCGTACGGCGCTCGGTGACAAGGAGTACATGTTCTGGGAGCCGGAGATCGCCGCGTTCATCAACCAGGACGCGTTCGCCTCGCTGGTGGTCCCCGCGCACACGGCGCCGGCCGCGGGAGACTGGCAGTCGCTTCCCCGCCTGCCCCTGCGGAAGGGGAAGCGCTGGCTCAACATCGCGCTCGGCGCCGACGCGGTCGCTGCGAAGAAGTTCGGGGCTCCGGTCAAGAACATGCAGTTCGACCAGCTCAAGCAGCTCATTGAGAAGAGCGCGTCCGGTGCCACCAAGAAGTGGACGTTCAAGTTCATCACGGTCAGTAAGCTCAAGCTCTTCTTCGGCACCGTCGCCGACCGTTCGCGGCTGAGTCTCGTCTGGACCCGGGACCGTTCCTGGTCGAATTCGCACCTGCAGACCATTCAGCGGGCGATCCGCGCCAAGGACACCTCGCAGGTGTACGCGTTGTTCTCCGACTATCACCCGTTCGTCAGCTTCGGCGACGACCGTACGGGGACGGTCACGAGCCTCGCTCTGGATCCGGTGCGCGGCAGCGCCCAGATCCGGCTCCGGGAGGCAGAGGTCAAGGGGACCAAGCTGCACTCGCTCACCGGCGAAGAGCAGCAGAGTCTCGCCGACGAAAGGCAGAAGAAGTCCTCGAACGCGCTGCGCTACAACACCACCTGGTGGATGCGTGGTAAGTACGGGCTGGGACACGGCACACCCGTCAGGCTGACCGGGATCGAGAACCTGTACGACGACATCGTCGCGGGTGGCGTGAAGGCGGGGCTGCTGCCCCGCGCCGCGCTGGGGCCGGAGGGGCGTACGCCCTGGCAGCACCTGCAGACGCTGAACCCGACCGGTGACGCGCTGACCGTCGACGACCGGCTGCACCGGAACTGGAAGACCCTGGTCGACGAGATAGCGGGAAAACCGCTGATCAGATCGATCGACGACCTCCTGGGCACGGGAGCGCTCACCGAGCTCGAGGCAGCGGACGGCACGATACGCCCGATCCGGACCAAATTGGTGTTCGACACCGGCGGCGAACCTCGGGCGTCGGACAAGTACATGCCGATCGACATCAACATCGGCGCGCACACGAACACGGTGTTCCACGCGAAGGCCTTCCAGAAGGAAGTCATGCCGTTCGAGGCCATCGGCACGGACTACACAGAGGGCGCGGACGGGCGGCCGAACCCGGGAGCGGAGCGGGTGCAGACCCGGAGCCGGCGGAACACCAAGAAGATCAGCGACATCACCTCGATGACGGTGATGACCTACCTCCGCAGCGAAGGGGACAGCGTCCTGTTCGATCGCCCGGGGCGGTATGTCTGGTGGCTCGATGAGGACGAGATGGGCACCGTCAAGGGCGGCGCGCACATCTGGTACGCCGAGAATCTTCTCGACGGCGATGAAGCCACTCCGTATCGGCCGCTCGACACCACCGCGGAATCGTCGCTGCTCGGGAAGGAATTCGCGGGTTCGGCCGTCCCCACCGAGCTGGAGGAACTGCAGGGAAAGGTGATGGCCGGCCTCGGTCGCGGTCATGAGACGGCGACCAGAAAGGGAATGGGAAACTCGCGTTTCCGCACCGACGTGTCCCGGATCTTTGCGGCGGGCACCGACGTGAGCATCGACGGCAGGGTCGTCGGATGGTCTGCCGAGCCCGTCGGTAAACCTCAGATCCTGAAATTCCCTAAGGCGTACGCCGAGGCCAACCGCGAGGCGCAGGTCGGCCGGACGGTCGACCAGGAGAAACGTAACGAGCGGATCTCCGGTACCGGGGCGGGGCACAATCCCGACCTGTCCAGCACTTCGGAGGGCAACTTCCTCGCGACGAAGACCGCCGGGAAGGCGACCGCCGCGTCGAAGTCCGAAGGACGCACCGACGGGAACTACCGGACGGCGACGAATACGCTGGACATGGCGCTCGTCCGCACCGCGGTCCGCCACTCGGTCACGCTGCCGAACGGGCATGTCGTCAAGCACGATGGCGAAATGATCGCTGAGTTCTGGCCGAATAAGATATTCGCGGATCCCGAGTGGCGGAACAAATGGGAGGACCTGACCGGGAAGGCTGAGGACTTCGCGAAGAAGGTCAAGCAACCCAAGATGGACTTGACTCCGCCTCCTGCCTTCCGCGAAGGAATGGTGGGAGAGGCCGGTTACGGCAGCAAGCTCGGGCAGCTGAAAGACCTGGGTGATGAGCTTCAGTACGTCGCGCGGGAGCTGGACGGTCCCGAGCTGGCGGCCATGGTGTCGTCGGCGGTCGCGGATGCTCCGATGGCCATGGTGGAGATGAAGGACGGCGGTTGGAGCCGTAAGTTCGGAGTGGGCGCCACCGAATACACCCTCATCCTGGACGCGAGAGAGCTGACAGAGGCCGAGCTCGGCGAACTCTTCTTGAGCGGCGGACTCAAGTCATACAAGCGAACCAACCACATCGACGGCCAAAAAGATGGGCTGTTGTCCAGCAGCCAGTATCAGTTCACCGGTGTGACTCCGACGCCGTTGAAGGGGGCCCCGATCTCCGTGCGTGGTTACGGGGCGAGGCAGACGGTGGACGGCGAGATCGGGCGCGTGGCGGGGAACATGCTCGTCATGAAGGGCTTCCGCCCCAAGGCACTCGCGGAGTTCGAGCAGCCGGCGCTCATCACCTACACGTTCTTGAAGAACGGGAAGCCCGCCTCGTACGGCTCCGTCGTCCACAAGCACGCCGCCGTCGGAGAGGTGATCGAGGACATCTCCTACCTGCTTCCGCTGGAGGGGACGACACTCGACGGCAAGGAAACCGGAAGAGTGGACATCCCGCTCAATATCAGACCGTCGGCCATGGACGAGATCGCTCCGGTCGACTTCCGGGTGATGAAGGCGCTCCTGCGCTCGGTGGAGAACGGCGGTGGGCGGGATGTCGCGGCGGCGTCGGACACGAACGCCCTCACCCGTGAGAAGTTGGGGCCGGACTTCTTCAATCTCGCATCGTCGAAGCACTATGACGGCGTCACGAACGGCGGCCGGACGGTTTCTCTCCCGGGCGGTGTGACGGTGAGACTCGCCTCACTCGTGGCGCGGCGGATCTACGCTTCCAAAGACGGTGAGTTCGAAAACTACGATCATGAAACTCAGACCGCCGGCAACGAGCTCTACAAGGCATCTAGGAATACCGCCGGATTCCTCATCAAAGGCACTGGCGAAAAGCCGGGAATCCCGGTCAAGTTCCTCGGCTATCTGGGTGGGAGCCACAGTCGTTGGAAATCGGCCTCCGACGCCCGGGGAATGAGCAGCGAGTCACGCATCTGGAGGCGCCAGATGCGCGACTTCTTCAAGGTACTCGCCGCCTTCTCCCTCGAACTCACCTTTCCCGGGGGAAGGCAAGAGACGGTCGACGGCCTCACCGACATCGGCGCCACGACGGAAGGCGCCCTCAGCCTGGGAATCCCCCAGGACGTACTGGACCAGGCCCTGGACGACCGCGACAACCTGATCGCACAGATCAAGGAGTACCTCAAGGCCGCCGCCACGGACACGGAGCCGAAAGCCGTGCCCCCGGCCCTTCCCGAGGTGATCGCGGAGAGCTCGCGGCAGAACGACCCGTCCACCGGCACGGACCCCGCGACACGGACGGCCCCGGGCGAGGAGGCGCCCGAGGTCACGAGCCGGCCGCCCACGCCGGGCGAACCTCGGCGGACCGAGGCACCGAGCGGCGTCCGGGATACGTGGCTGTCCGCCGCGAAGACCTTCCTGAAGACGCCACTGTCGGCATCGCTGAAGTCGGTCACGGCCAGGAAGCCGGTTGCGGAGCCAGGCGGTGGGCGGGGTTCGCGGCAGGTGCTGCCCGGAGGGCCGGCCGGAGGGTCGCGTGATGTCGGGGCCGAGCCATTGGCGTTGGGGTGGCCGATCGGCCACGAGTTCGTGGTCACGGTTCCCCGTCGGGGCGTTGGGGGAGCGCGTCCGGGAGCCGAGGACGCGGGTTCCGGTAACGGGGCGCGGCACTGGGGCGGTCGTCCCCACGTCGTGCCGGACGTTCCGGCCGCCGGTACCGGGATCGCCGCCGGGAAGGGGAAGGGACGGCTGGAGCGGCCGGCGACGTTGACGTACTACCGTGCCGTGACTCCGGAGCGGGGCGAGCGGTCTGGTTCGCGGCCGGTGGAGTTGACCTACCGCATCAGCGGCGACGGTGAGGTGATCTCGCCGGACGGGTCCGCCGATGGGCAGGCGTTGGATCCCGGGGGCTGGGTGCGGTTCGGTGATGATTTCTTCCATCCCGAGTCGGGTGCGTTCCTGCGCGGTGACAACGGCTGGCTCGGCCGGGTCGGCAACGCCGATGAGTTGCGCGCCGCCTTGGACGACCCGATGCTTCCGGATTTCGCGACGGTTCCCTACCGGCTTTCGGTGGACTCATCCGCCCTCTACCTGACGCCGGCCGCCGGTGACGGCCCGACCGTACGTATCGCGCTGTCGGAGGCCGGGCCGGCCGAGGCGTTCCACGCCGATCGTCTCGCGGCGCTGCTGGGCGAGAGCCGGGTGGACGTTGCGGCGGTCATGCGGCAGCTCCGCTATCGGCGTTCGGTCGGTGATGGCCGGTCGGCCGAGTCGTTGGACGAGGCGTTCGGGGCGCGATCGAGCGGGGTCTCGCTGGTGGGGGCGGTGCGCAGCGCCGTGGAGCAGGGGCGGGCGCCGGCGTGGCTGGTCGGGCGGGTCGAGCGCTATCTCGGTCTCGCGGGAGTCGATGCCGCCTCACCTGGACGGATCGCGGTGGCTCCGGGGGAGTCGCCGGCGTCGCATCCACGGATCGTCGAGTTCACCCGTGATCTGCACACGACGATCGCGCGCGAGGACGTCGAGGGTGCTTTCACCCGGCTGGAACTGCTCGACGGGGATCTGCGCTCGCTGTGGGGTGTCCGCGGTGCGTACCGCAGACTGTTCGGAGCGTCGCTCGAGCAGGATCTCCGGGGCCTGTGGCCACAGCAGGACGACGCCGCGACCTCGGACGATGACACGCTCTCAGCCGGCGACCCCGATGACGGCGGGTTCTCCGAGCGGTGGGACGAGTTGTGGCCGGCCGGGGCCGCCGACGATCTGTTCGGCGGTTCCCGTCCGGAGCCGGTCCCTTACGAGCAGACGGCCGCCTGGTATGACCGGCTGGCCGAGCTGGACTTCCAGCACCATGAGCTCGGCGCGGTCCGGATGCCCTACGACCACGTCTCCGACGGCTGTAACGTTCGAGCCCACCTGGCGGCGATGCGGCTGCTGGAGTGGGGAGCGCCGGTCGGCAAGATCGCAGTCAGCCGGTTGACCCCGGAGGGCGAGCCCGGGCTGGGCCTGCCGTCGGCCGACGTCCCGGGTTCCCTCCAGCCGACGGCGGCGCGGTGGGCGTATCACGTCGCTCCGGTGGTGTGGAGCAAGACGAAGAACGGGGCGCGGGGGTGGCTCGTCGTCGACCATGCCTTCGAGCGAGGAGCGGCGCGGGGATCCGGTGACGGCGAGCGGCCGGGACTGCTCACGATCGGTGAGTGGCTGGCGAAGATCGGGGTCGATCCCGGGAACGACCGGAACCTGTTCGTGGAAGGCCCGCTGGACGATGTCCAGGTGGCGCTGCGGGAGGAGTACGACAAGGCCCCCTCGACCTGGGAGTACAGCGAGGAGGGGCCGGACCCGCTCGGCCGGGCCGTGGCGGTCATCACGGAGGCTCGGCTTTCCGGGCACCCCATGGGGGGTTCGGCCACCTTGGCCGACATCGACGCGAGCTATCTCGGCCAGACCGACGAGCTCGTCGAGCACGCCCGTGCCATGGGCGAGCTGCGGTACGCCCGGCGCGCGACGCGGATCCTGGAGGAGCTGCGGTCGGAGCGGAACGAGGGCCGTGTCACGGCCGAGGAGGCGGCCGGTCGGCTGACCGCCGAGCTGAGCGGTCACAGCCCGAAGTACGACACGCTGACGCTCTATCCCGAGCTGGGAGACCTCCTCCACGAGGTGCTCGGCGATCCCTACCACGAGCTGGTCGCGGGCACGCTCTTCCCCGAGCCTTCGGATCCGTTCGCGGACATGCCGGTGGAGGAGGTCCGGGAGGCGCTGGCCCGTACGTCCCTGAGCGCGGACGTGAGCCAGGCCGGCAGCCCGCCCCGGCCTCTCGAAGAGTCGCCGGTGCCGCCGCGGTGGCCGCGCTGGGAGAGGCCACCGCACGTCGCATCCGGCCTGCTGGGTGATCGGCCGACGGCCGTTCGGACGATGCCGGGTATCGTCTCGCCCGCTCAGAGCGATCCCGTCCCGCGGGCCCCGATCAGGTCGGGTGACGTTTACCGCCACGGCGACTGGCCCTCCGTACGGGACGCGTACGAGCGTGACTTCACCCGGCTCGTGGAAGCGGACACGGCCGTGGCCGGTGCCGCTCATCGCGCCTTGCGCCGCCTCTACACGACGCTGATCCGCGGTATGTCCCCGGACGAGGCCGCCATCGGATTCTTCGAGGATCGGCCCGAGACGGCCGCCGGCTCGCCGGCGAAGGAGCTGGAGCGGCTGCTCGGCGAAGGCTTCTCCGGATCGAACCTCAAGGAGGTCCTGACCGTCTACGAACGGGCGGTCCGGCACCATCGCGACGCCCTGACCCGAATGTTCGGGGAGATCCGGTACAGAAGAAACCCGCGTGGTGATTCGTGGCTTTCTGAAATGCGCGCCCGTGGCTACTCGGTGCGCGATCTGCCGCCCAATGAGAGCGAATGGCTGTTCCGGGTTTATCGGAATCTGGAGGTCGCGCCCAAGGACCGGCCGTTGTTCTTGCAGGCGATGATGGCCTGGGGCGGTTCCATCGCGCAGCCGGTGTTCGACACCGTGCTGGCCTGGCGTTGGGCCGGGCTCGGTGAGGACGCCCCTCACGCGGTGCCCGCGGAGGTGCTCAACACCGAGGCGGCCGTTCTGTACGACTGGCTCGACCGGAGGTTCATCCGCGGCGGCGGAGCCCGCCCACCGGCGGGACCGAACCCCCTGATACCTCCCCATCGGAGGCGGTTCGAAGAATCGGATGAAGCCGGTGAAAACGCGTTCGACACGAGAAATTCCCCGACGCCGGAACTCGCGTACGTCCCCCGTACCGGGTCGAACGGGCAGGGAGCGGGCGACCTTGTCCAGCAGATCGACGAGGTGCTCAATCCGCACTGATGCGTCGAGCGGTCCGAAATCCGGAACACGCGATGGCATGGGGCGGCACGATCTCGGCACGATGTGACGGCCACGGGTGTGCGTCCGATTCATGGCGAACCAGTTAGGAGAGGCGCGTGAACGGCAGAGGTGACGAATCACCCGAAACATCGGCGAGCCCGGCGATGCCGCGAGGCAGGACCGGGAAGCTGGGACGAATGATCCGCAGGCCGGCGCGGAAGAAGGCCGCTGCCCGCGTCGAGTACGCGCGTGCCCGCGTGGAGCACCCCCGGGCCCGGCCCTCGACGTGCGTGGTCTGCGGCGGTGCCTTGGATCTCGTCGGTTCTCCCCCCGTGTCGAAACCGGGCGACGGTGGCGCACGTGCCGACGTGGCGCTCGGGCGGCAGAACGCGGCGGCGGGCACCGGCGAGACGTTCGTCCCTCGCCAGGCCGCCGCCGACGAGAGCAGAGCGGCCTGTACCTGCCGTACGGACGGTGGGAGCGTCACCGCGCCCGGGAACGCCCGCGTCAACGAGGCCGGCCTCGTCCTGCGGCCCCCCACGCCCCGGCTCCTCCCGGATCCCGCGGAGCCGCTGGAGCCACTCTCGGGGAGGCCGGTGAAGGCGCCGGACCCCGCCGAGCCACCGTCCGAGCGGCCGGCCGGGTCCGGCGACGGCTCCGATGAGGAACCCGCACCGGCCGCCGACGGCGTGGCGACGGCCGTAGCGGAACCGGGCCCCGAGACCGGATCGGACGGCGATGCCGAGGCCGGTTCCGAGGCCGAGGCCGAACCCGGGCCCGAAGCCGCCGGACAGCCGTACGCCGCATCGGAGGCGCAGGCCGAGCACGAGGGCCGCGATGAGCGGTACGCGCACGCCGCGGCACCGGAGGCCGGCGAGTCGTCCGCGGCTCCCGCGATCGCCGACGCGCCGGATCCGGCGACGGATCCCGGCGAGTCGTCGGTGCTTCCCACGTCCACCGCGGTGCCGGACCGGGAGATGGAGCCCGCCGAGCCGACGGTGCTCCCCGCGTTCGTCGCCGTGCCGGACCCGGGGACGGGCTCCGCCGAGTCGCCGGCGCCGCCCGCGGCCGCCGCGGACGGCGGAAACGACGACGTGGACGGGCCGACCGACACGGACGGGCGCCGGCCGGCACGGCCGCCCGCGCCGATGCTCGCCGCCGCGGTCCTGGTCGGAATCGTGCTCGGATCCGTTCCCTTCGTGGTCTCGCGGGTGAACGTGAGCGACGACGACGCGCAGCGGACGGCGAGTCATGACATCGCGCTGGGCGGCACGGAGTCCGCCCGTCCCGGTGCGGACGGCCTCTCCGGCAACAGCGGCTTCATCCCCCGCGTCAATCGGACGACCTCCGCCGCCGCGCCGGCGGTCGGGCGGACCGACCGATCGCCCACCCACGAGGCCCCCGGCAGGTCGTCGGGCTCTGCCCGGCCGACCGAGCACCCTTCGGCGACCACGGATCCGGACCGGACGAAATCTCCCGTGGACAGGGTTCCCCTGCTGGCCAGAACGCCGTCCGGCACGAAAACGCGCTCGGAGCCCGAGAAGTCACCGACCACCAAGAAATCGCCGGCCGCCGAGAAGTCACCGGTGGCCGGAAAGCAGAGCGACGTCCAGACGAAAGACGAGAAGAACCCGGCCGGCGATCGCGGAAACGCGGCCGCGTCCGCCGACCGGCCCGCCGTCGCCCCCGCTCCGGCTCCTTCTCCCACCCCGTCGGAGGAGCGGCCTCTGGCGCAGGTGGCCGGCCCGGGCTGCCAGAACACCGCGACGGCGTCCTACCAGGAGCACGGCCGCTACGAGGAGGGGAAGGACGGCTGGCTGGGCGGCTCCGGAGACGGGCCGGAATGCGGCGGAGACTACGCGTCGGTGCCGATGTCAGGAGACGCCGATGTCGCGGACCCCGACATCTCCACGACGTGGACCTTCGACCCGGGCCCGAGGAGGCTCTGCACCCTCTACGTCTTCGTCCCGCGCAACACCGACGTCTCCCTGGTGGGAGGCGACCCGACGCACTACACCGTGTTCGCGGGCCCGGAGGGGAACGGCGACAAGATCACCGACTTCATCGTCGACCAGGTGAACTATCGCGGTTACTGGATCGCGCAACGAGAGTTCACCACGGACGGCGTCTTCACGATCCGGCTCGACAACCGGGGCGTGGACTACGCCGGTGACCAGCCGACCTACGCACACCACGCGGCCGCCCCGATCAAGGCGTCCTGCCACTGACCAGGAAGGAGCGCATGTCGTGGCACGCGAGGTGCTCACCGTGGCCCTGGGCGAGCCGGAGGCGTACGCCACGATCGGGGAGGCGGTGCGGGCGGCGGCCAGCGGTGCGGTGATCAGGGTCGCGCCCGGGCACTATGAGGAGAACCTCGTACTGGACGAAGTCGTGACGATCGTCGCCGAGGGCCGGCGCGGGGACGTACGGGTCGTGCCGCGTCGCGGTGTCGCGCTGTCGGTGTCCGCGGAGGTCATGCTGACCGGTGTGACCGTGTGCGGTGTGGAGGACGACGAGATCCCCGCCGTCGACGTGTCCTACGGCCAGCTCGCCATGGAGCGCTGCGAGGTGACCGGCGCGGCGTGGACGGCCGTGCTGGCCCGTGGCGAGGGCTCGCTGGCGATGCGCGAGTGCCGGGTGACCAACCCGGCCGGTGCCGGCATCGTGATCACCGCGGAGGCGCCCAGCGTGGTCGCCGACTGCGTCGTCGAGAACCTCGGCACCTCCGCGGTGGTGATCGGGTCGCGCAGCGACCCGTCGGTGCGCGGATGTACGCTCCGCGCGGCCAAGGGCAACGCCGTGTGCGCCAACGGGCACGGTCGCGGCACCGTGGAGGACTGCGACGTGTCCGGCGCCGAACAGCCGGCGATCGCGCTGGATGAGAACAGCTCCACCAGGATCCTGCGGGCCCGGGTCCACGACACGTCCGGCACCGGGATCCACATCAGGAGCCGGGCGCGCGTCACGGTCGAGGACTGCGAGGTCCGCAACACCGGCGACACCGCGGTCATCCTGGACGACGGCACCGATCCGGTCATCCGCCGGTGCCGGATCGAGGCCCCCGCCGGGCACGGCATCCGGGTGAGCGGGCAGGCGCGCGGCACCGTCGAGGAGTGCACGGTCAGCGCGGCCACCTCGGCGTCCGTACGGGTCGAGGAAACGGCCTGTCCGATGTTCACCGAGCTCACCGTGCGGGACGGGAAGGCCGCGGGGATCGAGCTGACCGGCGGGAGCACCGCGGAGTTCACCGGCGTGCGGATCCACGACCCGCACGGTGCCGGCATCGCGCTCGCCGAGGACGCCGACCCGTTCGTACGCGGACTCGTCGTGACGGGCTGCCAGGGGAACGCGATCGAGGTCACCGGGGCCAAGGGCCGGTTCGAGGACGCCGAGATCAGCGACGGACGCAAGCACGGCATCCGGATCAGCGGACGCTCCGCGGTGCACGTGTCCCGCGCCGTCGTCCGCCGTGGCGGTGGCTGCGGCGTGACGATCAAGGATGAGGCGGAGGTGACCCTCAACGACTGCGAGGTCTTCGGCGCCGCCTCCGACGGCGTCGCGGTCGGTGCGTCGGCGTTCGCGCGGGTGACGCGCGGCTCGATGCACGGCGGGCGGCGCAACGGCGTCCTGGTCGCGGCGGGCGGGCGCGCACGGTTGACCGGCTGCCAGCTGTTCGACAACGCCGGGGACGGGCTGCTGGCGCACGGCACCGGCCAGGTCGAGGTGTGCGACTGCCTCGCGCGGGGCAACCGGCGCGGCGGCGTGCGTCAGACCACACCCGGCGACCACCTTCTCGTCGAGAACCTGGTGAGCGAGGCCAACGAGCTGCCCGACGCGTACGGCGAGACCGCCGAGGCCGGCGCCGGGGGAGAAGAGCCGGCGGAGCCGGTCGAGCCCGCCGAGGACGCGGAACGGCCGGCCGGCGAGGAGGCGGAGCCGAAACGGCCCGAGGAGCAGCACGGCCCGCTGGCCGACCTGCACGCCCTGGTCGGGCTGGCGAACGTGAAGGACGAGGTCACCGCGCTCGTCAACCGCAACGAGCTGGCGAAGCGCCGCGCCGAGGTGGGCCTGCCGGCGCCGCCGATGAGCCGGCACCTGATCTTCGCCGGGCCGCCCGGCACGGGCAAGACCACGGTCGCGCGGCTGTACGGCAGCATCCTCGCCGAACTGGACGTGCTGCGGTACGGCCACATCGTCGAGGTGTCCCGCGCGGATCTGGTGGCACGCGTCGTCGGCGGCACCGCGATCAAGACGACCGAGGCGTTCACGAAGGCCCTCGGCGGCGTGCTGTTCATCGACGAGGCGTACACCCTGGCGGGCGAGGGGGAGCGGGGCGGTACGGACTTCGGCCGGGAGGCCGTGGACACGCTGGTGAAGCTCATGGAGGACCACCGCGACGACGTCGTCGTGATCGCGGCCGGCTACTCCGAGGAGATGCGGCGCTTCCTCTCGACCAACCCGGGCCTGGCCTCGCGGTTCAGCCGGACGATCGAGTTCCCCAACTACAGCGTCGACGAGCTGGTGACGATCGTCGAGAAGCAGTGCGCCAAGCACGGCTACGAGCTGGACGACTCCGGCCGGGTCGCGCTCGCGTACCACTTCGAGACCATGACGAGGGACGCCACGTTCGGCAACGGGCGCGAGGCCCGCAGGACGTTCGAGGGGATGGTCGACCGGCAGGCGGTGCGGCTCACCCGCATGCCCGACTCCGACCCCGCCGACCTGCTCCGGCTGACCGCGGAGGACGTCGGGGAGGCCGCCGCGGAGGCGGCGCGCAACGGTTCCGGCGCGGTGGCCGGAGACAAGGGCCGGCTGGCGGCCCTGATGGCGGACCTCACCGCCATGATCGGCCTGGCCGAGGTGAAACGTCAGGTCACCGACATGGTCAATCTCGTATCGGCCACCCGCAAGCGCGCGGCGGTCGGGCTTCCGGTGCCCAAGATCAGCCATCATCTCGTGTTCTCCGGCGCGCCCGGCACCGGCAAGACCACGGTGGCCCGGCTGTACGGCGAGCTGCTCTCCGCCCTCGGTGTGCTGCCGCGTGGGCAGATGGTGGAGGTCGCCCGGTCCGACCTGGTCGGCCGCTATATCGGGCACACCGCGCAGCAGACCAAGGAGGCGTTCGACAAGGCGCGAGGCGGCGTGCTGTTCATCGACGAGGCGTACGCGCTGACCCCGCCCGGAGCCGACGGCGACTTCGGCCGGGAGGCCGTGGACACGCTGGTCAAGCTCATGGAGGACCACCGCGACGACACCGTCGTGATCGTCGCGGGCTACTCCAGGCCGATGCGGCGGTTCCTGGACTCCAACCCCGGCCTGGCCTCGAGGTTCTCCCGCAACGTCACCTTCGCCGACTACACCGACGAGGAGCTGGTGACGATCGTCGGCTACCAGGCCGCCGCCCAGGGGTACGAGCTCGCTCCGGAGCTGAGCGGGGCGCTCGCCGGCCACTTCGCGTCCGTGCCACGCGACGAGTCGTTCGGCAACGCGCGGTACGCCCGCAAGGTCCTGGACGTGATGATCACCCGGCAGGCCGGGCGGCTGGCGTCGGTCGCCTCACCCACGCTCGACGATCTACGGCTGCTCACCCCGGACGACCTGGAGATGCCGTGAGCGAAGCGGCCGTCCGTCGAAGCGCATGGGGCCTCCCACCGACTCCTCCTGGCCTTCCTCCTCCTGGCGTTCGCGGGCGAACAGCCAGAGCAGGCCGGGCAGCTGGAACCAGCGAACGCTCCTGGTCACCTCGACCAGGTTGGTGTCGATGAGCTCCTCAAGGGCCTCCTCGGTCCGGTCCCGGCCGACCCCGGCCGACGCGGCGGCGAGGCCGGCGTCGAACGGGCGGTGGTCCGGGAGCAACGACAGGCACCGGAAGATCCGCTGGGTGGTCGGCGAGAGCCTCCGGTAGGAGGAGACGAAGGCGTCGCGCACGTTCAGGTCGTCGACGCTCAGGGCGGTCAGCCGGTTCTCCGCGGGCCGCAGCTGTTCGACGAGGCGGCGGATCGACAGTCCCGGGCGGTTCGCCAGCCGCCTGGCCATGATCTGCAGCGCCAGCGGCAGCAGGCCGCACAGCTGGACGAGTTCGGCGGACGCCTCCGGCTCCGCGGCCACGCGGTCGGCGCCGACCGCCTGTTCGAGCAGTGTCAGCGCCTCGCCGACCGACAGGCAGCGCAGCGGCACCGGCCGCGCCGTCTCCAGGCCGGCGAGCGTACGGCGGCTCGTGACCAGGGTCATGCAGTGCGGATTCGGGGCGATGAGCGGGCGGACCTGGCGTTCGTCGATGGCGTCGTCGAGCACCACCAGCACGCGCTTGCCGGTGAGCAGCGAGCGGTACATCGCGCCGCGCTCCTGCAGCGAGGTGGGCAGCTCTCCGGAAACGCCGAGCGATCGCAGCAGTGTGCCCAGCGCTCCGGCGGGCGAACCCGAACGCCTCCCGGCGGAGCCCAGGCAGACGAAGAGCTGCCCGTCGGGGAACCGGTCGCGCAGATCGTAAGCGGCCCGGATCGCGAGTGCCGTCTTACCGACTCCGGGCCCACCGGAGATCGCCGCCGCCGGTGGTGCCGGCGGCTGGATGTGCGCGGCGGTGTCCGCCAGCGCCCGTATCGTCGCGATCTCGCCGTCACGGCCGGCCAGCGGGCCGGAATGGGCGGGCAGCGAGTCCAGGGTGCGGTCGAACGCGTTCGAGCGCCGCCTGCCGGCCGTGGCGATCTGGTGGAACCAGTCGAGCTCCGGCCTGCTCAGCCGGAGCGCGGTGCCCAGCACCTCGGTGGAACGCGACTGGGGTCCGCGCGCCCGGCCCCGTTCCATGTCGCTGATCGCGCGCACGCTCATTCCGGATTCGGCGGAGAGCTTCTCCTGGCTCAGGCCGAGGCGGGTCCGGTGGGCCCGGAGCAACGCGCCGAACATCGAACCGTGCGCCTGGGCCGTCCCCGGATCGGGCGCCGGCCGTGTCGCGATCCCGGCGGCGGATGGCGGCGGGCGCCACCGTGAGCCTGGCATCGCCTCCGTCTCCAGCTCGGTGAGGCGGTGAGCGCCCCCGGCCGCGGTCGGCCCGTTCACCGTGCCACGGACCCGCCCGCCGGCCATGACCAGAGCACGGTCCGCCCAGGCGGCGACGGCCGGGTCACGGGTCACCATCACCATGGTCTGGCCGAGACCGTCGACCAGGTCGCGGAGCAGGTCGAGCACCTCGCCGGCGGTGTGCGGGTCCAGGCCGCCGGTCGGTTCGTCACCGAACACGACCGTCGGCCTGGTCACCAGAGCCCGGGCTATCATCGCCCGCCGCTGCCGGCCGTCGGACAACTCGGCGGGGCGGTGGTCCAGCCGGTCGCTCAGCCCCACCCGCTCGACCAGCATCCGCAGCCAGTCCCGGTCCGGCTCCTTGCCCACCAGCCGAAGCGGCAGCCTGATGTTGTCCGCGACGGTGAGCGAGGGCACCAGGTTGTAGGGCGCGAACACGAACCCGACGCGCTCGCGGCGCAGTTCGGCACGGCGCGTCTCGCTGAGCCCGCCGGCCGCGGTGCCGTCGATGATCACATTGCCGCTGGTCGGTTCGTCCAGGCCGGCGGCGCAGTGCAGTAACGCGCTCTTGCCCGCCCCCGGCGGCCCCGTCACGACGACGAACGTGCCGCGCTCGACGGTGATCGAGACTTCGGTGAGCGCACGGACGCCGCGCGGATAGACCTTGGTGACCTGCTCCAGCAGCACCGCGGGAGCCTGCAGCGCCGGCCGTGGGTGGCCGGGTGGCCGTACGACCTCGCGCAACGGGCTCACGGGCGGTACGGCGGCAGGTTCGGCGGGCGCCTCCGGAATGTCGCGGAGATCGGTCATTCGCGTGCTCCCGCCTGCTCGCTGGTCAGCAGTCCCGGCCAGATGCTCCGTAACGGTAGGGGAGGTTCGGCGCGAATGGCCGCTTATCCGAAGTCTTTTCTTTTACTGATACATACAGGATAGGCGTTCCAGCGAGAGATTGAGGGGTTACCGGCGCGTGCGGTGCGGCCGGAGGCCGGACCGCACGGGCTCGGTGTCGGCGGTTACTTCTGGGTGTAGGCCTCGTCCATCCGCTTGAGGACCTCGGCCGGGTCGGCCTTGCCGGCGAACAGGTTCTGCACGCCGGTGAAGTGGGCCTGCTGGACCTTGGGGTTGGGCCACAGCTGGTCCATGAACGGGACGGTCCTGCCCGCCTTCTGGAAGTCGATGAGCGGCCGGAGAGCGGGGTCGGCGGTGAACTGGGCGTTGGGGATGCTCGGGAGGTTGCCGATGGCGCCCGCGTAGAGGTTCATGGCTTCCGGGGTGGCGAGGAAGTCGATGAACTCGGAGGCCAGGCCGGGGTTCTTGGCCTTGGCGTTGAGGGCGAAGGCCCCGCCGGCGGCGCCGGGCATGCGGGTGTCGGCGGGGTTGTCGGTGGCGGGCAACGGGAACATGCCGAATCCGGTGCCCTGGGGGGCTTCGGACTTGAGCTGGTTGAGGGTGGAGGTGACCTGGACGGCGGCCACGGCGTCTCCCTTGGCGAGCTGGGACACCGAGCTTTCGAAGGACGTGCCGAGCGGGTCCTTGGAGAAGCAGCCGCGCCTGTTCATCTCCAGGTACTTGTCCATCGCGGTCTTCCAGCCGGATCCGGCGAAGGTGGCGGAGCCGGCCTTCATCTTCTGGTCGAAGTCCGGCGTGGTCGCGTAGACGGTGGTGGGGACGAGGGCGTAGTCGACGAGCTGGGTGACCCAGTCGGTCTGGTCGCCGAGGGCGAAGGCGACCTTGCCCTTCGCCTTGGCCGCGTCGCAGAGCGCCAGGGTCTGCGTCCAGGTGGTGGGGATCTTCGAACCGACCTCGTCCAGGGCCTTCTTGTTGTACAGGGCGCCGATGCCGACGAAGGTGAGCGGCACGATGTAGGTCTTCCCGTTCACCTGGGTCACGGGCTTGATCCCGGAGGGGATCCGGGACGTCCAGGATCGTCCGGACAGGTCGGCGAGGTAGCCGGTGGGGGCGAGCACGTCGACGGCACCGGGGTTGCCGTTGCCCGGCCAGGCGAAGAACACGTCGGGCGCGGTGCCCGAGGACAGCTGGGTGCGCAGCGTGCCCTGGTACTGGTCGGTGTCGGCGTAGGAGGCGGTGATGTTCACGCCGGGGTTGTGCTGCTTGAACGCCTTGATGACCGCTTCGGTGCCGGCGCGGTCGGTGGCGACGGCCGACACCCGCAGGCTCTTGGAGCCGCCGGAGTGGGCGTTGGTGCCGCTGCTGCACGCGGCGGCGGAGAGGGCGACGGCCGAGACCGCGCAGACGGCGGTCAGACGATTGATCTTGGACATGGTGTTCCTCAGGGGGTGGGCAGGTCCTGGGCCAGGACCTGGGACGGTGATGAGGACGGCCCGGTGGCAGGAGCCCTGAAGTCGTAGTGGCCGCTGCCCAGGCGTACGGTCAGGGATCGGTCGGAGCGTTCGAGGACGTCCACGCCATCGACCGCCGGCAGCGGCACGCCGCTCTCGGACACGCCGTCGGGGAGTTCGGTCGGCACGGTCAGCGTGGCGTCCACGCCGGGCGGGACGACGACCCGGAGCCGGAGTTCTCCCGCTTCCAGGGCCCAGCCGCATTCGACGGTTCCGCGCGCGGTCTCCTGGCGGGCGCAGGCCCAGGTGAGCCGTCCGCCGATCGTGGGAGCGAGGCGGAGTTCGCGGTAGGCGACGGATCCGGGGGCCTGGCCGATGCCGGCGACGCCGCCGTACAGCCATTCGCCCACCGAGCCGAGGCTGTAGTGGTTGAAGGAGTTCATCGCGGGCGGCTTGATGCCGTGTTCCTCGGTCCAGCCGTCCCAGCGCTCCCAGATCGTGGTGGCGCCGTGCCGGATCGAGTAGGCCCAGGACGGATAGGTGTCCTGGTGCAGCAGGGCGTAGGCCAGGTCCGCGCGGCCGTGCGCCGCGAGCACCGGGCACAGCAGCGCGACGCCGACGAAGCCGGTCGTCAGGTGGTGGCCGCGGGCTTCGACGTCGGCGGCGAGCCGGTCCACCGCGGCCGGTACCGCCCGTTCGGGCAGCAGGCCGAACGCCAGGGCGAGCAGGTAGCCGGTCTGGGTCTCGCCCGCGACGCGTCCCTCGTCCGCGTCGACGAAGGCGTCGGCGAACGCGTCCCCGACGGCGGTGCGCAGCGCGCGGTAGCGTGCGGCGTCCTCCTCCGCACCGAGCACTTCGGCGGCCCTGGCGACCAGTTCGGCGCTGCGGGCGAAGTAGGCGGTCGCCAGCAGGTCGCGCGGGGTCTCGGCGCCGACCTGGAGCCAGTCGCCGTAGTGGTTGCCGACGCGGTGCCGCCACAGCAGGTCAGGGTTGTCGCGGTGGACGTGGTCGACCCACGCCTTCATCGCGGGAAAGCCGCGTTCCAGCACCCGGCGGTCCCCGTACTCCCGGTACAGGTGCCAGGGGATGATCACGCCGCCGTCGCCCCAGGCGG
This sequence comes from Actinoallomurus oryzae, assembly GCF_039541955.1. Classification (NCBI taxonomy): domain Bacteria; kingdom Bacillati; phylum Actinomycetota; class Actinomycetes; order Streptosporangiales; family Thermomonosporaceae; genus Actinoallomurus; species Actinoallomurus oryzae. The sequence goes on along the minus strand of NZ_BAABHF010000016.1, from coordinate 336,240 downwards.
GCGCGCCCTCCCGGGTCATGCACACCTCCGGCACGACGTCGGGGAACGCGCCGTCGGGGTGCTGGGCGTCCACCACGTCGCGCATCCAGCGGGCGAAGAACGCGGCGACGTCGGCGTTGCGGCACGCGGTCGGCAGGAAGACCTGCGCGTCGGCCAGCCAGCCGAGCCGCTCGTCGCGCTGCGGACAGTCGGTGGGGACGGACACGAAGTTGCCGCGCTGGCCCCAGCGGATGTTGGACTGCAACCGCATGACGGTCTCGTCCGAGCACGCGAACTCGCCCGTCCACGGGGTGTCGCTGTGCAGGACGCGTCCGGTGACGTCCTCGGGCGCGAGGTCGCCCGGGTGGCCGGTGACCTCGACGTAGCGGAAGCCGTGGAAGGTGAAGCGGGGCTCGAACACCTCGACGCCGCGGCCGGCCGTCACGTAGACGTCGGTTGCCTCGGCGGTACGCAGGTTGTCGACGTACAACTCGCCGTCGTCGAGGATCTCGGCGTGCCGGAGCCGGATCCGCCGTCCGGCGGGAGCGCCCCGGACGGTCAGCCGGACGCGTCCCACCATGTTCTGACCGAGGTCGACGATGAACCGCCCGTCCGCGCGGCGTTCCACCGTACGGGCCGGCAGCTCCTCGAGCACCCGGACCGGACGGTCGGGCGCGGCCCGCAGGACGGAGGTGTCGGCGCCGGCGATCGCGACGGGGGTCCAGTCGTGGTCGTCGTAGCCGGGTTCGTCCCAGCCGGGCAGCTCGCGGCGGCCGTCGACGTACTCGCCCATGAGCAGGTCGGCGTGCCGGATCGGGCCGGACCGCTCGCGCCAGTCGCCGTCCGACAGCACCCAGCGGCGTGAGCCGTCGGCGAAGTCCAGCAGCAGCTGGACGATCAGCTGCGGCGCGTCGCCGTAGTGCAGCGCCTGCCGCCGCGAGTCGAAGCCGACGAAGCCGCTCCACCAGCCGTCGGCCAGCACCGCGCCGATCGCGTTGCCGCCCTTGCGTAGGAGGTCACCGACGTCGTACGTCTGGTAGAGGACGCGATGCCGGTACTCGGTCCATCCCGGGGCGAGCTCGGCGTCGCCCACCCGTCGCCCGTTGATCCGGAGTTCGTACAGGCCCCGCGCGCTGACGTACGCGCGGGCCCGGACCAGGGGCTTGTCGACGGTGAAGGCACGCCGCAGATGCGGGCAGGAGGCCAGGTGGCGCGTGCGTTCCGTGCGGTCCTCGACGGCCGGCGGATCCTGGGGCGGCGCCGCGTCCCGGTCGCGGGCGATCCACGACGCCTTCCATTCGTCCCGGTGCAGCAGCCCGGTCTCGAACCACGAATCGGCGTGGGCGGTCTGCTCACCGCGCACGTCCCAGACGGTGACGCGCCAGTGGTAGCGGGTCGACGACTGCAGCGGCGGGCCGTCGTAGGGGATCAGCAGCGTGTCGGCGCCGCTCACGCGGCCGGTGTCCCAGAGGAGGCGGCCGTCGCGCAGATCGGTTCCGGACGGCGCGACGGTGAGCCGGTAGGCGCTCTGGGCGTCGCCGCGCCGTGACGAACGCAGCTTCCACGACAGGCGCGGAACCGGTTCGTCCAGGCCCAGGGGTTCGTCGAGCAGTTCGCAGGTGAGGCCGTACGGGGTCAGTGGCCCGGGAGGCGGTGGCACGGTCATCCCTTCAGCCCTCCCGCGAAGCCCTTGATGATGTGCCGCTGCATGACGAAGTAGACGGCCAGGATCGGAAGCATCGCCAGGACGAGGCCCGCGAAGACCAGATTCCACTGCGAGACGTACTGGCCGAGGAAACCGAAGATGGCGACCGGAATGGTCTGCTGGTCGCTGCCGCTGAGATACAGGAAGGGAGTCAAGAAGTCATTCCAGATGAAGATGGCGTTGAGGATGATGACCGTCCCGGTGATGGGACGGAGCAGGGGGAACAGCACGCGCCAGAAGACCTGGATCGGCCGGGCGCCGTCGATGAGCGCGGCCTCTTCGTAGTCGCGGGGGATCGCCCGCAGGAACCCCACGTACAGGAAGGTCGCGAAGGGCACCTGGAGCCCGCTGTAGAACAGCACCAGCGACCAGAGCGTGCCGAGCAGGTGGAGATCGCGGATGGTCTGGTACAGCGGCAGCAGCGCGAGCTGGAAGGGCAGCAGCAGCCCGAGCATGACCAGCCAGAACAGCCATCGCGACCAGCGGGCGGTCACCCGGGCCAGCGGGTAGGCGGCCATCGCCGACAGCACCACGATCAACGCCACGCTCAACGCGGTGACGACGACGCTGTTGACGATGGCGCCGGCCAGCCCGGCGTCCCGCCACGCGTCGGCGTAGTTCCGCAGCGTCGGGGACGTCGTCGGCACGACCGCGGACGACCCGTCGTGCGGGTCCCGCAGCGACAGGTTCACCAGTACGTACAGCGGGAACGCCATCACCGCGGTGACCGCGATCATCAGGATCTCGCGCAGGAGGGTGCGCGCCGTGTAGCGGTTCACCGGGCCGCCCTTTCCTGCCGCCGCAGCAGCCCGTACTGGCCGCTGGAGATGATCGCGACGAAGATCGTGAGCACGATCGCGATCGCGACGCTGTAGCCGTACTCGTTGAACTGGAAGGCGTTCTTGTAGATGAGCGTGGACAGGGTCTCGGTAGCGTTTCCCGGCCCGCCGGCGGTCATCACCCAGACCTGGTCGAACAGCTTCAGGCCGCCGATGATCGACAGCATCAGGTTGATGGTCGTCGCGGGTGCCAGCAGGGGCAGCACGATGCGGCGGAACCGCTGCCAGGCGCCCGCCCCGTCGACCGCCGCGGCCTCGTGGATCTCGGCGGGGATGCCCTGCAGCCCGGCCAGGAAGATGACCATCGAATAGCCGGCGAACTGCCAGACGATCACGCCGATCACGCTGGCCAGGGCCAGATCGCCCCGGCCCAGCCAGTTCTGCTGCCAGGAGCCCAGGCCGACTCCGTCCAGCAGGCCGTTGATCGCACCGTCCGGCGCCAGCATGTACTTCCACAGGGCCGCGGTGACCACCGGCGTCATCACCGCCGGTGCGAACAGCAGCACCCGGAGGACGAACCGGCTCTTGATCAGGCTGTGCACGCCCATCGCCAGCGCCAGCCCCAGCGCGTTCTGGACCACCGTGATCGCCACCGCGATGATCAGCGTCTGCCGCAGCGCGCCGCGCGCCGCCGGATCCGACCACATCTGCCGGAAGTTGCCGAGCCCCACGAAGTGCTTGACCGGGTTCAGGCCGTCCCAGTCGGTGAACGCGTATCCCGCTCCCCTGACGCTCGGCACCAGCACCACGAACGCGTAGAGAACGAGGGCGGGAAGCAGGAACCATCCCGGCGCACGCGCCCGCCGTCTCCGGCGCGACGGCCGCCGCGGGCGTGATCCGATGGATGTGAGGCGACGCTCGGCCGCGGCGGTCGCGCTCGCCCCGGGATCGGCTTCCATCTCCGACGTCACCTCCTTGGTGTCCCGGTCGGACATCAGCACCTCCCAGCGCCGTACGCTCCCGGCGCGCGGCGAACGACGATCTCGTTTCGAACGGGTGAACCACGTCACCGTTCAGTGAGGGATCGTGCGCCCGCGGCCATGGACGCCGATAGCCCGGAATGGCCCCGCGATAGCACGATGTTCACCTCACCTCCATTGAGGAGTGGACGGGTTAGAGTGCCCGCCATGGAAGAACCGCCCGTCGGGACGGCCAAGGGACTGCTGTACTTCACCGACGGCTCGCTGGCGTACGCCGGCCACTACGTCCACCAGGGACACCACCCGGTCCACACGCACAGCTTCATGGAGATCGCCGTGGTCACCGGCGGCAAGGGGACGCACCGGTCCCTCGGCGGCCGCAGGAACCTCGAGTTCGGCGAGGTCATCCTCTTGCGGCCCGGGGTCTGGCACGGCTACGAGGACTGCCAGAGCCTGGATCTGTACAACTGCTGCTTCAGCACCGAGCTCCTCCACCGCGAGCTCGCCTGGACCCGCGAGGACCCGATGCTGGGCTACCTGCTGTGGACCGCGCCCAACTCCATGCAGCGCCGCGGCATGCTCACCACCCGGCTCGGCGCACAAGCGCTCAAAGCATCTGTCGTTCACCTCGACGCACTCGACCGGCTCGGCCGCCAGAGCGTCGACCGCCACCGCGGCGACATCATCGGGCGTCTCACCCTGTTCCTGAGCCACCTCGCCCGGGCGGTCGCCGAGCAGCGCGGCTCCGGCTCAGGACCGGCCCACCCCGCGGTGGTGCAGGCGATGCGGCTGCTGGAGGCACGCTTGGCGCACCGGTGGACGCTCACCGAACTCGCCGGCGAGCTCCACCTGTCTCCCCGCTACCTGGTGAGGATCTTCAAGACCACCACCGGCCTGCCGCCGATGGCCTACCTCGCCCAGCACCGCGTCGAGACCGCGGCCTCGCTGCTGCTGCACACCGACCAATCCGTCACCCAGATCGGCCAGGCCGTCGGCTGGGCCGACCAGAACTACTTCGCCCGCCGCTTCAAGGCCCACTACGGGCTGTCGGCCACCACCTACCGGCAGCGTTTCACCCACAACGCCATCGGCCTGCGACCGTCCGCACGCGTCCCCGTACGGTCGTGACGGCCGAGGGTGACCTGACGGGCGGCGTCTGACGGTCTGGACGCCGCCGTCGCCCGGAGCCGTCGGCCGGTGCCAGAGCTCAGCGACGCTCCACCACGGTCCCGGACGCGCGTCCCGCGTGGTGGCGTCCGGACGCGGGCGTTCCGACGTCCTCGAGGCCGCGGCGGATCGCCGGTACGTTGAAGAAGCCGACCACCACGAGCGACACTCCGGTCGCGACCAGGTATCCGCCGGCGACGTCCACCGGGTAGTGCACCCCCAGGTAGACCCGGGCGAAACCCACCCCGAGCGCGAACAGCACCCCGAGAGTCGACACGAGCACCCGCAGCCGTCCGCGTACGAGGAGGAACAACAGCAGTGCGACCGCGGCCGCCACGGTGGCGTGCCCGCTGGGAAAGCTCTCCTTGTTGTCCGGCGGGATCACCCACAGCCGCTCCGGCGGCCGATGCTCGGCCACCAGGATCTTGGCGGCGAAGGCGACCGCCAGCGACCCCGCCATCAGGCAGAGGGCGATCAACGCGTCCCGGCGCCGGCGCACCAGCCACAGGCCGATCGGGACGACCACGGCGACGACCGCGCCCACCGCCGCCTGGGCGACGGTCGTGGCCCCCTTCGCCCCCAGGGTGAGTACGGCGTCGCGCATCGGCGCGAGATGTTCGTCCAGCCGGATGTCGATCCGGGTGAGCGCCGGTGTCTTGGCGGCGACGCCCAGCAGCGCCATGAGCACGAGAAGTAGCAGCCCACCAAGAATCTTCATCCGCTCCGTCACGTGCGCCCTTCACATGCTCATGCGGTGTTCACCGCAACTTCATGATCACGACACGTTATCGCCCCGGCGGCGTGCGGGCGCCCCGATGCCGGTCTCCGGGCGCGGTCACCGGGGAACGCGCCATGGGCCGTCCGATCGGCGCGGGCCGTTCAGTCGTCGACGTCGCCGTTGACGGTCGTCGCCGTGGGGACACCCGAGCGGCAGGTCACCTGGACGGTGACCTTGTTGTCGTGGTCGGCCTCGAACTCCACCCATGCCCGCGCGGCCGGGCCGCGGTGCGCGTCATCGGCCGCGTACCCCTGCGCGGGGGTCCAGGAGACCAGGTACGCGTCGCCGGCCGGGTCGCAGCGGGCGAGCACGCTGCCGCCCGGGGTCGACAGCCCACGGGTGATCGCGCCGGCCGGCGTGCTGCCCGCGGTGCCCGGTACCGGTGTCGCGGTCGCGGGGCTCGCCAGGGCGCGCTCGACCTGGGCGGACGTCAGCGGCCGGACGCCGTGGTCGGTGATGCCCGCGCCCAGTACGGAGATCGCGGCCACACCGACGCCGGTCGCGACGGCCGCGGTGGCGGCCCAGGCGCCGATCCCCATCAGAGTGCCTCGCGTCATGCCGTCCAGGCTCGCACGGCTGCGGCTAAGGGGCGGATAAGACGCCGACAAGGCCCCGCTATGGGCGTATCGGACGCTGAAACCGCTGGCTACGGTGGGGAGGTGCCGCAACTTCTGCTGATCGAGGACGACCCGCAGGTGCGGACCGCGCTGGTACGGGCGCTGTCCGAGCGCGGTCACGCGGTCGCCACCGCGGACACCGCGATGGCCGGGCTGGCCCAGGCCGTCGAATCCCGGCCCGACCTGGTCGTGCTGGACCTGGGGCTGCCCGACCTGGACGGGTGCCGGCTGCTACGGATGCTCCGCGGCGTCAGCCGGGTACCGGTCATCGTGGCCACCGCCCGCGACGAGGAGAGCCAGATCGTCGAGGCACTCGACGCCGGCGCCGACGACTACGTCGTCAAGCCGTTCGGCGCGAGCCAGCTGGACGCGCGGATCCGCGCGGTGCTGCGCCGCGCCGACGACCAGACCGGTCCGGAGCCGGTGACGGTCGGCGCGTTGCGCATCGACCCCGGCGCCCGCGAGGCGAGCCTGGACGGGCGGGCGCTGGTGCTGGCGCCCAAGGAGTTCGACCTGCTGCACTACCTCGCCGCCCGCGCCGGCCAGGTCATCTCCAAACGGGAACTGCTCACGCAGGTGTGGCAGACCCCGTACGGCGGGGCCGACAAGACCGTCGACGTGCACGTGGCGTGGCTGCGCCGAAAGCTCGGTGAAACCGCCAAACAGCCCCGCTACCTGCACTCCGTACGCGGTGTCGGCGTCAAGATCGTTGATCCGGGCGCATGAGAGGCCGCCTGTTCCGGCTCGTGGCCGCCACCGCCTCCCTGGTGCTGATCGCGTTCCTGGTACCGCTGGCGCTCCTGGTCCGCGACGTCGCCGCCGACCGTGCGACCGCCGCGGCCACCACCGCCGCTCAGTCGCTGGCACCGGTGGTCGCCGCCGCGGACAAGGCCACCGTCGGGCTGACCCTCGCCCAGATCCAGTCCACCAGCCGCTATCCCGTCACCGTGTTCTGGCCCGACGGCCACCTCCTCGGCACACCCGCGACCCGCAGCCACGCGGTCGAGCTGGCCGCTCGCGGGCGCAGCATCACCGTCCAGGCTCCCGGCGGGCGCGAGATCCTGATCGCCGTCCAGGGTGGCGCGGGCGGAACCTCCGTGGTCCGCACCTTCGTCACCGACGCCCAGCTCCGCGCCGGCGTGGCGCGCGCCTGGCTGATCCTGGGTCTGCTCGGGGCCGGACTGCTCGCCGTCGGCCTGGTGGTGGCCGACCGGATCGCCCGCTCCATGCTCGGGCCCGTCACCGCACTGGCGGCCCTGTCACATCGGCTGTCGGCCGGCGACCTGGACGCCCGGGTGCACCCCGGCGGACCCAGCGAGATCCGCGACGTCGGCGCCGCCCTCAATCACCTGGCCGGCCGCATCGCCGATCTGCTCGCCGGCGAACGTGAAGCGGCCGCCGACCTGTCCCACCGGCTCCGCACCCCGCTGACTGCGCTGCGCCTGGAGACCGAGACACTGCGCGATCCCGCCGAGGCCGAGCGCATCACCGCCGTCGTCGACGCGCTGGAGCGCACCGTCACCCGGATCATCCAGGACACCCGTCACCCCCACCACCGGGCCGGTGTGCACTGCGACGCCCGCCAGGTCCTCACCGAACGTGTCGAGTTCTGGTCCGCCCTGGCCGACGAGCAGGACCGTGCCGTCACCACCACGCTGCCCGACGGCCCGCTGCCGGTCGCCACCGGCCGCGACGAGCTGGCCGCGGCCGTCGACGCCCTGCTGGAGAACGTCTTCGCCCACACCCCTGAGGGCACCGCCTTCTCCGTCACGCTGGAGGCCGTCTCCGGCGGGGCCCGCATCGTCGTCGGCGACGACGGCCCCGGCCTGCCCGCCGGCGACCTGCCGGCCCGCGGCCGCAGCACCGCGGCCTCCACCGGCCTGGGCCTCGACATCGCCCGGCGCACCGCCGACACCGCGGGCGGAACGATCGATCTGGGCGCCTCACCCGGTGGCGGCGCGCAGATCAGCCTGACCCTGCCCGAGCCTCCCGCAACGCCTTAATACTGCAACGGCATTTAGGTGAGTGGGTAGCCGCGTCGCGGGTAGTGGCTGAGACGGGCTTGATGCTGGCGTCCGCGGCGCCAGGTCGACCAGTACCAGACGTGTTCGGCATTCTTCGATCCGCCAGCGTGCCCCGGCGATCCAGGCCAGGTCGGCCAGGCTGGAGCGGCGGGGGCCGTAGCAGATGTAGTAGGCGATCTCGGTGGGGTCACTGATCGAACGGCGGGCCAGGAGCCAGTGTCCTCGCCCGCGCGGCCAGCCGATGCGGATCGGGATACGCGCCCAGTCGTACTCGCGAGGGCCGTGTCCAGGACTCGGGCAGGTACAACTCCCGATCGATCAGCGCGTGCCCACACGCTGAGGCATAGGCCAAGAAGGTGCCGATCTGACAGTTCTCGGTCCGGCCCGCGGTCCCTGGATACTGCCGTCGCACCCCGGCCGATCGGGTGCCCTTCTTGATGAACCCGGTGTCATCGACGATCAGCACACCCTCACGGTCGCCCAGATGCTCGATGACGTAGTCCCGCAGATCCTCCCGGACGCCATCGATGTCCCAATCCGCCCGCCGCAACAACCGCTGCATCCCATCAGGTGACAGGGCACCGGCATGCTCGGCAAGCGTCCAGCCGTTCTTACGCTCCAGCCCCGCGACCAGCCCGGACACATACTCCCGCACCCGCTGGCGCGGCTCGGACCGGGTGAACCGGCCCGCGATCCGCGCATGCACCCGATCCAGCTCCTCAGCAACCACATCGACAATCCATGATCCACTACAGACCACCCGAGTGCCGTTGCAGTACTAGGCCCGCGACAGGACTCGGGTGGGCGCCTCCTCGGCGTGCGGCCGACCACGCGAGGCGCAGCACCCTGTGCCGTCCCGCCCGATCTGCCGGCCAGACGTCAGGGCCTGTCCGGTGGGGCGAACGGAGCGACCTGGCGGGACGTGCCATCGGATACCGAAGGGCCGGGTGCGCCGGGCTGTGCCGGGGGCAGGGTCAGCGCGGTGCGGCGGCGACCATGTCTTCGACCTCCTTGAGCACGAGAGCGGGGCGGTCCTTCGGCACGTCGTGGGAACTCCCCTTGGCGGTGACGAGCGTCCGGTCGGGGCCGGCATTGACGAACGAAGCGGCGGCGTCGCGCCAGCGCTGGGCGTCCACGGGGGATCCGTCGAACGGGGTCTTCTCCGAGACGATGACCGTCACCGGTACCGAGTCCGGCCAGCCGACCTTGTGGTATGCCCGGTGCGCGGGGAGGTAGTTCTCCGCCGTGGAGATGAGCTGGCGGTTCGCCGGCTTGTCGGGGTCCTTCTTCGCCGCCTCGACTTGCGACCGGCTTGCGGCCACCACACGGGTGATCTCCTCGTCCGTGAAGAACTGGGGGAGGTCGGCGTCGACCAGCACCGCACCGGAGAGCACCCTCGGGTTCTCCTCGGCGAAGTAGCTCGCGACCTCGCCGGCCTCCGAGTGGGACACCAGGGTCACGTCCCTGGTGACGCCCAACTGCTCAAGCCCCGACTCAAGGTCGCCGGCGGCGCTCTCGGCCTTCCACGCGCCGGGCACCACGTCGCTTTTCCCCATACCGGCCCGGTCGTATGTGATGACGGTGGCGCCGGTGGCCGCGTGAAGCTTGGGGACGAGGTCCTTCCAGTAGGAGGCGTCCTCACCGCCGCCCGAGTCCAGGACGATCGTGCGGCCGCTTCCTCGGGTGACGTAGAAGGCGAGCCGGTGCCCGTCATGGGGGAGCATGTACAGCTTCGACCCGACGGATTGTCCGACTCCCGGTGAGGCGGATGACGTGGCCGAGGGTGAGGCCGCGGCCTGCTGCGAGCTTGAGTCGTTGCTCTTGCAGGCCGTGACGGCACCGGCGGCCAGGGGAAGCAGGGCGAGAGCGGACAGAACCCGGTACGCGTGCCGGCGGCGCTTGAGGGGAGTGCGGGACATGACTGATCCTTCGGTGAATGATGGGCGCTGTGGTGCCCTCTTGAAGTCCCATCATTCGGTCACGCGGCCGATCATTTAATACGGCTGGCACGTCTGTTGGCCGTGTCGCTGGAACCCATGAGCATGGTGGGGTCAGCCCCCGCCCGGAGCACACCCTCACGGTCGCCCAGATGCTCGATGACGTAGTCCCGCAGATCCTCCCGGACGCCATCGATGTCCCAATCCGCCGCCCCCGCAACATCCGCTGCATCCCATCAGGTGACAGGGCACCGGCATGCTCGGCAAGCGTCCAGCCGTTCTTACGCTCCAGCCCCGCGACCAGCCCGGACACATACTCCCGCACCCGCTGGCGCGGCTCGGACCGGGTGAACCGGCCCGCGATCCGCGCATGCACCCGATCCAGCTCCTCAGCAACCACATCGACAATCCATGATCCACTACAGACCACCCGAGTGCCGTTGCAGTATTAACCCGTCCTTAGGCTCGCCACAGCGCCTCCCTATCACCGCCGGCCCCACCCTGAGACACGTACGACCACGAACCCGATCAGGGGAGGCATCTCATGCACCGCAAGCTCGCACTCGGCGTCGGCATCGCCGCCGCGGCCGTCATCGCCACCGGCGGCATCGCGCTCGCCGCCGAGGACCACTCCCACCCGGCCACCGCCGGCGCGCACAGAGGCGACCACCACGACGACGCGCCCGGTCGCGACGATCACGGCACCGCCGCCACGGCCACCCCCGCCAACACCAAGATCAGCCTGGAACGAGCCGGCGAGATCGCGCGCGGAGCGGTGCCCGGAGCCACGATCACCTCGATCGAGATCGAGGATGAGCACGGCACCGCTGCCTGGGAGGTCGAACTGACACCGGCGAACGGCCCCCACCGGGAACTGACCATCGACGCCGGGACCGGCAAGATCATCGAGAACGAGATCGACCGGCCCTCAGCCCACGACGACGACGAGGACTGAGCCGGCACCGACGGGGACCAGACGACGGCGATCCGCCCCGTGACGGACCCCGGCGTCGCGCGATCGCCGGACCGCGGCGCTCTCCTCCGCCCTGGTCCCCGCCGGTCGCCGGTTCGGTGAGGGCGTCGAGCTCGGCGAGCACTCCCTCGGCGGCCATGGCGGGGGAGGGCCTCGACAGTACGTGACGGCGTTGATGGCGAGGCACCTGTCGAACCGTCAGGCCATGAGTCTCACCACCGCCTCGACCCTCGCCAGGGTGGAGCGGGAAGGTCCCATCCGGCTGACCGCACTGGCCGTGGCGGAAGGCGTCGCCCAGCCATCGATGACCCAGCTGGTGCAGCGGCTCGAACGCGACGGCCTGGTCGCACGGATGAGCGACCCCGAGGACCGGCGCGTCGCTCTCGTCACGATCACTGAGACCGGGCGGGGAGTCCTGGCCGAGCGCGGACAGGCGCGGCACGCCCGGCTGGCCGGGCTCCTGGCCGCCCTCCCCACGGAGGAGCGCGAGGCGCTGGGCTCGGCCATGCGGACGGCCTTGCCGATCGTGCGGCGGCTGATCCACGCCGCCGGGCAGCCTTCCGCCACGGACGACGGGACGGGCTCGTGACCGACGCCTCGACCCCCCGCGTTCCGGCCTTGAGGCCGGGCTCCCTCCGCCGGCCGCGGGCCGCGACCTCGCGCTTACGCGTGCCGCCGCTGATCACGCAACGGACGCGTCGAGAGGACGGAGAACCATGAGCGCCGACTCGGCGACCACCACGACGAGCACTCCTTCGGCCGAGGTGCCGCGATTCCCGATGCCCCGGGCGACCGGCTCCCCGTTCGACCCGCCGCCGGCCCTGCGCGCGCTGCGGGCCGACGCCCCCATCACCCGGGTCCGGCTGTGGGACGGCAGCACCCCCTGGCTGATCAGCCGCTACGACGACCAGCGGGCCCTGTTGTCCGATCCCCGGATCAGCGCGGACTCCGGCCTCCCGAACTACCCCCACACCACCCCGGGTCAGATGACGGTCCGCAAGGAGTCGCGGACCTTCATCAACGTCGACGACCCGGAGCACGCGCGTCTGCGCCGGATGGTGACGGCCCCCGTTCTCCATCAAGCGGGTCGAAGCGCTCCGGCCCGCCGTCCAGAAGATCGTGGACGGCCTGATCGATGACATGCTCGCCGGCCCGGCACCCGTGGACCTGGTCGAGGCGTTCGCGTTGCCGGTGCCCTCGCTGGTGATCAGCGAGCTGCTCGGCGTGCCGTACGCCGACCATGACTTCTTCCAGCGGAACAGCCGGCTGCTCGTCAACCGCGCCACCGCACCGGAGGAGGCCCTGGCGGCCCAGCACCGGCTGGTCGAGTACCTCGAGCGGCTGGTCGCCGACAAACAGGCCCACCCGTGCGAGGACCTGCTGTCCCAGCTGGCCGTACAGCGCGTCGCCACCGGGGAGCTGTCCCGGCACGAGGCGGCGATGATGGGCCGCCTGCTGCTGACCGCCGGCCACGAGACGACCGCGAACATGATCGCGCTGGGCACTCTCGCGCTGCTGCGCCACCCGGACCAGCTCGCCCGGCTGCGGGAGACCGACGATCCCAAGCTGATCGCCGGCGCGGTCGAGGAGCTCCTGCGCTACCTGACCATCGTGCACAGCGGGCGGCGACGCGTCGCGCTCGAGGACATCGAGGTCGGCGGCCGGACCATCCGCGCCGGCGAGGGCATCGTCTTCGCCAACGACATCGGCAACCGCGACACCACCGTGTTCGCCGACCCCGACCGGCTCGACCTCCGGCGCGACGCCCGGCGGCACATCGCCTTCGGCTTCGGTGTGCACCAGTGCCTCGGGCAGCCGCTGGCCCGGGTCGAGCTGCAGGTCGTGTACGGCACGCTCTACCGCCGGATCCCGACCCTGCGCCTGGCGGTGGACCTGGAGCAGGTGCCCTTCAAGCACGACGCACTCGTCTACGGCGTGTACGAGCTCCCCGTCGCCTGGTGACCACGGCGAACGACAACGCGAAGGAGGCCTTGATGAAGGTAACGATCGACCAGGACAAGTGTGTGGCCTCCGGCCAGTGCGTGCTCGCCGCCGCCGGCATCTTCGACCAGCGCGACGAGGACGGCATCGTCGTCCTGCTCGACCCCGACGTGCCCGCCGGACGGGAGGACGACGTCCGGGAGGCCGCCATGCTCTGCCCGGCTCTGGCGATCACGGTGGAGGAGGAGTGAACCGGATCGTCATCGTCGGCGCCTCGGCGGCGGGCCTGACCGCCGCGGAGGCACTCCGCCGTCGTGGCTACGACGGAAGGCTGACGCTGATCGGTGACGAGCGGCATGCGCCGTACGACCGGCCGCCGCTGTCCAAGCAGGTCCTCGCCGGCACGTGGGAGGCCGGACGCACCGCCCTGCGCTCGCCCGAGGCGCTCGCCGGGCTCGGCGCCGACATCCGGCTCGGCCGGGCCGCCACCGGCCTGGACATCACCGGTCGTCAGGTGCACATCGGCGACGGCCACCCGATCGATTTCGACGGCCTGGTCATCGCCACGGGTCTCACTCCCCGTCGCCTGCCCGGCGGCGACCTGGCCGGGGTTCATGTGCTGCGGACCCTCGACGACGCCGTCGCCCTGCGCGCGGCGCTGCTCGCCGGGCCGCGGGTCGTCGTCGTGGGCACCGGGTTCCTGGGGACCGAGGTGGCGGTGACGGCCCGGACGATGGGCGCGGAGGTCACCCTGGCCGGCCCGCGGCCGGTGCTCCGCCCGTTCGGCGACCGGGTCGGCGCGCTCGTCGCCGCGTTGCACCGCGACCACGGCACCGTGCTGCGCTGCGGGGTGCCCGTCCGCCGTCTGCGGGGCGCGGGCGGCCGGGCCACCGGGGTCGAACTGGCCGATGACACCCTGCTGCCGGCCGACGTGGTTGTCCTGGCCATCGGCTCGGATCCCGCGACCGGCCGGCTGGAGGGTTCGGGCCTGCGGCTGGGGGACGGGGTGACGTGCGATCGGTTCTGCCGCGCGGCTCCCGGTATCTACGCCGCCGGAGACGTCGCCTCCTCCCCGCCGACGGCCGTTTCACCGCCGCCTACGCCCGCAACGGCACGGTGGTCGGGGTCCTCGGCTGGAACCACCCGCGTGAGATGTACGGACTGCGCCGGCTCGTCGCCGAACGTGCCTCCTGGGCGGCCGCGTAACCGGCCGATGCCCCGGCGGTCACAGGGCACCCGGAGCGGCGGCTTCGGGTGCCCTGTGCGCCGTCGTCCGTAGGCTAGGCGCGCCCGGTGGCCTCGTGCGAGAGCCCGGCCGGCCTGCCGCCGAGGGTACGTTCCAGCGCCGCGCCGATGGCGACGACGACCACGTTCGGCACGAGCCCGATCAGTCCCACGTTGACGTGGCCCTGGTAGACGTCGCTGAAGGTCAGCCAGATCACGACCGCCTCGCCGACCAGCAGGCCGGACAGTACCGGCCACAGGCCCACGATCCTGCGGGCGAACAACGCCAGGACGATCGCCGGGATCAGCTGGTCGAGCCCCGAGTAGGTCAGCAACAGCAGGTTGGCAAGGAGATCCGGGCGTACGAGCGCGGTGATCAGAGCGAAGCCGGTGACGACGACGACCGACACATGGTTCACGGCGATCTGGCTGCGCTCGCTTCGGGTGCCGACGAGATTACGGGCGATCAGCGTGGACATCCCGACGATGAGCCCGGCCGCCGGCACCATCGCGGTCGCGGCCGTCGCCACCACCACGATGCCGACGAACCAGCCGGGAAACGCCTGACCGGCGAGCGTCAGGAGCACGCCGTTGCTGCCGGAGTTCTTCGGCAGCGCGAGGATCCCCGTGAATCCGATGATCATCGGGAGCGCCAGGGCGATCGAGTACACCGGGAGGAACACATAGTTGCGGCGTACGGCCTTGGGCGACCTCGCCGAGAGCAGCGCCGGCCACTGGTGCGGGAGCGTCATGAACAGGACGCCGATGGTCGAGGACACCATGCTGCTGAAGAACCAGGCGGTGTCGTTCTCACCCGCGTGCACCTTGAGCATGTCCGGGTGAGCGGCCAGGATCTTGTCGAACGTCGGGCCGATGCCGCCGGTGAAGTGCGCCGGAATGGCGATCAGCAGGACCAGCAGCACGACGAGCATCAGGGCGTCCTTGAAATACGAGGTCGTCGCGACGCCGCGGATGCCCGCCCAGAGGACGAACGCCACCACGAGCACGAACGCGATGATGATGCTGACATCGCTGGAGGTCTTGTCGCCGGTGGCCAGCTGGACGGCGAGACCGAGCCCGGTGATCTGCAGCTGAAGATAGGGGATCAGGAAGACCACGCCGCACAGCGCGGCGAGCCGCCCGAGCAACCGCGAGTCGTAGTGGTCGGCGAGGAAGTCGGCCTGGGTGAGATGGCCGCGGTCCCGCGCCCGTCGCCAGATGACCGGGCCGAGGAAGTACAGGCCGGCGTACGCGAGCGGAACGTACGGCAGCGCGTACAGGGCGGCGGCTCCACCGGTGAAGGCCAGGCCGGCCATACCGAGGAACGTGAACGTCGTGAAGACCTCTCCGGCCTGCAGGAACCACATCGTCATGGCGCCGAAGCCACGACCGGCCACCGTCCATTCGGACAGGTCGCCGGTGCTGCGGCGGCCGACGAAGCCGAGGACGGCGATCACGACGATGCCGACGAGCGTGACGACCAGGGTCGTGGTCATGAGACCTCCTTCGCCGACCACCGCGCGTCCTTGATTCCCTCGCACCGCTCGGTCATGGCCGGCCTCCGTCCGTCGCGTCGACGTCATCGGTCTCGTTCGCGTCCGCGCGGCTGAACTCGATGAGGGCCAGGACCAGGGTGAGGCCCAGGACCCAGGCGGCCGTCCAGACCATGATCGAGGGGAGGCCGAGCCACAGGGACGAGGAGTTGACGAAGGGCAGCCAGACCGTCGCGACCAGTGCCACGACGACCACGCCGAGCAGGATCAGCTTGATGCGCATGGGGCTCCTTCCGTGGGGGTTGCAGGGAGATCACCATCTCGGCGGCTCTCGATGCCGCATCACCGCCCGCGACGGCGGAGGCCGGGGGAGCGATCGCTTCGATCGACGGCGCGCGGCCTCGGCAGCCGCGCCGGTCGGGACGCGACGGCCGCCCGGGGTAAGCGTCTGGTCATCGAGCCACCTCATCGCCGATGGTGGAACGAACCCACGATCACTCGATTTGATCACTTGATGCAATCCATAACAATGGATCTTCCACGCCGATTTTGTGGCGCGTCCTCGCGGCGGGTCGGCGGGCCTGCCCCGGCCCGGCGGCGGCCGTTCGAGCACCGCCCGCCCGGTTCGGCGACCTCGGCTACCGGAGACGGGCTCGGCGGCGGAGGGCCGGATTTCGGCTATACCGAACGTAAACCGCAGGCCGCTAACGTGCCGCCTCAGCCCGGCGCCCGCATTGTCGATGCGGGGTCGGGCGGTTCGTATTGATCCGCGGAACGGGGATCCCGATGAGCGCGCGCCCGTACGGCGACGCGTCGAACGTCTTCAGGAGGACGAGTGGGCAGGTTGGTCCGGGTCGGAGCGGGAGTGTCGTCACTCGCGCTGGTGGCGGGTATCGCGACATGGGCCGCGGTGCGGGAACCCGCGTCCTCCACCGCGTCGATGCGCTCGAACGCCGACGCCGCCGCGTCGCCGGTCGCGAACGCCGTACGCGTCGACCTGTCGCAGAGTCAGGGCGCGTTTCCGTTCCGGCCCGGCGGTGAGCTGAGCGCGACGCCGAACAGCTGGAAATACGGTACGAAGACGAGCGCCGAGTTGAGCGGCCTGAAGCTCGACCGGTCGCGGGTGTGGCTGGAGTTCGACCAGGCGTACGACGTGGCGAACAAGAAGCCGGACTACGCCAAGTGGTACGACTACCTGCAGGCGTACTCCTCGTGGTCGAAGTCGCTGGTGCTCAACTGGCGCTCCGACTACGACCCGCTGGTCACCAAGGGCACGTTCTCGCGCGCCGAACTCTTCGCCGCCGAGCGCGACATGCTCGCCGACTACAAGCGGCATTTCCCGACCATCGAGTACCTCGAGTCGGAGAACGAGCCGCCGGACATCGCGGCGTACTACCCGAAGTACAAGTTCACCTACCAGATGGTCAACGCGGTGAACGCGATGAACCTGCCCGGCCCGGCGATCAAAATCGGTGGGCCGACGACCGACATCTTCACCACGAACCGGATCGGCGCCTTCCTGGACCTGTACGCCGCCGACACGGACGCGAACAAGCGGCTCGACTTCGTCTCCTACCACCAGTACCTGATCAACACCACCGGCGGTGCGTGGGACAAGCTGAAGATGGACCCGGCGGTCGTCGCCACGGAGCGTTCGCAGCTGAACTCCATGCTGTCCGCCCGGAAGCTGAAGAGTGTTCCCGCCCTGGTCACCGAGAGCGGCGTCTTCCCCGGATCCCGCGCCTCCAGCTTGGGCCTGTCGGCCGACTACCACATCCAGGCGGCGGGCCTGGCGTCACTGCACTACTACTACCTCGGTCAGAAGTCGGTCACGCCGTTCCACTGGACCATCGACCACCCGGACAACGACCGCAAGGACATGTTCGCCGACACCGGCACCGGCGTACCGCGGCCCTACTTCAACATGATGCAGATGCAGTCGATGCTGCCCGCGACCCGGTACAAGGCGACGTCGGACCAGCTCAGCGCCCAGGGCATCGGCGTGTACGGGCTGGCCGCCGCCGATCCGACCAAAGTCGCGGTGATGACGTGGAACTATCAGTGGACGCAGCAGACCGGCTACAACTCGAAGATCGTCCTGTCCCACCTGCCGAGCGCGTTCGGCAAGTCGAACATCCTGGTGACCCGGTACAAAATCGGCGATGACTCGGACTCGGGCGACCTGAAGCCGGTGGAGCAGTTCGTCATCGCGCCACGCACCAGCGGCTACACGAGCCAGACCCTGTCCCTGCAACCGAACGAGCTGCGCCTGCTGGTCCTCACACCCACCACCCAGCCCGTGACCCCGCGCTGACACCGCGACGACCGACCGGCCCCTTGCGGATGATCGCAAGGGGCCGTTATTTCGCTTGGCGTGCAAATCGCCTACGGGAGTGAGGGGGATTACGGAGTTACGAAGGAGAAGTGAAGCCGTTGTCCTTACGGCGCGAGCGCGGCCTGGTTCTCGTCAACGTGTGGGAGATTGGTGCCATGTCAATGTTCGCTCCCTTTCCCCGAATCGACGACGGCACGCTCGTGCTGCGGAATTTCTCCGACGACGATGCGAGATTCATCGAAGAAGTCTCCGACGATCCGCTGATCACATTGATCGATCCGGTGCTCGCGCAGAGCAAGGTTCAGGCGACATCCGACGTTGATCAGATGCAGGCCCTGATCGACCTGGCCCGAAGCCACTACGTCGCAGGCGTCAGATATTACTTCGCCATCGCTGACGCGGAAACCGACCACGCCATCGGACATATCGGACTGGGATTGAAGGATCTGCAGGCCGGGCGGGCAAGCATCGGGTACTGGATCGCCGAACGAAAGCGCGGTCAGGGGGCGGCGGGACATGCGTTGCGCATGCTGTCGGCCTGGGCGTTCACGCCGCCCGGGATCGACCGCCTTGAGCTGTACGCGGAGCCTTCGAACGAAGCGTCCTGGCGCACCGCCGAGCGGGCCGGCTACCAACGTGAAGGACTCCTTCGCCGTTGGTGGCCCGCCGAAGACGAACGCCGAGACGTTTACCTCTACTCCCTGCTGAGATCCGACCCTCGCTGAAGAACCCGGCCGCGTACCCCGCTGTGTCCAACGCGGGCCAGGCTCGGTCCCCGGGTCATCGCCAGGTGCCGGTCGCCCATACCGGCGTGCCGTTCTTGTCCTCGATCACCAGGTTGGCGTCGGCCTGCAGCACCATCGTCGGATGATCATGGCCCTGGCATCCCGCGCCCCAGACCGGCCGATCGCTCGCGGTGTAGACGACCAGGTTGCCGTCGCTCTGGAGGATGGCGTGGGCTCCGGGCCGGTGGGTCCCGGTGGACCAGATGACCTTGCCACCCTTGTCGCGGAGCACGAGATCACCGTCGGTCTGCATGGTCAGCGCGATGCGGTTCGTCCGCACGGTCCTGCCCGAGCGGAGCACGTACGGTGCGTGCAGCACGCGGCTCGTCCACGGCGGCCCGCCCGCCAGCGGCAACTCGTTCGAGGCGGCCTCGGTCCCGGCGTGCTTGCGGCGTGAAGCCGAGGGCGTGGGGCTCGCCACGGTCATCGGTCCGCGGCTCCTGCTCGGGGAGGCCGTCGGGTGCTGCTGCCGGTCACCGGGCTGCACGGAGTGGACCGTGGTCGTCACCGTTGGGGCGGCCTGCGTCGCCGCCGGTCTCAGCTTGATGGCCCCCGTGGCCGCGGCCACACCGGCCGCGAACGCGGCTACGGTGATGATGGCCGCCACCGGCAGTACCCACGCGCGGCGAGTGCGCTTTCCGTCGCCACCTTCCTTTCCGGGTCCCTTCTCGGCGGCCGGAGGCGCCGTGTCGGTGGAGGCCGACGGTGTGCCCTCGGCCACCTGGCGGAGCCGCTCGACGACCTGAGCGCCGCTGGGCCGCCGTTCCGGGTCCTTGTCGAGCATGGCCATGATCAGCGGGGTGAGCGGTCCGCCGTGGATCGGGTCCGCCGGCCGCGCGTTCATGATCGCCTGGAAGGTCGCCTCCGGGACCTTGCGCAGGAAGGGTGAGTAGCCCTCGACCGCCGCGTACAGGACGACGCCGAGGGAGAAGAAGTCCGACGCGGGCACGGCGACCCTGCCCAGCATCCGTTCGGGTGGAAGGAACTCGGCGGAACCCATCATCATGCCCGTGGCGGTGAGCCCCTGCTCGCCGTGAATCTGGGCGAGGCCGAAGTCGGTGAGGACGGCCCGGCCGTCGTCGCCGATCATGATGTTGTGCGGCTTGACGTCCCGGTGCAGCACACCCATCGCGTGCGCGGCGACCAGCGCCTCCGCGACCGGCAGCGTGACCTTCATGACGCCCGATCCGACCGGGGCCCAGAATCTCCGCAGGGCGAACCGCACCAGCCGCTGGGCCTTCGCGCTGCGTGCCAGCCGATCACGCGCCTGTGTCGCGTAGAAGGCGACATGGCGGGTCTCCTGCCGGACGATCCGTTCCAGCAGGGCCGACAGAACCGGGTGGTTCTCGAATGCGGTAAGGCGTTTGTACGCGGCGATCGCCGACCATTCATTTGCGATGTACGACAGCGGCGGCTCACCGCAGGCCGGTAGGGACCTCGCCCGCATCATGATCGAGCCACGTCCGGCCCACGAATCCGCGGTGGATCAGGTGACGCCGGTGGAAGATGTCTCTCCGGCCGTCGAAGCGGGGGACGAAGAGGGTCCGCGGCCGCAGGTCGGCGATGAGGCCGTGCACACCGCGGCGGCCGACGACAGTGCGTGGACGAAATCCTCGTGGAGCATTCCCTGGAGCCGGGAGGCCCGGTGCACTGCGTGGAAGCGGTTCTCATCTCGACCGCCACGGCGGTGGGGTGATCGCGGGCTGAGCCGGTGGTGATGCGCTCGAATGCGACGGACGGTAGTGCCGGCTGTACCGCGGATGTACCGCGTGCCGGATCGTGACGGCCGTCGGTCTCGGAGAAGCTACTTCGTACGAAGCGGCCGGATGCCTCCAGCCGCTTCGCGATCAGCTGGACTCCTTGGCGCCCTGGCAGGGCGCCGCCGGCCTCGACCTGGACATCGCTCGCATTCGCGGAGGGAAATGCGTGGACTTCCAGTCACTTCGTTACGCGATCACGCTTGCGGAGGAGCTGCACTTCGGCAGCGCCGCGCAGCGGCACTACATCGGCGCACAGCCGTTCGGCCGTCGAATCCACGAGCTGGAGCGTGAACTGGGCGTCCGGCTGTTCGAGCGGACCAGCCGGCGGGTCACCGTGACTCCTGCGGGCGCGCGGATCGTGGCCGAGGCACGGGCCATCGTGGACGCGGTGGACGCGCTCACCGATTCGCGCCACTGGGCCGGACCCGACGAGCCCGAAATTCCGGCCGGCTCGCGCAAGGAGTCGAAAGGCCGGTCGCGGGAAAAGGTACGTGGCGGCGGGAACGCGCGGAGCGCCGCCACGTGAATGTCAGTTGAAGTCGATTTCTTCGAACACTACGCCAGCGGGGCCGAAATAAATTTCCTGGTAGTTCCTGAAGCGCACGTTCGCGCCCGTCTCAAGGTGCCGAGGGAGTGTGCGGGCTCGGCTTTTTCGATGCCCTGCCGGCGACGCGGTCGGTGAGCCAGTCATCGACCGCGGCGCGGACGGTGGTCAGGTCGTAGGCACGCTGGTCGACGTTGTCGACCCGCAGTTCGAACACCGGGATACCCGCGCGTTCGAGCGTCTCGGTGATGAACCAGCCGCTGCGCGCGTCCTCGCCGACCAGGTGCACGACTCCGTCGACCTGGTGCAGTCTCGCCTCCTTGAGGTACCACTCGTTCGACCACGGTGGGCGGTACAGCTGGTCCGAGAAGGCCGCGAACCTCGCAGCGAGGGCGCGCATCGGGTCGTCGCCGTGGCGGATGTAGCCGTCCGCGGCGATCGCCAGGTACATCGACCAGACGAAGACGGCGCCGTGACGTTCCTCGAAGTACCGGTAGAAGTCCATGTCGTACCAGAGGCCGCGGCCGATCCACATCAACCGCAGCCGCTCGCCGGGGCAGGCGGCCTCGCCGGCGGCGACGCGCGCGGCGACCTCGTCATGGAAGCGTCTGGCGGCGTCCCGGGCCCAGACGGTGCCACGGTGCCATTGCGGGACCATGACGCTGGAGATGCTGTCGTCCACGCGAAGCGGGACGGGACGCGTGCGGGCGATGAGGTCGCGGGTGCGGCGGTTCCATTCCTCCTGCTCGTTGATCAGAGCCATGACCTCGCGGAAGCGGGACTCGCGGAAGACGCGGCCGGTCGTCGTCTCCAGGAAGCGCACCAGCCCTTCCAGCTCGGCGACCATGAGGTCCAGGCGTGCGGTGCCGATGACGGTCTCCCACTGGTCCGGCATCAGCTCCCACCAGTTGACCGGGACGGTGTCGGCGGCGGCGCTCTCCAGCGGGTAGTAGGCGATCCCGTCCTGCTCGTCCCAGATGTCGAAGACCTTGCGTGAGGCGTCGCCGGTGGTGTCGCCCAGGACGATCGTGGGCCGGGGCAGCCCGTTCCAGGGAGGGTCGGGGATCTCCGCGAAGACGGACGCGAGGGAGGTGGCGCTGTACTGCTCGGAGTAGTCGGGATAGCCGTTCTCGCGGAGCGTCCGCAGGTATTCGCCCGTACGCCGCTTGGCGGCCACGACGGACGCCCACCATTGGTTCACCACGTACGGGATGCCCATCGCCCGGAAGATCTCCTGTGGTGCGTCGGCGTTGACGAGGGCGAGTGGTGCGCCACCGGCCACGGCCTCGCGCAGCCCGGCGAACCATTCCCGCTGGTAGCGGGTGGCCTCGATCGAAGAGGCGAGGAGCTTGTTCCGCCGGGCCATCAGCCGGTCTCTCCGTTCTGACGGGCGGTGCGCAGGGCGTCCGCGATGATCGGCAGCGCGTCCTCGCCGAGTTCTCCGTAGCGGCGGTGTTCGAGGATCACCGCCGGGACGCCGGCCGCTCTGCGCTGGGCGGGGAAGTCCCAGGCCGGTGCCTCGTCCCTGTCGCGGACGTAGCACACGAGCAGGTCGGGGTGGGAGCGTTCCACGGTGGCGGCGGTCTGGTCGGCGCGGACGCGGACCGACGACCGCGCCGCGGTCGGGGCCCGGTACTGGTAGCGCTCGGCCAGGGCGTCCAGGGTCGGCTCGCCGACGAGCGGCCCGGCGAGTGCGTCTCCCCAGTCGTGGTCGTCGGCGACGATCAGGTAACCGGCGGCTTCGATCGCACGGTAGACCTCGGGACCGTCATGGGCACTGCCGGTGAGGTAGAGGCGGGGACCGTCGTAGCGGGGCAGGCCGGCGTCGGCGAGCATGAGCCGGTCGAGCAGTGCCGCGTGTTCCTCGGGGGTCAGCACCGCGCCGGCACCGATCGCGACCAGCGCGTCCTCGCCACGCAGCGCGGGACGGTCGGCGGTGCGCAGCCGCCGCAGGGCGAGAATCCTCCGTCGCGCCTCGTCGTGCTGCCGGACGGCCTTCGCGAGCTCGCTCTCGCCGATGCGCCGGCCGGACCAGCGTTCGAGCAGTTCCTTGGTCTCCGCGAGCCGGACGCGGTTGTAGCGGGTCGTGGTGCGGTGGGGGAGATGAAGGACGTCGACGAGGTGGGTGCGCGGCAGGGAGGGTTCGACGCCGAGCCGGCGCAGTTCGCGGACGGTGTAGAAGAGCCGCAGTGAGGCGGCGCAGTCGTTGGAGATCAGCAGCAGGTCCAGCTCCGGCTCTCCGGACAGGAGACCGGCGAGGATCGAACGGGCCGCGGGATCGAGGCCGGTGCCGAGATAGCGGTCGGCGGCGGCGCGGTCGCGGGCGGGATCCCCGGCCAGCCGCACCGGTAGCGCCCCGGCCGCCGTGACGAGTTCGACGGGGACGTCGGCGCCCACGCATCCCACGACCGGGGCGCCCGCCGCGCGTCGGCGCCGGATGGCGGCGGGCCGGTCGTCATAGGCGTCGCGCAACTCCTTGAGCGCCGCGGGCGTGGTGCTCACAGGACGCCCTCGTCGGCGAGCGCGGCCAGGCGTTCGGCGGAGTAGCCGAGCAGCCCGCCGAGCACCGCCTGGTTGTGCTGGCCGATGTGAGGTGCCGGGCGGTCCAGGTCGGCGTGCGAGGCGGAGAACGTGATCGGGATTCCCGGGCCCAGCAGTCCGGTCGGGCCGTGGTCGGGGTGGACCAGCTCGACGACCTCCCCGCGGGCGAGGACCGTCGGGTCCCGGACGGCCTCCGCCGGGTCCCGTACCTCGGCGGCCGGGACGCCGTGGTCCGCGAGCCGCTTGATCGCCTCCGCGCGGGTCAGCCCGGACGACCAGGACCGGATCAGCTCGTGGAGTTCCGCGGCGCTCCGAACGCGCCGGTCGCGCGTGGCGAAACGCTCGTCCCCGGCCAGTTCGGGGCGGTCCATCGCGGCGAACACCCCGCGCGCGAACGCGTCGGTCGGGCCGCACAGAGCGATCCAGCCGTCGGCGGCCGGGAACACGCCGAACGGTGCGAGCCGCGGCACCAGCGCGCCGGTGCGGCCGGGCAGGCCCATCATCTCGTAGGCGTCGAACGGCTCGCAGGACAGCAGTGAGGTGAGCGCGCCGAGCATGGACACGTCGACGTGCTGGCCCTCGCCGGTGTGTTCGGCGTGCAGCACGGCGGCGAGGGTGCCGATGACGGCGTACAGCGGGGCGAGCAGGTCACCGACCGGAAGTCCGAACCGGACGGGAGGGTCGCCCGGTTCGCCGGCCGTCATCATCACCCCGCTGAGCGCCTGGATGATGGTGTCCATCGCCTTGCCCGTGCCGGAGCCGCCGCCTTGCGCGCCGAAGCCGCTGATCGAGGTGTAGACGATGCGCGGGTTGACCGCACGCGCCGCCTGGTAGCCGACGCCGAGCCGGTCGGCCGTGCCGGCCGCGTAATTCTCGACCACGATGTCGGCGTGGCCGAGGAGGTCGGCGAAGACCTCCCGGCCGCGGGGCTGCTTGAGGTCGAGCGTGACGCTCAGTTTGCCCCGGCCACGGGTCAGCATCGACACCGACATGTCAGTGTCGTCGCGGCGATCGGCGGCCGGGCCGTCCGCTCGCGCGTACGGGGAGTTGCCGCGGGAGCTGTCCCCGCCGGTCGCCGGATTCTCGATCTTGATCACGGTGGCGCCCAGGCCGGCCAGCAGCAGCGTGGCGTACGGTCCCGCCAGCGCGGTCGTCAGGTCCAGGACGGTCTTACCGTCCAGCGGTCGTGCCGTCATCGGGTTCCCCCGTCCACTTCCGTCAACTCGATCTCGGCGTCACCGCGCCAGCGCGTCGCGGTGTCCAGGCCCGCGCGGCGGCCGATGCCGTCGATGTAGGCGGCGACGTCCTGGCCTCCGTCGCGGCGGCCCCGCGGGACCGGGCGTCCTCGGTCGTCGATCCAGCAGGGCACGTAGCCGGCACCGGTGAGGCCGGACGCGCCGAACCGCATCGTGGCGATGGCGGTGTTCCGGCTCTCCGGATGGAAGGGGTAGAACGGCATGTCCGGATCGGGCGCGAACCCGTACAGTTCGACGCGGCGTCGTGCCCATGCCTCGATCTCCGCGCTGTCGCCGCCGGTCGGGGTGAGGGCGCGGGTGACGGTGACGAAGTTGCCGAGGCCGTGGTAGATCGGACGGCCGCGATAGACCTCGATGCCCCGCATGATGTGGGCGTGGTGGCCGACGACCGCGTCGGCGCCCGCGTCGATCGCGGCGTGCGCGACGGGCCGCTCGTACATGGCGATCGCGGCCGGGGTGTGGCCGACGCCCTTGTGGAAGGCGACGAGGACGGCGTCGGCCTCGGCGCGGGCGGCGCGTACGTCGTCGGCGAGCCGGTCGAGGTCGTCGGGTTCGGCGAAGGTGTAGATTCGCGGCGGGCCGCCGGGGCTGGCGTGGTCGAGCTCGTAGTGGGTCAGGACGTGCACGTACGCGCAGCCGGCCTTCGCGGAGGTGGCCCATGACTCGCGGGGGCCGACGCAGTTGTAGCTGAGCACGGCCAGTCGCAGTCCACCGCGTTCGACGATGGCGGGGCGCCGCGCCGCGGGCAGGTTCGGCCCGGCGCCGGTCGTGGCCACGCCGTTGTCCCGCAGGTGCCGGATCGTGTCCGCGACGCCGCTCGCGCCGGCGTCGTAGATGTGGTTCCCCGCGAGAGTCGCGACGCCGAACCCCGCGCCGGGCAGCGCCGCCAGAGCGGCGGGATCGGCGGGCGGGGCGGGCACGTCGGTGCTGGTCCGCTCGGTGGTGTCGGAGTGCGGCACCTCGATGTGCGCGACCGCGACGTCCGCCCCCAGCAGCGTGTCGCGTGCCGGTTCGAAGAACGAGGCGGGCTCGGGTTCGTCGAGGATGACGTCGCCGACGGCCATCACGGTGATCTCCGCGCTCATGAGTCCTCCTCCGTCGGAGGAGAGATCCCGGCGCACGTGTTCTTTGATTCGCTCGCTCCGCTCGCTCATGCTCCGGCTCCCGTCCTGGCGGCGGTCCGGGGCTCGGCGACGTCGTTCAGCTCGTCGACGAACACGCGCACCTCCCGGACGAGCCGCTCCGGGCTCTCCGTGCCGATGAAATGGCCTTCGTCCTCGAAGAGCACGGACTTGGCGCCCGGGACCGAACGGGCCGCGCGCAACGCCGACTCCGGGGAGATGACCCCGTCCCGCATCGCCGCCAGGATCAGGACGGGGACACGGATGCCGCGCAACACCTCGGCCAGTTCCTCGTCGGTGCGCGCCCGCGGGAACGGCTTGCCCTGGTTGATGAGCGTCTCCCGTTCGGGCTGGGCGAGGTACCGCTCCACGCGGCGGGCGATCTCCTCCTCGCGCGCCGCCCGCCGGACGGGGTCGTCGGTCGGCCCGTACATGATCCGGAGCTGCTCGGCGACGATCTCGGGGGAGCGGCGGTTCTCGATCATCCGGCGGCGACCGGCCGACGAGTCCGTGCCGCCCGCGCGGTCGTGCGGGGTACCCACCACGGAGATCAGCGCTTTCAGCCGTTCGGGCCGCCGGGCGGCGAGATGCCAGCCGATGCCGCCGCCGTGTGAGATACCGGTGTAGATGAACCGGTCGATGCCGAGACGGTCGGCGAAGGCGCAGACGTCGTCGGCCCACTGGTCCAGCCAGCCCTGTTCCGGCGGTACGTCCGGGTGGCTGGACCTTCCGTATCCACGCGCCTGGATCGTGTACACGTGATAGCCGGTGGGCGGTGCCGCCAGGCAGGACGGGTAGGCCTGAGGGTCGAACGCCATGGCGGACGACAGGACGACTTCGTCACCGGTGCCGTACTCGTCGTAGTGCAGCGTGGCGTCTGCCATCTCCATCAAGGGCACGGGGAGCTCTCCTCGTGGTCGGGCCGGTCGTTGGACTTCGCGTCGGTGGGGGAGAGGAAG
Source organism: Actinoallomurus oryzae (assembly GCF_039541955.1). Classification (NCBI taxonomy): domain Bacteria; kingdom Bacillati; phylum Actinomycetota; class Actinomycetes; order Streptosporangiales; family Thermomonosporaceae; genus Actinoallomurus; species Actinoallomurus oryzae. The sequence goes on along the minus strand of NZ_BAABHF010000016.1, from coordinate 309,342 downwards.
AGCCGGATCTGGTCGATCAGTGGCTCGGGTTCCTCGTCCAGGAGCGTGCTGTGGCCGTGATCCTGGAAGAGGACCAGGCGAGCACCGGGGACGGCACTCGCGGCGCGCAGGTTGTCCTCGGGCCGGCAGAGCCGGTCCTGCATACCTCCGGCGACGAGGACGGGGACGTCGACGCGGCGCAGTTCGCCGGCGACCTCCGCGTCGGTGCGCAGATGCGGCAGCGCGACGCCGGCCCGCGGCAGCGTCTCCGGATCGAGTGCGTCCAGGCTCTTCAGGTAGCGTTCGCGGGCCTGGGCGCGCCGGCGCAGCCGCAGCGGATCGGACGTGGGCGAGCGCATCGAGGCGAAGATCTCCTCGGCCAGCCGTCGGTCGTGGACGGCGGCCCTGCGCTGTTCCCAGCCGGACGATCGGCCCGGCCCGGCGTCGCGGCCGTGTGGCGCGCCGACCACCGACACCAGCGCCCGCAGTCCGGGCGGGCGGCCGAGTGCCAGGTGCCAGCCGACGACGGCGCCGTGCGACGCTCCGGCGTAGACGTAACCCGTCTCACCGAGGACTTCGGCGACACGGGCGACGTCCATCGCCCACCGTTCGTACCAGCGGTCGCCCAGATCCTCGTGGGCGCGTGGCGAGCCGTCGGTGCCGCGCAGCTCCAGCGACAGTACGTTGAGGCCGGGAACCTCGGCCAACATCCGCAGCCAGAGCGGACGAGGCGGCCCGCCCGGCCCCTGGTGCGCCGCGACGACCGTTCGTGCGCCGTGCCCGAGCCTCCTCCACCGCAGCCCGGCACCCTCCACCGGCACCACACCGCTCCTCCCGCGGCCGCTCATGAATCCTCCTTCGTCGGCGGGAGTGACCACTGGCGCGCGTCTTCGATTCCCTCGCTGCGCTCGGTCATGGGGCCAGCTCCTTCATGAGGTGGTCGCGGACGCCTTCCGCCGTGCTGTCGACCGTGGACACGATGCGGCCGAGCTTGAGAACGGCCACCCGGTCGGCGACCCGCAGGCTGAGGTCGACGTTCTGCTCCGCCATGAGCAGGGATATGCCTCGCCGCTCCCGCTCGGCCCGCAGTACGTCGCCGACCGTGTCGACGACGCTCGGCTGGAGACCGTCGCTGATCTCGTCGATGATGAGCAGCCGGGGTTCGCGCAGCAGCGCCAGCGAGAGCACGAGCATCTTCTGTTCGCCGCCGGACAGCGTCCCGGCGGTCTGCCAGAGACGGTTCGTCAGCACCGGGAAGTAGGCGAGCACCTCCTCGCGGCGCTTCGCCGTATGACCGCGGGGCAGGTGCATGGTGGCCGCCTGGAGGTTCTCCGCGACGGTCAGGTCGGTGAAGAGGTTTCCCTCCTGAGCGGCGTAGCCGACGCCGAGACGTACGATCCGGTGGGCGGGCCGGCCGGTGACGTCGGAGTCGCCGACGCGGACCGTCCCGGTCGTCCGGCCGGCATGGCCCATGATCGCCTTGAGCAGGGTCGTCTTGCCCATGCCGTTGCGGCCGACGACGGCCAGCGCCTCGCCGACCGCGACGTCGAACGACACCTCGCGGATGACGGTCGCCGCGCCGTACCCGGCGTCGAGATCCCGTACGTGCAGGCCGAGGGTCTCGGTCGTGACGTTCGCGCTCATCGGACCGCCGTCCCGAGATAGGCGCTGCGTACGGCGTCCGATCCGCGGACGGTCTCGGGCGGGCCGTCCTCGATGACGCGGCCACCGTGCAGCACGACCACACGGTCGGAGACGCGGATGACGAAGTCCAGATCGTGCTCGATGAGCACGACCGCGATCCCGATGTCGCGCAGGTGCTCCAGGACCTGGCCGATGTCATGGCGTTCATGGGCGGTGAGCCCGGCGGTCGGCTCGTCCAGGATGATCACGCGGGGCCGCGCCGCGACGGCCATCGCCACCTCGAGACCCTGCCGCAGCCCGTGCGAGAGGTCGGCCGACGGCGTGTCGGCCCGCCCGGCCAGCCCGGCGATCCGGACGATGTCGATGACGGACGGGGCGACCCCGACCGTCGCGCTGCGCCGCCACGGCGAGGGCAGCGCCCCGCGCCGGTCGGCCAGCAGCAGCGCCTCGGCGACGGTGAGGCTGGCGAAGACGGAGGGGATCTGGAACTTCCGGCCCACGCCCGCGCGGGCGATCTCGTGCGGTGCCGGCCGGTCGCCGAGCCGTCGGCCCGGCAGCAGGAACTCGACCGTCCCGCGCGACCGCAGCCGTCCGTCGGTGATGACGTTCGTCAGTGTGGACTTGCCGGCACCGTTCGGCCCCACGACGCACAGCAGCTCGCCCGCGACGACGTCCAGGGCGACGCCGTCCAGGACGCGCAGGGAGCCGTATCCGAACACCAGGTCGCGAATGCGGATCACGGGCCCGCCGCCGTCGGCGTCCGGCGCCGGACCGTCCGGCGCCGGACGGTCCGGCTCAGCGGGCGCGGCGGCGATGACGCGTCCGCGCGGCGGGTGCCGGTGGGCGAGCAGCCGCCCGGCGAGCCGGACGAGCGGCCCGAGCAGCCCGCCCGGGATGAACACCACGACGGCGATCAGCAGCGCGCCCTCGATGATCGTCCATTGGGCGGGGAACTGCTCGTTCAACTTGGCGCCGGCCAGGCTCATCACGATCGCGCCGATCATCGGGCCGACGATGGTGGCGCGGCCGCCGACGGCGACCCAGACCAGCATCGAGGTGGCCAGCGTGAAGCTGAACTGGCCGTCGTTGGCGACACCGGTCATCATCGCGAAGGCCGCCCCGGCGAGTGCGGTGACGGCCGCACCCGCGGTGAACACCCAGATCTTGACGTTGACGTCGTTGTAGCCCAGGTAGCGGGCGCGCGGTGCGTTGTCACGGACGGCGCGCATCAGCAGTCCGAAGTCGCTGCGGACGACCACCAGCGCGACGGCGACGGTCACGGCCAGCATCGCCGCGGTGATGTAGTACCACCCCAGCGAGGAGACGCCGGGCAGGTTGAAGCCGAACAGCCCGTTCTCGCCCCCGCCGAGGCCCGGCGTCTGGTCGTAGACCGTGACGGCGGCGGTCGCCAGCGCGAGCGTCACCACGACGATGTAGAAGTCGTTCGACCGGCGGGACGACAGGCACAGCCGCGCGACGATCGCGGCGAGGACGGTCGCGGTGACCACGCCGATGACGACGCCCACCAGATACCGGCCGGCCGAGCCGTGGACCTCGGTGACCAGCCCGACGTCGGACAGGACCGTGGTGGTGTGGCCGACCGACAGGGCACCGATGCCGAACCAGAGCGCGTGTCCGAGGTCGGGCACGCCGGCGTAGCCCCAGACGAAGTCCAGGCTCACCGCCACGATCGCGTACAGGAACGCCTGGGCGAGCAGTTGCTGGTAGTAGGTGCCGCTGAGGAAGGGAGTCACCAGCACGACCACGGCGATCGCGGCCGCGGCGGCCGTCACCGACCTAGACATGGACCCTCCTGAACCTTCGCAGGTCGATGCCGTCCGGGAGGACGCCGAGGACGACGACGGCCACGGCGATGACGGCGACCGTCGCGTACGCCGGTTTGGACCAGTAGGCGAACCCGACCTGCACGATCGACAGGACGACGCCGGAGATGACCAGGCCGTGCAGGGTACGGCCCGACATCATCACCGCGAGGAAGGCGGGGATGAGCAGGTTCCCGGCGTAGTTCGGGCTGATCCCGGAGATCGGGCCGAGCAGAACGCCGACGAATCCGGCGAGGGCACAGCCGAGGACGAAGGTCGTCTGCCGGACGAGCGATGTGTTGATGCCGCTGTCCTCGGCCAGGTCCGGGTCGGCCATGCACATCCGCACCCGCAACCCGACCCTGGTGAAGCGGGTCAGCGCCCACATCGCCACGATCAGCAGGACGGCGGCGACCACCAGCAGCACGCGGTACTTCTGCCAGGTGGTGCCGAACAGGTGGAACGAGCCGTGCAGCGGGGTGGCCATGACGCGGCTGTCCGGCCCGTACCTCAGCTGGATGACCTGGGTCAGGACCAGCGACAGGCCCCAGGTCGCCAGCATCGTCTCCAGCATCCGCTCGCGGACCCGCCGCAGCAGCAAGGTCTCGGCGGCGGCGCCCAGCAGGCCGGTGACGATCGCGGCGATCAGCGCGCCCGTCCAGAAGCCGAGGCGCGGCCCGATCTCCAGCCCGGTGTAGACACCGACGGCCATGAAGCCGGTCTGGGCGAGGTTGACGATGTGCATCAGGCCCAGCACGATCGCCAGTCCCATGAGGACGAGCAGGGTGGTCGCGCTGGTGTTGATCATGCTGATGAGGACGGTCATGTCGTCTCCCGCCCGGTCACTGCTTGCAGCCGACGGCGGGGTCGGCGGACGGGACGGTGTTCAGGACGGTGGAGGCGGAGCCGTTCGAGCCGACCTTCCAGATCCGCATCGGCATCGTGACGTACCGGTTCGCCGCGGCGGTCACCTTGCCGCTCGGCGTGTCCGCCGTGGCCGCCGAAAGGGCCGCCCCCAGCTTCGCCGACGAGGGCTTCTCGCCCTTGGCCAAGGTGTCGATCGCCTTGGTGACGAGCGTCATGCCCTGGTAGCTGAGGATGGCGTCACCGGGGTTCACGTTCGGCGCCGCCGTCTTCAGCGCCGCGAGGTAGGTGGTGTTGGCGGCGTTCTGGGCCGACTGGTCGTAGGGGCCGGCGTAGACGACGCCCGCGGCGGCGGAGCCGAGCGCTCGTGCCGTCTTGGTGACCATCTGCATGTCACCTTGAATGAGCCTGGCCGTGCCCGCGTTCGCGGCGAACTGCTTGTGGTAGGTGATGTTGTCGCCGGCGACCACGGCGCTGAACACGGTGTCGGCCCCGGAAGAGATGATCTTGGAGATGTCGGGGGAGAAGTCCGAGGTGCCCAGCGTCTCGTAGCCCGTCCCGACGACCGTTCCGCCCTTGGCCTGGATCTGGGCTCTGACGATGGCGAAGGTCGCCTTCGGTGAGGCCGAGTCGGTGCCCATCAGATAGAACTTCTTCGAGCCGTGGGCGAGCAGGTGGTCGATGAGCGGCAGCGCCGCCTGCTTGGGCGATGGCCCGTAGTTCCACATGTTGGGGAAGCAGAACTCCGTCGCGCCGGTGGAGAAGGAGATGTACGGCACCTTCCGGACGGCGGCGACGGCGCGGCACGCCTGCGCGTTGGCGGCGGGCTGGCCGGCCACGATGAGGTCGACGTGGTCCTGGTTGACGAATCGCTGGCAGACCTGCGTGGAGGTGGCCGGGTCGCTGGCGTCGTCACCCTTCGTCAGCTTGATCTTCCACCCGCCCGACCGGTCGTGGACCTTCACCGCGCTCTCGACGCCGCCGGTGAAACCCCCCGCGTAGAGCGCGGCCGTTCCCGACAGGGGTGCGATGTAGCCGACCTTGAGGGTCGAACCGCCGTCGCCCGCCTCGCTCGTCCCGCAGGCGGCGAGGGGGAGGAGCAGTGCGGCGGCGACCGCGCAGAGGACGCGGGAACGGAACGCCGGCGGGCGTTGGATGCGCGGAGGGGTGGGGGATGGGTGACTTGCCCCGATGTTGGCGAACATCCGGGTACCTCCTCGATGACACCACGCCGCATCCGGCGGCGTGAAGGAGTGTGTGGAGTGAGATGGGCGTTCCGCGGCACGGCGGTCATCGTCGTGACGGCATGCCTGGTCGCGTCAGGGCACACCGGCGGTGCGCCGTGTCGTGATGTGAGTTCGGCTGGTGGGGGATGAGGCCCGTACGGGGCGGGCGCGTGATGCCTTCAGCGCCGGCCGGTTACCACCAGACGTCCCGGTGGGCCTTCTCGACCACCTCGACCAGGCGGGTGATCGACGGGGCTTGGAGATCGTCGAAGCGCAGTGGGCGGCCGTCGCGGTGGGCGCGGACGGTTCCGAGGGCCAGGTCGGCGAACTGGGCGGCCACCGTCTCCAGGCCGAGCGCGCCGTCGGCCTGGTACCACTGGGTGACCAGTGTGGTCGAGCGCATCAGCGCGATCCGCGCCAACGACGCCGACCCGAAGGTGAAGACGCCCTCCGCCTGCCCCCGGGCGAGGACGTCGGTCCACAGCCGGTTCGTCCGCGCGCGCTGGCGGCTGATCGATGGATGGTCGGACCAGTCGCGTGCGTGCAGTTCCTGCTGCAGCAACTGGCCCATCTGCGGATGTTTGATGGGGATGATGACCTGCACGCCGATGAGGGCGGCGAGCCGTTCCTCGGGACGGTCGACGATGCCGCAGGCGTCCTGCAGCGCCTGGCCGTGCCTGCTGAGCCCTTCGAGCACGAGGTCGCTCAGGGCCTCGTCCTTGGAGCTCAGGTAGTGGTAGAGCATCGAGGTGCTCACGCCGGCGTGCGCGCCGATCTCGCGGATCCCGGTCGCGTCGAACCCTTTTCGCGAGAACAGCTCCAGCGCCGCCCGTGACAGCCGGACGTTGACGGGCGTGGCGTCCGCGGCCCGGCGACCGCGCCGCCCCTGTACCGGCTTGCCGGCGTCTCCGCTCATCCGGGCCTCCTCGGTAGGTCATCTGGATTATCGATCGATCGGTCGATCAATCCATTGCCGCAGAACGTATCTTTTGATCGATCGATCGGTCAATACCTGCGGCGAATCTGCGAGCGTCGAATTTCGGCCGGTCATCGGCTCGTCAATCACCGAAGACCGGCATTGGTCTATGCGTAATGACGGAGGACGGCCCGCGCGGCGCAGGCGGGTTTGTCGGAGCCCTCGATCTCCACGGTGAAGGCGAGCCGCATCTCGACGCCGTTGCCGCGAACATCGTCGACGGACTCCACGGTGCCGTGCAGGCGGATCTTGGCGCCGACCTTTACCGGCTGCGGAAAACGGACCTTGTCCAGGCCGTAGTTGATGCTCATCGAGATGCCCTCGATGGCCAGCAATCGGGTGAAGAGAGGAATGATCAAAGACAGGGTCAGGTAACCGTGGGCGATCGTGGCACCGAACGGGCCGGTGGCGGCACGCTCGGGATCGGTGTGGATCCACTGATGGTCGTCGGTGGCGTCGGCGAACATGTTCACCCGTTCTTGGGTGATCTCCAACCAGTCGGTACGGCCCAGGTCGGCCCCGGCGAGAGCCTTGATCTCGTCGAGACCGGTGACGGTACGCGCGGCGGTCATGGCAGGTCTCCTTCAGAAGGGGTACCGAATTTCTCTCGAATGCGAGCCTTGATCAGCTTCCCGGCGCCGGTGCGGGGCAGAGCGTCGGTGAAGACGAGTGACTTGGGAATCTTGTAGCGTGCCAGACGCCCATCGAGGGAGGCGAGGATGTCCTCGGCCCTCGCCGTGGCATCGAGCGCGAGAACGACGACGGCGCGGGGTACCTCGCCCCACCTTTCGTCCCGGACCCCGATGACGGCGCAGTCACCGACGGCCGGATGCTCGTAGAGCAGGTTCTCGACCTCGGCCGGGTAGATGTTCTCACCGCCTGAAATGATCATGTCTTTGGCGCGGTCGACGATGGTGACGTAGCCGTCGTCATCGGTGCGGGCGATGTCCCCGGAATGGAACCAGCCGTCGTGGAGGGCCGCGGCCGTCTCATCGGGGAGGTTCCAGTAACCGCTCATGACATTCGGGCCTTCCACGAGCAGTTCGCCGCGGGAGGAGTCGTGGCCGGCGGGGTCGACGATGCGGACGTCGTCGAAGAAGTGCGGAAGGCCGGCGCTGCCGGACTTGTCGAGGGCGTGCTCGGCGTCGAGCAGGCACACGCCGGGGGACGCCTCGGTCATGCCGTAGCCCTGGAGGAAACCCAGTCCGCGTCGCCGGTAGGTCCGGATCAGCGCTTCCGGCACCGGAGCGCCGCCGCACAGCATCATCCGCACCGACGACAGATCGGCCTCGGCGAACCGGGGCTCCGCGGCGATCCGCTGGAACATGGCCGGCACGCCGAACATCACCGTGACGCGGAGGCGCTCGACCAGGTCGAGGGTGCGGGCCGGGGAGAACGACTCCTCGAGCACCAGGGTGCCGCCTTTGAGCACGGTGGGCAGGCAGGTCATGTTCAGCGCGGCCGTGTGGAACAGCGGTGCGGAGAGCAGTGCCACGTCACCGGCGGCGAACTCCCCGTCGACCAGGGTGTTGAGGCTGTTCCAGATGAGGTTGCCGTGCGTGAGCACGGCGCCTTTGGCGCGTCCCGTCGTGCCGGAGGTGTACATGATCATCGCCGTGTCGGCGTGCGTCACGCGGATGTCGATGGGATCCGGGGGACACGCGGCGAGCGCCTGTTCGAGGCCGGCGTCCACGGCAAGGCGGCGCGGAACGTCGCAGGTGACCGCGGACTCTTCGAAGGCCGGGGTGTGCACCAGAACGCTCGCCCCGGAGTCCGTGAGGCAGTGCCGCAGCTCCGGCTCGGCGAGCCGGGTGTTGAGGGGCACGAAGATGGCTCCGAGCTGGCCGGCGGCGAACAGGGTCTCCAGGAACGAGGGATGGTTGGGGCCGAGGTACGCGACACGGTCGCCGGGCCGCACGCCGAGCCGGCGCAGGTGGTGGGCCAGGCGCGTGGTGCGATCGTGCAGTCGGGCGTAGGTGATCGGGACGCCCTCGTGGATGACGGCGGGGCGGTGCGGGGTTCTACGGGCGCGTCGCGCGGTCCAGGACCCGATGCCGTGGTTGCGCATGCCGTGCCTTTCGGATGGGCCGGGCCCTTCGCCGGGCGGCCGGGCTCGTGGGGACGGGAGAAGTCGTTCGGCGGCGGTCGGTCTCGCCGTGGGGGTCAGCCGGGAGTGAGGCCGAGCAGGCGAACCGCGTTGTCCTTGAGGATGAGCGGCCGTACGTCGGGTTTGATGTCGATCTTCGCGAAGTCGCTCAGCCACCGGTCGGGGGTGATGACCGGGTAGTCCGAGCCGAACAGCACCTTTTCCTTGAGCAGTGTGTTGGCGTACCGGATGAGCTGCGGCGGGAAGTACTTCGGCGACCATCCGGACAGGTCGATGAACACGTTCGGCTTGTGCGTCGCCACGGCCAGCGCCTCGTCCTGCCAGGGGAAGGACGGGTGCGCCAGGATGATCTGCAGCTCGGGGAAGTCGGTCGCCACGTCGTCGAGGAACAGGGGGTTGGAGTACTTCAGGCGGATGCCTCCGCCGCCCGGCACACCCGCGCCGATGCCGGTCTGCCCGGTGTGGAAGAGGGCGGGCACACCGAGCTCCGCGATGGCCTCGTACAGCGGGTAGGCCATGGGGTCGTCGGGTGAGAACGCCTGCAGGCTGGGGTGGAACTTAAAGCCCCGCACCCCGTACTCCTCCACCAGCCGGTGCGCCCGGCGTACCGCCGCCCGGCCTCGCCACGGGTCGAGTGAGGCGAAGGGGATGAGCGCGTCCGCGTGGGCGGCGCAGTCCTCGGCGATCTCCTCGTTCGGGATGGGCGGGTGGCCCAGGGCGTGCTCGGCGTCGACGGTGAAGACGACCGCCGCCATGTTCCGCCGGCGGTAGTAGTCGGCCATCTCCTCGATCGTGGGCTGGCGGTGACCCTGCGCGGCGAAGTACTTCTCCGAGGCGGCCATGAGCTCCGGGGTGAGGGACGGATGGCCCGTCCGGGACACCTCCGCGTGCGTGTGCACGTCGATCGCGGTCAGCCGTGCCACGTCCATGCCGGCGGGGGCGGCGATGTCGGTTCGCGGCAGGTCGGTTTGCGGCAGGTCGGTTCGTGGCCTGTCGGTTGGCGGCATGTCAGTTTCCCGTCGGCTGGGGCGCGGGGATGCCGGAGGACTCGGGCTGCGCACCGACACCTTCGGCCCAGGCGGCGGCGATCTCATCGGCGTTCCAGCCGCCGTCCCGCAGCTCCACCTTCTTCTCCTGCGGGTGGGCCCACAGCGCCAGCCGGTCCCCGCCGACGCCGATGGCCTGGCCGGTGATGGCGGCCGAGGCGTCGGAGGCGAGGAAGACGACGAGGCCGGCGACGTCCTCGACGGTGCCGAGACCTTCGTCCTTGCGCATCCAGGCCGGAAGGGGTTCGCCGGTGCGCTCGGCCTCCGCGATGGCCGGCGCGAACGCCGGAATCGTCTTGGTCATCTCGGTGGCGGCGACGGGGATGACGGCGTTGACCGTGATCCCGGCTCGCGCCAGCTCCAGGGCCCAGGTGCGCGCCATGGCCACGATGCCGGCCTTGGCCGCCGCGTAGTTGGTCTGCCCGAAGTTCCCACGCTGTCCGGCCGGCGATCCGATCACGATGATGCGTCCGCCCTCGCCCTGTCCGCGCATCCGGGTCGCGGCGGCCCTGGCGCAGGTGAAGGTGCCGCGCAGGTGGACGCGGACGACGTCGTCGAAGTCATCGTCGGTCATCTTCCACAGGACCTTGTCCCGCAGAATGCCGGCGTTGGTCACCAGGATGTCGAGCCGGCCGAAGTGCCCCACCGCCGCGGAGACCAGATCCTCGGCCGTGGCGGTGTCGCCGACCGCGGCGGTCACTCCGAACGCCCGGCCGCCCGCCGACCGTACGCTCTCCACCGCGGCGTCGACGGCCTGCCGGTCCACGTCGTTGACCACGACGGACGCCCCGGCCGCGGCCAGTGCGCGGGAGTAGGCGAGCCCGAGGCCGCGGCCACTGCCCGTGACGACGGCCACCTTTCCTGTCAGGTCCACTGGAGTCCACCCTTCATCGACAGGATTCCTGGCTATGGGGGGCAAGTCTGATGACCGACAGGAATCCTGTCAATGGGGTAGGGTCGTTCCGATGTCGCACCAGGGTGCGCCGCAGCGGCGCACCGCCTCACGAACGAAGGAGAGGGCGCCGTGGCGGAAGCGGCCGCGCGGCCGGCCGGGAGAGGCGCGAAGGCGGCCCCTTCGCTGCTGTACCTGGTCAAACGCACCGAACTCGCCGTACGGGCGCGCCTTGACGAGGTGCTCAAGCCGTCGGGGCTGACCGCCCTGCAGTACACCGCGCTGACCGTGCTGGAGCGGCATGCCGGTCTCACCGCCGCTCAACTCGCCCGCGACTCGTTCGTCACCGCGCAGTCGATGGCCGACATGGTCCGCACACTCGAGAGCCGCGGCTACGTCGTCCGGCGCCCCAACCCGGCCAACCGGCGTGAGCTTCTCATCGCGCTGACCGATCTCGGGCATCGGCTCCTCGCCGACTACGAGCGGCCCGTGCGCGACATCGAGCGACGCATGACCGACGGCCTCACCGACGACGATGCCGCCCGGCTGCGCAGGACCCTCGACCACGCGTGGCGCCGGCTCTCCTGACGCGGGCCGGTCCTCGCCTTAGTGCGGAGGCGAGCTCGACAGGGCGCTGCGGCAGGCGGCCACGTAGCGGCGCAGGTCGTCGACCTCGTCCGCGGCGAGCGGCGACAGCATTCGCGCCTCCACTGCGTCCACGTCCGCGCGTACGTGATCGAGGAGTTCCTGGCCCTCGGCGGTGAGCCGCAGCACCCGCCGCCGACGGTCACCGGGGTCGGGGTGCCGCAGGACGAGGCCGCGGCTCTCGAGAACGCCGACCATGTCGGCGGCGCTCTGGTCGGTCACGAACGCGTTGCGGGCGAGCTCGGCCGTGCTGAGGTCCGACCGGCGCTCCAGAACCGTCAACGCCGTGTACTGCAACGGCGTGATGGACACCGGGCGCAGCACCTCGTCCAGCCGGGAGCGTACGGCCAGCTCCAGCTGCTTGACCAGATAGAGCAGGGACGTCCGCGCCTTCGCGTGGACGTCGCCGGAGGTGGCGGGGTCGGTCACCCGTCCATCTTCCCCGGATTGCGGCGCAACGGAGAAAAACCCAGGAAACCTGTACATCAATAGTGATGCGTGACACAGTCTCTCGTTGGCAGCATCCGGGCTCCTCCGTTCCTGGAGACGCAATGAGCGATCTCACCACCGCACCGGCCAGCCGGCACGCGATCACCACCCCCTTCCTCACCCCCGGCACCCGCGTCGCCACCGCCCTCGCGGTGCTGGTGGCGCAGGTCGGGCTCGCCATCCCCGCCGTCCTGAACGGCCTGTTCCAGCAGGACCTGCACACCACATCCGCGCAGCTCACCTGGATCTCCGACGCTTTCCTCGTGCCGGTGACCTTGCTCGAGCTGAGTTTCGGCGCCCTCGGTGACCTCTTCGGCCGCAAGCGCCTGCTGATCGGCGGCAGCCTGCTCATGGCCGTCGGCGAGTTGATCAGCGTGCTCACTCCGTCGGCCGGCACCTCGAACACCGCGGCCATCGCCACGCTGTGGACAGGGCAGGCGCTGACCGGCATCGGCGCGGCGGTCCTCTTCCCCACCTCGCTGGCGATGGTGGCCGCGGGCACCCACACGGCGAAGGACCGGGCGCGAGGCATCGCGGTCTGGTCCGCCGCGTTGTCGTCCGGAGGGTTCGTGTCCCCGCTTCTGGGTGGACTGGTCACCAAGATGTCCTGGGGCGACGACCCGACGGCGACCTGGCGCTGGGCGTTCGTCGCGGTCTTCCTCCTCGCCCTGATCAGTGCGGCCGTCGCCCTGACCGCCCGGAACTCCTCCGCACCCGAGGGCCGCTCACTGGACTGGCCGGGGCAGATCACCGTCGCCGTCTCGTTGTTCGCCCTCCTGTTCGCCGTCATCCAGGGCGCCACGAGCGGTTGGTCGAGCCCGTGGGTGATCGGCGGTTTCGTCGTCGCCGTGGTCTTCTTCGCCGCGTTCATCGCCGCCGAGCGGCGGTCGCCGGCTCCGTTGTTGCGGCTGAGCCTGTTCGCCAACCGGGCCTTCGCGGTGAGCTCCCTCGTGACGGTGCTGGGCATGTTCGCCTTCCTGGGCACCGCCTACTCCACCAGCATCCGGCTGGCGGCGATCCAGGAGTTCTCGCCCCTGGAGACGGCCATCGCGTTCGTCCTGTTGCAGGGCTTCGCGCTGGTGCTCATGCCGGTCACCGCGAAGACGATTCACTCGTACAACCCGCGCTGGGCGCTGGGCGCCGGCTTCCTGCTGATCGCGGCCGGGGACTTCTGGATCGCCGCCCAGTCGGCGGTCGACCGGTCCCTGTGGCCGATCGTCGCGCCGCTGGTCCTGGTCGGTATCGGATTCGCGTTCGCGCTCTCCGGCGTGACCGCCGTCGCGGTCAACACCGTGCCCAACCACCTCGCCGGCATGGCCTCGGGCACGACCAGCCAGCTGCGGGACTTCGGCTTCACACTCGGCCCCGCGGTCATCGGCGCGATCGCGTTGAGCGCGGCCGCCTCCGAGATCCAGCACAAACTGCACGCCAGTTCCGCGCTGCGGGCCGCGATGGAGAAGTTCGGCGCGAGCGCACCGCCCGAGGCCGTCGGCGCGGTGAACTCCGGCCCGCTCGGCGCCAACGCCGTCGCGGGCAACCCGATCCAGAACGTCGCCTTCCACGCTCTCGACCACGCGTACGCGATCGGCTACGTCGTTTGCGGGGTCTCCGCGCTCGTCGCCGCACTACTGGCCGCGGCGGGAATGCTCGGCGGTGCGGCGCGTCGGCCCCTGGTCACCGAGGAGTCGCTTCATGACTGATCTGGTCGCCGGGGCCAACACTTGTGAGACGTAAAGCGGCAGGGCGGCCACTGGCTGGATTCATCTTCACCGACCCGGGCGCGCTCGTTCAGCACGGATCAGTGCCGGACGATTCGCCGGCCTCATCGAGGTCGCTGACGAGCGCGTCCGGCGCACGCATACGCCACGCGTCGGTCACGAGCTCTTCCAGACGTTCGACCTTCACCTCGGCCAGGCGCAGCATCACCAGGGGCAGGCCGTCGTAGCTCGGCGTGGTGAAGAAGAGGTCGGGCTCGCCCAGCAGGAGAGCCTGCTTCTCGGCCTCGTCCCCGACGTACAGCACCGCGATATCGGTTCGGATCAGGCGCGGCCTCCCCGGCGTGCGCTCGGGGTAGGACCAGACGAACCCCTTGTCGGCAACCCGGAAGTCAAAGCCGTCACTGTCAATCTCCACCACGTGAGGCAGAGCCAGCGCCAGCCGGCGCACATCGTCGGCGTCAGCCACCGAGATCCCTCCCAGAGCGCACGATCCGCATGTGCCGAGGCTACGCGCCGGCGACCGCATCGCGGGCGAGGGGCACCCTCGCCGGCCGCCGGCCGTCGGCATCGAGTGAGCGGGGGCGGACACCGGGTGTCCGCCCCCGCTCGTTCAGGAGTTCTGGGAACGGCGGAGCTCACGGGCCGCGGTGGCCAGGTTCTCCAGGGACGCGCGTACTTCGGGCCACCCGCGGGTCTTCAGGCCGCAGTCGGGATTGATCCACAGCCGTTCGGCGGGAACGGCCCGTAGCGCGGCGCGGATCAGGGCCGTCATCTCCTCGACGTCCGGGACGCGGGGGGAGTGGATGTCGTACACGCCGGGGCCGACTTCGCGGGGGTAGCCGGCGGCGGCGAGTTCGGCGGCGATTCGCATGTGGGAGCGGGCGGCCTCCAGGCTGATGACGTCGGCGTCGAGGGCGTCGATGGCGGGCAGGATGTCGCCGAACTCGGCGTAGCACATGTGCGTGTGGATCTGGGTGTCGGTGCGGACACCGCCGGTGGTGAGGCGGAAGGCCTCGGTGGCCCAGGAGAGGTAGGCGGCGTGGTCGGCGGTGCGCAGCGGGAGGGTCTCGCGCAGCGCGGGTTCGTCGACCTGGATGATCGCGCTGCCCGCGGCCTCCAGGTCGGCGACCTCGTCGCGGAGGGCGAGCGCGACCTGGCGGGCGGTGTCGGCGAGCGGCTGGTCGTCGCGTACGAACGACCAGGCGAGCATGGTGACGGGGCCGGTGAGCATGCCCTTGACCGGGCGTTCGGTGAGCGACTGGGCGTACCGGGTCCAGCGGACGGTCATCGGGGCGGGGCGTGCGATGTCCCCCGCGAGGATCGGCGGGCGTACGTAGCGGGTGCCGTAGGACTGGACCCACCCGTGCTGGGTGGCGACGTAGCCGGTGAGCCGTTCGGCGAAGTACTGGACCATGTCGCTCCGTTCGGGCTCGCCGTGGACCAGCACGTCGAGGCCCGCCTTCTCCTGGAAGGAGATGACCTCGACGATCTCGGCCTCGATGCGCTCCTCGTACGTGGCGGTGTCGATGCGGCCGGCGCGCAGGTCGGCGCGGGCGCGGCGCAGCTCGTCGGTCTGGGGGAAGGACCCGATGGTGGTCGTGGGCAGTGGTGGCAGGCCGAGCCGGGCGCGCTGGGCGGCACCGCGTTCGCCGTACGGCCGGGCGCGGCGCGTGTCGTCGCCGGTGACGGCGGCGGCTCGGGCGCGTACGGCCGGGTCGCGGGTGAGCGGTGAGGAGGCACGGGCGGCCAGGCGGGTGCGGTTGGCGGCGAGTTCGCCGGCGATGGCCTCCGTGCCATGCGACAGCCCGCGGGCGAGTGTGGCGATCTCGGCGGTCTTCTGACGGGCGAAGGCGAGCCAGTCGCGGATCCGTGGGTCGATGCCGTGCTCCAGGCTCACGTCGAGCGGAACGTGCAGCAGCGAGCAGGACGCCGCGACGTCGACCCGGTCGGCCAGGCCGAGGAGCGTACCGAGGACGGACAGGGACTTGGCCAGGTCGTTGATCCAGATATTGCGGCCGTCGACGACGCCGGCGACGAGGCGCTTGCCGAGCAGGCCGCCCGCGGCGGCGATTCCGTCGAGGTTGGCGGCGGCGGGCCCGGTGAGGTCGAGCGCGAGCCCCTCGACCGGTGCCTCGGCCAGGACGGGCAGCGCTTCGCCGAGCCGGCCGAAGTAGGAGGCGACCAGCAGTTCGGGCCGGTCGGACCGCTCGCCCAGCTCGCGGTACGCGCGCGCGACGGCCTCCAGCTCCGCGGGCGTACGGTCCTGCACGAGCGCGGGTTCGTCGAGCTGCACCCACGTGGCGCCGGCGGCGCGCAGGTCGGCCAGCACCTCGGCGTAGACGGGCAGCAGCCGGTCCAGCAGCGTCAGCGGCTCGAAGTCGGCGGCGACCCCGGGGGCGGGCTTGGCCAGCAGCAGGTACGTGACCGGTCCGACCAGCACCGGCCGTACGGCGAGGCCGAGCGCGCGGGCCTCGGTCAGCTCGGCGACCTGCTTGGCCGAGTTCGCGCGGAAGACCGTTTCGGGGCCGAGCTCGGGGACGAGGTAGTGGTAGTTGGTGTCGAACCACTTGGTCATCTCCAGCGGCGCCGCCTCCTGGGTGCCGCGGGCCATCGCGAAGTAGCCGTCCAGGGCGTCGGCCCCGACCGCGGCGCGGTGGCGTTCGGGGATGGCGCCGACCATGACGCTGGTGTCGAGCATGTGGTCGTAGTAGGAGAAGTCGCCGGTGGGGACCTCGTCGATGCCGGCGGCGGCGAGCCGCTGCCACGTGGCGCGGCGCAGGTCGGCCGCGGTGGTGTGGAGGGCCTCGGCGCCGAGGCGGCCCTTCCAGTAGCCCTCGATGGCGCGCTTCAGCTCCCGGTCAGGACCTTGCCGGGGGTAGCCGTACACGGTGGCGGACGTTGTCGTCACAGCACTCTCCTTCGCGAGCACCTCTGCGGATGAGTCCGGGGCCGAGGACGCGAAGGAGCACACCAGGAGCTACCTGGAATGTCCGCCGACCCGCCCTCGAGGTCACCGAGCTCTCCGTACGCGCGGGTCGCGCGTACGGGCAGTGGCAGGTCTTCGGACTCGCGGACACGCCTGCCGGGGCAGGCACCTACTGGCCGTCGCTTCCCGGACCCGTACGTCGGGCCCAGTGCGTGGTGACGGCGGTCGTTTCCGCTCACCGCTGCGGGGCAGTCCCGGACTCACACCGGGTTCCCTCTTACGACGCGTCTGCCTGGCGGGCAGGGCGAACCAGCTGCGCGACACAGCCTACGGGATGGGACCCGGACGCGACCGGCACGGGGGATGCCCCACTCTTACCGGCGCGACCGGCGACCGCCGGGTCGGTGCCGCGCTCACAGACAGTTCGTGCAGGCCGGAGCGGCCGTTCTGCTGAGCTCGTGCTCGGCCGGGGGGACGGATTCGGGCACGCCGCGCAGGGGCGGCATGGCGCGGGCCTGGCTGTCGGGCATCGGCCTGAGGCGTTCCAGAGCCGTCGGCGGGCAGGTCGTGCGCCGGTTCGATGACCGCTGGGACGGTGGATCGTCCGGCAGCGGCGAGTGGCACCTCGACACTCTGCGCGAACAACGATTCACCGAGACCCGCGAGATCTGGTGCTCACCGAGCGACGTCCTCATCGCGGCCCTCCGCTAGAAGCGCCGAGCGCCGTGAGGCGGAGAGACCCTCGTCGCCTCTCAGCCCGGCTCCACAGTGGGGCTGCGACGTTCGATGAGGACTACGTCGCGCCATCGTCCGTGGTGGCGGCCGATGCGTCGGCGGGTTCCGACGGTGCGGAATCCGGCGCCGGCGTGGAGGCGGAGGCTGGCGGTGTTGTCGGGGAAGATGCCCGATTGGATGGTCCAGATCCCGGCGGTCTGGGTGGAGTCGATCAGAGCTCGGAGAAGGGCGGCGGCGATGCCGCGGCGGTGGTGCCCGGGGTGGACGTACACGGAGTGTTCGACGACGCCGGCGTAGACACAGCGGTCGGAGACCGCCGTGGCGGCGATCCAGCCGAGGACCTGGCCGGTGCCGGTGTCGGTGGCCACGTGGCGGTGCAGCGGCAGCTTGGCGGCGTCGAATGCTTCCCAGGTGGGGGTCGTGGTCTCGAAGCTGGCGTTGCCGCCGTCGAGCCCGGCCTGGTAGATCGCCAGGACGTCTTCGGCGTCGCCGGGCCGCATGGGCCGGATCACGATGCCGTCCGGGGCCGCGGGCTTACCCGCTTGAACGATCGCTGAGTGCAGACCAGGGGCGACCTGGTGGGTGGGCGTAATGGTCGCGGTGGTGAACCCGGCGGCGAGCAGCCGGTGGCGGTACTCGCTGAGGGTGAGGGTTCCGGCGGCGCAGCCGACGGCCTGTTCGGCCGTGGTGCGTTCGGCCGGGTCGAGGTCGTGGGCGGCGATGACGTCGGTGACGCCGAGGCGGCCGCCGGGGCGCAGGACGCGGAAGGCCTCGGCGAGCACGCGGGGTTTGTCGGTGGACAGGTTGATGACACAGTTGGAGATGACCACGTCGACGTGCGCGTCCGGCAGGGGGATGTCCTCGATGTGGCCACGGAGGAACTCGACGTTGCCGATCCCGGCCTCGGCCGCGTTGGCGGCCGCGAGTGTGAGCATGTCGGGGCTGGCGTCCAGGCCGTAAGCCTTGCCCGCCGTGCCGGTGCGCCGGGCCGACAGGATGACGTCGAGCCCGCCGCCCGAGCCGAGGTCGAGGATGGTCTCGCCGGAGGCGATGCCGGCGACGGCGGTGGGGTCGCCGCAGCCCAGACTGGCCCGCAGCGCCGCCTCCGGAACCGCCTCATCGGCGCCATAGCGGGCAGCGCCGAAACAGCCTTCCTCTTCGCGCTCGCTCGTCGTGCACGAGTCGGCGGGGGCCTGCCCGGCCAGGGCCTGGCGGGCCAGCCCGGAGTAGCGATCCACGATCGCCTCACGTGCATCCTCGAGGCTGCGGCCGGAGAGGTGCTCGGTCATCGGGTTCCCCCTGTCTCACAAGCGGCGGCGTCGGGCTGGGTGGGGACGGGGCGGCCCATGACCACGTCGGCGGCGGTCGGGAAGCAGCGCACGCAGGTCTCGTTGATCCGGTAGTACCGGGCGGTCCCTCGTTGCTCGACCAGCACGAACCGCACGTCGGCCAGTACCTTCAAGTGCGCCGAGACGGTCGATTGGCCGACGTCGACGGCCTGGACGATCTGCCCGACCGCCATCGGCTCACCGCGGCGGGCCAGCAAGGAGACGATCTGGATCCGGGTGGCATCGGCCAGGGCCTTGAACCAGGACGCGTACTCGACCGCCGTCGACCGGTCGAGAGGTCCGCTCTCGTCATTCATCGTTAATCGACGATAGGCGATGAAGTTTGGAGAGGGAAGAGGTCACACCGCCACGATTCGCGAGCGAGCCCGGTCGCGGGTGGCGCTGCGGGGCGGCGTCGCGGCCGACGCCGCACAGGCCTCGCCGAGGACGGGCTGCGTTGCGATGCCAGCCCACACGTATCCTGCGCGTGGCCGGCCTGGAAGGCTCCATCACCCCCTCGGCATCGGCCGGGTCAGTGTTGGCGGCGGTAGTGACGGCTGCGGGCACCCAGGAGCAGCGCGGCCAGCAGGGAGGCGATGGCCGAGGCCAGCAGGACGGCGCCTTTGGCGATGGTCTGGTGGGCGGGCGTGGTGTAGGACAGCTCGGTGATCAGCAGGGAGACGGTGAAACCGATCCCGCCCAGCAGGCCGATGCCGACGATGTCGATCCAGCCGATCCCGGGGTTGAGATGGGCGCTGGTGAGGCGGGCGGTCAGCCAGGAGGCCCCGAAGATCCCCACTACCTTGCCGCACACCAGCCCGGCCAGCACGCCCCAGGCGATGGTGCTGCCCCAGAAGCCGCCGGCCCCTGACAACGCCACTCCGGCCGACAGCAACGCGAAGGCCGGCAGAGCGAGGGCGGAGGAGATCGGCCGGAGCAGGTGTTCGGCGTGCTCGGACGGGCTGATGGTCTCACCGGCGCGAGTACGGGTGCGCATCAGCAGGCCCATCGCCACCCCGGCGATCGTGGGATGCACGCCGCTGGCGTGCGTCGCACCCCAGATCACCAGTGCCAACGGGGTGAACAACGCCCAGCCCGGAACCGCGGCCCGCACCCGTGTGAGCAGGCGGCCGCGGCCGTGCTGCAGGTAGGCGAACAGCGCCGAACCGGCCACGGCGCCGGTCAGGGCGGGCAGCGACAGGCCGCTGGTGTAGACGACGGCAATGATGATCACCGCGCACATGTCGTCGACGGTGGCCAGCGTCAGCAGGAAGGTCCGCAGAGCGGCGGGCAGATGCCGGCCGATCACCGCCAGCACCGCGACCGCGAAAGCGATGTCGGTGGCTATCGGGATCCCCCACCCGCCACCCGCCTCCCCACCGGTACGGGCGTTGAGGGCCGCGAACACCCCGGCCGGGACCGCGACCCCGCCCAGTGCCGCCACGATCGGCAACACCGCACGGCGCGGGTCGCGCAGCTCACCGTGCACCAGTTCCTGCTTGAGCTCGTTGCCGACGATGAAGAAGAACACCGCCAGCAGCCCATCGGCCGCCCACGTTTGGACCGGCAGATGCAGATGCAGCGCGTACGGACCGATGGTGTAGGACCGCATCCGCTCATAGACGGGTGCCAACGGCGAGTTCGCCCACACCAACGCCACCACCGCGGCGGCGATCAGCAACGACCCGCTGACCACTTCCGACCGCACCACCGCGCCGATCCGCACAGCGGTGGCTCGGGCAGACGACCAGGCCAGCGCGGTCAACCGCGCCAAGGCAGACATCAGCGGCACTCCAAGCGAGGGCGTGGAAGATCAACGACACCGAGACGAAGGCCCCGCCGGCCGCCGTGACCGATCGCCGTAAGCCAGATACCTGGAACCGGCTGTCTTGGCGGGGCGGGTCACACCTGGTCAGGTGGACAGGTGCTGGTGATCGCGCCCCAGGTGCTCACATAGCCGTTCGTACCGATCGGACGATGCTCCAGCGCCCGCAGCACCACCGGTGAGGCGAACCGGTCCCGCCGAACCCGGCGAGCCGAACCCCGCTGGTGCATCGGCGCTCCCTCTTCCCACGGCCCGCTTACCCAGGGCCTTCGTGCGATCTTGACGAAACTCTATCAACCGGCCCGGCCGGTCTCCGTCTCCTCGCAGCGCCGGTCACTTCGGTGAACGTGGCGCCTTGCCCTACGTGGCGAGCGGTCGTCGGCCCGGGCCGTGAGCCCCCGCCCGCGAGACGGGTCACGGCGTCAGTCCGAAGGGCAGCCTCGGACGGTGAGCGGCGATCTCGAGCAGCCGGTTGTACTTGGCGACGCGCTCGCCGCGGGCCGGTGCGCCGGACTTGAGCTGGCCGCAGCCAGAGCCGACGGCCAGGTCGGCGATGAAGGAGTCCTCGGTCTCCCCGGAGCGGTGGGAGACCATCGCGCCGTATCCGGCCTGGCGGCAGACCGCCATGGCCTGCAGTGTCTCGGTGACGGTGCCGATCTGGTTCAGCTTGATCAGGGACGCGTTGGCGATGCCGTCCTCGATCGCCTGGGCGATGACCGCGGGGTTGGTGACGAAGTTGTCATCGCCGACCAGTTGCACCCCCTCACCGAGCTCTTCGGTGAGCCGGATCCAGCCGTCGCGATCGTCCTCGCCGAGACCGTCCTCGATGCTCCAGACGGGGAAGTCCTCGGTGATCTGCCGGTACCGAGCGATCATGTCCGTGCTCGTCAGCTTCTCCCCGGCCACCAGGTAGGTGCCGTCCGGCTGCCGGAATTCACTCGCCGCCGGGTCCAGAGCGATGGCGACGCCGTCCCGGCCGGGCGTGTATCCGGCGTCCCCGATCGCATCGAGGAGCAAGGCGAGGGCGTCCTCGGGCCGGGTCAGTTCCGGGGCGAAGCCGCCCTCGTCGCCCAGACCGGCCGAATGCCCGCCGTCGGTGAGGCGACGGCGCAGCGCGGCGTACACCTCCGCGCCCGCGCGTACGGCCTCCGCCAGGTCGGGGGCGCCGAGCGGGGCGATCATGAACTCCTGGAAGTCCAGCGGGTTCGCCGCGTGCGCACCGCCGTTGAGGACGTTGAAGTGCGGCACCGGCAGGCGAGCGGGAACGCCGTCCGGGCTCAGGGACCGCCAGAGCGGCACGCCCTGCCGAGCGGCGGCGGCGCGGGCGACCGCCATCGAGGCGCCGACGACGGCGTTGGCGCCGAGCCGGGACTTGCTCGGTGTGCCGTCCAGCTCGATCAGCGCTTGGTCGAAGGCGGCCTGGTCGGCGAAGCGCCGGCTGCGTACGGCGTCGGCGATCTCGCCGTTGACGTGGCCTACCGCCGTACGCACTCCCTGGCCCCGGTAACGCTCAGGGTCGCCGTCGCGCAGCTCGACGGCCTCGCCGGACCCGGTCGAGGCCCCTGACGGCACTCCGGCACGGGCGACCGCTCCGCCGGCGAGTTCGACGGTGACGGACAATGTCGGACGTGCCCGGGAGTCGAGGACCTCGATGGCACGCAGCATGGTGATCTCGATCGACACGATCGGCCTTTCGTCGGTGAACAGATGAGTGATCCCGTACGGGCACGGCGCGGCATCGACCGGCAAGTGCGGACGCCCAGGGTCCGGCGTTCGCGCGCCGGTTCGAATGCGGGACGGGGCATGGTCCTCCTACCGCTGAAGGTAGGGACCGTTGGCGGCGAACACCGCGGATGACGGCGAGCCCCTCCGCCGTACTCTCAGACTAAGGGCGGTCTCGGTGCCGGAGAAGGCTCGCGTGGCGATCCATTCGACGCCCGCGGACCGGCGGGTCAGCGTGTCGCCGTGACCGCCGCGGCGGTCAGCTGCGAAGTCAGGGCCGTCCAGGTGGGCTTGCCGCTCGTCCAGCTCTGATCTGCGCGCCCGGTCATCGGCGGCCGAACCGCCCGGGCAGGTGGCGGCGGACCGCACCGGCCAGCAGTTCCGTCTGGCCCGTGCCGCCGGTGAGGACGTAGAAAAAGCGAGGATCTTCGATCAGCCGTCCCTCCTCGGCCGGCACGGTCAGATCCACCTCGAGCAGTTCGGCCGCGTCATCGCGGACCGTCGCGAGCTCACGGTCCAGCGCGCCGACCAGCCGGGTGTCCAGGGCCGACAAGGCCTTCTCCAGGCTCTGGCGCTGCCGGTCCCGCCACCTCTCTACGGCGGTCCGGGTCAGTTCGACCAGGCGGCCGCTTCGGCGCGTTCGGCCTCACTCAGCCGGTCGGCCTTGTTGAGCAGGACGAACGTCGTCACCGAGTGCCGGGTGGCGCGTCGCAGCAGCGTACGCTCGGCGGCCGACAGGGGAGGGTCGGCGGTCAGCACGAACACCGCCGCGTCCATCGTCTCCAGCGCACGTTCGGCCTCGGCGGTGTTGTGCTCGTAGACCGACCCGGTGCCCGGAGTGTCGACGATCTCCACGCCGCGAGCCGGCAGCTCGGCGTCAAGATG
Source organism: Actinoallomurus oryzae (assembly GCF_039541955.1). Classification (NCBI taxonomy): domain Bacteria; kingdom Bacillati; phylum Actinomycetota; class Actinomycetes; order Streptosporangiales; family Thermomonosporaceae; genus Actinoallomurus; species Actinoallomurus oryzae. Next base: position 286,512 of record NZ_BAABHF010000016.1, on the reverse strand, counting down.
CACCGTCACGTTCGACAGGCCGAGGCGATTACCGGGATTCCCGCGTTCGGTGACCAGAGCCGGCAACTCCTCCAGACCCCGGTCTTCGCGGCGCCCGTCGGCGAACCGGGCGGTGAGACGCTCCGGTGTGCCGTGGCGTAAGACCGTCGCGACGGCGGTCACCGGCGTCACCCCGGTCGGCAGGACGTCCCGCCCCAGCAGCGCGTTGACGATCGTGCTCTTGCCCCGCTTGGCCTCACCGGCGACGAGAACGCGGATCCGGTCCGCGGCCAGCCGCTCGCGCAGACCATCGATCCGCTCACGCTCGGCCGGGCTCACCAGCCCGTGGAGCTCGCCCAGCACGTTGTGGAGAAGCGCCCGGCGATCCGGCGTCGGCATTGAACGGCCTCCTACCTGATCAGGTAGGGACCGTTGGCGGCATGTCCGCGGTTCGTCGGCGAGCCCCTCCGCCGTAATCGGTACCTTACCCGCGGCCGGAGCAGGGACCTCCTGGCCGAGCCGTACGTCGCGTGCGGCGTCGACCGTACGCCGGGTCACGGCACCGCCGGGCGACCGGTCCCCGTTCCCGCGCCGCCGGCTCGTGAACGTACGGTGACCACGTTCATGGCCACAGGTCGGAATCGGCGAGGCCGAGGTAGGCCCGGCCGTCCAGGACGGTGGGGACACGGCGCCAGGTGGTGGTCTCCCTGCCCTTGGGCTCGTGCCGCAGGTCCCACGCCTGTCTGACCGTGTCCTCGTTCAGCTCCCAGGCGTGCTGGCGGAGCCGGGTCAGCAGCCGACGCAGAAACGCCTCGGCCCGTCCGGTGCGGGCGAGTTCCTCGCCGTGTCGCAGGCACAGTCCATGGCCGCGATCCGAGCGGCGCAGCCGTCGCCTCGGACGGGTACCCGTGTGCCGGGCGGCCATCGCCAGTTCGGCCACCCGCGCCCGCAGGAGTTCGCAGCGGACGCGGACCGTACGTGTGGGCCCGGCCGCGCGCTGCGCGGCGTCGTGCAGGTGGCGTGGGCACAGCCGCAGGTCGTGGTCGCTCGGCTCGGTCTGCTCCAGCAGCCAGGTCAGGTAGGTGTCCTCCGCTCGTCCGGCCTGCCGGCAGCAGGGACACGAGCCGGCCTCCAGGTCCATGGCGAGCCGTTCGGCGGGTGGTAGGTGGACCGGTTCGGGCGCCTCGGCGACGAGGGGATACCAGCGCGCTCGGTGCTCGGCGTCCGGATCGGTCCCGGCGGCCGCGGTGATCCCGGCTTCGGCGATGGCCGCATGCACCGCGTCGGCCGCGACGCCGGCCCGGGCGGGACTCAAGTCCGGGACCAGGTGCCGCAAGTGGGGGTAGCACAGTCCTCGGTGTCGCCGTAGGACGGCACTCACCTCGGAGGTTTCCAGCGAGGCCGTCAGCAGGGCGCCGGCGGCCTGAGCGCGCCGACCCGCCGTCTCGCACACCGGGCACCGCGCCGGCGACGGCGCCTCGCCCGCCGTGATCAGCCGCTCGGTCCGGCCGACCGCGGCGCGCAGGACGAACTCCCACGGCTGCCGGAGGACGGGGGGCTCGCCGAGCGCGATCAACCGCCGGGTATGGGCGGGGCAGAACCCCAGCGAGCTCCGGAGCAGCTCCAACGTTCCGGCGTCGCCGTGGTGTTCGATGCCGAACCAGCGAAGCCAGGTCTCCTCCGCCTCGTCGTGGGCACGGCAGAGCGCGCAGCCGTCCGTCTCCAGCAGGCGCAGGGCGTCAGCCCTGCCCACGCTCGCGGGGGAGGGACGGCGTCGTTCGGTCATGGATCGGAGCATGGCTCCCGCCTCCTCGCTCAGAGCAGGAGCCATCAGCGGCACGCACCGCGGTTTCGGTGAGCTCCATCACCGTGTCGGCCGGTCGACCGTACCGGCAGCCGCCCTTAGCGTACGGCCGGTCACCACGCCGACCCCGGCCGCGGACGACGTGGGTGCGCGCCGAAACCCCGGTCACTCGGCCGGCGCCGGGCGAGGCCGTTCGCGCTCGCGGGCGAACGCGGCGTTGATCTCGCACTCGGCGGCTTCCCGGTCCTGCCAGCCGCGTATGTCGGAGTCCTTGCCGGGCTCGATCTCCTTGTAGATGTCGAAGAAGTGGCCGATCTCGGCGCGGACGAAGTCCGGGACGTCCTCCAGCCACACCATGGCGTCCAGGGGATCACCGTCCTCGGCCAGCGTGTCGGGGACATAGCCGTAGTCGGTCGGATACTGCGTCGCGGTGAACAGCAGCCGGTCCAGCCGGATGCGCCCGAGACGATGGTCCATCTCGTACTTGTTCCGCGAACCCTTCGGGATCTCGACGACGATCTCGATCTCCATGCCGCCTCCCTAATAAGGGCATTCCCCGCGGTCGGATGGTTCCCACCGGTGAGCCGGCGCTCCTCTGAGCACCCTCCGTGGAGGGAGCGTCGCGCCGCGTTAACCTTCTCGAACCGACGGTACGGCTCGACGTAGGCGTGTAACCGGTTCCTGATTCGGCGCGATGGAGGCCTGATGGTCGACTGTCCGCTTCGTGCTGTCGACATCGATGGCCCGGCAGGCGGCCGGCGCCGTCCGGATACCGGATGACCGGCCGGAAGGCGCCCGCGGCGCTGAAGTTCGTGCTCCTGGTCGGCGTCATGAGCTTCTTCGCCGACTTCACCTACGAGGGCTCGCGCAGCATCATCGGCCAGTACCTGAAGGTGCTGGGTGCCGGGGCGCTGGCGATCAGCGCCGTCACGGGATTCGGCGAACTGGTGGGATACGGTCTGCGCCTGGTCTCGGGTCGCCTCGCGGACCGGACCCAGCGGTACTGGCCGGTGACCATCGGCGGCTACGCGTTGCAGATGGCGGTGGTGCCGCTGCTGGCGCTGGCCGGGAACTGGCAGGTGGCCGCGGTACTGATCGTCCTCGAACGGGCCGGGAAGGCGACCCGGAACCCGCCACGCGACGCGATGCTCTCGCACGCGGCCGAGGACATCGGCTACGGCCGGGCGTTCGGCCTGCACGAGGCCCTCGACCAGTTCGGTGCGATGTTCGGCCCACTGGCGGTCGTCCTGGTGTTGCTGCTCGGCCGGCACGACTACACGATCGCGTTCGCCGCCCTGGCGATCCCGGCCGCGGTCACGCTGTCGCTGGTGGTGGTCGCCCGCCTGTTCCACCCCCGTCCGCAGGACCTCGAGGCGGGCCCTGCCGAGGTGCGTGCCGGCGGCCTGCCCCGGGTGTTCTGGATCTACCTGGCCGCAGGGGCGCTCGTGGCCGCCGGGTTCGCCGACTTCCCGCTCATCGCCTACCGCTTCCAGCGGGCCGGCACCGTGTCGGCCACGCTCACGCCGCTGTTCTACGCGGTGGCCATGGCCGTCAGCGGGATCGGCTCGCTGGTCCTGGGACGCCTGTTCGACCGGGCCGGAATCGGCGTCCTGGTCCCGCTGACGATCGTCGCGGCGTCGTTCGCTCCGCTGGTGTTCCTCGGCGGCTTCTGGGCCGGGCTCGCCGGGGTGTCACTGTGGGGTCTGGGTATGGGCGTGCACGAGTCGATCATCCCGGCGGCGGTGGCCCCGATGGTCTCCCCGGACCGGCGCGCTTCGGCGTACGGACTGTTCACCGGCGTGTACGGGACCGCCTGGTTCCTCGGCAGCCTCCTGATCGGAGCGCTGTTCGACGTCTCACCGTGGGCGGTGGTGGCGTTCTGCGTCATCGCCGAACTCGCCGCGATTCCACTGATCCTGACCGTACGGCGTCGCACACTTCTCGGCGCGTGACGTACCCGGGCCTTCCCGGACGGGCCGGAGACCCTGTCGTGCACGCCGGCGTCGACCGCCGGGATAATCGTGTCCCGCCGGGGGAGCCGATCGAGGCCGGCGGACCGCCGGTCGGCCGCCACTGAGGAAGCCGTCATGGTCTGGGACGTCGTTATCGCGGTCGTGGCCGGGCTCGCCGTGCTGTGGCTCGCCGTCATCGCCGCCCTGTGGACCGTCAAAGGCCGCTTCGACCTGGCCGCTCTGCGTGCGGGCCTGCGGGTGCTGCCCGACCTGATCCGCCTGCTCAAACGCCTGGCCGCCGACCCTACCCTGCCCCGTGGCGTACGGATCCGGCTGTGGCTGCTGCTGGCCTACCTGCTGCTCCCGATCGACCTGATACCCGATTTCATCCCCGTCGTCGGCTACGCCGACGACGCCATCATCGTCGCCCTCGCGCTGCGCTCGGTCATCCGCCGTGCAGGCCCTCAAGCGATCGAACACCACTGGCCCGGAACCGACGACGGCCTGACCGCGATCCTGCGCCTCGCCGGTACGACCCGCACGCATCATGAGAGAGGCGACAAGCGCTGACGGCCTCTGTTCCGCCTGCCACCACGACCGGGGCTCACGGGCGGAGTGTCGCGGCGAGCGCGCGGGGGTCGAGGAGGAGGTCGAGGGCGCTGGTGACCGAGGTGCAGACCACGTCGGCGGCGGCCAGCGCGTGGGGCGAGGCGCCTTCCGGGCCGATCACCGCGATGCCGAGCGCCACCGCACGCAGCACCGGTTCGTCGTTGCGGCCGTTCCCGACCGCTGCGCACGTCTCGGCCGTCAGCCGCCGGGCGACGGCCGCCTTCTCCGCGCCGGACCGCACCCGCTGCGCGGTCACACCGCCGAGTTCCGCCGCGATGTCCGGCAGCGTCCCGTACGTGTCGGCGGTCAGCAGGTGCACCTCCAGGAGCTCCCGCAGCCGGCTGATCCGGTCGGCCACGCCGTCGATGAGGCGGCCCCGGTCGGTGAGCGTCCCGTTGACGTCGGCGATGAGGTGCGTGAGCACCAGTGGTACCCGATCGGGCACGGTGACGGTGATGGCCACAATGCGCAAGCCTACGTCCGGCCGTTGCGGGACGCCGTGCCGACGGATTCGCTCGTCGATCAGAGTCGCTCGGAGGCCGGGTGTCGCGCTCGCGTAGGTGCGGTGAGGTCGAGCAGGACCATGGCGTCGTGGTCGGGGGAGCCCGGCTGGGCGTGGTAGGCGCTGAGGCGCTGGCCGGGAGTGCCCTCCAGCAGCATGCTCTGGTATCCGAGGGTCAGGTCGCCGACGTCGGGGTGGTGGAAGGTCTTGGTCGCCGAGGTGTGGGGTCGTACGTCGTAGCGTTCCCAGAGCCGGGCGAACTCAGGGCTCTTCAGGAGCAGTTCGCCGGCCAGGGCCGCGAGGTCGGGAGCGTCGGGGTCGGTGCCGGCGAGGGCTCGCAGGCGGGCGACGCAGCCGCGGACCTGGCTGTTCCAGGCGTCGTCGAACAGGGCGCGGGCGGCGGGGTGGAGGAAGACATAGCGGGCCAGGTTGCGATGCCTGGCGGGCCAGTCCTCCACACCGGCGTACAGACGCAGGCCGGCGGGGTTGGCGGCGAGGATGTCCATGGTGCGGCTGAGGATCATCGCGGGGTGGGGCCGCAGGCTCTCCAGCAGGAGTTCGAGGCCGGGTTTGACGGTGCGGCTGGGTGCGGCCGGTGGGTCGGGGAGGTGGCGTGCGGCGCGGACGGCGAGTTCGAGCAGGTGCTCGTGCTCGGTTTCGCTGAGGCGTAGCGCGCGGGCGAGGGCGTCGACGACGGGCGGGCTCGGGTGGGTCTCGCGGCCGCGTTCGTCGACCGACGCGCTGGTACGGGTGGTGCGCTCCTGTATCTGCGGTTCGGACCTGTGGCCGTACGGCCGCCGGGGTCGGTCCCCGTACCACCGTCACGGTGATCGGCGACGGCGCGGTCGGTCTGTCGGCCGTGCTGGCGGCCCGGCGGCTCGGCGCCGAGCGGATCAACTGCGGGGCGCCGACCCGGCTGACCGTTCCACCGGCACGGGCCACCGCCAGGGCCGTCTCCATCGCGGGCAACAGGCCCACGCACTCCAGCACGGTGTGGGTGCCGTCGCCGCCGGTCAGCTCCTTCACCCGCTCGACGCCCTCCTCGCCGCGCTCGGCGACGACATCGGTGGCGCCGAACTCGCGGCCCAGGTCCGTACGGTCCTTGTGCCGCCCCATCAGGACCTCGATGACGTGCCCGCCGGTTACCAGGCCATGGCCGACCGTGAGGCGCTCAAGGTCTTGATCAAGCCCTGAGCGGCCTCGTAGGGCGGTCTCCACGCCCTTGCGCGCCATCGACAGGGGCGCTCCCGGCTGAACAGACAACCCGAACCGACAACGAACGGAGAAAGACCATGAAGCACGTCAAGCTCGGTGACCTGGACGTCGCCCGCATCGGCCTCGGCACGATGGGCATGAGCTTCGCCTACACCGGTGCCGGCAGCGACGACGCCGAGTCGATCCGGACCATCCACCGGGCCATCGACCTGGGCGTCACGCTCATCGACACCGCCGAGGTCTACGGCCCGTACACTAACGAAGAGCTCCTCGGCCGGGCGCTGAAGGACCGTCGCGACCAGGTCGTGCTCGCCACCAAGTTCGGCATGATCTCCCACACCGGCCGCGGCTCCGGGCGGCTCGACAGCAGCCCCGCGAGCATCCGCACCGCCGTCGAGGGCTCGCTGCGGCGCCTCGGCACCGACCACATCGACCTGTACTACCAGCACCGCGTCGACCCCGACACCCCCATCGAGAACACCGTCGGCACTCTCGCCGACCTCATCACCGAAGGCAAGATCCGCCACATTGGGCTCTCCGAGGCCGGGCCGGCGACCATCCGCCGCGCGCACGCGGTCCATCCGATCACCGCGCTGCAGTCCGAGTACTCCCTGTGGACCCGCGACGCCGAGCCGGAAGTGCTGCCGTTGCTGCGCGAGCTCGGCATCGGCTTCGTCGCCTACTCGCCGCTCGGCCGTGGCCTCCTCACCGGAACCATCGGCTCCACCGAGGAGTTCGACGCCGACGACAACCGCAAGAGCAACCCGCGCTTCACGGGCGAGAACTTCCAGCGCAACCTGCGCAGCGTCGAAGAGGTCAAGGCCGTCGCCGCCCAGCTCGGCGCGACCCCTGCGCAAATCGCCCTCGCCTGGCTCCTCACCCGGGGCGAGGACATCGTGCCCATTCCCGGCACCAAACGCATCTCCCGCCTGGAGGAGAACCTCGCCGCAGACACCGTGGAACTCACCGCCGAGCAGCTCGCCGCGCTGGACGCTCTGACACCCGCCGCGGGCGAGCACCACAACGAAGCCCAGATGCGCATGATCGAACGCTGATCGGTCATGATGCGCGGCGAGAAGGCCGCCGCCCGGCGCTTCGCCGACGCGCACCCCGCGTCGTGGAGGACGGCGATGCGCCGGCGCGACATCGTCACTGATCACCCGTGATGCACGGAACCGCCATGCGCGGGAACCCGGGAACCGCATGACATAGGCGTCGGCAAATGCCTGGATAACAGGACAATCACAGCCTGCACCGAGCCTTGACGCGGGGTTCGCTCGGATATGAAATGTCACATCACATACGAAGGAGACCACTCTGAGCGCCTCCCGCAAGCCACGGCACGGCGGATCTCATGGGCATGTACGGCGGGCCATGCCGTCCTCCGCGCCTGCCGCTGACCGAGGAGCACGAGAAGGCCGTACGTGCCGCCATCGAAACGGCGGCGCATTTGGAGAGCGATGCGTGGTGCACCGTCGGGGGCTGCCACCGCGTGCGATTTCGACCCGCTCCCCGGAGGGTTCCTCCTTTGGGCCTCCTCACCCGACCAGCGGAGTTTCCTATGAGAAAAACAGTGTTCGGCGTCATTCTGACGACGACCGCCCTTGCCGTCTCAGCCTGTGGCCAGGGCATCCTCGGCGGCGACAGTAAGAAGGACAAAGGTCCGATCCTGCTCGGCATGGACATCCCCCTGTCCGGCAGCAGCGCCGAGATCGGCCCGTACATGAAGAACGGTGCCCAGCTGGCGGTCGATGAGATCAACGCCAAAGGCGGTGTGCTGGGCCGCAAGCTGGAACTGCGCGCCGAAGACGACGCCTGCGACCCGAAGACCGCGGTCGCCGCCGCGAACAAGCTGGTCGCCGCGGGCGTCGCGGCGTCGGTCGGCGGCTACTGCTCCGGGGCGACGCTGCCGACTCTGCCGGTCTTCGACCGGGCCAAGATACCCATGGTGATCCCGGCGGCGAACTCCACCGAACTCGTCGAGCAGAAGCTCAAGCACGTGTTCCTCGTCAACGGCACCGGTGACCAGCAGGCCGCCTCCGCGATGGCCTGGGTGACCAAGATCGGCGCCAAGAAGGTCGCGCTTCTCGACGACAACACGTCGTACTCCAAGGACATCGCCGTGCGCACCGCTGCGGAGCTCGACAAGCCCGGCGGACCGGACAAGGCATCGCTGGACGCGGTGACCCCGGGCGAGAGCGACTACTCCGCCAACGTCACGAACGTCCTCAAGAACAACCCCGACTTCATCTACTGGACCGGCTACTACCAGGAGGGCGGCCTGATCCTGCGCCAGCTCCGCCAGGCCGGCTACAAGGGCAAGTTCATGGTCGCCGACGGGTCGGTGGACGCCAAGCTCGTCAAGATCGCCGGCGACAAGGCCGCCGAGGGCACCTACGCCACGATGACGCAGACGCCCGACACCCTGCAGGGCGCGAGCAGCTGGATCGCCGACTACAAGAAGAGGTTCGGTGTCGACCCCGGGCCCTACTCCCCGCAGGCCTACGACGCGGTGCGGGTCGCGGCCGAGGGCATCAAGAACGCCGGCAGCACCGACGGCGACAAGGTCGCCACGGCGCTGGAGAAGATCAACGGCTTCCCGATCTTCTCTGGACCGCTGAAGTTCACCCCGGAGCACACGCTGTCCAGTGGCGGTTTCGTGATCCTCGTCGTCAAGGACGGCAAGTTCACGCTGCAGGACGCCCTGAAGTAGGCCTTACATGTCGCAACTGATCTGGAACGGTCTGTTCGTTGGATCGTTCTATTCCCTGGTCGCGCTCGGCTACAGCATGGTGTACGGCATCATCAAGCTGCTCAACTTCGCCCACGGCGACCTGTACATGCTGGGCGCGTTCAGCGGGTTCGCGATGCTCGGCGCGATGGGCGGGCTGGTCAAGTCCTCCTCGCTCGTCGCGCTGCTGGTCGTGCTCGTCCTGACGATGATCGCGACCGGTCTCTCCGGGATCGTCATCGAACGCGTGGCCTACCGCCCGCTGCGGGGTGCGCCACGGCTGTCCCTGCTGATCACCGCGGTCGGCGCGTCGTTCGCGCTGGAGTACGGCACCCGCATCTTCGCCGGTCCCAACCCGAAGGTCTACCCGGTCCGGCTGAACGGCACGGCGCTGAACGTCCTCGGCGCCCGCATCACGTTGCAGCAGATCGCCCTGATGGCCCTGTCCGTCGCCCTCATGGTCGCGCTGAACCTGCTCATCACGCGGACGCGCGAGGGCCGGGCGATGCGGGCGATCGCGTTGGATCCGAAGGCGGCCCTGCTCATGGGCATCGACGTGGACAAGGTGATCGCACGGACGTTCTTCATCGGTTCGGCGCTCGCCGGGGCCGCGGGGGTCATGGCCGGCGGCTACTACGGAAAGATCGACTTCCTGATGGGCTTCATCATCGGGCTCAAGGCGTTCACCGCGGCCGTGATCGGCGGGATCGGCAACATCCCCGGCACGATGCTCGGCGGTCTCGTCCTCGGTCTGCTGGAGTCCTTCGGCACGCACTGGGTCGGCGGCCAGTGGCGCGACGTCTTCGCGTTCGGCTTCCTCATCCTCTTCCTGACCGTCCGGCCCACCGGCCTGCTCGGCGAACGCGTGACGGAGCGGGTCTGAATGAAGGCGGGTCTGAATGAATGACGTCACGAAGGTCGACGATCCGCCGGTCAAGCCCGTGAAGGGCCGCGGACCGACGTTCATCACCCGTTTCCTGGAGAGCCGGCACCTCGGCTGGGCGGGCCTGGCCATCGGGCTGCTCGCACCGTTCGTGATCGCGACGCCGTACGCGATAAGCGTCATGACCAGCGCGGTCATCTTCGTGATGCTCTCGGTCGGGCTGAACATCGTGGTCGGGTACTGCGGTCTGCTCGATCTTGGGTACGCCGCGTTCTTCGCGGTCGGCGCGTACACCAGCGGGGTGGCCTCCACCAAGCTGCACCTGCCGCTGCTGGCGACCGTTCCGCTGGTCATCGTCGTCACGCTCATCGCGGGCATCGTCATCGGCGGTCCCACCCTGCGGCTGCGCAGCGACTACCTGGCGATCGTGACGCTCGGCTTCGGGGAGATCATCCGGATCATCGCCAACAACCTCGACGTCACCGGCGGACCGGACGGCATCTATGGCATCCCCGGGCTCTTCGGCGACGCCACCTCTGATCCCGTGGTCTTCTACTACGTCGTGCTGGTCATCGTGGCCGTCGCCGTACTGCTGGCCGCGCGCCTGGGGCGGTCCCGGATCGGCCGGGCGTGGCGGTTCATCCGCGAGGACGAGGACGCCGCCGAGGCGATGGGCGTGCACACCTACAAGGTCAAGCTGGCCGCCTACATGGCCGGCGCGGTGTGGGGCGGCCTGGCCGGGGTCCTGTTCGGCGCGCAGCTGTCGGCGATCTCGCCGGCCAGCTTCACGTTCCTGCAGTCGGCGCTGGTGTTGATGGCGGTCGTGCTCGGCGGCATGGGCTCGACGCCGGGCGTGGTGATCGGCGCGATCGTGATCAGCCTCCTGCCGGAGATGCTGCGCGGCCTGGCCGACTACCGGTTCTTCGTGTTCGGCGTGCTGCTGATCATCATGATGATCGCCCGGCCGCAGGGCCTGTGGCCGCATCGGTCGAGGGAGCGGTGATGCTGGAAGTCGAGGATCTGACCCTGGCCTTCGGCGGCGTACGCGCCGTCGACGGGCTCAGCTTCCGCGTCGAGAAGGGCGAGATCGTCTCCGTGATCGGCCCGAACGGTGCGGGCAAGACGTCGGCGTTCAACTGCGTCACCGGCTTCTACAAGCCGACCGGCGGCCGGATCAGGCTGGCCGGGAACGACGTGACCGGTCGCCGGCCATCGTTGATCACCGCGCTCGGCGTCGCCCGTACGTTCCAGAACCTGCGGGTGTTCGGCGAGATGTCCGTGCTCGACAACGTACGCGCCGGAACGCACGTGTGGCTCAAGCAGCGCGTCGCGGACGCGTTGCTGCACACGCCGCGATACCGCCGAACCGAGCGGGAGGCCACCGAGGAGTCGAACAAGTGGCTCGACTTCGTGGGCCTGCGCGGCGACCGGGCCGGGCTCGCGCGGAATCTGCCGTACGGTGAGCGGCGCCGGGTGGAGATCGCGCGTGCCCTGGCACGGCGGCCGCAGCTCCTGCTGCTCGACGAGCCGGCGGCCGGCCTCAACCACGGTGAGAAGGCCGAACTGCTCGACCTCATCCGCCGGATCCGCGACCTCGGCATCGCGATCGCGCTCATCGAGCACGACATGGGTCTGGTCATGGAGGTGTCGGATCGGGTCGTCGTGCTGAACTTCGGGAAGGAGATCGCCGACGGTACGCCCGATGAGGTCCGCGGTGATCCGGCGGTGGTCGAGGCGTACCTCGGGCGCGACGCCGATGAGGAAGAGGTCGAGGCGGCGCGGGAGGAGGTCGGCGGTGCTCGAGCTGAGTGATCTCGAGGTGAGCTACGGCGGGGTGCAGGCCCTGCACGGCCTGTCACTCACCGTTGGCGAGGGCGAGATCGTGGCGTTGCTCGGCAACAACGGCGCCGGGAAGACGACCACGCTGTCCGCGGTATCCGGGCTGGTGAGGCCCGGTGCCGGCCGGATCGAGTACGAGGGCGCCGATATCACCCGGGAGCCTCCTCCGAAGATCGTCGCCCGCGGACTGGTGCACGTGCCGGAGGGGCGGCGGATCTTCAGCACGCTCACGGTGCACGAGAACCTGCTGCTCGGCGGGTACCTCGTGCGCGACTCCAGGGAACTGACCCGTCGTGTCGACCGGGCGTACGAGCTACTGCCCAAGCTCGCGGAGCGACGCGATCAGGACGGTGGCACGCTGTCCGGCGGCGAGCAGCAGATGCTCGCCATCGGCCGGGCGCTCGTGGCGGCGCCGAAGCTTCTCATGCTCGACGAGCCGTCGATGGGGCTGGCACCCCTGATCGTCGCAGCGGTGATGGACGTCATCGCCGACATCAACGCGGCCGGCACGGCGGTGCTCCTGGTCGAGCAGAACGCCAAGGTCGCGCTCAAGATCGCGCATCGCGGTTACGTGATCGAGAACGGCCGCTGCGTGCTGGACGGCCCGGCGGACCGTCTGGCCGCCGACACTCGGGTGGTCGAGGCGTACCTCGGTGGTGTCGCGTGATCCGGACCGTCGACTACCACAGCGCGGGCGAGCCGTTCCGGATCGTGCTGTCCGGCGTGCCGGAGATTCCCGGCGCCACCGTACGGGAACGGCGGGCGGCGGTCCCCGAGGAGGCCGACACCATACGTCGGCTGGTGTGCCACGAGCCGCGCGGCCACGCCGACATGTACGGCTGCTTCCTCGTGCCACCGGACGACGACGGGGCCCATCTCGGCGTGCTGTTCTGGCACAAGGACGGGTACTCCACGGCCTGCGGGCACGGCACCATCGCGCTCGGCACCTGGGCCGTGGAGTCCGGCCGGGTGACCGCCGCCGCGAACGGCGAGACCGACGTGATCATCGATGTGCCGTCCGGCCGGGTGACCGCCCGGGTCCGCAGCACGGAGGGCCGGGTCAAGTCCGTTGCCTTCCGCAACGTCCCGTCGTACGTGCTGGCCCGTGACGTGCCCTACCGATCGGCACGGGTGGACGTGTCCTACGGGGGAGCCGTGTACGTCTCGGTGCGCGCCGCCGACCTCGGCCTGTCCGTGACGCCGGACGCACTGCCCGAGTTGATCAGGGCGGGCCGCGAGGTCAAGGCGGCGCTCGCTCCCATGGTCGATCACCCGGACGGCATCTACGGCACCATCCTGTACGACGAACTGCCGGACACGCCGGACGGCCCGCACCAGCGCAACGTCACGGTGTTCGCCGACGGGGAGGTGGACCGGTCGCCGTGCGGCTCGGGCACGTCCGCGCGGCTCGCCCTGCTCTGCCCCGATGGCGTGCTGACTCACGACTCGATCGTCGGCACCCGCTTCCTGGGCCGGGTCGTGGACCATACCGAGGCCGGCGTCATCACCGAGGTCGAGGGCACGGCCCACCTGACCGGCGAGCACCGGTTCACCCTCGACCCGGACGACGCCCTCGGGACCGGATTCGTGCTGCGATGATGAACGTCGAAACGCTGCCCGGCGAGTCCGAAGCGGCGGACGTGCTGGAGCGGGCGTTGCGGTCGGGGCTCGATCCCGAGGCCGGCCCGGCGCGGTCCGTCGCGAACGTCCCGGCCGGCCAGATCCTGCTCATGCCCGCCGCCGTGCCCGGCTACGCGGGCGTGAAGGTCGCCACCGTGGCGCCCGGTAATCGTGGCCTTCCCCGGATCCAGGGAATCTACCTGCTGCTCGACGGGGAGACCCTCACGCCGGTCGCGCTGCTGGACGGCGTGGCGTTGACCTCCGTCCGGACTCCCGCGGTGTCCGCGGTGGCGGCCCGGCATCTCGCGGCGCCCGATGCGAGCAGCCTGGTCGTCTTCGGCACCGGGCCGCAGGCGTGGGGACATGTCCGCGCGCTGCGCGCGGTACGCCCCCTCGACCAGATCACGGTGGTGGGCCGGAGCGGCACCGAGGAGTTCGTGGCGCGATGCCGGGAGGCGGGTCTGCGCGCCTCGGCGGGGACGCCGGACGCGGTGGCCACCGCGGACGTCATCGCCTGCTGCACGACCGCGCGCGAGCCGCTGTTTCCCGGAGCCCTCGTGCCCGCGCACGCCGTTGTGATCGCGGTCGGCTCGCACGAACCCACCGCGCGGGAGGTCGACGGGAATCTCGTGGAGCGCTCGCAGGTATTCGTGGAGTCGCGGGCGGCGGCACTGCGCGAGGCCGGAGATCTGATCATCCCTGGCGCGACCCGCGCCCCGTACAACCTCGCCGAACTGGTGACCGGGAGGGCACCGCTCACCGAGGACCGTCCGCGGCTGTTCAAGAGCGTTGGCATGGCCTGGGAGGACCTGGTCGTCGCCGTCGCCGCCTACGAGAGGACCGGGGTGTGAGCGAACTGAACCTGCCGTCGCTGGGCACTCGGCAGAACGTACGTGAGCAGGTCGCGGAGGCGCTCCGCGCCTCGCTGGTCGCGGGCGAGATGCGACCTGGTGTCGTGTACTCCGCGCCGGCCCTGGCCGAGCGGTTCGGCATCTCTCCCACACCGGTCCGCGAGGCGATGCTGGACCTGGCCAAGGAGGGCCTGGTCACGGCGGTGCGCAACAAGGGCTTCCGGGTCACCGAGCTGTCCGACCGGGACCTCGACGAGATCACCGAGGTACGCGCGCTGATCGAGGTACCGACGGTCGCCCGGATCGCGGCATCCCCTGAGGGAGCCGAAGAACTCCGCCCGCTCGCCGAGGCCATCGTGACGGCGGCGGAGCGCCGGGACATCCTCGGCTACATCGAGGCCGACCACACCTTTCACCTGGAGCTGCTCGCACTCGCCGGTAACGCGCACCTCGTCGGGGTGGTCCGCGAACTGCGGCACCGTTCACGCCTGTACGGCGTGCCGAGCCTGGCCGAACGCGGCGAACTGCTGCCATCCGCGCGGGAGCACCTACAGCTTCTCGACTTCGTCACCGGCGGCGACGTCCAGGCGGCCGAGACGCTGATGCTCCATCACCTCCGGCACGTCCGTGGCATCTGGGCCGTCCCGCGAGAGAGCTCCGAGGCTTGCTGATCCAACATCCGGCAGACGGATGAGCTCAAGGTGGGCACCCGGTCTTCGCCCGATCCGCCTGCCGGCAAGCTCGACGAGAGGCTTACCGGCCACTATCGGCCACTACCGGCCTCCCGGCTGAACGACCGGGTAAGGCCTCCCCTTGGAGCCGGAAAAACCCCTACAAACAGGGCAGATGCGGAGCACGAACGCCCACACGTCCGATCTTTCGATGTCTGATGACATCGACCAAAATGATAATTATCGTCGTCCTGTCCGGCACCCGCGGCGCCTACCGCCTGCACGATCAACGGAAAGGAGGACACCGGTCCTGCGAGACGACCGACCTCCCCTCTTCCCGCCAACTCCGCAAGTCATCGGTTCAATCTCGCGGTCCCATCTCGATCCACAAGGGGAGGTGCCAACCCGGCCGGCCGACTGCCCGCAGAGTCAGGTGTTCTGCTCGTCTCCTTGAGCCCAGGAGTACCGCATTGAAGAAGAGATCGTTCGCGGCCGGTGTGGTCGCACTCGCCGCGGCGGCGGCGCTACAGCTACCGAGCACGACGTCGGCGTTCGCCGACGCCCCGGCGAGCCTGCCCTCCGCCGGCTCGTCCCACGCCGGCCCTGCCCTCGACGACACCCACAACGTGCCCACCAACGCGGTCGCCGGTGACGTGACCTTCATCGACAACGTCAAAGGTGTCAGTGGGTACTCAGGGCTGAACTTCATCAGCTACAAGAACTACGGCTACGACTTCATGTTCGCCAACGGCACCGGTGGCCTGGCGATCTGGTCTCTCAAAGACCGCGAGCACCCGGCACTCGTCGGGAAGCTCACGGCCGCCGATCTCCGCCGGCCGGGCGACACCCAGGATCGGTTCTGGGAAGGCGAGAACATGACCGTCGACCAGAAGCGCAAACTGGTCTTTTTGAGCCGCGACCCCCGTGGCTTCGGCGGGACTCTCACCACCGGCCAGTCCGGCTTCTACATCATCGACGTGAAGAACCCCTGGAAGCCGAGGATCGCCACCTTCCAGTCGGTTCCTGCCGGTCACACGAGCACCTGCATCAACGACTGCAAGTACCTGTGGACGGTCGGCCCCTACAACACGGGCACGGCGGGTAACGACCCCAGCTGGCACGGCGTGCCGGTCTGGGTCACCGACATTCGCGACATCAACCACCCGCACACGTCCCAGCAGGCCCTGGACCTCAACCGGTTCGACCAGCTGACCGACTACGTGCACAGCGTGGACGTCGACAAGAACGGCGTCGCATGGACCTCCGGCGCCGGCGGCGTGCGCGGCTATTGGACCCAAGGTCGCCACTACGACCCGGTCAAGAAGGTCAAGCGCACCGCGACCGCGACCGATCCCGTGCCGTACGCGGGTGGCACCGTCGTGGACCCGGCACCGGTGTCGTACTTCGACCACAACTCGTACCACAACACGGAGAAGCTCGGTAAGTACGGCAAGGGCGAGCTGCTCTACATCACCGAGGAGGACATCCGTACCTGCTCCGACGCCGGTCAGCTCATGATCGCCTCGACCAAGGGCAGCTACAACGGCGAGAGCTGGAGGTCCACTCCGGAGAAGCCGTTCCGGCTCGACCTGGTCAGCAGCTGGACGGCCTGGGGACAGGAAGGCTCGGCCACGACGTCCGCCAGCTGCTCCGCGCACTGGTTCACGGTGAACGGCAACATCATCGCGCAAGGGTGGTACGCCCAGGGCACGCGCTTCATCGACGTGTCCGACCCGGCGCATCCGAAGCAGGTCGGCTACTTCCGCGTCCCGTCCGGCGACCCCAATGTGACCGCCGGGTCGGCCTCGGCCGCCTACTGGCACAACGGCTACGTCTACGTCGCCGACTACAACCGCGGCGTGGACGTCCTGCATTACGACGGCAAGCTGGCCGGCAAGCCCGACAAGAAGATCTGCTGGAACTCCTGCGACAAGTGACATCACGAATGAGGACCCGCCGGTGCGACGCGCCGGCGGGTCCGTCCGGGCAGGCGACGCGTGCGGCGGCGACGGGTTCGACTCCGTCGGCCCTCACCGTCGCCTGCTGACGGCGATGTTTCGCTTGGCGAACCGCAGCGGCCACCGCCGGCGCACCGTTCGAATACTGCTGATCGCCGCCTTCGTCCTGGGCGGCTTCGTCGTCGAGGTGACCGTCGGTGCGCTGTCCCGCCCTGCGTACGCGCACGCCCAGTTGCTCCAGACCTCGCCCGTCGACGAGGCGGTCGCGGCCGCTCCTCCGAAGCGGGCATGGCTGCGCTTCGATGAGGCGGTGACGCCGACCCCGGAGTCGATCCAGTTGCTGGACCCGGACGGTCACAAGGTCAAGATCGGCGCTCCCGGGCATGCGGACGGCAAGGCGAACACGGTCGCGGCCTCGCTACCTCCCGGCCTGGCCAAGGGGACGTACACCGTGGCGTGGCGCGTCGTGTCAGCGGATTCGCACGCCATCTCCGGAGCCTTCCGGTTCAGTGTCGGCGCGCCGAGCGTTTCGGTGACCTCACTCGACCAGGGCACCAGCCCGGTGACGTCCGCGGCGCACGCCGTCGGACGCGGCCTGGCGTTCCTGGGCCTGGCGCTCGCGCTCGGCGGCACCGTCTTCTTCGGCGTGGTCTGGCCGGCCGGGGCACGAGAGCGCCGCGGTCGGCTCATCGTCTGGGCGGGGTTCGTCGCGCTGGGCCTCGGGACCGTGGTGGTCTTCCTCGCCCAAGGTCCGTACGCCACCGGCGAGTCGCCGGCGACGGCGTTCGACCCCGGTGTCCTGCGGCTGACCCTGGACGCTCGGATCGGCCGAGCGCTATTGGCGCGTCTCGGTATCGCCCTGGCGCTCGCCGCCGTCTTCGCGAACGTCATCCGGCGCCAGGGCGGCGATGACCGTGGCGATGCCGAGGCGAAGACGCCGGCGACGGTTCTCGTCCTGGGGGCGATATGCGGTCTCGGGCTGGTGTTGACCTGGCCGCTCACGGACCACGCGCACACCGGCTCGCAGGCGTGGCTGGCCGTCCCGGCCACCAGCCTGCACCTTCTCGCCATCACGCTGTGGTTCGGCGGTCTGGTGCCGCTCACGGTGTGCGTCGTGAGCCCGGCCGCAGATCGCTCCGCCCGCGCGGATCTCCTCACACCGGCCCTCCCTCGCTTCTCCGGCCTCGCGCAGGTCTGCTTCACGGCGATCGCGGTGACCGGCCTCTACCTGGCGTGGCGGGAGGTCGGCACCTTCGGTGCCCTCGGCGGGACCGGATACGGACGGCTTCTGCTGGTGAAATTCGGTGTCGTCCTTGTCATCGTGGCGCTGGCGGCACGCGGGCGGCGGTTCGCACAGCGGTACGCGCGGGGGCCGCGAGAGGCCGCGCCGGCCGGAGCGCTGGGCCGGCTGCGCCTCTCGGTGGCGGCCGAGATCGTTCTCGGCGTCGGCGTCCTGTCGCTGGCCACGGTCCTGGTCAACACGGCTCCCGCCCGTACCAGCTACGCGCCGCCGGTGCACGAGAAGGTCGCGGTCCCGGCCACGGCCGGAACGCATACCGGTCTGGACGGCGGTCATGTCGAGGTGAAGCTGACCCCGGCGAGGCAAGGACCCAACGTCGCCGACATCTACCTCGTGGCCAAGGACGAGTCGCTGGTCAACGTTCCCGAGGTCTCCGGCCGGCTGGAACCGCGCAACAAGAGCATCGGCACCCTTCCGGTCAAACTCTCGGCGGCGGAACCCGGTCACTATGTCGCAAGTGCGATGTCCATTCCGTACCCGGGCCCGTGGGTCCTGTGGCTGAACATCCGGACCTCTGACTTCGATGAGACACCGGTGCACATCCCATTCACAGCGCGCTGAAAGGACGACGAACATATGGGGCAGATGGGGCTCGCGCGTCTTCGTGACCAGAGCGACCGGCGTGTTCGGTTCGGGGCGTCATCCGCCACGGCGATCCTGCTCGCCGCCGCTGTGGCCGGTTGTGGCTCGGATTCCCCCAAGCCGCTCACCCACGCTCCGTACACCGTCAAGTCCATCCAGTATGGATTCGCCACGATCAAGGACATCGGCAAAGGGGCGATCCGGGTCGATGACTCCGGACATGGTTCACACGTGATCTACACGCCGCCGGACAGCGTGCCGACCTGCTCCTACGTCCAGCGCGCCGACGACATCACGGTGAAGGTACAGCCGGCCGTTGAGCCGGTGGGCGGCAACTCCACTGGGCGCTTCATCGTGGGACCGCCCAATCCGGACAGGTCCGCGCTTCCCGTCGTCACCCAGGGCGCGGTCGTCTTCACGACCGACACACTCGCCGACGCGGGGATGAAGACCGTGACGGCTGAGGCCGCCAAGTGTCCGGACTCTTTCAGCATCCTCGGCGGGCCGCCGATCATCGTCGGCAGCTACAAGGTCAACAGCCGCGCGTTCAAGTCGGCCGGATGGACGGGCTTCGCTCAGCAACTGGCGCACACCTCCCCGCCGGACCTGGGCACCGACACGTACGACGATCTTGCGACCGTTGTCGCGCACAAGGCGAACGCCATTATCTACCTGCAACTCGCCCAGATCCGCAAGACCGGCCAACGCGCTGATTCCAACGAAAAACTCGAAAAATTGCTGAAGACCACGCTTGGCCGGCTCGGCTGATTCACAAGCGTTCGACGACCAATGGAGAGAGCACATGCGGCGACATTCCACCCGAGGCGCTGTGATCGCAGTCGGCGCGGCGCTTTTCGTCGGGCTCGGGGCGACGGGAGCCTCGGCGCACGTGACCATCGCCGCTGATAAGGCGACACAGGGTGACTACGCGGCCCTGGTCTTCCGCGTACCCAACGAGCGGGACAACGCCGCTACCGTCAAAATCGACGTCCAGCTGCCCCCCGATCGGCCGCTGGCATCCGTACACGTGAAGCCGCACCCCGGCTGGTCGTACGAGATCAAGAAGACCAAGCCGGCCACGTCGGTCGAGGCGGACGGTGCCAAGGTCACCGAGGTGGTCAGCGAGATCATCTGGACCGCGGACGATCCGAAGGCGGGGATCCGGCCGGATGAGTACGACGAGTTCGCCGTCAGCGCGGGACCACTGCCGAAGGCCGATTCCATGACCTTCAAGACCCTGCAGTACTACAGCAACGGGGAGGTGGTGCGATGGATCCAGGAGCCGCAGGCGAACGCCGCCGAGCCGGAGCGGCCCGCTCCAGTGCTCAAGCTCCTGCCGCCGTCGAAGCGCGGCGCCGGACAACCCGCGGGACGGCCGGTGCAAGACTCCGGTGCCCGCACGACCCCAGAGACGGACGACACCGTCGCCTACTGGGCCCTAGGGCTGTCGGTGGCCGCAATGGTCGTCGCACTCGCGTCCGCCGCAATGGCGATCCGCGTATCTCGCCGATAGCAGGCGGCTAGTAGCTGTTCACGGTGTTGCCATATTCGTCATCGGGGACTTGAATCCCGAACCCGCAGATCTTGTGGGGCAGTGTGCGCTCGTTGGAACAAGATGAACAGCCACGCCAGGGACGGAAGCAGGATCGCCAGGCCGACGGCCGAGCTCAACGCGGTCGCCTGCAGCGTCGCGTGCGCCGATGCCGCCTGGCCGGCCTTCAGCCCGGGCAGAAGTGTCGGGTATCGCCCGTATCCCCAGGCCCACAGGATGGCGGCCACCGCGAGGGCGGCGCTGACACGTACCGAAGCGTAGTTCCGGCGGGCGAGTAGTGCCAGGGACACCGCGCCCATGAGCATTGACGAGATGACGAGTGGTAGGCCTCGGTGCGTCAGCGAATGGTAGAGGTCCGGTGCGTCATCCTGCACGACCGCCAAGGAGGCCAGGGAGAGAACGCCCATGGCGACACCGGTGACCAGGCCATTGCGCCGGAAGTACTCGGCGAGTTCGTGGTGTCCGCCGCGTCGGGCGTCGGCGGTCAGGTAGATCGCGGACAGGTACGCGCACAGGGCGACGCCGAGAAGGCCGCAGACGGTCGACGTGGGATTCGCCCAGCTGGTGATCACGTTGCCGCGCGCGATTCCGGGCGGGACGCGTCCTGAGGCCACGCCGCCGGCGGCCGCGCCCAGGAAGTACGGCGTGAGCACCGAGGAGAGCGCGAACGCGGCACCGAACAGGCGTTGCAGCCACACATCCTCGACGACCTTGCGGAAGGCGAACGCGGACCCGCGCGCGATGATGCCGAACGCGATGACGGACAGCGGGATGTACAGCGTCGAGGCGATGGCGGCGAACAGCGGCGGGAACGCGGTCCACGTGATGACGAGAACGTAGATGAGCCAGACGTGGTTGGACTCCCACACGGGGCCGATCGAGTGCTCGATCAGTGACCGTCGCGGCCGGCCGCGACGGGCATCGCCCGCGACCAGATCCCACAGACCGGCGCCGAAGTCGGCGCCGGCCAAGAGCGCGTAGGCGGTCAGCGACAGCCATACGAGCACCAGCAGACAGGTGGCCAGAGTCACGGTCAGCTCACCTCGTACTCGGTCACGTCGTGCTCCTGGGGGGCGGCCGGGACCGGCCGTCGCCGGACCATGTAGCGCAGGACGTAGACGGTCGCCACCGTGAGGGCGACGTACACGGCGACGAGCACCGGGAAACCCCAGCCGATCCCGCCCGCGGGATTGACCGCGTCCTTCACCCTCAGCACGCCGTACACGATCCAGGGCTGGCGACCCACCTCGGTGGTGACCCAACCGGCCTCCATCGCGATGACCGCCGCGACGCCGGACACGGCCACGGCACGGAGGAACCAGGGAGAGCCCGGTGGTTCGCGCCGTCTCCACCAGCTCCACGCCAGCCAGGCACCGAGGGCGAGCAGGAAGAAGCCGATGCCGACCATCGTGTCGAAGGAAAGGTGGACGATGTTGACGGGCGGTCGCTGGTCGGCGGGCACTCCGTCCAGCCCGGCGACGTACGCGTGGGTGTTCCCGTGGGTCAGCAGTGACAGGCCGCCCGGAACGTGGATCGCGCCGTGTAGTGCGTCGTGGTGGTAGAGGCCGCCGATCGACTCGGGAGCGCCGTGCTCGCTGCGGTACAGGCCTTCCATCGCCGCCAGCTTGGCGGGCTGCTCGGCGGCGACGTAGCGTGCCGCCCAGTCACCGACCACGATCTGCAGGGGTGTGACGCAGCAGGCGAAGGTGAGCGGCACCAGTAGTCCGAGCCGATGGTAGCGGTCCCGGCGGCCCCGGAGCATGGCGACGGCGTAGACGCTCGCGACGGTGAATCCGGTGACCATGAACGCTGCGAGGATCATGTGGGTGGTCTCCGGCCACGTCGCCGCGTTGAACATCGCCGACCACGGTCGCACGCTCACCAGCCGGCCGTGGCGTTCGGTGAAGCCCTGTGGGCTGTTCATCCATGCGTTGGCGCAGACGACGAAGAATGCCGAGAGCGCACCCGCCATCACGATCGGCACTCCGGCCATCAGGTGCGCCCGGGGCGAGAGCCGGTCCCAGCCGTACAGGTAGATGCCCAAGAAGATCGCCTCGATGAAGAAGGCGAATCCCTCGATGGCGAACGGCAGGCCGATGACCGAGCCGTAGTGTTCCATCAGGCCCGACCAGAGCAGTCCCATTTCGAAGGACAGGATGGTGCCCGATACGGCGCCGACGGCGAACAACACGCCCATCGCGCGAGCCCAGCGCCGCGCGAGCAGCCGGTAGGCCGTCTCGCCTGTGCGATGGCCACGCCACTCGAGGAAGAGGATCAGGCCCGGTAGCCCTACTCCGAGGCAGGCCAGAATGATGTGCCAGCCAAGAGAGAAGCCCATCTGCGACCGGGGCGCGACGGCACTGCCGGCGGCGAGAACGGCGCTGTGCGGCACCATCATCCGGGCAACCTTTCGTCCATCGTCGTGCCGTGAGGTCCCTCAGCGGGGCATCGATGGTTCAGCGGGGGGGCAGTACGGGAGTCGGCGAGGTGCTGCGACGGCAGGGCCGAGGCGTCGATCAATCTGCGGATGCCGTCGCGTTCGAGCAACTCGCCGAGGTCGTTGTAGTCGACTCCGACCTCGGCGAGGCCGGTCAGGACCTGTTCCGCCCGTTCGTACGCACTATCGGGTGGGTCCGAAGCGTTCGACGCGGATGCGGTGGGTGTCCACGCCGAGGTCGAGGAGAAGCGCCGTGGCGCCGTCACAGAAGCCGGGGGAGCCGCAAACGTAGATCTCGCGGTCGGCGTCGAGTATCGGCTCGAGGTCGCCGGCGCTCAGCCGTCCGGCGGGCCGATGCGATCCTGCCGGGGCCTGCCGGGTGTGGACGATCGTTGTCTCGGGCCCGGTGATCTCGCCGGCGTAATACAGATCGGCCGGGGTGCGGACGGACACGACCAGCTGTACGAGATCGGGGTGTCCCTGGGCGCGGGAGTGCCGCAGCATCGACATCAGCGGAACCACACCGGACCCGCCGGCGACACCGAGGATGGGCGATTCGTCGTCCCAGGCGAAGAAACCGCCGATCGGACCGCGGACTTCCAGCTCGTCCCCGACTTCGACGACCTCGTGCAGGAACCCCGACACCTCGCCACCGGGCAGCAGCTCGACGGTCAGCTCGATGGCCCTGTCGTCTGGGGCGCTGGCCACTGAGTACGACCGCTGAGCGCGGTAACCATCAGGCGCGGTGAGCCGCACTACGTAATGCTGGCCGGCCAGATGCCGACGGGGGTCGGCGAGTTCGAGCCGGAACGTCTTGGCCGTGCGTGTCTCGGCCCGGATATCGGTGACGGTGGCGGTCTGCCACGGGGTCGGTAGTGCCATCAGTCCCCCTGATACCGCTGCTCGCGCCACGGGTCACCGCGGTCGTGGTAGCCGTTCTGCTCCCAGAAGCCCGGTTCGTCCTCGGCCATGAGCGTCAACCCCGACACCCACTTGGCGCTCTTCCAGAAGTACAGGTGCGGAACCAGCAGCCGCGCCGGCCCGCCGTGTACGGCCTCCAAGGGTGCGCCGTCGACGTCCCAGACCACCCAGGCATGGCCGTCGGTGACGTCCTCGATCGGAAGGTTCGTCGTGTAGCCGGTATGCGAGCGCGCCATCACGTACGCCGCGTCGTCCTGGAGGCCGGCGATCTCCAGCAGGGTGTCCACGGAGACGCCGTCGAAGGTCATGCCGAACTTCGACCAGGTGGTGACGCAGTGAATGTCGCCTTCGTACCGGTCGCCGGGAAGAGCGTGGATCTCATCCCAGGTCCATGTCGTCGGAGTGTCGACCAGACCGTCGACGGTGAACGTCCAGTCCTTGGTGGCGAGCGACGGGGTCGCCTCGACGTGCAGTACCGGCCAGTCCTCACCCGCGTCGAACTGGCCCGGCGGCAGCCGGGAGTCCCTCCCGGAACGCCCACGACCGGCGAAGCCTCTGGTGATAGGCATGGTGTCCTTGTAAGTCTCGATCGATGAGGTTCAGCGAACCATACAGTAATCGGACTATCAGGTCCAAGTAGGACCAGTAGGCCACGGTCTGGGGTTCTGGGGCATCTCCTGGCAGAGCCACTCGGCGACCCGGCCGTTTCGGACCCGCGTGAATGGACTAAATAGTCCGTATCCTGATATCGTAGCGAGGTTGTACGAGGGCCAGGGGAGTGGTGCGGGCGGGACGGCTGGCTGGATCGCTATCGGTAATGACCACCATGGTGGAACTGCGTAGATGACACTTGCAATTAGGTACGCGGCCAGATCGGACGTCGGTCTTCTCCGCGAAGACAACCAGGACTCGGCGTACGCCGGTCCCCGCCTTCTCGCGGTCGCCGACGGCCTGGGCGGGCACGCCCACGGTGAGGTGGCGAGCGCCGTCGCCATCTCCACCCTCGCGCCGCTGGACGGCGACAGTCACGGCGCGGACCTCACGGGCGCCCTCGAGGCGGCGATCCGCGACGCGAACGCGACCCTGCACCAGATGGTCGGGGAGGACCCGTCCCTGGAGGGCATGGGCACGACGCTGACCGCCATGCTGTGGTCGGGCGGTCGCGTGGGTGTGGCGCACATCGGTGACTCGCGCGCGTACCTGTTGCGCGACGGTGACCTGTACCAGATCACCCGTGATCACACATTGGTCCAGAAGCTCGTGGACGAAGGGCGCATCACCATGGACGAGGCCGCCGCGCATCCGCGGCGCTCGCTGCTGCTGCGCGCGCTGGACGGCCGCGGTGAGGTGGAGCTCGAGACGAGCCTGCGCGAGGCGAAGCTCGGCGATCGATACCTGTTGTGCTCCGATGGGCTGTCCGCCGTGGTCGGCGCGGACCTCTTGCTGCGCACGCTGAGCACGGTTCCCGATCCTGAGCAGGCCACATGTGAGCTGATCGGTGTGGCGAACCGCGGCGGCGGCCCGGACAACATCACGTGCATCGTGGCCGACGTGGTGGAGTCGGGCACGAACCCGGTGCCGGACCGCCCGGTGGTGGTGGGCGCGGCGGCGAACGCCACGCGACGAGCCGAGACTCCGTCGGAGGAGACCCCGGCGAGCCGCGCGCGCGACACGCCGGCCGGCATGACACCGACGATCGACGCGGAAGACGGCGACGAGGAGGATGACTTCGCCGCCGAGGAGGCCCGGCCGCGCCGCCGGCGCTGGCCGTGGCGTTCAGCGTGAGCGTCATATGGACTATATAGTCCACTAAGATGGCTTCCTTCAGTTGGGCATTCAGCAGTGTCGTGGCCACTGCCGCGACGGGCGGAGGCCGGCGTCCTACCCGATGTCAGGAGCATTCGATGGACCGTATTCCCTCCGGTAAGAACGTCGTCGATGGCCAGCCGGTCGATGCGGTGGACATGATCGCCGCGCTGACCGCCGCACCGTTCGTGTTCCAGGATGGCGCGACTCAATCGTTCACGGCGGATGGTGGAACGACCTACGTCGACAGGGGCACACCGTCGGCTGGTGAGTGGTCCGTGACCGGTGACGGGACCTTCTCTTCCTTCTGGCCGCCAACGTACCGGGCGACGTACTCGGTTCGGTGGATCGTCGAGGACGGAGTGCGGATGGGCGTTAGCTTCACTGATACCCGGAGCGGAGTCCGCTACGACGGCCGGTACCGATGACTTGACCAGATCTGCCGCATCGCGTCACCCGCGGCAGGCCGGGGTCGAGGACGTGAGCGGTCGCGTCGCCGGCTCGGTCGCCGTCGAGATCGTCGGGCTGTTGGTCTCGCCGGTGCACGCCTGCGAGGGCCGGCCTCAGGACGGGCCGCGGTCCGACCCGCAGCCGGCCGCCCGCACCGAGGTCACCGTGGGGGCCGGGCTCGGGCTGGTCGGCGACCGGTACTTCGGCCGGCAGGCGCACCGCAACGCCGCCGTGACGGTGTTCGACGCGGCCGCGCTGGACGAGCTCGCGGAGACGCTCGCCGGCGCGGGAGCACCGCTGGACCGTCCGCTCGACCCGTTGCTGACCAGGCGCAACATCATCCTGTGTGGCTTCCCGGTCGACGACCTCGCGGCCCGGCGGCCGGACCCGGGCGCGGTGTTCGCGCTCGACTCCGGTGCGGGACCGGTCCGGTTCCAGGCCAACCGTCCGGCCAACCCGTGCGCCTGGATGGACGTCGTGCTCGCGCCGGGCGCCTTCCGTGGCCTGCGCGGGCGCGGCGGCGTGCGGTGCACGCCCCTCGACGACGGCGTGCTGCGGCTCGGCCCGGCGACCCTCACGGTCGCCCCGCGGGACTGACACCGTCAGCCGGCCGAGGCCGGGCCGAACGCCGGGCCGGTCCTGGTGCTCGGACACCCAAGAGTCGGCAACTCGCGACTCGGCGCGGAGCCGGTCCGCCGGCGCTACGCCGATTTCCTCCTCATCGTCCCGGCCCGCCCCACGGCCTCGTCACGGCCGGACCGCGCCACCTTCGAGCCGCTGACCTCACCGTCGATTGCGGTCACGGGCGGGCCGGCCGGGTCTTGGTCTCGCCGAACTCGCCGGTGGCTTCCTCGCGGGCCCGGGCTGCGGACGCGTACCGGCACGTCCGCGGCCCCGGCCGGCGCGATCCCGGCGTTACGTTTCGAGGGTCAGTTGCGGCCGGCCATGATGCCGCCGTCGACGTCGACGATGGCGCCGGTCATCCAGCTCGACTTGTCCGACAGCAGGAACGACACCGCGTTCGCGATGTCCTCCGGGCTGCCGACCCGCCCCAGCGGATGGAAGCCGCTGAAGCCATCGACGGTTTCATCGAGCTTGTCCGCCGGGATGAAGCCCCGGTACAGAGGTGTCTTCACGACGGCGGGCGCGACCGCGTTGACCCGGATGCCGTGCGGCGCCAGCTCGATCGCAAGAGCCTTAGTGAACGAGTGCAGGCCGCCCTTCTGCACGGAGTAGCCGGAGTGCGGCGTCGCCGCGATGCCCTGGTGCGCCCACATCGAGCCGATGTTGACGATGGCGCCGCCCCGGCCTCCCGCGACCATACCCGCGACGACGGTCTGCGTTATGAAGAACAGTGCGCGGTTCAGTTCGTTGTAGGAGTCGTAGAAGGCTTCGTCGTACTCGCTGAACGCCTTCGGGACGAAGAAACCGGCGGCGTTGACGAGCAGGGTCGCGTCGGCGTGCTCGGCGGCGAGCTGCTTTCGGACCTCGGGCACCTGGTCGCGGTCGGTCAGCTCCGCAGTGATGCCCCACGCCTTTCCGTTCTGCGACAATGCTTCGACCGCGGCCCGGACCTTGTCCTGGTCTCGGCCCGTGATCACGGCGGTGCCACCCCCGGCGACCACTTGGTGGGCCGTGGCCAGGCCCATGCCGCTGCTGCCGCCGACGACCACGACTTTCTGGCCCTCGAAGCTCTCACTCATGACGGTTGTTCCTTCCCCGGCGAATCGCGATTCGTGTTGGCAGGACTCGCCTCCGGGAGTGGCACGACGTCGGAACTCGGCGCCGGTTGGGCCAAGTCGGACAGTTCGCCGTCACCGGAGGCACACGGACGGCCGCACTCTAGGTGCGGCAGAACTGGTCGGTCAAGTCCACTTTTGAGGTCCGAACGGATGCTCCCGAAGGAGGAACACGCCGTGATCCCTGGCTCGGCCTCGACGACGACCGCCGCACACGCATCGCCGTAAGACCTGCGGTTAAGGCGCTTCTACTCGGCAGGAGCCCGCCACCTCCTGGCGGAGCCGACTCGGGACGGGAGCCGACGGCACCGAGGCTCCCTCGGTCGGCCGCTGTTAGAATGCAAGAGTTGATTAGGGCCATATAGTCCAGTCGCGGCCCGCGCTGATCTCAGGTGTGCACTGGCGATCACTGACTGGGCAGAGGAGACGATGTGACTACCGAGAAGGCGATCCTGGCCGGCGGCTGCTTCTGGGGCATGGAGGAGCTGTTCCGCCACCAGCCCGGCGTCGTGTCCACGCGCGTCGGCTACAGCGGCGGCGACGTCCCGAACGCCACCTATCGCAACCACGGAACCCACGCGGAGTCCATCGAGATCGTCTACGACCCCGGGAAGACGGACTTCCGCACGCTGCTGGAGTTCTTCTTCCAGGTGCACGACCCCTCGACGAAGAACCGCCAGGGCAACGACGTCGGCACCAGCTACCGCTCGGCGATCTTCTACACCAGCGACGAGCAGAAGCGGGTCGCCGAGGACACGATCGCCGACGTCGACGCCTCAGGCCTGTGGCCGGGCAAGGTCGTCACCGAGGTCACCCCGGCGGGTGACTTCTGGGAGGCCGAGCCCGAGCATCAGGACTACCTGCAGAAGTACCCTCACGGCTACACCTGCCACTTCCCCCGCCCCGGGTGGAAGCTCCCGAAGCGGAGGGTGGATCAATGACGAGACCTGAGCTCCCTCCGGACTCACGGCACCCCGGCGTCCACCTTCGCAGTTGCCTGATCGCATGGGGACTGGAGCGGATGCGAGCAGCGGGAGGCTACGACAGGACGCTGAACCGCGGCAGCTCGCGACCGGATTGATAGGTGCACCGCAGGGCGGGTACCTGCTCGCGTAGACCGCGCAGAATCGTGCACACGCTCCCTATGCGTGATCGGCGGCGTAGGACTTGACGTGGTCAATGGCCATGTCGAGCGCGATGCCCATGGGCTCGGCGTCGTGGGCTACCTGGGCCAGAAGATATCCGCCCTGGAGCGCTGCCATCAGGCTGGTCGCCAGCTTGGCGGGGTCGGCCCCCCCGCGCAACACACCGGACTCGACCATTCGGGACAGCCCCTGCTCCAAGAGGGACTCCCACGTCTGGAAATGCTCGGCCAGCGCGACACGTGCCTCAGCGGACTGCTCGGCCAATTCGTTCGCCAGGGAACCGAGCGGGCACCGGTAGGAGCCGTTGCGCAGCGTGCTACTTTGGACCATCGCGTCCCGCCACCGTTCAAGCCCTCGGAGCGAGCGGAGCCGCTGGAGCTGCTGGTGCTGGTCGGCCAGCAGCTGCTGGGCCTGCAACGCGATGACGTCGCGTACCAGGGCTTCTTTATCTGGAAAGTTGCGGTACAACTGCGACTTACTGGTGCCGCTGACGGCTCTGACGTCGTCGAGCGTGGTCGCCGCCACGCCTCGGGCGTACATCAGTTGGGCGGCCGCCTGCAGAATTCGGGCTCTGGTGGCCGCTCCCCGCCTCGTCAGCTGACGCACTCCGGTGCCGCCCTCGTGATCCGCCACGACATAAGGCTACAAGTGAAAGGGCAGACGAGCCCACAACACGGAACCCTGCGGTCCATCTTCAGCTACCGGTCCACAGGGTTCGGCCGGCGTGTCAGCGCTGGGTGCTGCGTATCACTGATCATTTTCACAGGAGGCCCGAAGGCGGGACCCGGCGGTTCGCCTGGCGGCGGCCGCGGCGAGGGATTCCTCCAAGCGCCGCAGCAGCAGTGTCCAGGCGTCGGTGAACTTGCGGACTCCTTCGCGTTCAAGCAGTTGTACGACTTCGTCGTACTCGACCCCGACCTCGGCGAGGCCTGCCATGACCTGTTCTGCTTGGTCGTACATGCCGGTCACTGTGTCCGGACTGATCTGCCCGTGGTCGGCGACCGCGTCGAGGGTGGGCTCGGGCATGGTACTGACGACGTTCGGCGCGATCAGACTGGTCACATACAGGACGTCGGGGTATTCGGGGTTCTTGACGCCCGTCGACGCCCACAGCGGGCGTTGCGGATGGGCGCCGACGGCCTCCAGACGGCGCCAACGTTCGGATCCGAGGACCGCCTCGAAGCGGCGATAGGCCAGGCGAGCATTTGCCACGCCCGCCTGACCACGCAAGCTGCGGGCCTTCTCGGTGCCGATCTTGGCCAGGCGTGTGTCGACCTCCACGTCGACACGGGAGACAAAGAACGAGGCAACGGACCGGATCGCGGACAGATCGACACCAGCCTCATGAGCTCGCTCGAGACCGGTGAGATAGGCGTCCATGACCTGGTCGTAACGGTCCAGGCTGAAGATCAGTGTCACGTTGACGCTGATCCCCTCAGCCGTGGCGGCGGTGATGGCGGCCAGCCCGGCCTGAGTGGCCGGTATTTTGATCATCACATTCGGCCGAGCGACGAGCCACCACAGGGCGCGCGCCTCGGCGACGGTCTTGGCGGTGTCGTCGGCGACTCGCGGGTCGACCTCTATCGATACCCGCCCGTCGAGGCCGCCGGTCCGGTCGTGGACGCCACGAAGTACATCGCAGGCCCAGCGGATGTCATAGCTGGTCAGTAGCCGGGCCGCCTCCTCCACGGCTACTCCGCGGATCGCGAGGTCCTGTATCTGACCGTCGTAGGCGACGCTGCCGTTCAGCGCCTTCTCGAAGATGGTGGGGTTACTGGTCACTCCGACGACGTGCCTTCTTGTCATGAGCTCGGTGAGGCCATCGTCACTCAGCCGGTCTCGGCTGATGTTGTCCAGCCAGATCGACACTCCTTGCGCGGCGAGGTTTGTCAGCGGGCCTGCAGGGCTCATCTCATGCTCCAGTAGTGCTTCGAAGGGCGGACTTGATCGCGCTGGGCAGCGGGGTGTCGGGCGGGAGCACGCCGGCCCGCCGGATCGAGGGTCGCTGGGGTTCACGTCGTGTAGAGGCCGGGTCGACAGGCCTGTGATGTATTGGGGCGAGGCTGGCCGACCGCAGTTCATCGACCACTTGTCGGATAAGGGACACCTACGATCGATGCATGACAGCTCCGGGCATCACCCGGATCTTCTGTTGACCGCTCAGCTCCGGCATCTGGACTCCACCTGTGGACTCGAGCAGTGGCGGGATGCCGTCATCGCACATGCCGAACCTCATGGCGACTGGTCCTTCTGTGCCCAGCAGTGCCAGGAGTGGACGAGGACGATCACGACCGTACTCGGCCGTATGCGCGATACCGGCGTCCTGCGCCCAGAAGCCGAGCCGGAGGCCCTGGCCACGGGGCTCGTCGCCGCGTTTCAAGGAGGGCTGCTGCTCGCCCGGATGACACGGGACACCACCTCGGTGAAGATCGCCCTGGACATGGCGGTGGACCGGGTCAAGGGATTCGCCACGGGCCGCCCGGCCGACAGCGGATCCAGGAGTCTGCCGGACGGCTGACTCCCGGAGGTGATGAGGAAGCCATCATGGCGAAGACCTGGCCCGCCGGACCGGGAGGGGTGACGGGATCGACCGGTCATGGGGATGGTCGTGGCGCGACACCACTACAGCCGTCACGGAAGTCCGACCTCGGTGCTTCAGCTGTCCCGCTCGTCGGTGTCAGGTACGACATGTACGGCCGCCTCTTCCGCTGAGGCCGCGCCATTGTCAATGCCCACGTCGTGGGCCCAGAAGTCTGAGCGGCTGTCGAGCTCGGCCTCCCAGGCCGTGAGCCGACCGGCGCGGCGGTCGCCGACCTGGTCGTCGATCAGTTCGCCGTCGGTGTCGCTCGTGTCGCCGAGCCCGTCGGTGTCCATGTCAGCCGGCTCAGGCTCTTCGCGGGCCAGGCGGTGGGCGAGGTCCTCGTGTGAGCCGAGTTCGCGTTCGGTGATGCCCCATGCGGTGCTGCCCAGAGGCCGGTCCGGTGGGGCGTATCCGGCCTCGATGTCGCCGAGCTCATCGTCGTCGAGACTCTCCTCGGGAGATAGCAGAGCGGGGTCGGACACGGCGGGGTAGTCGTCGGCGGACAAGATTCTCCTCACGGGATAGAGGCGGCGGAGATGGCGCTGGCCAACCTCATCTAAGGGGATGCGCGTGCACTCAGCGTCTACACGGCATCGATGTCGGTGCATGACCGCCGCCGGAGGAGACGCGGCAAGCGCTATCCCACGTCCTCGCCGGCGACTCGCACTCGGACGCTTCTACAACGTGCTGCCGATCCATCTCAAAGGATCACGCGGTCCTGCCCGAAGTGAGGCCGAAGCTCGGCGAGTTCCGCGGCGTAGGCGCGCATGAAGCCGTTCATGGCGTAGCGGCCAGGTGCCCGCTCAGCGAGCAGGCGGACTCGCGCGAGCGTGTCAAGGCACGGCCCGACATGGCTCGCCGGTCGCTGTACCAGCGGTGCCACCGCTTCAACGGTGAGGTCGTCCGCGGTGAAGCCGCCAAGCGCGCGAAAGAGGTCGGCGCATTCGGGGCTGAGCGCCTCGTAGGACCATGAAAGGGCGGAACGGACGTCGAGGGCCGGCTCGCCGTCGTTCGTGAACGCGTCAAGGAAACGCGCCTTGGACCGGATGTCGGCGGCGATGGACGCCACGGGCATGGAAGGGCGGTAGGCCGCCTTCGCGCCGACGATGGACAGCGCCAGCGGCAGGCCCTCACACAGGTCGGCGACATCCGCGGTCGCCTCAGGCTCTGCCCGCGCTCGCGCACCGCCGAATGCGTGGACGAGGAACCGGCGGGACTCGTCCATGCTCAGGGGCTCCAGAGAGATCGCCGCCGCCTGATGCGTCACCACCAGGCCCGGCAGCTGGACGCGGCTGGTGACCATTGCGATCGAGCCGCCCGCCCCCGGCAGAAGGTCCCGCACCTGCTCGGAGTCCCGGGCATTGTCCAGGACCACCGCCACCCGGCGGTTCGCCAGGATCCCACGGAAGAGGACGGCTCGTCGCTGTGTGCCTGCCGGAACCTTCCCGGCAGGCACGCCGAGCGCTTCCAGAAACTCTCCCAGCACGTCCATCGGGTCCCGCGCCCGTCTCTCGGGTCCGAAGCCCTGCAGATCCACGAAGAGCTGACCGTCCGGAAACCGGTCCGCCAACCGGTGGGCCATGTGGACCATGAACGCCGTCTTGCCCACGCCCGGCATGCCGTCGACCACGACGGTGACCGCCGACGGCGGTCGCGTCGCGCCGGTCACCAGCCTCATGACCGATTCGGACTCCTCATCTCGTCCAACGAAGCAGGGGAGATCCCCCGGCAACTGGGCCGGAGGGAACGATGCCGCGCACAGATGACCAGGAGAGACCCCTAGGCCCAGATGAGGCAGCTGCAGCTGGTCCGTGAGGATGAGTTCGTGGACCTTCCTCAGCCTCGGAGAAGGGCCGATCCCCAGGCCCTCGCGCAGCGTGTGGGTGATCGTGTGGAAGGCGGTCAGCGCTTCGGACTGTCGTCCGGCGCCGTACAGGGCGATCATGAACAGCTCGCAGAGGCGCTCTCGCAAGGGGTGCTCGCTGACGAGCGCCGACAGCTCCGCAGCGGACTCGACGTACCGCCCGCGCTCGACGTCACAGGCGAGCCGCCCTTCGAGCGATGCAAGGCGCAACTCGCCGAGAAGGGTGCGCTGCGCTTGAGCGTGGGGCCCGGGAACCCCCGCCAATGCCGGGCCGCGCCACAGCGCCAGTCCGGCCGCATAGAGGGTCGACGCCGACGTCACGTCACCCGCGGCCTCGGCCGCCCTGGCCTCCGAGAGAAGGCGTTTGAACCGGTTGACGTCGAGGGCGTCCGGATCGATGCGGAGAGAGTAGCCGGCTTCTGACAAGTGGATGTGGTCGTTTCCCGCCACCTTCAACGTGCGTCTGAGCCGATAGACGTACGTACGGATCGATCCGATCGCCGAAGCCGGCGCGTCCTCTCCCCACACATCGTCCACGAGCGCCGACATACTCGCCGGAGCCCCTCCCCGCAGCAACAGTGAGGCCAGCACAGCGCACTGCAGTGGTTGGCCGGGGGAGAGCTCGAGCTGACCCATGCGGACGCTTGTGGGTCCGAGCAAGGAAAACTCTGCATCCACGGACAACAGGTCAACACCGTCCAAAATGACTCTGGGATACGCATCGAGGAGGCGGCGGCTCTCATCCGGTCAGCCAGGCCGCAGCGGGCGCAGCCAGGGGGCAAGACCACAAAAAGGTACACCGTCCGTTGCCTGAGTCAAGACTATATAGTCCCATTTGTATCGACTACAGGCCCCCCGGGGTGCCCGCAACTGCGGGGGCAGCGACTTGACTCCCTTCGCCGACTCGCGGGATGACGGGACTCGATGGTCCAGAACATGCCTCACGACGGACCCACGGATGTTCCCTGGGCCGGCCCGTCGGCCGATCACTGACCGCCTACGAGGTCGCGGGTCAGACGGCGTAGGAGTCGATGACCTGGTGGAGGTCGCCGGGGAACGCCAGGTCGAGGGCGAGGACCGGCCGGTCGGAGGCATCCATGACCGTGGCGAGCAGGCCGAGCACCGGGGCGCGCCGTGAGATGGCGAGCCCGGCGGACTCCGCGCTCGTCGGCAGGCGTGACGTCAGGCGTTCGGTGACGTTCCGGAGGGACTGCCCGGCGGAGGCTGTGAGTTCACGCAGGCTCTTGTCGAGCGGTTCCACCCGATCCAGACCCGTGGCCAGCGCGAGTTCCGGCCTCAGCCAGAGGCTGACGAAAACGATCGGTGTGTTCTCGGTGTCCTCTCGGACGATCACTCGCTGCCGCAGGACCAGTGCTGCTCCGACCTCGACGGCCAGCAGGCTCGCGACCTCCGAGCGCGCCGGACGCTGCTCGGCCAGTGTGACCTTGCCCGGGTCGTCCGCCTCGGCGCGATCGAGCAAGGACAGGACCGGACGTGCTCGCTCCGGGGATGCCGACTCGACCATCAGCGTACGGACGGATTGCGGGGGCGGGTCACGCGCCAGGGAGATTCCACGTTCGCACCCTATCCTCGCGCGGCAGGGCTCCACAGCGTGCCTGCCGGGCGCGTTCGGTGCCGAATCTGGTCGGATACGACCAGTGGGCACGTTGTGAAGTTGTCGGCGACGACGAACTTTTCGTGTGGCATTGTGCCTAGCATCACCACGCATGGGCAACCTTGACGACATTCAGGCGTGGCTTGATGAGCGGCTCCCCCTGTTGCTCGAGGAGCACGATGTTCCGGGCGCGGGGTGGGCCGTCGCGCAGGGCGACCAGGTGGCCGACGGAGCGGCCGGGTTGCTCAGCAAGGCGACCGGGGTGGAGGCGACCGCGGATTCGGTCTTCCAGATCGGGTCGGTCACCAAGCTCTGGACCAGCACGCTGGTCATGCAGCTGGCCGACGAGGGCAAGATCGACCTCGACCGGCCGGTGCGTACCTACCTGACGGAGTTCCGCGTCGCCGACGACGAGGCGTCCGCGCAGATCACCGTCCGGCAGCTCCTCAACCACACGGCAGGGTTCGAGGGGGACATCTTCACCGACACCGGGGTGGGCGACGACTGTCTCGAGAAGTACGTCGCGACCCTGTACGAGGTGCCGCAGCTGTTCCCGCCCGGCGAACAGTTCTCGTACAACAACGCCGGCTACTGCGTGCTCGGCCGGCTCGTCGAGGTGCTGCGCGGGCAGCCGTACGACGCGTGCCTGCGTGAACACCTCATCGCGCCGCTGGGGCTCACGCACACCGCCACCAGTCCCTATGAGGCGATCATGTTCCGTGCCGCGATGGGCCACATCGAGATGGAGCCGGGTGCCGGTTACGTGCCGGCGCCGATGTGGGCCATGGCGCGGTCGAACGCCCCGGCCGGTTCGATGTTCGCGATGCGGCCCCGCGACCTGGTCGCCTTCGCGCGGATGCATCTCGAGGACGGCCGGGCGGCCGACGGCACCCGGGTGCTGGCCTCCGGGACCGCCGCCTGGATGCACGACCGGCAGGTCGACCTGCCCGAGCTGGGGCTCATGGGAACGTCGTGGGGCCTCGGTTTCGAACGGTTCGACACGCCGGCCGGCACCATCATCGGCCACGACGGCAACACCATCGGGCAGGCCGCCTTCCTGCGGATGGTCCCCGAGGCGGGGGTGGCCGTCGCACTCCTGACCAACGGCGGCGACGCCGTCTCGCTCTACCGCGACGTCGTCGGCCACGTCCTCGGCGAACTCACCGGCGTCGGTCTGCCCGCCCTCCCCGTCCCGCCCGCCGAGCCCCGGCGGATCGACGCCGAGCGGTACGTCGGCACCTACTCGGCTCAGGTCTTCGACCTCACCGTCAGCCAGGACGACGATCAGCGGATCTGGATCCAGCAGACTCCCAAGGGTGCCTTCGAGGAGATGGGCGGGCGGGCCGAGCGCAGTGAACTCGTCCACTACCGCGACGACATGCTGATTCCGATCCAGGCCGATCGCGGCATGCACATGCCGCACGCGTTCGTGGGCGACGACGGCACCGGCCACGCGCTGTATCTGCACCTCGGCCGCGCGGTCCGCCGCGCCGGCGCCTGACTACCGAACCCCGTCACGAGAAGGTACAGAACAGCCATGAAGCCGACCACTGTAGGCACTTACGGCGTTTGTCTCGCTCTGGCCGCAGCCGCGCTCGCCGGCTGCGGGGGCGCCTCGAACCGCAGCGGGAAGGCCGAGATCGTCGACGGCGGCACCTTCACCCTCGGGCTCTCCTCCGACCCCGGCGGCCTGGACCCGCAGATGGGCGCGGGCACCTC
The DNA here is from genome assembly GCF_039541955.1 of Actinoallomurus oryzae. Lineage (NCBI taxonomy): Bacteria > Bacillati > Actinomycetota > Actinomycetes > Streptosporangiales > Thermomonosporaceae > Actinoallomurus > Actinoallomurus oryzae. The sequence continues at coordinate 250,187 of NZ_BAABHF010000016.1, read as the reverse complement.
TCTCTTCACCGTCACCCAGTTCGCCTACGACTCGTTGGTCAGCGTCGACGGCAGGACCGGCGAGATCCAGTCGGCGTTGGCCAAGAGCTGGCAGGTCCAGCCAAAGTCCGTCACGCTGACGCTGGCCGACGGCATCACCTGTTCCGACGGCACTCGCCTCACCGCCTCCGCCGTGGCGAACAACCTCAACTTCGTCGCCGATCCGAAGAACAAGAGTCCCTTCCTGGGGACCTTCCTCCCCGCCGGCACCACGGCGAAGGGCGACGACGCCACCCGCGTGGTGACGCTCACGCTGGCCCGGCCGGCCCCCTTCGTCCTCAACGGACTGTCCGGGTTGCCGATCGTCTGTCCGGGCGGCATGGCCAGACGGTCCTCGCTGAAGACCGCGACGGCCGGCACCGGACCCTACAAGCTGGTCGAGGCCGCGCCGGGTGACCACTACACGTACACGATCCGCGACGGATACACGTGGGGTCCGAACGGTGCGACGACCGCGACCAAGGGACTGCCGAAGACCGTCGTGATCAAGGTGGTCGAGAACGAGACCACCGCGGCGAACCTGCTGCTCTCGGGCGGGCTGAACGCCGCTCAGGTCGCCGGGCCCGATGCGGACCGCCTGGAGAAGGCGGGCCTGTACGCCGCCAAGACCCCGGCTCTCGTCGGAGAGCAGTGGTACAACCACCGCGCCGGCCGGGTGACCGGCGACCCCAGGGTCCGGAAGGCACTGACTCAGGCACTCGACCTCGGCCAGTTGCAGAAGGTGCTCACGTCGGGCCACGGCACCGCGGCGACCACGCTGGCCGCGAACGAGCCGGTCGCCTGTCCCGGCGACTCGGTCTCCCACGCTCTGCCGGCCGGTGACCCCCAGGCGGCGGGCGCCCTGCTCGACCAAGCGGGCTGGACCAAGGGAGGCGACGGCAGGCGCACCAAGGGCGGCAAGCCCCTGAAACTGACCTTCCTCTACCAGAACAACAGCGGCAGTGGCGGCGACGCCGCGGCCGAACTGGCGGTGAGGCAGTGGAAGGCGATCGGCGTGGAGGCCACCGCGCACAGCCAGAACGAGACGACGTTGACCAGCGCCCTCTTCGGCGCCGGAGACTGGGACGTCGCCTGGGCCTCGGTCAACGTCAACAGCCCGGACCAGCTCGTGCCCTTCCTCTCCGGGCCGGCGGCGCCGCAGGGGAACAACTTCGCCGCGATCTCCGACCCGGACTACGACGCGGCGGTGAAGTCGGCGATGAAGATCCAGGGCGTGGCCGGCTGCCGCGACTGGCTCGCCGCGGAGTCCGGCTTGATCGCCAAGGCGGACGTCGTACCGTTCGCCGGCAAGGTCGTGCGCACGTTCGGCAAGGCAGCGGAGTTCCAGACCCCCGGCCAGCTCATCCCGACCAGCATCCGCATGCTGGCGAAGTAGCGAAGGGTGGCAGGGGACATGTCGGTGACCTTGACCGCCCCGAGCCCGTCCGCGGACCCGGCGCGACCGCGGTTCTGGGCTCTTCCGTGGGTACGGTTCGGCGTCCGGCGCCTGGGGCGGCTGCTGGTCTCGTTGTGGGTTCTGGTGACGGCGTCCTTCGCGATGATCCACCTCATCCCCGGGGACCCGGTGCGTGGAGCGCTCGGCCCCACCGCGCCGGCGGACCTGGTCGAGGCTCGCCGGCACGCCCTGGGCCTGGACGATCCGATCCTCATCCAGTACCTGCACTATCTGAAGGGGCTGGTCACCGGAGACCTCGGCATCTCGCTCGCCTCCCGGCTGCCGGTCTCCGACGTGGTCGCCCAGCGGCTGCCCGCCACGCTCTTCCTGGCCGTGCTCGCGTTCCTGGCCGCCGTGGTCCTGGCGATCCCGCTGGGCGTCGTCATGGGTGTGCTGACCCGGCGTGGTCACGGGCGGCGGACCGAACTCGCCTTCACCACGACCAGCATCATCGTGGCGACCATTCCGGACTTCCTGATCGGTGTCGCACTGGTCTACGTCTTCGGGATCCAGCTCGGGTGGCTGCCCGTCGCCGGTGACGACACCGCGTCGGCGTACGTGCTGCCGGTGTTCTCGTTGGCGATCGGGCCGACGGCGATCCTCGCCCGCATCGTCCGCGTCGAGATGGTCCGAGTGCTGGAGGCGGACTTCGTTCGCACCGCCCGGGCCAAGCGCCTGCCCGCCCGGGCGATCTACGTGGGCCACGCTCTGCCCAACGCCGTCACCGCCGCGCTGACGGTCGGCGGGCTTCTGCTGAGCGCGCTGGTCGCCGGCACCGTCCTGGTCGAGAACGTCTTCGCCTGGCCAGGTCTCGGCAGCACGATCGTGCGGTCCATCCTCACCAAGGACTACCCGGTGGTGCAGGCGATCGTCCTCGTGTACGGCGTCGGCGTGCTGATCATCAATCTCGTCGTCGACGTCGCCCTCGCCCTGCTCGATCCCCGCTCGAAGATCCGGGAGGACTGACGGATGCAAGGACGCTGGACGCGGGTCGTCCGCACGCCGCTGGGCCTCACGGCGACGGTGCTCATGGTGGCGGTCGTCGCGCTGGCCGTCCTCGGACCGGTTCTGTGGGGCTCCGGCGCCGACTCCGTCGACACCGACGCCATCTTGGCCCAGCCGTCCGCCGAACACTGGGCGGGAACGGACAACCTGGGCCGGGACATCCTCCTGCGGGTCCTCGTCGCGTCCCGGCTGTCGATCTCGCTCGCGCTGCTCGCCATCGTGATCACGGTGGTCGTCGGGTTGCTGCTCGGGTCGGCACCGTTCGTGCTCGGCCGCCGGTCCGGTCGGCTGGTGTCGGCCGGGGTGAACATCGCCGTCGCGTTCCCGGGGTTGCTGCTGGCACTGTTCTTCGCGGTCGTTTTCGGTGTCGGCGCCACCGGTGCGGTCCTGGCCATCGGGCTCGCGGGTGCTCCGGCGTTCGGGCGCCTCACTCAGACGCTCGTTGCCGGGGTCGCCGCGCGGGACTACGTCGCGGCCGCGCGCACGGTGGGGGTCGGCCGGTTCCGGATCCTGGTCCGCCACGTGCTGCCCAATATCGCCGAGCCGCTGGTCATCAACGCCACCATCGGCGCCGGCACCGCACTGCTGTCCTTCGCCGGATTGTCGTTCCTCGGCCTCGGCGTCCAGTCGCCCTCCTACGACTGGGGCCGCCTGCTCTACGACGGCATCGGCACGATCTACGCGAACGCGGCGGCGGCGCTCGCCCCCGGGGCGGCGGTGCTGCTGGCCGGGCTGGCGTTCAACCTCTTCGGCGAGTCGGTCGCCAAGGGGCTCGGCATCCCCGTCGGCGTCGGCCTGCGCGTCGTGGTCCCCCGACGCGCCGGGTCGGCGAGCGGCCCGGAGCGTACGGGCGACGGCGAGGATCCCGGGGACCGGTCGTCCGATGTGGTGCTCGACGTCCGCGACCTCGAGGTCACCGTGTCCGGGCCTTCGGGTCCGGTACGGCCGGTCCGCGGGGTGTCCTTCGACGTACGCCGCGGCGAGGCGGTCGGCATCGTGGGGGAGTCGGGGTCCGGCAAGTCCATGACCGCACTGGCGATCACCCGGCTGCTCGCCGACCAGGGCCACGTCGACGCCTCCCGGCTCGAATTCCTCGGGAACGATCTGCTGGCGCCGGACACCCCGGTTCGGCGCCGGATGCTGGGCACCACGCTGGCCATGGTCTTCCAGGACCCGATGACCGCGTTCAACCCCACCCGCCGCATCGGTGCCCAGCTGGCGGAAGTGGCAACGCATCACCAGGGCATGAGCCGCCGGGAAGCGGTGGCCCGCGCCGCCGACCGGCTGACCGCGGTGCGGATCCCGGACGCGGACACGCGTGTCCGCCAGTATCCCCACGAGTTCTCCGGCGGGATGCGTCAGCGAGCGATGATCGGCATGGGACTGATGGGCGCCCCGGCGCTGATCGTCGCGGACGAGCCGACCACCGCCCTCGACGTCACCGTGCAGCAGCAGGTGCTGGACCTTCTCGCCGAGATCCGCGAGGCGGACGACGTCGCGCTGATCCTGATCAGCCACGACGTCACGGTCGTCGGCGAGGTCTGCGACCGGATCCTGGTGATGTACGCCGGCCGGATCGCCGAGGACCTGCCGGCCGCCGATCTGGCCGCCGCCCGGCACCCCTACACCCGGGCGCTGGTCGACGCGGTGCCCGACATGAACACGGACCCCGACGAGCCGCTCGCGACGATCCCCGGCCGCCCGGTCGACCCGGCCGACGTGCCGGCCGGCTGTGCCTACGCCGCCCGGTGCCCGCTCGCCGACGCCCGCTGCCAGGCCGAGGACCCGCCGCTGGTCGCCGACCCGGCGGGCTCGCCACGCCATCGCGTGGCCTGCTGGCACGCGGGCGAGCCGTTGCCGGCCCCACCGGACGACCGGATCATCGACGAACTGGTGGAGTCGCCATGAGCGAGCGAATCGGCAAGCGCGCGTGCCCGGTCACTCCTTCGACGAAGGAGGGCTCATGAGTGAGCGAAGCGAGCGAATCGAAGAACACGCGTGTCCGGTCACTCCTCCGACGAAGGAGGGCTCATGAGTGAGCGAAGCGAGCGAATCGAAGAACACGCGTGCCTGGTCTCTCCTTCGACGAAGGAGGACTCATGAGTGAGCTGTGCTTTGACGATGTCACGGTCCGCTACGGCCGGACGACCGCCGTCGACGGGGTCAGCCTGACGGTGCCGGAGGGGGCGGTGGTCGGGCTCGTCGGCGAGTCCGGCTCCGGCAAGTCCACGCTGGCCCGGGCCGCCGTCGGCCTGGCTCCGCTCAGCCGCGGCCGGATCACCCTCGGTGGCGCGCCGGTCCCGGCCCGAGGCCGGCCGCGTCCGCTGCAGATGGTCTTCCAGGACCCCTACTCGTCGCTCGACCCGCGGATGACGGTCGGCCGATGCGTGGCCGAGGCGATCCCGCCGGGCGGCTCACGCGCCGACCGGCGAGCCGAGGTCGAGCGGCTGCTCGAACTGGTGCACCTGAACCCGGCCTGCGCCGGCGTCGTCCCGTCCCGCCTGTCCGGCGGCCAGCGGCAGCGGGTCGCGCTGGCGCGGGCACTCGCGGCACGTCCCCGCGTGATCATCGCTGACGAGATCACCTCCGCCCTGGACGTCTCGGTCCAGGGCGCCGTGCTCAACCTCGTCCGTGAGCTCCAGCGTGAGCTCGGCCTGGCGATGCTGTTCATCTCCCACAACCTCGCGGTCGTCCGCTACGTCGCCTCGCACGTCGCGGTCATGCGGCACGGCCGGCTCGTCGAGCAGGGACCGACGGCACGCGTGCTCACCGAGCCCGGTCACGACTTCACCCGCGAACTGCTCGCCGCCGTACCCGGGCGAACGACACGAAGGAGCAGGCCATGAGCGAGCGAAGCGAGTGCATCAATGAACACGGCGCCCCTGGTCACTCCTCCGACGAAGGAGCACTCATGAGCCGACGACTGCGCATCGAGGACCTCACCGACCTGGCGGTGCCATCGCTTCCGGCGCTGTCGCCGGACGGAAGCCGGATCGCGTACGTGCTGCGGACCCTGGACGCGGCCGGCGACCGCACCGTCGATCAGCTCTGGCTGGTCGGCGCCGCCGGCGGCGCGCCCCGCCGCCTCACCTCCGGTCCGGCCGACACCGCGCCGGCCTGGTCGCCGGACGGCCGCCGGCTCGCCTTCCTCCGCGACGGGCAGCTCGCCGTGCTCGACACCGGGGGAGGGGAGCCCGAACAGGTGACCGACCTGCCGCTCGGGGCCGGGGCTCCGTACTGGAGCCCCGACGGCCGCCGCCTCGCCTTCACCGCGCGGGTCGACCCGACCGGCGGCACGCGGGGACCGATGGTCTCCGACGGCCTCGACTACCAGGCCGACGGGGAAGGGATGTACGGCCCGGTGCGCCGGCAACTGCACGTCCTCGACCTGGACGGCCGTGAGGTCCGGCAGGTCACCGACGGGCCGGAGAGCGCCGGTACCCCGGCATGGTCGCCCGACGGCACCGTCCTCGCCTTCACCCGCGGGGCCGGCGCCGACAGCGACCTGCGCTACCGCACCCCCGTGCATCTGCTGGAGGTGGGCACACCGCACGCCCGGCCACGCGTGCTCGCCTTCGCCGACGGGGTGGCCGCCACCGTTGGCTGGGCCGCCGACGGCTCGGCGCTGCTCGTGGTCGGCTGGTCCGGCGACCCGGTCGGGCACGCCCACCTGTACCGGGTCGCCACCGTCGGCGGCGAGGTCACCGACCTGTCGGACCCGCTCGACCGCAACGTGATGCCCGGCGCTCCCGCCTATCCCGGCGGCCTGCCGCACGAGCACGAGGGCCGGATCTATTTCTGCGTCCGTGACCACGGCTGCACCCACCTGTGGTCGGTCACGACCGACGGCGATGACGCGCGCCCGGTCGTGGCCGGGCCCGGCCGCGTCGTTTCGGGGCTGTCGGTCGGCGGGGGCCGCGCCACGGTCGCGCTCACCACCCCCACGTCATTCGGCGAGATCGCGGTCGTGGACCTGGTGACCGGGGTCGAAACCGTGCTGACCGACCATGGCGCCGCACTCGCCGACGTGGACCTGTACCCCCGCGAGGAGCGGTGGTTCACCATCTCCGACGGCACCGAGGTGCAGGCCTGGCTGATGCACGACCCCGCGCGCAGCGGCCCGCGGCCGGTACTCCTCGACGTGCACGGCGGCCCGCACAACGCGTGGAACGCGGCCGCGGACGAAATCCACCTTTACCACCAGGAGCTGGTCGACCGCGGCTGGGCGGTGCTGCTGGTCAATCCGCGCGGCAGCGACGGATACGGCGAGGCGTTCTACGACGGGGTCCGCGGTGGCTGGGGCGTCGCGGACGCGGCCGATTTCCTCGAGCCGCTCGACCGGCTCGTCGCCGAGGGGTTCGCGGACCCCGACCGGCTCGCGGTGGCGGGCTACAGCTACGGCGGCTTCATGACCTGCTGGCTGACCGGCCACGACGACCGGTTCGCGGTGGCCGTCGCCGGCGGCACGGTCAGCGACCTGGTGAGCATGGGCGGCTCCAGCGACGACTGCCACTTCCTCAGCGTCCACGAACTCGGCGGCACCCCGTGGCAGAAGCCCGCGGAGTACGCCGCCATGTCACCGCTCACCCGAGTGGCCGACGTCCGCACGCCGACCCTGCTGCTGCACGGTGCCGCCGACCTGACCTGCCCGCTCGGGCAGGCTCAGCAGTGGCACACCGCGCTTCGCGAGCGAGGCGTCCCGACCCGGCTGGTCGTCTACCCGGATGCCTCGCACGTCTTCATCCTCCTCGGCCCGCCCTCGCAGCGGCTCGACTTCAATCACCGTGTGCTGGACTGGCTCGAACAGCACACCGGGCGGGCGGGCCGGGCTCGCATCGACGGCGCCCACTGGCAGCGGCGGCTGGCCCGGCTCGCCGAACGGCACGACGTGCCCGGCGCACAGCTCGGCATCCTCCGCATCGGGTCGAACGACGACGAGCTGGTCGAGGCCGCACACGGCGTCCTCCACGTCCGCACCGGCGCACCGGTCGCCACCGACTCGCTGTTCCAGATCGGCTCGATCACCAAGGTCTGGACCGCGACCGTGGCGATGGCCCTGGTCGACGAGGGGTTGCTCGCACTGGACACTCCGGTCGCCGAGGTTCTGCCCGAGCTGCGGCTCGCCACCCCCGAGGTCACGAAGTCGGTCACGGTGCGGCACCTGCTCACCCACACCAGCGGCATCGACGGCGATGTCTTCACCGACACCGGCCGCGGCGACGACTGCCTGGAGAAGTACGTCGACGTTCTCGGCGGGGCCGGGCAGAACCACCCGCTGGGCGCGACCTTCTCCTACTGCAACTCCGGCTACGCGCTGCTGGGCCGGGTGATCGAGAAGGTCACCGGGCAGACCTGGGACCAAGCGCTACGCGACCGGCTGTACACGCCGCTGGGCTTGACGCACACGGTGACCCTGCCGGAGGAGGCGCTGCTCTTCTCCGCCGCGGTCGGTCACGAGGAGCGCGACGGCAGGCTCGACACGGCGCCCGCCTGGATGCTGCCCCGCTCGATCGGCCCGGCCGGGCTGATCACCTCGACCGTCGCCGAGGTGCTGGCGTTCGCGCGCCTGCACTTGACCGGCGGGCTCGCGCCCGACGGCACGCGTATCCTCAGCGCGGAGAGTGCCGCCGCCATGGCCGCGCACCAGGCCGACCTACCCGACAAGCACGTCCTCGGCGACTCGTGGGGGCTCGGCTGGATCCGGTTCGGCTGGGACGGGCACCGTCTGATCGGCCACGACGGCAACACTCTCGGCCAGGCGGCCTTCCTGCGGGTGCTGCCCGAGCAGGGGCTCGCCGTCGCCCTGCTCACCAACGGCGGCCACGCCCGCGACCTCTACGAGGACCTGTACCGGGAGATCTTCGGCGAGGTCGCCGGCATCACGATGCCGGAGCCGTTCGCGCCGCCGCCCGAACCGGTGACCGCCGACGTGGCACCCTACGTCGGCGTCTACGAGAGGACCGGCGTCCGGATGGAGGTCGAGAACGGCCCGGAGGGACCACTGCTCCGCACCACCATCACCGGCCCGCTCGCCGAGCTGGTGCCCGACCCGGTCGAGGAGCACCCGTTGGTCCCGGTCGGTCCGGCGCTGTTCGCCGTCAAGCCGCCCGAGGCGGAGACCTGGGCGCCGGTCACGTTCTACGAGCTGCCGGCCGGTGAGCGATACGTGCACTTCGGCGTACGCGCCACCCCGAGGGTGGATCGATGACGGCCGCCCTTCGCGACCTGCTCGCCGACGCACGCGCCCTCATCGAGTGCGAGTCACCCTCCACCGACCTGGCGGCCGTCGCACGCTCGGCCGAGGTCGTCGCCCGGGTCGGCGCCGCACGCCTCGGCGTCGCGCCCGAGCAGATCGTGCTGGACGGCCGGACGCATCTGCGCTGGCGGCTCGGCGCCAGCCCGTCACGGGTGCTGCTGCTCGGCCACCACGACACGGTCTGGCCGCTCGGGACGCTGACCGACCACCCGTGCACCGTCGAGGACGGGATCCTGCGCGGACCCGGCTGTTTCGACATGAAAGCCGGCCTGGTCATGGCGTTCCACGCGGCCGCCGGTCTCGACGGCGTCACCCTGCTCGTGACCGGCGACGAGGAGATCGGCTCGCCCAGCTCCCGCGAACTGATCGAGCGGGAGGCCAGGGCGGCGACGGCCGCCCTGGTATTCGAGGCGTCCGCCGACGGCGGCGCCATCAAGACCGAGCGCAAGGGTGCCGCACAGTACGAGGTGCGCGTCGCCGGGCGCGCCGCCCACGCGGGGCTCGAACCGCATCGTGGCGTGAACGCCACCCTGGAGCTGGCCCACCAGGTGCTGGCCGTCAGCGAGCTCGCCGACCGGACGGCCGGCACCACGGTCACGCCGACCCTCGCCCGTGCCGGCACCACCACCAACACCGTCCCGGCCGAGGGGGCCTTCGCCGTCGACGTACGGGCCAGGACCGTCGCGGAACAGGAACGGGTCGACCGGGCGATCCGTGCTCTGCGGGCCACGGTGCCCGGTGCCCGCGTCGAGACGACCGCCGGCCCGAGCCGCCCTCCGCTCGAGGCGGCGGCCTCGGCGCCGCTCTACGCGTTGCTGTGCCGGATCGCCACCGACCGGGGACTGCCCGAGCCCGCTCGGGCCGCGGTCGGCGGCGCGTCCGACGGGAACCTCACCGCCGGCGTCGGCACGCCCACCCTGGACGGCCTCGGCGCGGTCGGCGGCGGCGCGCACGCCGCCGACGAACATGTACTGGTCGAAGAGATGCCCGCGCGGACCGCGCTGGTGCGCGCGCTGGTCGAACAGCTGCTGGCGGGCTCGCCGGACCCGCTCGCCACGTCCGCCACGGCACGACCGTGACGACCCCCGACGAGCTGAGGAGCAGGAACGCCATGACCGCGAAGGAGGCCCCGTGACCGATATCAGCGCCGCGGCCGCGGAGCCGGTACTGGACCACGCGGCGCGGGCCGCGGAGGCCGCGGCCCGGGCGGCCGGCGTCTCGGTGCGCGAGCTCACCGACATCGCCGAGCTCACCGGTGTGGTCAGCCTGTTCGCCACCATCTGGGGCCGCTCCGCGAACCCGCCGGTGACCATCGAACTGCTGCGCGCCTTCACCAAGGCCGGTAACTATGTGGCCGGCGCGTTCGACGGCGACCGTCTGGTCGGCGCCTGCGTGGGCTTCTTCGCTCCGGCGGGCGGCGCTCTGCACAGCCACATCGCCGGTGTCTCCACGGCCGCCACCGGTCGCAGTGTCGGCTTCGCGCTCAAACTGCACCAGCGGGCATGGGCACTGCTTCGCGATGTCTCCGAGATCGCCTGGACGTTCGACCCGTTGGTGGCCAGGAACGCCTACTTCAACCTCGTGAAGCTGGCCGCGCGACCGGTCGAGTACCTGCCGAACTTCTATGGCCCGATGGTGGACGCCATCAACAGCGACGGCGAGTCCGACCGGCTCCTGATCCGCTGGCGACTCCGCGACCGCGCGGTGGCCCTCGCCAGCCTCGGGGGCGGCGTCGGTGAGGTGGCCGAAGACGAGCTGAGGGCGGGCGCCGTCCTCGCACTGGGCATCGCCGAGGACGGCAGCCCGGTACCCGGCAGGCTCGACGGTGCCACCTCACTCGTCGCGGTGCCCCGGGACATCGCGGCGCTCCGCGCCACCGAACCAGGGCTGGCCCGGCGCTGGCGGCTCGCCGTGCGCGAGGCGCTCACCGACCTGACCGGACGCGGTGGCCGGATCGACGGCTTCGACCGCACCGGCTGGTACATCGTACGGAGGGAATCATGAAACTCACCGGCGTCGAACTGCGACGCATCTCCATGCCCCTGGTCGCGCCGTTCCGCACGTCGTTCGGAACCCAGACCGCCCGCGACATCCTGCTCGTGCGCGTGACGGCGGACGACGTCGAAGGCTGGGGCGAGTGCGTGGCGATGACCAGCCCTCTCTACTCCTCCGAGTACGTCGACGCGGCCGAGGACGTGCTGCGCCGGTTCCTCGTCCCGGCAGTGCTGGCCGCTGGGCCGCCTTCGGCTCACTCCGTCGCCGAGGTCCTCGCGCCGTTCAAGGGCCACCGCATGGCCAAGGCGGCGCTCGAGATGGCCGTACTGGACGCCGAACTACGCGCCGAGGGCCGCTCGTTCGGCCGCGAGCTCGGTGCCGTACGCGAACGGGTCCCGTGCGGCGTCTCGGTCGGGATCATGGACAGCATCCCCGAGCTCCTCGAAGCCGTCGGGGGCTACCTCGCCGAGGGCTACGTCCGCATCAAGCTCAAGATCGAGCCCGGCTGGGACCTCGAGCCGGTTCGCGCCGTCCGCGAGCGGTACGGCGACGACCTCCTGCTCCAGGTGGACGCCAACACGGCCTACACCCTGGCCGATGCGCGACAGCTGGCCCGGCTGGATCCCTTCGACCTCCTGTTGATCGAGCAGCCCCTCGACGAGGAGGACGTGCTCGGCCACGTGGAGCTGGCCCGGCAGATCCGGACGCCGGTCTGCCTGGACGAGTCCATCGCCTCGGCCCGCGACGCCGCGGCCGCGATCCGGCTGGGCGCCTGCCAGGTGGTGAACATCAAACCCGGGCGGGTCGGCGGGTACCTCGAGGCCCGTCGGATCCACGACGTCTGCGTGGCACACGGCGTACCGGTGTGGTGTGGCGGAATGCTGGAGACCGGGCTCGGCCGGGCCGCCAACGTCGCGCTCGCCGCCATGCCAGGGTTCACCTTGCCCGGCGACACCTCGGCGTCCGGGCGGTACTACGCCTCGGACATCACCGAGCCGTTCGTGCTCGACGACGGTCACCTCGAGGTGCCCACCGGCCCGGGGCTCGGCCTGGTGCCGGTGCCGGACCGGCTCGCCGAGGTCACCACCGCGGCCGAGTGGCTCACCGCGTGAATGGTCGAACACGACAAAAAGCAGCCTCATCTGGCGGATTCGGCTAGTTGACGGCGTGGGGCGCGTCTACCGTGAGACCGTGCAGCACGGCGGCACCGCGCGTCCCCGCGCGAATCTCGGACGGGTCGTCGATGACCTGGGCGCGACTCTGCTCGAGCTCGTGCACGGCGACCCCGACCGTCCCGGAGAGATCAGCGCTGTCGTCTTTCACGACCCGCTCGATCAGCCCGTACTGCCGCCCCACGCGCTGGTGCTCGGTATCGGCGTGGAGGCTCCCGGTCACGTCGCCGCTCTCCTGCGCACGCTGGGGCACCAGAACGCGGCCGCACTCGTCCTCCGTGCGCCGTTCCCGCTCACCGACGAGGTACGGGCCGCCGCCGACGAAGCCTCGGTCGCCGTGCTCGGCCTGCGCCGCGGGGCCCCGTGGGGCCACCTCAGCGAGATGCTCCGTTCTCTGCTCAACCAGGGTGCGGGCGGGGGGTCCGCCGAGGAGGAGTCGCTTGGCGGACTGCCCGCGGGTGACCTTTTCGCGGTCGCCAACGCGATCGCGGCGCTTCTCGACGCACCGATCACCATCGAGGACCGCAACTCCCGCGTGCTCGCCTTCTCCGGCCGCCAGGACGAGGCCGACCCTTCCCGCGTCGAGACCATCCTCGGCCGGCAGGTGCCGGAGCGGTACGCGCGGGTCCTGCACGAGCGCGGAGTCTTCCGGGATCTGCTCCGCAGCGACCAAATCGTCTTCATCGACCCCATCTCCGACAGGATGGGCGGCTTCACGCTGCCACGCATCGCCATCTCCGTACGCGCGGGTGACGAGGTGCTCGGTTCCATCTGGGCAGCGGTACCCGCCCCTCTCAGCGACGAGCGCAACGAGGCGCTGCGAGAAGCGGCCAAGCTGGTCGCACTGCACATGCTCAGGGTCCGTGCCGGCGCCGACGTGCAGCGGCGGATGCGGGCCGACCTGCTGAGCACCGCGCTGGAGGGCGGCGTCGGTGCAGGTGAGGCGCTCGAGCGGCTCGGTTTGTCGGGTCAGCCGCTGCTGGTGCTCGGCGTGGCTCTCGACGAACGAGGCCGGCGCTACGACCACTCCGACAGCGCGGCCGTGGTCCACGATCGGCAGTCGCTCAGCGACGCGTTCGCCCTGCACCTGTCCGCGGTCCACCCCCGTTCCACGGCGGCGGCGATCGGTGCGGTCACCTACGGGCTGGTGCCCATGACCGGAGCCGCGGAGAAGGCGGAGACACGCGCGGTGCGGATCCTCCAGGACTTCCTGGATCGGGTGGGGGACCGGCTGCCGCCGATCACCGCGGTGGGCCCGGTGGCACTCGACCTGTCGGAAGTGGCCCACAGCCGCTCCTGTGTCGACCGGGTCCTGCGGGTGCTCCGCGACGGACGCATCCATCGGCGGATCGGCCGCTTCGACGAACTGCAGGGCGAAGCACTGGTCTCGGAGCTGCGCGACCTCGCCACGGCCCGGAGTGAGGAGCCGACGGGAGCGTTGGCACGGCTGATCGACTACGACCGTCGGCACCGTGCCAACCTCGTCCAGACACTCCGCGCCTGGCTGGACGCGTTCGGTGACGTCGTCGTGGCTTCCGAATCGGTCGCCGTCCACCAGAACACCTTCCGGTACCGGCTCCGACGGGTCGCCGAGATCGGGCAGTGCGATCTCGGCGATCCCGACCAGCGCTTCGCCATGATGGTGCAGCTGCGGGTGCTCCGCGTCGACTCGCCGCCCGGCAACGGGCGCCGCCCCGGCGCCTCGTAGTGGTGCTCATGGCGCCCCGGAGAGGTACAGGCTGCTACACCGTGAACTGACCCCGCTGCACCATCGATTGTGGTGCGTCCCGTGCCTAGCGTTTCCGGCATGAGAAATCATCGCTTCCGCCGCCGTATCGCCGCCGTCGCCGCCATGGGTGGTCTCGCGGTACTGGGCAGCCTGGTGACGCCCGGCCCCGACTCCGTCGCCGACGCCCTCACCTCGCGGCTCCGTCCGCCGGCCGATCCCGTGCAGCAACGCCTGGACGGGCTGGTGCGCGATGACGGGTTTCCCGCCGCCCTGGCCGCCGTGCGCGATCGGAGTGGGCGTGTCCGTAACTACACGGCCGGGGTCAGCGACCTGACGACGCGGGCGAAGGTGCCGGTGGACGGGCAGGTGCGGATCGGGAGCAACACCAAGACCTTCACGTCCGTGGTCGTGCTGCAGCTCGTCGGTGAGGGCAAGGTCGGCCTCGACCGGCCGATCGAGACGTACCTGCCCAAGCTCATCCGCGGTAACGGCATCGACGGTCGGCACATCACCGTACGGCAGCTTCTCCAGCACACCAGCGGACTGCCGAACTACACGAACTTCCTGGCCAACGGATTCCTGCCCTTCCAGCACACCTACTTCGAGCCGCGTGAGCTGCTTGACATGGCCCTGGCGCGGAAGGCCGACTTCGAGCCGGGCACCAAGTGGGAGTACAGCAACACGAACTACGTCGTCCTCGGGCTGCTCATCGAGAAGATCACGAGCCGACCGCTGGTGGAGGAGATCACCCAGCGGGTGATCGACCGGGCCGGGCTGCGCCACACCTACTTCCCGAATGTCGGCGACCAGACCATCCACGAGCGGCACCCCCACGGCTACACGCGGGACAAGCCGGACCAGCCGCTCACCGACGTCACCGAGCTGGACCCCTCGTGGGGCTGGGCCGCGGGCCAGATGGTCGCGACGCCGAGTGACGTCGACCGGTTCCTCTCCGCGCTACTGGGCGGCCGGCTGCTCAAGCCCGCGCAGCTGAACGAGATGCGCAAAACCGTCGACGCCCCCGGCCTGTGGCCCGGCGCCCGGTACGGGCTCGGCCTGATCAGCACCCCGTTGAGCTGTGGCGGCCTGGCCTGGGGCCACGGCGGCGACATCGACGGCTACCACTCCAGTGACGCCGCCACCGACGACGGCCGCGCCGCAACCGTCGCCGTCACCCGACTGCCAGAGACCGACGGGCAGATCAACCACCTGCAAGCCGCCATCGACAGCGCCCTGTGCGCGTGACCCCGCCAACTTGAACAAGCCACACCGGTCGCCGCCACTCCAGCGTCGTACCGACGGTGGAAGGCCTCATCCGAGGTCGGCTGGGATCGGCGGTCGGGCGGCGGTACCGAGGATCTGTGGTGATACGGGGAACGGTAGCCCGGTGTCGGCGGTGCTGAGCCGGTCGATCTGCTGGATCACGAATCCCGCGCGTTCGATCGCCGTGGTGGTGTCGCGGCCGCAGTGGCAGCCGCCCGCCAGGAACGGGAACACCGTGGCGTCCAGCGCCTTTTGCGCACGCTGTCGCAGGGGCCTGGGTGATCGCACGTGTTCGAGGAACCGTAGGTGGCCGCCGGGTTTGACGACACGGAACATCTCGGCGAGCGCGAGGTCCGGGTCTGGGACGCTGCACAGTACCAGGGAGGCGACGGCCGCGTCGCAACTGTTGTCCTCGGTGGGGAGGGCGGCGGCGAGTCCGTCGATCACCGTTATCGGCGTGGTGGCGCTCGCGGCGTTCTGCTCGGCGATGCGGCGCAGGTGTGGTTCTGGTTCGACGGCGATGACCTGGGTGACCGTGCTCGGATAGTAGGCGAAGTTCATGCCGTTCCCCGCGCCGACCTCGATCGCCCGCCCGGACAGATCACGCAGCAGCGTTCGACGGTACTCCGCGAGGCCGCGTTCCATCAGGCCGCTCGTACGGGCGTAGCAGCGGGCGAAGATCGGATGGTTGTGATGGCTCATGGAAACTCCCGTTCACGCGGCCTGGGGCGGAGCGACGGGCAGCCCGTCGCCGCGCCATTCGGGTAGCCCGCCGTTCATCGGGCGAGCGGCGTAGCCGTGAGAGCGCAGAAGTCGAACCGCGTCCGGGGACATGACGCAGTAGCGGCCGGCAGTAGGCGACGACCTCCATCCCTCTCGGTATTTCGTGCAGCCGATCGGGGAGCTGGTCGGGGGGAAGGCCGATGGCGCCGGTGGTGTGCGCGGCGCGACGGCCTCCGCTAATTCCAACATTCTTCGGAATATTGTAACGAGGACGTGACGGTGCTGGACGTGCCCGCGACCGCACTGGACCGCATCGGCGATCGATCTGGCGTCGACCCGCCGCGACGTGCTCGCGCGCCGGGTGCGGCGGCTCGTGGCCGCGACCAGGCCCGACCTGCGACGATTGCGAATATCGTTACTCTCTGTTACGATCTTTAGGTAGCATAGTGTCCAGCTCATGTTGCATGGCCTGGCGGCCTGGCTGGGGGATTTCTCCGTGGCGGCGGGCCCAGGGCGTAACATCGCCGCCTTCTCAGGTCCTGCACTGTGTCCGAGTCTCCGCACTCGGGAGCGCTGATGAGCACCACACCCATAGCCGACCTCGCGTTGGTGTCCGATCGTCATTCCGCCGGTCTGATCGGCCGCGACGGGTCGGTCGAGTGGCTGTGCTTCCCCCGGTTCGACGGCCCGTCCGTGTTCGCCCGACTGTTGGACGACGATGCCGGGCACTGGGTGATCCGGCCGTCCGTCCCTTACGAGACGACGCGGCGTTATGTACCTCAGACGATGGTGCTGGAGACCACCTTCCGTACCGGGAGCGGCACGGTCGTCCTCACCGATGCCCTGCTGACCGGCCCGGACGACGGCGGTCACCGGCTCGGTGCCGGGGTGCCGCACCTGCTCGTGCGGCGGGTGTCCGGCCTCGGTGGTGAGGTGCCGATGGAGATCGAGTACCGGCCCCGGCCAGAATACGGTCTGATCTGCCCGATCCTGTCCATCGTCGGCGGCGGCGTGACCGCCCGTGGCGGCGCCGAGTGGCTCGTGCTGACGACGCCGGTGCCCCTCGACATCGGCGACAGCACCGGATACGGCGTGTTCACGGTGCGCATGGGCGAGACACGGCACTTCGGTATGCACCGCTCGACGCTGGAAGAGACTCCCGCGCGGATGTGGGATCAGGCGGAACTGGCGGCCCGGCTGGACGCCACGATCGTTGCCTGGCGGTCATGGTCCAGCCTCCACCAGACCTACGACGGCCCGTGGCAGGACTTGGTGCACCACAGCGGACGGGTGCTGCAGGCGCTGTCCTTCCAGCCCAGCGGGGCGATCGTCGCGGCCGCGACGACGTCGCTGCCCGAAGGGATCGGCGGTGAGCGCAACTGGGACTACCGGTACAGCTGGGTACGGGACGCGTCGCTGACCATGGGCGCCCTGTGGGTCGCGGCCTGTCCCGACGAGGCGAACGACTTCTTCGCCTTCCTCACCACCGCCGCCCCGTCCCTTGGCACGGACCGCGCACTGCAGATCATGTTCAGCGTCTGCGGCGAGCATGACCTGAGCGAGCGTACGCTGCCGCACCTGCGCGGCTGGCGCGACAGCCGCCCGGTCCGCGTCGGCAACGGCGCGTGGAACCAGCGGCAGATCGACGTGTACGGCGAGTTGCTCGACGCGGCCCTGCGCCTCGAACAGCAGATGGGCGACATCGACGACGATGTCCGTCGCTTCCTCATCGCCTGTGCGGACACCGCCGCCGAGCGTTGGACGGAGAAGGACCAGGGCATCTGGGAGATGCGGGGGGAGCCGCAGCACTTCCTGTATTCCAAGCTCATGTGCTGGGTCGCGCTCGACCGCGGCATCGCCCTCGCCGGTCGTCTGCGGGCGCAGCACCGCGTCGAGTCCTGGCGGCGGACCCGAGCCGAGATCCGCGACAACCTGCTGCGCGAGGGCTGGAACGACCGGGTGGGGGCATTCACGCAGGCCTTCGGCTCGGACGAGTTGGACGCCAGCGCCCTCATGGTGCCGATCGTCGGCTTCCTGCCCGCCGGCGACTCGCGGACGCTGTCCACGATCGACGCCGTCGCGGACCGGCTCACTGACGAAAGGGGCCTGGTCTACCGCTATCGCACCGTGACCGGTGTCGATGGTCTCACCGACGGGGAGGGGACCTTCCTGCTGTGCACGTTCTGGCTGGCAGAGGCGCTCGCCCTGTCCGGGCAGGTCGGCCGGGCCAGGGAGGTGTTCGAGCGGGCCGCCGCGTACGCCAATGACGTGGGCCTGCTGTCGGAAGAGGTCGACCCGGACCGCGGCGAGTTGCTCGGCAACTTCCCGCAGGCGTTCAGCCACATCGGGCTGGTCAACGCCGCCTGGGCGATCGACGAGGCCGAACGGGCCTGCGGGCCGGTGGGCCCGGGCCGGGGGAACGGCGATGGCCGGGTGGCGTGAGTTCGCCGGCACGGTGCTCCTGCTGCCAGCCGTCAGCGCGATCGTCGCGGGCTTCGCGGCCGGCTCGCCGGTCGTCGGCGCGGTGCCGGACGAGGACCCACGACGGCTCATGACGGGTGCCCGGCCGCGGCCGCGGCGGCGGCGGCGATCGTCCACTCGCCGCCGGGCCGGATCAGCGGCGCCGCACGACAACGCTTACCGCTGCCGGTTCCTGAACCGCGCCTACACCCCACTCCGCGACCGCGTCCAGCGGCTCCGTCGTCACCACTGCTCACGGAGGGAGGACCGAAGATGAAGGCGATCGCCGTATGTCCCGGAAAGGCGGACAGCGCCCACGTCACGGACGTACCCAAGCCCGCCGTAACCGACGTCCCGGACGGTCACGGCGTCCTCGTCCGGGTCCTACGCGTCGGTCTGGACGGCACCGACAAGGAGATCAACGCCGGCGAGTACGGCACTGCGCCGGACGGCGAGGACATCCTGATCACCGGTCACGAGAGCCTCGGCGTCGTCGAGGAGGTCGGCCCGGCGGTGAAAGAGGTACGACCCGGCGACCTGGTCGTCGCCCGCGTCCGACGCGCCGGGGGCAGCCTGTACGACCTCATCGACACCCCGGACATGACGACCGACGAGGCCTATTTCGAGCACGGGATCAGCCGGGTGCACGGGTTCTTGAGGGAGTACTACGTCGAGGAGCCCCGCTATCTCATCCCGGTGCCCGCGGCCCTGCGGCACGTCGCGGTACTGCTGGAGCCCACGAGCGTGGCCGAGAAGGGCATCCTGCAGGCGTACGACATCCAACGCCGGCTGAAGGTGTGGCACCCGCGCCGCGCTGCGGTCCTGGGCGCCGGCACGATCGGGTTGCTCGCGACCATGATCCTGCGAAACCGGGGGCTTGAGGTCACCACCTTCGGCCTGGAGCAGGCCCCTTACCTCAACTCCGAGCTGGTCGAGGCGATCGGTGCCTCATACGTCAGCACCCGGGAGACCTCACTGGCGCAGGTCGCCGCGCGAGGTGGCGCGTTCGACCTGGTGTTCGAGGCGACCGGCTACTCCCCGATCGTGTTCGACGCGATGTGCGGGCTGCTCGCCAAGAATGGCGTGCTGATCCTGTCCAGCGTCACCGGCGGGATGCGGCGCAGCGAGGTGCCGTCCGACGCGATCAACCTGGACTTCGTGCTGGGGAACAAGGTGATGTTCGGCACGGTGAACGCGAGCCGGGAGCACTTCGAGGAGGGAGTCCGCGACCTCGCCATCACCGAGACCCGCACGCTCGGCTGGCTGTCCCGCCTGCTCACCCATCCGATCCCAGGCCTGGACCGGTACGACGACGCCCTCGCGGCGCTCGGCGAGCCCGGCGCGATCAAGGTGTACGTGGAGGTGTCCCCGGACAACGGGTGACGCGGGACCGGCGCCCTCGCCTCCGCGGCCGTCGCCGTCCGCGGAGCGAGTGCCGCTCATCGGTGGTGCCCGCGAAGCTCAGCCGTTCGCCATGAGCAGGGCACGGATGGTGTCCTGCACCGTAGTGGCGGCCAGGACGTCGTGGACCACGCGTTCCACGTCGGCTCCGCACGGCCGGTCGTCGTCGAGCCGTGGGACGACCTCCCGGATCGCGTGATAAAGGAACTCAGGCCCGCGTCCCAGCACGGCCGGGGCCGCGAGGTCCACTGCCTGTGCCGCGGCCACCGCTTCCAGCGCGAGCAGATGGCGTAGCCGGCCCAGAAGTCTCCTCAGCCGCCGGGCTCCGAGTGCGGCGTTGGTCGAATCGTCTTCGACCGCGTCCGCGCCGTATCGGGGGTCCGTGCAGACCGGCGTGGACAACACGCGGATTTCGGCGACGAGCGCCTGTGCCGTCTTCGCCAGCGGCGCCAGACCTGAGCGCTCGAGGCCGTACGGCGACAGGTTCGCGGGCAGACCGCTGATGACCGGATTGAGCAGGCGTTGCATGCGTTCGGCGGAGATCGCCGCGGTCTGGGTCAGGGCAAGCGCGAGCGTGTCGAAGGCGAGGGCCAACGCCGGGGTGTGGAAGTTGCCGGACGACAGGACCTCGCCGGTGTCGGGCAGCACCAGCGGGTTGTCACCGCAGCCGTTGAGCTCCGGTTCTATGGCGGCGGTCGCGAAGCCGAGGGCCGCGTACAGCGCTCCGTGTACCTGGGCCGCGCTGCGTAGGCTGACCGGGTCCTGGACCCGCCGCGCCCGGCGTGGGTCGACGAGCTCACCACCATCGAGGAGGGCGAGCAGTTCACGCGCCGCGCGCGCCTGCCCGGGAGCCGTCCGCATCCGTTGCACCCGCGGGTCGAGCGGGCTGGTGTTGGCGCGGAAGCCCTCGAAGGTGAGCGCGGTGACCGCCTGGGCCAGAGACAGGGTGATCATCGCGTCGTGGCCGGCGAGCGCGCCATGGCCCGCCGCGAGCGGGCTCGCACCGCACAGCACCAGCCCGTCCTTGGGGCCGAGATCGGCGGGACTCAGGCCGGCGCGTCGTAGTGCCGTGGCACCGTCGAGGACCTCTCCGGACATCTCGGCGTGGCCCTCGCCGATGGCGACGAGACCGACATGGGCCATCTGTGACAGGTCGGAGGAGCCGATGGAGCCCACCTCCGGCACGACCGGGTGCACTCTCGCGTTGAGCATGCTCACAAGTAGCCGGACGACCTCCGGCTGGACGCCGCTTCCTCCGCCCGCCATACCGTTGACCCGCGCGAGGATGGCGGCCCGCACGACCTCGGCCGGCAGCGGATCGCCGACCGCGTTGGCCCGGCCGCGGACGGTGCGAACACTGAACTCGGCCAGTTCCTCGCGTGGCAGCGCATATGACGACCGGCTGCCCAGGCCCGTCGTCACGCCGTAGGCCGGTATCTGACGTTCGACGACATCGTCGACGATGGCTCGCTCGTGCGTCAGTCGCGGAGTCACCTCTGCCGCCAGAGCGACCTCGGCGCCATGCCGGGCGACCGCGACAACGTCCGCGCATGACAGTGTCCGCCCGTCGACGAGCACAATGTCGCCGTGACCGGGGTCACCATCGCCGGGGGAGGGGGTGGATCCCGGACGCGTCATGCGAATCGGCAATGGTCTCCCAATCGTCCAGGATCATCTCGTCGATACGGCGGCGAGCAGACCTTCGTAGTCGTCCACGCAGGGGTCGCAGATCCGCAGGTGGGCGGCGACGCCGGGGAAGCGTCCTTCGGGATCGCCGCCCGCGAGCCGTTCTTCCACGTAGAGGTCGAGTAGATCGAAGGTATCGGCGCAGCCCGCGTCGAGTGGATCCGTTCGCAGGAACCGCTCGAGAGATGACCAGTCGCTCATGATCGCTCCACCTCGTCGAGCGTCAGATACCCGTTGGCGACCAGGTTCGCGCGTATCTTACGCCGTGCGTCGAACAAGGCCTTGTAGAGAGCGTTGCGAGTCGTTCCCAGCTTGCCGGCCAACGCGTCCGCCGGCACGCCGCCCAGTACGAGGGCCGAGAAGATCGTGCGCTGGTATTCGGTCAGTTCCTCATCCACCGCGCGGCGCAGTGCCGAGACCAGGTCCCGCCACTCGGCCTGATCTTCCGGCCGGAGGCCGAACCGGTCAGGCAGCCGATCCCAGTCCTCTTGCTCGATCGGCCATGTCCGCCGCTGCCAGAAGTGACGTCCGATCTTGTTGGACACCTCGAGTATGACGAACTTGTAGGCCCACGTCGTGAACCGGCTGTCTCCTCGGAACTGGCGGACCTTCGCGGTGATCGCGACCAGCGCGTCCGCCGCGGCCTGGTGGGCCAGGTCGTCGAGTTCGGGTCCGTCGATGCCGAGGGCCGCCCGGCGTCTGAGCGCCTCCCGCCGGGCGGCTCGCAACAGCAGGGCGTGGAGGTCCGCGATCGCCTGTTCACGCACCGACCCCGTACCGGCCAACGCGCTCACCCAGTCACGCGAGTCCCGGTACGCGGCCTGCGGGCGCGCGCGCTCGCGTTCCGCGCTATCGGGCGGCTCCGATGGCGACATGATCCGAGCCTACGGTGCCTGGTCCGGACCGGCTCGCATCGGCCCCCGCCACGGTGGCAGATGCCGATTGATCTTACGAAACGCGAACGCCGAACGGATTCGGCGGGATCTCCAGGTAAGCCCGGCCCTCCCCGGCTGCGCTAACCGTCTATTCGGCACCACTACCGAAAGGACACCTCACATGCCGCTCCTCAACCCGGGCGACCGGTTTCCGTCGCTGACGGTCCCGTCTCTGGACGGTGGTTCACTGGCACTGCCTGACGCCCTGCGCGGCCACTTCGGCGTCATCCTGTTCTACCGGGGGCACTGGTGCCCGTACTGCAATGCGCAACTGCGCGCCTTCCAACGTGCCCTCGACACACTCACCGGACTCGACGCCAAGGTCGTCGCGCTCACCGTCGAGGACGAGGCCACAACGCGGGCCTTGGCCGACCGGCACGGCCTCACCTTCCCGATCGGGCACAGCGCCGACGCGGACGAGATCGCCGAGGCGACGGGCGCGTTCGTTAATCAGGACCCGAAGTACCTGCAGTCGACGGGCTTCGTACTCGACGGCGATGGCAAGATCATCGTCAGCGTGTACTCCAGCGGAGCCATCGGCCGACTCGTCCCCGAAGATGTGGCCGGCCTGATCCGTTACCTGCGAGAGCACGCGGCCGACTAGCCACCGGCGCACGAGACTTCGCACACGGCGCTCCAGCAGGCGGAAACGCGGCACAACGCCCGATTTCCGCCTGCGGGCTCCGTCACCACACCCGCCATGCCCACGACTCGGGACAACCCGAAGGTAAGACAGACGCGCTGTGTAGCCGCCAACCATCCATGACTACTTCGCTCAACGGCCGCACAGCGCTGGTGACCGGTGCGGGACGCGGCATCGGGCGGGCGATCGCGCTCGAACTGGCCAAGACGGGCGTCAGTGTGGCACTGGTCGCGCGCTCGCGCGACGAACTCACCGACAGCGCCGCGTCCGTCCGCGAACTCGGCGGCACGGCAATGGTGATCACGGCGGACGTCGCGGATCCGAACCAGCTCGCCCGGTGCGCGACACGCGCCCGTGACGAATTCGGGGGCGTGGACATTCTCGTCAACAACGCCGCCGTCGTGTGGCCGCTCGGTCCGAGCGCCGAGATCGATCCCGACGACTGGGCGGCCGCGATCGGCGTCAACGTCGTGGCCGTCGCCTCGCTGACCTTCGCGCTGCTACCTGCCATGCTCGAGCAGAGGTGGGGCCGAATCGTCAACATCTCCAGCGGCGTCGTCGCCCGCCCCACATCCATGATCGGCGGTAACGCCTACGTCACCGGCAAAGCGGCTCTCGAGACGCACACCGTGAACCTCGCCGCCGAACTGGCCGGCAGCGGTGTCACCGCCAACGCCTTCCGACCCGGATCGGTCGACACCGCGATGCAGGCATGGATCCGCGGTCAGGACCCGGACCGGATCGGTGCGAACCTGCACCAGCGGTTCAGCCGCTCGTACGCGGAAGGCTCTCTGATCGCCCCGGAGCGGTCGGCGAGGTCGCTGCTCGACCGGCTTCCGGGCGAGGAAACGGGGCAGATCTGGGATGTCACCGACTCCGTCTCCCATTCCAGCCCGTAATGGGCCCCTGAAGCAGACCGGCGCTCACACGAGGAGACAGGCCATGACCAAGCTGATCGCATTCGACGTCAACGAAACCCTGCTGGATCTCAGCTCTCTCGATGACGCCTTCGAGGACCTGCTGGGCTCGGCCGCCCTGCGCGGGCAGTGGTTCGCACAGATGCTCCAGCTGTCGTTCGTCGGCGGACTGACCGGCGAGTACGTGGACTTCACCACCGCACAACACGCGGCACTGCACATGCTCGCCGAACGACACGGACGTACCATCACAACCGATGAGGCCACTGCCGTGGTGAACCGGATGAGCTCGTTGCCGGCCCATCCGGAGGTCCCCGACGCCCTACGGCGGCTGCGCGCCACCGACCTCACGCTCGTCGCCTTGACGAACTCCGTCCGAACGGTCGCCGAGGCACAACTGACCAATGCCGGGATCCGCGAGCACTTCGACGAGGTCGTCTCGGCCGACGCTGTGAAGCGGCTCAAGCCGGCTCCGGAGCCCTACCTCGCGGTCGCGCGGGCATTCGGCGTCGATCCGGCGGAAGTTCGCCTGGTCGCGGCGCACTCCTGGGACGTGTCCGGAGCACTCGCCGCCGGGTGCAAGGCCGCCTTCGTCGCACGCCCCGGCATGGTGCCGAGCCCGCTCGGCGGCCGGCCCGACATCGTCGGCGCCGACATCTCCGAAGTCGTCGACCAGATCATGACGATGGACATCGAACAGCAGCGCCCCCACGACCGCGCCGCGACATGGCCGAGGAGCCTCCGTCGGCCTGGCCGAGACCTAGGCCAAGAGTCCTCACGGGCGTACGCGGATGATCGTCTTCCCTTTGCGTCGCGTGGTCGGGTTGAGGGCGGCGACGGCGTCGTCGAGGGGTGCGATGTCACCGATGTTCGTCCGTAGTCGTCCGTCCCGTACCCGCTGGACGATTTCACCCAGTTGGGCACGATCGGCCTCGACGACGAAGTCGACCGCCAGGCCGTTGGTGGGTCGTGCCTCGACCGGGCCGACGACGGACACCAGCGTTCCTCCGGCCCGGATCAGGCCTGCGGACCGCTGCTGGATGTCGCCGCCGATGACGTCGAAGACCAGGTCGACGCCGCCGATGTCTTCGAGTGCGTCGTTGTCGAGGTCGAGGAACTCATGCGCGCCGAAGTCGAGTGCCTTTTGACGGTCGGCGGCGCGTCCGGTGCCGATGACGTACGCGCCGGCCTCACGTGCGAGTTGGGTCACCATGGTCCCGACCGCGCCGGCTGCGCCGTGGGCGAGGACGGTCTGACCGGCCTGAAGGCGGCCGTGCTGGAACAGTCCCTGCCATGCGGTCAGACCTGAGATCGGCAGGGATGCGCCTACGGTGAAGTCGACGTCGCCCGGGAGCGGTGCGAGGTTGCGTGCTTCGATGGCCACGTACTCCGCAAGGGTGCCGTCGCGGTGCCAGTCGGCGAGGCCGAACACGCGTTGCCCGATGGACAGTCCGGTCGTGCCGTAGCCGAGGGCGGTGACCACTCCGGCCAGCTCGTGGCCGGGGATCGATGGTGTCTTGTCACGGCCGGCGCGATCGGTCCAGGTCGATGGCCACTCCATCTCGGTCGGGACGAAGCCCGACGCGTGAATCTGAACGATCACGTCGTTGATCGCTGCCGGCGGCTCGGGCCGCTCGGTCAGCGTCATCCCGGCCGTTCCCGCGGCCTCGTCCGTCACCACAATCGCCTTCATCGGGAAGCTCCCTCCGTCCAGTCCTCGCCGCCACACTCTGTGTGCGACTCTATGGACTGTATCGTCCAGTACAGGTCCGGTACACAGCCCCCGACTGGACGAGGGTCGCCGTCACGGGCCGCCAGGACTGTGCTGCGCCAGTCATATTTGGACGTCACGGTTCAGTTAGTTGAGGGGGCCCGTAGGCTCGCAGCGTCCTCGTGGGCTGATTGTTCGCCACGTTGCGGCGGAATCGGGCTGGGGTTGATCCGGTTGCGAGGCGGAACGCTCGGCTGAAGGCGGACTCGGAGCGATATCCGACTTCGGCGGCGACGGCGGCGACGGGGAAGTCGGTGTCGGTGAGCAGGTCGGCGGCGGTCATCAACCGGATGTGTGCGAGGAGTGCGCCGACGGTCATACCGGTGCAGTGAGAGAAATGCCGGACGAACGTGGCCCGCGACATGTTCACGATCTGCGCGAGACGCGCGATCGGCCAGTCGGCGCCGGGCTCGCGAAGGACGGCGTCGATGACGGCGCGGATTCGGTCGTCGTCGGCCGCGGTCCAGAGCGCGGCTTCGGTGAACCGCCGGTTCGTCTTCCGTAGCACCATCGCGAGTAGCGCACTGCAGAGGTGGGAGAGGACGGCGGCGGTGCCCGGCCCATCGTTCTCAGCCTCCTGTCGCAGGATCGTGCTCAGCATGCGAAGGATCTCGCTCGCGTTGCCCGACCCGGCGAAGGAGATGTGAAGGGGGTTGGGGAGGCTTCGGAAGAACATGGTGCCGGCGCCGGCGCCGTACATGTAGTAGCCGCAGAACAGGTCGATCACCGGCTCACCCGCTGGGCTGTGGAAGGTGGCGAAGTTGTCGCCTGGTGTCATCACCGCTTCCTGCGCGGGCCCGTCGCCTGTCGTATGGATCCGGTGGGCCGGGGCGCTCCACGGGAACAGGACGACATCGCCCGGCAGTAGCTCGATGGGCCGGTTCGGGAGTTCGAGCGTGCAGGTGCCCTCGACCAGCACGTGGAAGGGCGCCTCACCCTCGCCGCACGCAGGCATGTCCATGACGGTCGCGCCGGCAAGGAGGCAGCGCCGGTCCAGATTCGCCTGAACTCTCGCCATGCGAATGATCTCAGTGATCGTGTCCATGAGACGCTCGCGCGGAAAAATGAGACTTTCATGCCTTGTTCACTACATACTACACATCCGAGTCTGGAGCCATGGATGTTCCGAACCGCAGTCTGCGTGCCGATGGCCTCGTCACCGAAAAGGATCTGAGGATGAGCGCGACCGCCGGCGGGAGGGCGGCAAGCGTGTCGGATGAGACGCAGGTACACGGCGTTGACCTGGGCCCGATGCTGGCGGCGATGAAGGCGTTGCGTGACGGCGATTTCCGGCGACGACTGCCCGTCCACGACGGGAGTGCCACGGCGGAACTCTCGCTCGCGTTCAATGAGATCGCCGACCGGAGTCAACACCTCGCGGATGAACTGAACCGAGTTCAGGGTGAGGTGGTGCGTCACGGCCGCCTCGACGAGAGACTTTCGGCCGGCTCAGGCCGAGGGTCGTGGGCCGCAAGCGTGGAACGGGCGAACACGATCATCGACGCACTGGTCCGTCCCATGCTGAACGCCCAGCGTGTCGCGGACGCGGTGGCGGACGGTGACCTCACCCAGCGCATGGATCTGTGTGACGGCGGACGCCCGCTGCGTGGTGAGCTGCGTCGGTTGGGGCTCAGGACCAATCAGATGGTCGACGAGCTCTCGCTGTTCACCGGGGACATGACCAGGCTCGCCCGAGAACTCGGCACCGAGGGGCGGCTGGGCGGTCACGTCCAATTGAACGGTCTGTCGGGCAACTGGCGGGTCGCCACCGAGGCGATCAATACGATGGTGGACCGGCTTACCGCCCAGATCCGCGACATCGCAGCGGTGACCAAGGCGGTGGCCGGCGGCGACGTCACCCGCTCGGTAACCGTCGAGGCGACCGGCGAGCTTCTGGAAGTGAAGTCGACCGTCAACGCGATGGTGGATCACCTGTCGTCTTTCGCCGATGAGTTCACGCAGGTCGCCTGGGAGGTGGGCACCGAGGGACGGCTGGGCCGTCAGGCCCGGGTATGTGGCGTCTCCGGGGTCTGGCGAGACCTGACCGACAGTGTCAACTCGATGGCCGGCAATCTGATCTCGCAGGTCCGTAGCATCGCCCAGGTCGCCACCGCGGTCGCGGAAGGAGACCTCGGCAAGAAGATCGACCTCGAGGCACGCGGAGAGATCCGCGAACTCGAGACGGCCGTCAACACCGTGGTCGACACCCTGTCCTCCTTCTCTTCGGAGGTGACGCGGGTGGCGTCTGAGCTGTGCGGGGAAGGGCGGCTGGGCGGTCAGGTCCGGGTCGAGGGAGTCCACGGCACCTGGGAGCGCCTGACGACGAACGTCAACGAACTGGCCCGGACTCTGACCGATCAGGTCCGCGCGATCGCCGACGTCACGTCGGCCGTGTCGCGGGGGGACATGACCCACCAGATCACCCTCAAGGCCGACGGCGAGGTATCCGCGCTGAAGGACACCGTCAACTTCATGGTCCGCAACCTGCGCGCGAAGGACTGGGTGCAGTCCAATCTGACCCGATTGGCCACGCTGATGCAAGGTCACCGGAATCTGACGGAAATCGCCGATCTGACGTTGCGTGAGCTCGCACCGCTGGTCGACACCCGGTACGGCGCCTTCTTCCGCGCCGGCGCGGACGGCGACGGCGAGCCGATCACGCTGCCGGACGGTCAGGTGCGGCGGCTCACGCTCATCGCCGGGTACGGTCTGCCGGGAGCGGACGCCGACGCACCCACGGTGCTCCCCAAGCGGCTGGTGCGCCAGGCCGCGCTGGAGAAAAGGCCCATCCTCGTGGAAGACGCGCCGATCGGCTACGACAAGATCGGCTCGGGGCTCGGTGAGAACACCCCGGTCAGCGTCGTCATCATTCCGATCCTGTTCGAGGACAAGCTGCTCGGCGTCATCGAGCTGGCCTCGCCGGCGCGCTTCTCCGACGTGCACCTGACTTTCTGCGATCAGATCGCCAACGTGATCGGATTCGCGATCAACGCCGCCCTCGCGAACACCCGTACCGAGGTGTTGCTCGCCAACTGCCGGCGGCTGACACGGCAACTGCAACAGCGATCCGACGACCTGCAGAGGCAGCAGGTCGAGCTGCGGAACTCGAACAACGAGCTGTTGGAAAAGGCGGCCTTGCTCGCCTCGGCGTCACAGTACAAGTCGGACTTCCTGGCGAAGATGTCGCACGAGCTGCGCACACCACTGACCTCGATGCTCATCTACGCCCGACTGCTCGGTGACAACCCGCACGAGAACCTCTCCGAAGAAGAGGTGGACTTCGCCGCCCGCATTCACCGGACCGGTTCCGACCTGCTTCAGCTGATCAACGACAGCTTGGACCTGTCGAAGGTCGAGGCGGGGCGACTTGACGTACGGCCGAGGGAGTTTCCGCTGCGCAGGCTGATCCACAACGTGAGCAGCACGGTCCATCCACTCGCCCGTGACCGTGGCCTCGATTTCCGGGTCGAGGTTTCCGACGACGCGCCCGACGAGATCTGCTCGGACGAGCAGCGAGTTCAGCAGATCCTGCGCAACCTGCTGTCCAACGCGATCAAGTGCACCCCGGCCGGTTCGGTCAGCCTGCGGGTGTGGCGCACCGGTGACCCCGACAAGATCCTGGACGGGGCCCGGGACGTCATCGCCCTCACGGTGCAGGACACCGGAGTCGGCATAGCACGCGACAAGCTCGCCATGATCTTCGATGCGTTCGAGCAAACCGATCCCGCCGGCGGGAAGCACGACGGTACGGGCCTGGGCCTGTCCATCAGCCGGGAACTCGCCACACTGCTCGGTGGCCGCATCGTCGCCGAGAGCGAACCGGGCAAGGGCAGCACGTTCACGCTGTACCTTCCCATCCTCGGTCCCGGACAGGTGTCCGCCGGCGAACCGGAACGACCGGTCACCGAGGGACGCGCGGTCCCCGAGCGGCGGTCCGTCGCCATGGGCGCGGGCGACGGCAAGCGGCCGGTCACCGTTGGCGAAGCAGCGGCCGGTCCGTCAGCGAACGTGAGCCCGTTCGATGAGCGACAACCAGAATGCGCGAGGCGCCGGCTACCGGGCAAGGTTCTCGTCGTCGACGACGACGTCGGCGTCGTCGAGGCGCTGACCGCGCTTTTCGCACGAGTGGGCACTCCAGTGCTGCACGCGCCGAACGGCCAGGAGGGATTGGCACTGCTGCAGCGCACGTCCGACGTGTCACTCGTCCTGATGGACATCATGATGCCCGTGATGGACGGCTATGACGCCGTCGAGGCGATCCGTCGTGTGCCTCGCTACGCCGATCTACCGATCATCGTGCTCAGCGCGGCGGCCACCCCCGGAGGGCGCGAGAAGGCGCTGGCCCGGGGCGCCAGCGAATACCTGCAAAAGCCGATCGTCGACGTGGATCGGCTACTAAAGATCGCCCACGACCTCCTGGACGACGAGCCCCCGCCGCCAACCGTCGGGGACAACGCCGGCTACCGGGCGACGAGCGAAGCGGAGCCGCCGAACCCCGCGTCCGAGGCGCCATCCCACTGAAGGCATGACCCGATCACGCCGAGGGAATTGATCGACGGCGCCGTTTCCAGCGCTTTGCGCCGCTTTGACCGAAATAGGGGAATGGTGACTGATATGGCGGTTCATGCTGAGGCGTTGCGGGGGACGGGAGACCGGAATGGCGGAGGGGAATGACGTCTTCGATGTGATCGTGATCGGTGCGGGCCCGGTCGGCGAGACCGCCGCCGCGCGCGTCGTGCGTGGTGGGCTGACGGCGGCCGTCATCGAGGAACGACTGGTCGGCGGTGAGTGCAACTACTACGCGTGTGTGCCGAGCAAGGCGCTCCTGTGGCCGATGGAACTCGCCGCCGAGGTGGATCGGATGCCGGGGCTCGGGCTTCGCGGCCCGATCGAGGCGCCTGCGGTGTTCGACCGCCGGGACGAGGTGGTGTCCCACTTCGACGACGGCGGCTACGTGAACTGGCTGGAGAAGCTGCCGGCGACGTTCATCCGGGGCCGTGGCCGCCTGGCCGGCCCGTTGCGGGTCGATGTCGCGGGGCCGGAGGGCGGAACCCGGTCGCTGGGCGCCCGGCACGCGGTCGTACTGGCGACCGGTAGCGCGCCGACGATCCCGGATGTTCCCGGGCTGCGGGAGGCGCGTCCGTGGACGAACCGGGAGGCGACCAGCACCCGGCAGGTGCCCAAGCGGCTCATCGTGATCGGCGGCGGGCCCGTCGCGTGCGAGATGACGCAGGCGCTGCACGCCCTCGGCGCCGTCGAGAGCACCGTCCTCGTGCGCGAGGACCGCCTGCTCACCCGGACCGAGCCGTTCGCCGGTGAGCTGGTGGCCCGGTCGTTCGAGGAATCGGGCATCGACCTGCACTTCGGCCGGTCAATCGCTCGGGTCGAACGCCAGGGGACCGACGGGCCGGTGATGGTGCAGACCGATGACGGCTCGCGGTTCGAGGCCGATGAGATCCTCGTCGCCACCGGCCGCCGACTGGGAGTGCACGACATCGGCCTGGAGACGGTCGGGATGCGGCCGGACGGCCCCATCGAGGTGGATGCGACCATGCGGGCGACCGCGGTCCCCGACGGCTGGCTCTATGCGGTCGGCGATGTCAACGGGCTCAACCTGCTCACCCACATGGGCAAGTACCAGGCCCGGATCTGCGGGGACGGCATCGCGGCCCGCGCCCACGGGCGCGCGGACGACCTGCCGTCGCTCCGTGATCGCGCCGACGCCCTGGGCGCTCCGCAGGTCATCTTCACCGACCCGCAGGTGTGCGTGGTGGGACGTACGGGGGCTCAGGCGCACGCGGACGGTTTCCGCACACGCATCGTCGACTACGACATCGGCGCGGTCATCGGCGCCCAGCTGCAGGTGCCCGGGTACGTCGGGCGGGCCCGGCTGGTCGTCGACGAGGACCGCCGGGTGCTGCTCGGCGCGACCTTCGTCGGCCCCGCCGCGGCCGACCTGCTCCACGGGGCCACGATCGCGGTGACCGCCGAGATCCCGCTCGAGGAGCTCTGGCACGCCGTCCCGACGTTCCCGACCACCAGCGAGATCTGGCTCAACCTCCTGCAGGAGTACGGCCTCTGAGGCCCGCACGGCGCCCACAGCCGCAAGGACCGGTCGCGGGGCGCGTGATACCGGGGTGCGGGCGCCACGGCCGGGCCGCTTCGCCTCCGTGGCGGCGTCGATCGCACCGGGCGAGTGCGAGCGCGCGACCAGGCCGGAGCCCGCGCGGTCCCTACCGATCGGAGCTGACGGAGTCATCATGATCACGAATTCGGCATTCGCCGTAGAGCCGTGGGTGGTCCGAGAGCGCGACCTGGACATGGGCACCCTCGCGCAAACGGAGTCGGTGTTCGCGCTGTCGAACGGGCATATCGGCATGCGCGGCAACCTTGACGAAGGTGAGCCGCACGGACTGCCAGGAACCTATTTGAACTCGGTGTACGAACAGCGGCCACTGCCGTACGCGGAGGCCGGCTACGGGTATCCCGAATCCGGGCAGACGGTGGTCAACGTCACCAACGGTAAGTTGATCCGGCTCTTGGTCGACGACGAGCCCTTCGAGATCCGTTACGGCCGGCTGCACGAGCACGAGCGCCTTCTCGACCTGCGCGCCGGCACGCTGACCCGCCGGGCGCACTGGAGTGCGCCGTCCGGCTGTCCGGTGCGTGTCACCTCCACGCGGCTCGTCTCGTTCACCCAGCGAGCCGTCGCGGCGATCCGCTACGAGGTCGAAGCCCTCGGCAGCCCGGTGCGGATCGTCGTCCAATCGGAACTGGTCGCCAACGAGTCGCTGCCCGCACTGAGCGCGGACCCGCGAGCGACCGCGGTACTGGAGTCGCCGCTGGTCATGGAGGAGAACGTCACCACAGAGGACTGCGCCATCATGATCCATCGGACCCGGGTCAGCGGGCTGTCGATCGCGGCCGCCATGCAACACGACGTCGATGCCCCCGACGGCACCCACATGGACATGAGCGGCTCGGGGGATACCGGCCGCCTCACGGTGGTGACCAGGCTGGAACCCGGCCAGCGGCTACGACTGGTCAAGCTCCTGGCGTACGGCTGGTCGGCGGAGCGTTCACGGCCGGCCATGCACGACCAGGTCATGGCGGCGCTGGCCGGTGCGCGTTCGACCGGGTGGGACGGCCTGGTGAGTGAGCAGCGTGCGTTCCTCGACGATTTCTGGTCGGGCGCGGATGTGGAGATCGACGGCGATCCGCAGGTGCAGCAGGCGGTCCGCTTCGGGCTCTTCCACCTCCTGCAGGCCGGCGCGCGGACGGAACAACGGCCCATCCCGGCGAAAGGACTGACCGGCCCCGGCTACGACGGGCACACGTTCTGGGACACCGAGACCTTCGTCCTGCCGGTCCTCAGCTACACCTATCCGAGCGCGGTCGCGGACGCGCTGGACTGGAGGCGGACCACCCTTCCGCAGGCCAAGGACCGCGCCAAGCGGCTCGGACTCCGTGGGGCCGCCTTCCCCTGGCGGACGATTCATGGCGAAGAATGTTCCGGCTATTGGCCGGCCGGCACCGCTGCGTTCCACATCAACGCCGACATCGCATGCGCGGTCGCGCGGTACGTGGACGCGACGCACGACATCGAGTTCGAGCGCGAGATCGGCCTGCCGCTACTCGTGGCGACGGCCCGGCTGTGGCGCAGTCTCGGTCATCACGACGTCGGCGGCCGATTTCGCATCGACGGCGTCACGGGCCCCGACGAATACAGCGCACTGGCGGACAACAACGTCTACACCAACCTCATGGCACGGCGGAACCTGCGCGCGGCGGCCGACGCGACCGTCCGTCACCCGGACGGGGCCCAGCAGTTGGGAGTGACGGTCGACGAGACCGCGTCCTGGCGTGCCGCCGCCGACGCCACATATCTGCCGTTCGACGATCGCCTCGGCGTTCATCCGCAGAACGAGGGATTCACCGAGCACGCGCGCTGGGATTTCGCCGCCACCGAACCCGAGCAATATCCGTTGATGCTTCATTTCCCGTACTTTGAGCTTTATCGGAAGCAGGTGGTAAAGCAAGCCGACCTGGTTCTGGCCCTGTACCTTTGTGGCGAGGATTTCAAATTCGAAGACAAGGTGCGCGACTTCGCCTACTACGAGGCGCTCACCGTACGCGATTCATCGCTGTCCTCGGCCGTCCAGTCCGTGATCGCCGCCGAGATCGGCCAGCTCGACCTCGCCTACGACTACCTCGGTGAAGCCGCGCTGATGGACCTCGACGACCTGGAGCACAACACCCGGGACGGAGTGCACATCGCCTCGCTCGCCGGCGCCTGGACCGCGCTCGTCGCCGGATTCGGCGGAATGCGGGCCGGCGGCGGCCGCATCAGGTTCGACCCGCGCCTGCCGGACGGCATCACGCGGCTCGCCTTCCGGTTGTGCTATCGCGGTCGCCGACTGCAGGTCGTCGTCACCGCGGATACGACGACCTATCACCTGCTGGAGGGCGATCCGCTCTCGGTGATGCACCACGGTGAGGAATTCCTGCTCGGCGAGCAGCCGGTCACGCTCCCGACACCGGCCGCGGCGACTCCGGACTGCTGGATCCGCCAGCCCCGCGGACGCGAGCCCCTGCCACGCCGCGCCGGCGCCCTGCGGCGCCCCCGACCTTAGGACCCCATCAGCCGTCACGTAGGAATCGCCCGAAGCCTGCCCCAACTGACAAGGTTGACAACAATCGTTGAATGTGCGGTTGAAACATTTCCGTATCACCTTGACGGGATCTCTCGCCCGCGCGGGATGAAACTTCAACCACCGTTATTCGGCGTTAACTTGACGGTCCCTCGTCGGGGGACCCGGTGCCCTCTATCGGGTGATCTTCGACGGTGGTAGCGTCCGAATTGGGGGAATCATGGATGCTCTATCCATCAACACGATCCGCGGGCTGTGCCTGGACGCGGTCCAACAGGCGGAGTCGGGGCATCCGGGCACGCCGATGGATATCGCGCCGGTCGCCTACACGCTGTGGCAGCGGTTCCTGCGCTTCGATCCCGCCGATCCGATTTGGCCGAACCGTGATCGCTTCGTGCTTTCGGAGGGGCATGCGTCGGCGCTGTTGTGGTCTCTGTTGCACCTCACGGGCGTGCGTGCCGTCGATCCCGATTATGAGGTGCTCGGACGGTCCGCGGTGACGCTCGAGGACCTGAAGACCTTTCGCCGGTTGGACTCCCACGCGCCGGGCCATCCGGAGTACCGGTGGACGAGCGGGGTGGAGGCGACGACCGGACCGCTCGGCCAGGGCGTGGCGATGTCGGTGGGCATGGCGATGGCCGGGCAGTGGCTGGCGGCCCGATATAACCGGAACGGTTTTCCGATCTTCGACTTCGACGTTTACGCGATCGCGGGGGACGGCTGCATGATGGAGGGGGTCTCCTCGGAGGCCGCCTCCCTGGCAGGTCATCAGCGGCTGACCAACCTGTGCTGGATCTACGACTCCAACCGGGTGACCATCGAGGGGCGTACCGACATCGCCTTCACCGAGGACCTGGCGGCGCGTTTCATCGCCTACGGCTGGAACGTCGCGACCGTGGCCGATGCGAACGATGTGGATCAGGTGGCCCGTGCGCTGCACTCGTTCAAGGCCGAGCGCGAGCGCCCCACGCTGATCGTGGTCCACAGCCACATCGGCTACGGCTCGCCGCTGGAAGGCTCGCCGAGAGTGCACGGCGAGCCTCTGGGCGTCGAGGCGGTCAAGGCGACCAAGCGCTTCCTCGGGATGCCGGAGGACGCGGAGTTCTTCATCCCGGACGGCGTGTACGACTGGTTCGCCAAGGGAATCGGCCGGCGCGGCGCGGATGCCAGAGCCGAATGGGAGGCGCGCTTCAAGGAGTACGCGAGTGTCCATCCGGAGCCGGCCGATGAGATCGAGCGCATGCAACGCCGGGAGTTGCCGGATGGCTGGGAGGACGTGCTGCCGTCGTTCCCGCCCGACCCCAAGGGTACGGCGACGCGCGCGTCGTCCGGACAGGTGCTCAACGCGGTCGCGGAGGCCGTACCGTGGCTGCTGGGGGGTTCGGCGGACCTCGCGCCTTCGACCAAGACCCGCCTCACGTCCGACGGCGCCGGAGACTTCCAACCCGGCGAGCGCGGCGGACGCAACTTCCACTTCGGGGTCCGGGAGCACACCGCGGCCGCGATCGCGAACGGCATGGCGCTGACCAAGCTTCGCCCGTACTGGTCGGGATTCTTGATCTTCTCCGACTACGCCCGAGGCGCGATCCGGCTGTCCGCGCTGATGGAGATCCCGGTCGTGCACATCTTCACGCATGACTCGATCGGCGTCGGCGAGGACGGTCCGACGCATCAGCCGGTCGAGCAGCTCGCGTCGCTGCGGGCCATGCCCGGGCTGCTGGTCTTCCGGCCGGCCGACGCCAACGAGGTCGTCGAGGCCTGGCGGCTCATCGCGGGTCTCCGCCGGGAGCCCGCCGCTCTGGTCTTGTCCAGGCAGCCGCTTCCCACACTGGACCGGTCACGGCTGAACGGCGCGGACGGGGTGGCGAAGGGCGCCTACGTGCTCGCGGACGCCCCGAACGGGCGGGTCGATGTCATCCTGCTCGCCACCGGCTCGGAGGTGGCGCTGGCCGTCGCCGTGCGGGAGGAGCTGGCCGGCGAAGGCATCGGCGTGCGGGTGGTGAGCATGCCGTGCTGGGAGCTGTTCGAGCGGCAACCGCGTGAGTACCGCGACCGGGTGCTGCCGCCGGAGGTGACCGCCCGGGTGGGGATCGAGCAGGCGTCGACGCTGGGCTGGGACCGGTATGTGGGGCCCGAGGGCGCCGTCGTCGGCATGCACACCTTCGGCGCGTCGGCGCCCCTCAAGCAGCTGCTCTCGAAGTTCGGCTTCACTCCCGAGAAAGTGTCCGGAATAGCTCGTGAGCTGGCGATGAGGCGAAAGGAAGTCCGGTGAAACCGACCCAGACCCTGCACGAGCGCGGCCAGAGCCTCTGGCTGGACAACATCACCCGCGGCATGCTCGACTCCGGGCGAATCCGCCGCTACATCGACCGCTACGCGGTGACCGGGCTGACCTCGAACCCGTCGATCTTCGATAAGGCCATCGAGTCCGGCGACTACGACGACGCGATCCGTGCCAAGGCCGGTAAGGGACCCGCGAACGAGGACCTGTTCTTCGAGCTGGCCATCGAGGACCTTCAGCGCGCCGCCGATGAGTTCCTGCCCGTCCACGAGCGCACCGACGGCGTCGACGGATGGGTGTCGTTGGAAGTGTCGCCGCTGCTGGCCTACGACACCGCCGCCACGATCGAAGCCGCGAAGACGTTGCACCGGCAGGCCGCGCGACGCAACCTTCTCATCAAGATCCCAGGCACCACCGAGGGCTTGCCGGCGATCACCGAATGCGTGGCCTCCGGTGTTCCCATCAACGTGACGCTGCTGTTCTCCGCCGACCACTATCGGGCCGCCGCGGACGCCTACCTCACCGGATTGCAGCGCCGGGTCGACCAGGGCCTTGACCCTGCCGTGGGCTCCGTGGCCTCGGTGTTCATGTCCCGATGGGACGTGGCGGTCGCGGCCACGGTGCCCGACCACCTGAAGGACCGGCTCGCGCTCGCGGTCGGGCTGGACACCTACCGGGCGTACCGGCACTTCATGGACTCCGACCGCATGCAGCGGCTGGAGAACGCCGGCGCGCGGGTGCAGCGCCTGCTGTGGGCGAGCACGCGGACCAAGGATCCGGCAGCATCCGACACCCTGTACGTGCACGGGCTGGCCGCACCGCTCACGATCAACACCATGCCCGACAGGACGCTGGAGGCCTTCTACGACCACGGTGAGGTCGGCGCCCCGATGCCCGCCGACGGCGGTGACGCCGATGAGGTCCTCGCCCGCTTCGCCGACGCCGGCGTCGACGTCGCCGCTCTCGCCGAGAGGCTGCAACGTGAGGGCGCGGAGACGTTCGTGACGGCCTGGAACGATCTCATGACCAGAATCTCCGCACAGAGCGCCTCGCTCGTCTGACCTGATCGGAGGACACCGCACCGATGCCCGCAACCCGGCTTCGCGACCGCCCGGCCTGGCAGGCACTCGCAGGGCATCACGCGCAGATCGAGCGACGCCACCTGCGCGAGCTCTTCGCGGAAGACCCCGGGCGCGGCGAGCGTCTGTGCGCGGAGGCCGCCGGGCTCTACCTGGACTACTCCAAGAACCGGATCACCGACGAGACACTGGACCTGCTGGTCCGGCTGGCGCGCGAGTCCGAGGTTGAGCAGCGCCGGGACATGATGTTCGCCGGCAAGCCGATCAACACGTCCGAGCACAGGTCCGTGCTCCACATCGCCCTCCGCATGCCCAAGGGCGCCTCACTGACCGTGGACGGTGTCGACGTGGTCGCCCAGGTCCATGACGTGCTCGACCGGATGGCCGACTTCGCACACCGGATCCGATCCGGTGAGTGGAAGGGGCACACCGGCCGGCCGATCAGGAACATCGTCAATGTCGGCATCGGCGGCTCCGACCTGGGGCCGGTGATGGCGTACGAGGCGTTGCGTCACTACAGCGCGCGCGACATGACGTTCCGCTTCGTGTCCAACGTCGACTCGACCGATCTCGTCGAGGCGACTCGTGATCTGTCGGCGGAGGAGACGCTGTTCATCGTCTCGTCGAAGACGTTCGGCACCCTGGAGACCCTCACCAACGCTCACTCCGCCCGCGACTGGGTGGTCGGGCAACTGGGGTCGGAGGAGGCCGTGGCCCGGCATTTCGTCGCCGTGTCGACCAACGCGGAACGCGTCCGTGAGTTCGGCATCGACACCGCCAACATGTTCGGCTTCTGGGACTGGGTCGGCGGGCGCTACTCCATGGACTCGGCGATCGGCCTGTCGACCATGATCGCGATCGGCCCGGAGCGGTTCGCCGACATGCTGGCCGGATTTCACGCCATGGACGAGCACTTCCGCACTGCTCCGCTGAGCGAGAACCTTCCGGTGCTGATGGGCTTGCTGGCGGTGTGGTACGGCAACTTCTTCGGCGCGCAGAGCATCGGGGTCATGCCTTATGAGCAGTACCTCAAACGCTTCCCGGCCTATCTGCAGCAGCTGACGATGGAGTCGAACGGCAAGCGCGTCACCGTCGACGGCGTGCCGGTCGGCTACGACACCGGCCCCGTCTACTGGGGCGAGCCCGGCACCAACGGCCAGCACAGTTTCTACCAGCTCATCCACCAGGGCACGCGACTCATCCCGGTCGACCTGATCGGTTTCGGTAAGACCCTCAACCCGCTGGGTGACCACCACGACATCCTGTCGTCGAACGTCTTCGCGCAGGCGCAAGCACTGGCATTCGGCAGGACCGAGGAGGAGGTACGGGCCGAGGGCACACCACCGGACGTCGTACCCCACCGCGTGATGCCGGGCAACCGGCCGACCAACGTGCTCCTCGCCGAGAAGCTCACTCCGCGCATCCTCGGCGCGCTGGTCGCGCTCTACGAGCACAGTGTGTTCACACAGGGGACGATCTGGGGCATCGACTCATTCGACCAGTGGGGGGTCGAGCTGGGCAAGCAACTCGCCGTCCGCATCATTCCCGAGCTCACCGGCGAGACCGAACCGCGGCTCACCCACGACTCGTCGACGAACGCGCTGATCCGCCACTACCGGAGGTTGAAGCAGACCTGAGGACAACCGTTTGGGGGGACCATGGCAACGGACAGACCCATG
This sequence comes from Actinoallomurus oryzae, assembly GCF_039541955.1. Lineage (NCBI taxonomy): Bacteria > Bacillati > Actinomycetota > Actinomycetes > Streptosporangiales > Thermomonosporaceae > Actinoallomurus > Actinoallomurus oryzae. The sequence goes on along the minus strand of NZ_BAABHF010000016.1, from coordinate 211,067 downwards.
CAGCTGGGCATGGTGGGCCTGGGCCGGATGGGCGCGAACCTCGTCCGCCGGCTGATGCGCGACGGGCACGACTGCGTCGTCTACGACGTCAACGAAAGCACGGTCGACGAACTCGAGGCGGAGGGCGCGACCGGCGCTAAATCGCTTCCCGAGCTGGTGCGCGAGCTCCGCAAGCCCCGAGCCGTGTGGCTGATGCTCCCCGCCGGCATCGTCCAGTCCACGCTCGACCAACTGGTCGAACTGCTCGACGCCGGCGACACGGTGATTGACGGCGGTAACTCCTACTACCGCGACGACATCACCCGAGCCCGCCAGCTCGCCGACAAGCAACTCCACTACATCGACTGCGGCACCTCCGGCGGAGTGTGGGGACGCGAACGCGGCTACTGCCTGATGATCGGTGGCGAGGAGCAGCCTGTGCAGCGACTGGACCCGATCTTCGCCACCATCGCGCCCGGCGCCGCGACCGCGGAACCGACGCCGGGCCGGACCCGCGACGGCACCGCTCCCCACGGCTACCTGCACTGCGGTCCGAACGGAGCCGGACACTTCGTGAAGATGGTTCACAACGGTGTCGAGTACGGAATGATGGCCGCGATCGCCGAAGGGCTCTCCATCATCAGGCACGCCGACGCGGGCAAGAAGGAACGGACCGTCGACGCCGAGACCGCGCCGCTTCGCGATCCCGAGGCCTACCAATACGAGATCGACGTCGCCGAGGTGGCGGAGGTGTGGCGCCGGGGATCGGTGATCTCCTCCTGGCTGGTCGATCTGCTGGCCGACGCGCTGGCCCGATCCCCGCAACTCGACGATTTCCAGGGGCGCGTCTCCGACTCCGGCGAAGGGCGCTGGACGCTGATCGCCGCGATCGAGGAAAGCGTGCCCGCACCGGCCATCAGCGCGGCGCTGCTCGAACGGTTCTCCTCACGCGGGCTCGGGCACTTCTCCGACGCGGCGCTTTCAGCGATGCGAGCCGAATTCGGCGGTCACGCGGAGCAAGCCGCCGGCCGGTGATCCACCAATCCGCGCCGGGGGAGTGGAGGCGGCGCGCTCGCCGGTGCTCGTTGGACAAGGACACGGGGCCCTGATGAGGCCGATCCGGAAGTCGTCACGGCCGGTCCCGCACCGTTCGCCGCTCGACCGAATCACCGCGGCCGACCAGCACGCTCGCGACGAGCCGGGGTGGAAACAGGCCGTGGCCGACGACGCCCGGAGTTGCCGACAGCCGTTCCGCCAGAGTCGCCGGGTCCTCCACCGCACCGTGATAGTCGGCCAGAATCCCACCATCCGGGCTCCTCGGCGCCGTACGCACCGCAACGGGCTCCAGTCGGCGAAGGGTGGCGGGCAGGCCGAACTCCAGCAGCTCGAGCGGGACCGGGCCGTGTAACGCGTCGACGGGCTTCCTCGAATCAGCGATCACGATGAAGCGGCTCGCCGCAGCGGCGACGATCTTCTCCCGGGTGTGCGCTCCTCCACCGCCCTTGACCAGCCAGCCGTCCGGAGCGATCTGATCCGCGCCATCGATCGTGATGTCGAGATGATCGAGGATGTCGAACGGCCGGACGTCAAGGCCCAACTCCGAAGCCGCCCGCATGGTACGCGGCGACGTCGCGACGCAGATGATCCGCAACCTCCGCCGGGCGAGGGCGGGCAGCAGGTAACGGACCGTCGACCCGGTGCCCAGACCGACGGTCATTCCGTCTTCGACGAGTTCGGCCGCGGCCTCGGCGGCCAGCCGCTTCTCCTGCTCGACGTCCACGCTTTCTCATCTCCCCGCATTCCGGAAACAGCATTCCTCGGGGAGGGGCATGACCCAGCGGGATTATGGACGGATGTTGGTGGGGATCCACTGGCCCTCGGAGGTGAGCCGGTCGGCGGTGGCCGGGCCCCACCCGCCGGGTTCGTACGGCTCTGGCGGCGTCTCGAGGTCGAGGACGGGCTCGACGATGCGCCATTGCTCTTCCACGGTGTCCTCGCGGGCGAAGTGGCGCGGGTCGCCGGCGAGCGCGTCCGTGAAGATCCGTTCGTAGGCGCTCTCCACCCGACAGGGGAAATCGACCGATACGGACGCCTCGCGTGTCGCGTCGACCTGTTCAGGATCCTTGGCGAGCAACTCGAACGTCACGCCGGGGTCGGGCGCCAGCCGGAAGCGCACGATGTTGGGGCGCGGCCGGTCGGCGTCGCCGTCCATGAACAGCATGCGTGGCGGCCGGCGGAGCCGGACGGCGATCTCGGTGCTGGTGACCGCGAGCGCCTTACCCGCCCTGATCAGGAACGGCACGTCCGCCCAGCGCCAGTTGTCGATCCACAGCCGCACCGCCGAGTACGTCTCGGTGGTCGACCCCGGGGCGACGCCGGGCGTGTCGAGATAGCCGGCGTACTGACCGCGCACGACGTCGCCAGGGTCGATCGGGCGTATCGCACACATCAACCGGCGCTTCTCGCTGCGTTCGGCCTCGGCGTCGTCGTCGGCCGGAGGATCCATGGCCAGGTATGCCAGGACCTGCAGAAGGTGGTTCTGGACGACGTCGCGGATGGCTCCCACCGCATCGTAAAAAGCCCCCCGGCCGGCGACGTCGAACGCCTCGACCATTGTGATCTCGACCCCGGCGACGTGATCGCGGTTCCAGATCGGTTCCAGCAGGCTGTTGGCGAAGCGGAAGATCATGAGGTTCTGGACCGGGTCCTTGCCGAGGAAATGATCAACCCGGAGCAGCCGTTCCTCGGGGAAGTACCGGTGCAACGTGGCATTGAGCCGACGCGCCGAGGGGAGGTCGTGGCCGAACGGCTTCTCCACCACCAGCCGACCATGGGTGTTCAGGCCCGCGGCCCCTAGTCCTTCGGCTATCGGCCCGAACAATGTGGGTGGCACGGCCAGATAGTGGACGGCGAACGCGTCGCCGATGCGCCGCGCGAGTTCGGCGTAGAGGTCCGGCCGGGTCACGTCGCCGGTCACGGGGGGCGCGAGCCTGTCGGCGAACGTGCCGAAGACGTCTTCATCGACCGATCCGCAGGCGGTGGTGACGCTGGTCCGCGCGTGCTCGCGCAAGGTCGCCGCATCCAGCGGACCGCGATCCACGCCGATGACCTGAACGTCGAGCACACCGCGGGCGGTGAGCCGATACAGCGCTGGAATGATCATTTTTTTGGCGAGATCCCCGGCGATGCCGTACAGCACCAGGACCTGCCCTCGCGGTGTGTTCATTCTGCCCCCACTCGGCCCTCGCGGCACTGTCCAGGCCTTCTGTCCTTCGAATACGCCTATGGGCGGTGCGGGTGGGTATGGACGTATTGAAGTCGTATACCGGCCGGCGGCCCAGCCGTATGCATACCCGGGACCTGGTCCGACCCATCAAGGTCGACCGCTGGGATGGCCGACGGACGCGGGCCGGGATGGCGCGGGGAAGGCTGCGCCGAAACTCATCAGAGGCTGGTATCGGCGGGGGCGGCGGTGAACGAGGGACACAAGACGCATCGGGTGGTCGTGGTCGGCTCGGGATTCGGCGGGCTGTTCGCGGTGAGGGAGCTTCGCCGGGCGCCGGTCGAGGTGACCATGATCTCGCGCACCGCCTATCACCTGTTCCAGCCGCTGCTGTACCAGGTGGCCACGGGGATCCTGTCGGAAGGATCGGTCGCGCCGGCAACGCGCGAGGTGCTGCGAGGGCAGCGCAACGCCCGGGTGCTGACCGGGGACGTCACGCGGATCGATCTCGTCGATCGCACGGTCACGTCGGTGATGCCGGGAAAGGAGACGATCACGCCGTATGACAGTTTGATCGTCGCCGCCGGAGCTGGCCAGTCGTATTTCGGCCATGACGAGTTCGCGGAGCACGCCCCCGGTGTCAAGACGATCGATGACGCGCTCGCGCTGCGCGGATGCCTCTTCGGCTCCTTCGAGCTTGCCGAGGTGGAAACCGACCCGGCCGTGATCGAACGGTGGCAGACCTTCGTGGTGGTCGGCGGCGGCCCGACCGGGGTGGAGATCGCCGGACAGATCGCGGAGTTGACCCGCCGTACTTTGCCGGGAGAGTTTCGCAACGTCGACCCGGCCCGCAGCCGCGTCATCCTCTTCGAGGCGGGCCCGAAAGTGCTGGCCGGCTTCGGCGGGCGGCTGTCGGACAAGGCCGCGCGCGAGCTTCGGCGCGTGGGCGTGGAAGTACGGGTGAACACCAAGATCGTCGGCGTGGACGGGACGGGCGTCGACGTTGTCGCCGCCGACGGCACACGGTCCCGTGTCGACGCCATGTCCAAGGTCTGGGCGGCCGGAGTGGCCGCATCTCCGCTCGGCGCCCAGTTGGCCGGCCAGTGTGGCACGCAAGTCGACCACGCGGGCCGGATCAAAGTCGAACCCGACTGCAGCCTGCCCGGTCACCCCGAGGTTTTCGTCGTCGGGGACATGATGTCGCTGAAGAATCTCCCCGGCGTGGCTCAGGTCGCCATGCAAAGCGGGCGGCACGCGGCCGCCGAGATCCTGCGAAGGCTGCAAGGAGAGCAGTCCAGACGGCCGTTCCATTACCGAGACAAGGGCAGCATGGCCACCGTCGCCAGGTTCCGGGCCGTGGCCGGCGTCGGCCGACTACGATTTGCCGGGTTCCCGGCCTGGCTGATGTGGTTGGTGGTCCACCTCATCTACCTCGTCGGTTTCCGAAACCGACTCACGTCGCTGCTGGACTGGGCTGTCGCCTTCGGCACCGGCGGCCGATCCGAACGAACCGTTACGCGCTCTGCCATACGGCGGCTTCAAGCAGAGGCTCCGCCACGCCTGGGCTCGGACCACGGCTCGGCACAACCATCCCCCAGCGGCACGCCCGGCCGGCTCGGTTCGTCGGCGCCCCCCACGCGGCGACCACCGCAGTGAATGTGTTCGCTCAAGCTGGACGTGCAGATCATGATGGGCCCGCCAGGCCGCGAGTTCACTGGCACTCGGCTGCTTGCAGGGCGTCCGCGGCCGTCAGCAAGGCGGCTCCGAGAAGTACGACGTCCTTCACCAGGAACTGTCCCGCGAGGGACAGCTTCGGTTCCCCGCGGGTCTCCTGCCACGCCTCGGGCATTGTCGCCAAGAAGCTGAGGGTGGTGGCGAACATGCCGACGGCGGCGAGGCTGCCGAAAGCCGACGCTCTCGGCGCAATCGGTTTTGCTGCGATCAACGAACCCAGAACGATCTCGGTAACGCCGATCAATTTGGCGACCTTCTTCTCTCCCAATCTGGAGATAAGCATCGAGAACGGGGGGCTTGAGGTTACGAGGGGCCGGATATTCTCTACCTCGTAGTCTTCAAACTTTATTCGCCCGATCTCCAGCAGGTTGATCACGAGTCCATAGCGGGTGGCCAAAATTCCCGCGTCTTGCGCTATTCTTCTAGCGTCGTGAATCCCCATAATAATCAATCCCCGTCCGATGCGTCGGCTTTATCGATCAGTGTAGGACTCGAAACATCAACCGAGGCTGAGCATCAGGTCATGCTTCACCACCGATGTCGGGGCCGTCGCGATCACTGCCACGCGGAGACACCGGCGGCATCCCGACCGCCGAGGGGATGGAGGGCCTCGGGTACACGAGGCGCTACGCGGCGATGGGCTCGGTGCCGAGGAAGGTCGCCTGCCTTTCGACCTCCTCCAGACGCGGCGGCGCTCGGATGCAAGGACGGCCTCGAAGCGGCGGTAAGCCAGGCGAGCGTTCGCCGACCGTGGTAGGCGGCGCTACAGGGCAATGCCTGCTGGGAGGTCGTCGGGTCGCCGGTCACTCCCACGACGTGCCCGTCCTCCACGAAGTCGGCAAGGCCGCCGCTGGTCAGCCGGTCGCGGCTGATGCCGTCCAGCCAGATCGAAACCCTGTCGTGACATCGGCCACGGTCAAGTGACGGTCGAACCACCGAAAAGCCCGGCCACCCTGTCGGGTGCCCGGACTGCTCGCCAGGTGAAACCTGGTGGGCCGGGCGCCCGGTATCGCCGGAGGTCCGTCAGCCGGGTGCGGCTGCTCTTACTGTGATGGGTTCAGGTTCCCTCTCCTGCGCCACCGCATTCTCTCCAATGACGTCGTTCTCCGCTACCACCGAAAGAGCGACAGAGTCGAACGCTGGACAGGACCGATCAAATCCGGAGGTCCTCCGGGCCGCTCCGGCGTTACACCGCGCGACGCTTTAGCGTGCGCGTTCCGTATTCGATGGTGGTACCGGTCCGCCTTTCATGAGTTTTCATTGCGACCGGGTCCGGCGACCAATGAACGCGCAGGTGAGAGGCCTTCCTGTGGATCGACCGCCGAGGTCACTTGATATATCGCGGGGAAGCATGATGCTCGATCTGAGCGCGCTTTCGTCACCCTCTGCTGGCGGTCGAAGGGAAGAATGTTGAGGAGACAACGGAAAAGGGCGATCGCCCTCGTGCTGTCGATGCTCGTCGCGGCGCTGGTGGGGGCGAATCTGCTGACCGCCCGGTCGGCCATGGCACACGGCGCCTTTATGCAGCCGGGCAGCCGTACGTTCCTGTGCTGGGAGGACGGGCTCACCGAAACGGGCGAGATCGTCCCGCGGAACCCGGCGTGCGCGGCCGCGGTCGCGCAGAGCGGCACGAACTCGCTGTACAACTGGTTCGCGGTTCTGCGCTCGGACGGCGCCGGCCGCACCCGCGGGTTCATCCCGGACGGGCAGTTGTGCGCCGGCGGCAACCCGAACTACACCGGCTTCGACCTGCCGAGCGCGGACTGGCCGGTCACCCACCTGACGAGCGGGGCGAACTTCGACTTCCGCTACAACAAGTGGGCCGCGCATCCCGGCAGCTTCTACCTGTACGTCACGAAAGACGGCTGGGATCCGACCAAGCCGCTGACGTGGGACGAGGTGGAGTCCTCCCCGTTCCTCGTCGCCGACCACCCGCCGAGCACCGGCCCGACCGGCAGCGTCGACGGCTACTACTACTGGTCCGGCAACCTGCCGGCGAACAAGACCGGACGGCACATCATCTACTCCGTCTGGCAGCGGTCCGACAGCAACGAGACCTTCTATGGATGCTCCGACGTCGTCTTCGACGGCGGTAACGGCGAGGTCACCGGCGTCGGCCAGGGAGGCGATCCCGGAGCCAGACCCTGCGATGCCACTTTCGCGGTCACGAACTCCTGGTCCGGCGGATTCCAGGCCGAGGTGACCGTGAGCAACCCGGGCGATACGGCACTGAACGGGTGGACGGTGAGCTGGCTGCCGCCGAATGGTCAGACGGTGAACAGCGTCTGGAACGGCACCCTCACCGTCAGTGGCGACCTGGCGAGCGTACGGAACGCCGACTGGAACCGGTCGGTCCCCGTGGGCGGATCGACCACATTCGGGCTGGTCGCCGACGGCCCGGCCACGGCCCCCACCCTCACCTGCGCCAGCCCGTAGGTCCGGCCCTGTCATGAAAGGGAGAAACGCGATGCCATCCCGGCGACGACCGGTGGCCGTACTGGCCGTACTGGCCGTACTGGTCACTGTCCTCGCGGCGCTCACGGCACTAACGGCGCCCTCGGCCTCCGCCGCGTCGACGCTGAACCAGCTCGCCCGGACCCAGGGCAAGTACTTCGGATCGGCCACCGACAACCCCGAACTCTCCGACAGCGCGTACACCGCGATCCTCGGCGGGGGAGAGTTCGGCTCCACCACACCCGGCAACTCGATGAAGTGGGACGCGACCGAGCCCCAGCAGAACCAGTTCAGCTACGCCAGGGGCGACGCCGTCGTCGACTTCGCCGAAGCGCACGACATGATGGTGCGCGCCCACACGCTGGTCTGGCACAACCAGCTCCCGAGCTGGCTCACCTCCGGCAACTGGAGCGCCACCCAGCTCACCTCGATCCTGCAGAACCACATCGCCAACGTCGCGGGACACTACGCGGGCAAGGTCTACTCCTGGGACGTGGTCAACGAGCCGTTCAACGAGGACGGGACGTACCGGTCCGACCTCTGGTACAACACGCTCGGCTCCGGTTACATCGCCACCGCCCTGCGCGCCGCCCGCGCGGCCGACCCGAACGCCAAGCTGTACATCAACGACTACAACACCGAAGGCAGCGGCGCGAAGAGCGACGCGATGTACAACCTGGTCAAATCGCTGAAGGCGCAGGGCGTGCCCATCGACGGCGTCGGCTTCCAGGCGCACCTCGCGGTGCAGTACGGGTTCCCACCGGGCATGCAGGCCAACCTGCAACGCTTCGCCGATCTCGGAGTGGACGTCGCCATCACCGAACTGGACGTACGGATGGAGCTGCCCGCGGATTCCGCCAAGGTGGCCACGCAGGCCACCTACTACGCGAACGTCACCAAGGCGTGCATCGCCGTCGCCCGGTGCGTCGGGATCACCATCTGGGACTACACCGACAAGTACTCGTGGGTGCCGGGGACGTTCAACGGCCAAGGTTCGGCGCTGCCGTGGGACGAGAACCTCAACAAGAAGCCTTCCGTCTACGACGCCATCGCCACCGCCCTGGGCGGTTCCGGTGACGGCGGGGGCGGCGGCACCGCGAAGTGCGAGGTCGCCTACTCGACGAACGACTGGGGATCCGGCTTCACCGCGAACATCACCATCACCAACCAAGGCCCGTCCATCAGCGCCTGGACCCTGAAATACTCCTATGCCGGCGACCAGCGGCTGTCGCAGGGCTGGAACGGCACCTGGTCGCAGTCCGGAAAGGACGTCACGATCACCAACGCCGGGTGGAACGGAACCCTCGCCACCGGTGCCTCGACCTCGATCGGCGCGAACTTCACCTACAGCGCTTCCAACACCGCGCCGACCGCGTTCACGCTCAACGGCACTGCCTGCGACTGACCACCGCCGCACCCGATCACCCAGGCCGTCCCAGGGTGCCTGGGTGATCGCCGCGACCGTCCTCGCCGCTGACGCGGATGACGGAGGTCAGGCGCGGCGGTCGTAGGTGCGCGGATCCACGGGCTGCTCGGACTTGGGGAGCCCGCCGACCACGAGACGGTAGGAGTCGAGCACGAGCTCCTTCACCAGTTTCTCGTCGATGGTGCCCCCGCCTTCCACCGTGATCCAGTGCCGCTTGTTCATGTGATAGCCGGGGGTGATGTCCGCGTACTGCTCACGCAGGGCTGCGGCGTCGTCCGGATCAGCTTTCAGGATCACGACGGGGCGCCCCGGCATGTCGGTCATGAGCATGAAGACCTTGCCGCGCACCTTGTAGAGGTACCAGTCGGGGTCGAGACGATGCTCCAGTTCGGCGCCGGGCAGTCCCACAGTGCAGTCGCCCGCGATCTTCTGAAGCTCCTGTCCGTCCAAGGTGATCAACTCCTCTGTCGATCGAGTGCCCTGACCGCCCGGCCAGGGACAAGGTGGCGTCTCCCGTACGGCCGCCACGAACGGCGGCGCATGACCGCCGGTCGGGCTGTGGCCGTCCACTCCCTACGGGCGTACGCGGATGACTGTCTTCCCCTTGCGTCGTTCCGTCGGGTTGAGGGCGGTGACGGCGTCGTCGAGGGTTGCGATGTCGCCGATGTTGGTTCGGAGTCGTCCGTCGCGTACTCGCTGGATGATTTCGCCTAGTTGGGTGCGGTCGGCTTCGACGACGAAGTCGATCGCCAGGCCGTTGGTGGGTCGTGCCTCGACCGGGCCGACGATGGATACGAGCGTTCCTCCGGGTTTGATGAGGGCGGCGGATCGCTGTTGGATGTCGCCGCCGATGACGTCGAAGACCAGGTCGACGCTGCCGATGTCTTCGAGTGCGTCGTTGTGGAGGTCGAGGAAGTCGTGTGCGCCGAAGTCGAGTGCTTTTTGGCGGTCGGTGGTGCGTCCGGTGCCGATGACGTATGCGCCGGCTTCGCGTGCGAGTTGGGTCACCATTGTTCCGACCGCGCCGGCCGCGCCGTGGGCGAGGATGGTCTGGCCGGGTTGGAGGTGGCCGTGTTGGAACAGTCCTTGCCATGCGGTCAGTCCGGAGATCGGCAGGGAGGCGGCTACGGTGAAGTCGACGTCGCCGGGTAGTGGTGCGAGGTTGCGTGCTTCGATCGCCACGTATTCGGCGAGGGTGCCGTCGCGGTGCCAGTCGGCGAGGCCGAATACGCGTTGCCCGATCGAGAGTCCCGTCGTGCCGTAGCCGAGGGTGGTGACCACGCCGGCCAGTTCGTGGCCGGGGATCGAGGGTGTCTTGTCACGGCCGGCGCGGTCGGTCCAGGTCGATGGCCATTCCATCTCCGTCGGGACGAAGCCCGATGCGTGGATTTGAACGATCACGTCGTTGATCGCGGCGGGCGGCTCGGGCCGCTCCGTCAGCGTCATCCCGGCCGTCCCCGCGGCCTGGTCGGTTACCACAATGGCTTTCATCGAGATTGTCCCCTTCCTTGGTTTTGTCCCCGGGCGGATGTTCAGATGAAGGTGAATAGCTGGTCGGCGTCGAATCGTGAGATCGGGTTGGTGTAGACCTTCTCCGGGTCGGGGTAGCCGAGGGCCAGCAGCACGGTCGTGGTGTGTCCGGTTTCGCGGATTTTGAACGCTTTGTCGACGCTGGTCGGGTCGAACCCTTCCAGTGGTGTGGCTTCGACGCCGAGTTCGGCGGCCGCCATCATGGTCAGGCCCACCGCCATGTAGGTCTGTTTTTCCATCCAGTGGTTCAGGTCCTTGTAGCTGTAGTTGCGCAGGTTGAGGAAGTCTCGGGTCATTGATTCCCACAGCTCCTGCTTTGCCGGGTCGGGGAACCGGCCGTCGGCCCTCTCCTTCGTGAACACCGCCTCGATGTGGCTGTCGGGCAGGTCCGCCCGGGTGGTGAGGATGACGGTGTGCGACGCGTTCAGGATCTTCTCGCCGTTGTCCTGGAACCGTTCGCCCAGGTTGGCCGCGAGGCGCTCTTTGCCTTCGGGCGTGGCGAGGACGTAGAAGTGGTTGGGCTGAATGTTCGTCGACGACGGCGTGGACCGCAGGAATCTCAGCAGCTGTTGAAGGGTTTCTGCCGGGATGGTCTTGCTGGGGTCGAAATACCTGGTGAGGTGCTTGCTCATGAGCTTGTCGAGATCCATGTCAACCTGCTTTCTTCTTGCGATGAGTGGTGGGCTCGCGTCTTAGTTCTTGCCGCGGGCGATCCGCCGGGGAGATGAGGACGTTGACCGGTGTCGGTGCGACGGCGGTGACGATCGCTGGAGGAGGACGCCGATGCTCATCCCGGCGTACCGGCCGCACTGACGGCGGGGATGTCGATGTCGGTCTGGTTGAGGTTGTTGATGAAGTTGGTCAACTGGGCCTGCACCGCCACCGTGACGATCGCCAGGATCTGCGGGTCGGTGTACCCGGCACCTCGCACCGCCGCCAGCTCGGCGTCACTGACCTGACCGCGGCTCTCCACCACCCGCTGCGCGAAACGAGCGACCGCCGCACGCTTGGGATCGACCGAACTCCCGGCCCGGCCGAGCTCGACGTCCTCGGCCGACATGCCACCGAACTTCGTCGCGACGTGGGTGTGCATCGCCAGGCAGTAACCGCAACCGTTGGCTTGCGACACCGCCAGCGCAATGGTGTGCCGCGTCCTCGCGTCCAGAACCCGACTCAAAGTGCCCTGCAGCGTCATGACCACGTCGAGCACGGTCGGGTTCGACGCGAGAGTCTTGAACATGTTCGGGACGAAGCCGAACTGTGCACCGAGGTTGTCGAGGACGCCCTCCACCTCGTCCGGGACGTCGTCAGGAGAGGGAGCGTTCAGTCGTGACATGGCGAATCAGCCTCCAGTGAGTGGTCGTCAGCCTGGGTTTGCGCTTGAGATTTTTTGGGCTTGTCAGCCCACTTCCTGAAGTGAACACCGCTCGAGACTGGGCTGTCAAGCCCAATCCGGGTATCGTCTGAAGCATGAAACCCACCTCAGGAGCTCGGGAGCCCCACAAGCTCACCGGCAAGGGACAGGCGACGCGGGCCCGCATCCTGGAGCACGCCGCGGAGCTCATCTACACCAAGGGGGTCCACGCGACGAACAACGAACAGCTCCGCCGGGCCGCCGGCGTCAGCGGATCGCAGCTCAACCACTACTTTCCGACCAAGGAGAGTCTCGTCCTTGCCGTGATCGCCTGGCAGGCCGAGCGCGTTCTCGGGTTCCACCGCGGCGAGCGATTCGCCTGCTTCGACAACCTCGACGCGTTCCGGGCGTGGGCGGATTTCTACATCGGCTACGAGCGCGCCTACCAGGAAGGCTGCAGCCTCGGCTCCCTGGCGAGCGAGATCATCAAGACGGACCTTGACGTTCACGACGAGCTCGCGAGCGCGTTCGACCAGTGGAGGGGCATCTTCCGCGATGGAATCGAGCGCATGCAGCAACTCGGCCGCATCAGCGCCGAGGCAGATCCCACGCAGCTGGCCAATCTGCTCCTTGCCGCCTTCCAGGGCGGCATGCTCCTCGCCCAGGTCGCACGGGACATCACTCCACTGAAAGATGCGTTGCAGACGGCCATCGACTACGTGCAGACCTTCGCGACGTCTCACGACGCCGGCGTACTTCAAGCTCGGTAGCCGCTGGTCGCCGGTGTGTCGATGCGATATGTGGGAGTCGTTCCCGATGAAGAGTGGAGAGCGCTGCTGCGTGCCCACCTGGACCGCGCGGACGAGTTCCGGGTGCGCATGCCGGACGGGGAGGGCCCGCTCAGCTATGGACGGGCGCAGTTCGCGGCGCTGCCCGAGGTCACGGTGGGTCCCTGGAGTGGCATGCGCGACGCCGTCGAGTTCGCCGGACCGCTGACACCGGCCGTCCGGGAGCTGTTCGTCGAATTGGAGCCGTCCCTCGAGGAACTCCCTAAGCTCTGGGACTACAAACTCCTGCAGAACGGCAAGGTCATCCTGTCGATCGGCGACTTCCATGATGTGCTGATCGACGTGCCGAGCTGACCCCTGTCAGTAGACCGCTTTGAACACATGCGGCCGCCGGCCCGTCGGTCTTGGCCGGCCCCACGCAAGACGTCAGCGAGCACCAGAACGGCGTAGCAAGATCAACGCGCGCCTGCGCTCGTTCAGGCGGAGGCGCGTCGCACGAGTTCTGGTGCGAAGACGATCCGGCGTGGTGGCTCACCGGGGCCCTCGTCGATCCACTGGGCCAGCAGCCGGATCGCCTCGGTCGCCATCGCGCCGATCGGGTTGCGGAAGGTCGTGAGCGGCGGGTCGGTCCGCTCGGCGGTCCCGAGGTCGTCGTACCCGACCAGGGCGACGTCCTCGGGGACCCGCCGGCCGCGCGCCGCGAGCTCGCGTATCGCGCCCGCGGCCATCAGGTCCGACGCGGCGAAGATGCCGTCGAGACCGGGGAACTCGTCGAGGAGAACGCCGCAGGCTCGCGCGCCGCCGACCTCGGTGAAGTCCCCGTGCACGACGGCGTCGACGCCCAGTCCGGCCTCGCTCAGCTCCTGCCGCCAGCCTTCGAGCCGGTCGTGGCCGGCGTGCATGTCGGCCGGGCCGGCGATCGTCCCGATGGCCCGGCAGCCGCGGTCGATCAACAGCCGTGCCGCCTGACGACCGGCGCCGACGCCGTCGCTCTCAACGATGGACACACGATCGGTACTCGTCCAAGGCGACCCGATGAAGACGGTCGGCAGTCCGAGGTCGGCCAGGCTCTTCGCGAGTCGGTCACCGCGGTGGTGCGAGGCGACGACGACACCGTCGACGAACCGGCCGCGCAGGTACCGCATCAGCCGCTGCTCCTCCTTGCCCGGTTGGGTGAGCAGCAGCACCAGCTGCAGGTCGTGCGCCTTCACCGACCTCGTGACCACGTGCAGCATCCGCGCGAAGAACGGGTCGGCGAAGATCCGCTCGTCCGACTCCGGCACGATCAGCCCGATCGAGCCCGTACGCCGGGTCGCGAGCGAGCGGGCCGCGGCGTTGGGGATGAAACCGAGTCGCCGTACGGCATCGTCGACGGCCGCCTGAGCCTGCGGGCTGACCCGCGCCCCGCCGTTGACCGCACGCGACGCGGTGGCCTTGCTGACACCGGCCAGCCGGGCAACCTGATCTAGCGTGGGCGTCTCGCCCTCGGACCGCACCATCGCCGCCTACGGTACTGGAACGGCGTTGCGTGCGATGACGTCGGCGTACCACAACGCGCTGTTCTTCGGGGTCCGCGCCTGGGTCTCGTAGTCGACGTGCACGATGCCGAAGCGGTGTCCGTACCCGTAGCTCCACTCGAAGTTGTCGAGCAGCGACCATACGAAGTAGCCGCGGACGTCGACGCCGGCGTCGATCGCGTCGAGCGTGGCGTGCAGGTGCTGTTCGATGAAGTCGCGGCGAGCGTCGTCGTGCACCTCCCCGCCGACGACGACGTCGTCGCACATCGCACCGTTCTCGGTGATGTAGATCGGAGGTGCGGCGTACTCCTCGTGCAGCCGGACGAGCAGCCGGGTGAGCGCGGCCGGATCGATCTCCCAATCGCGGGCGGTCGTCGGCAGCCCGCGGCGCGGGAAGACGAACCCTCCGCCCGGGTACGGCGAGGTTCGCGGCCGCGCCGGCCCCTGGATCCGGCTCCCGAGCAGCTCGTCGGGGGCCGCGTCGTACGGCAGCGCGGCGGGTACGTCGCCGTGATAGAAGTTCACGCCCAGGAAGTCCAGCGGCGCCGAGATGAGCGCGAGGTCGCCGTCGTGCACGTACGACGACCACGGCCGCCCCTCGAATGCCATGCCCTCGGTGTCGGCGGCCAGGTCGTCGGCGTACCTCCCCCGCAGGAGCGGGTCGAGGAAGACCCGGTTGTGCAGTCCGTCGAGGCGCCGGGCCGCGTCGACGTCGGCGGGCCGCGCCGGGTCGAACGGGTCGGCGACGGTGAGGTTGAGCGTGATGCCGAGCTGCGGCCGACGGTCCGGCGTGGCGCGGCGACGCACCTCGTCGACGACCAGGCCGTGCCCGAGCAGCAGGTTGTGCGCGGCGACGATCCCGGCGGCCCCTTCCTGACGACCTGGTGCGTGCTGGCCGCCGGTGTAGCCCATGAACGCCGAGCACCACGGCTCATTGAGCGTGGTCCACGCCTCGACGCGGTCGCCGAGTGCGTCGTACACGCTGACGGCGTAGTCGGCGAAGCGGTAAGCGGTGTCACGGTTGGTCCAGCCGCCAGCGTCCTCGAGCACCTGCGGCAGGTCCCAGTGGTAGAGGGTGGGCCACGGAACCATGCCCGCCTCGAGCAACTCGTCGACGAGGCGGCTGTAGAAGTCCAGCCCCTTCTGGTTGACCGCTCCGCCATCCGGCCGGACCCGTGGCCAGGCAATCGAGAAGCGGTATGCCGCGTGGTTGAGGCGCTTCATCAACGCGACGTCCTCGGGCATCCGGTGGTAATGGTCGCAGGCGACCTCAGCGGTGTCGCCGGCGACGATGGCGCCCGGGACCCGGGTGAAGGTGTCCCAGATCGAGTCGGTACGCCCGTCCTCGTCGTAGGCACCCTCGATCTGGAAGGCGGCGGTGGCGGCGCCCCACAGGAAGTGCTGCGGGAAGGCGCGGTATGTCGAAGTCATCCCTTGATGGCTCCTTGCATGATGCCGGCGACGAGTTGCCGGCCGGCGGCGAAGAACAGGAGGAAGAGCGGGACCGTGGCCATGACCGTGCCGGCCTGCAGAAGCGCCATGTCGGCGATTCCCTGACCAGGCGCGATCTTGAGGTGGTCCAGCGCGGTCTGCAGGGTCTGGACGTCGGAGCCCTGAAGCACCACCAGCGGCCACATGAAGTCGGTCCACACCTGCATGAAGGTGAACAGGCCGAGGATCGCCATGGCCGGCCGAGCAGCAGGTACCGCGATGGACCAGAATGTTCGGAACATCGACGCACCGTCGACGCGCGCTGCCTCGATCAGCTCGTCCGGCAGCGCGTCGACGAGGTACTGCCGCATGAAGAAGACGCCGAACGCGGTCACCACCCACGGCAGGATCACGGCCGCACGGCTTCCGCTGAGCCCCATGTTGCTGAACTCCTTCAGCATCGGGATCAGAGCGAGCTGGGTCGGGACCGTCATCGTCGCGACGATGAAGATCATCATCGGGCCGTTGCCGCGGAAGCGCAGCTTGGCGAAGGCGAAGCCGGCGAGAGTGGAGAAGAAGACCACCGATGCCGCCGAGATGCCCGAGATCAGCACCGAGTTCCCGAGCGCGGACCAGAAGTCGATCTGATCGAAGACGCGGCGGGCGTTCTCGAAGAAGTGGCCGCCCGGGACGAGTGGCGGCGTGCTCGCCGCGGCGCGCTCCTTGGTGACCGAGCCGATCACGAACGACCAGTACAGCGGGAATACCGAGCCGACGACGAACGCCGCCAGCAGCGCATAGGTCATGAAGCCGGGACGACGGGCCATCAGGAGCTCCTTCGTTGCGCCGCGCGGGTCAGCAGGAAGCTGCCGAGCGAGACCGCGATGATCAGCAGAACCTCGATCCAGGTCGCGGCCGCTGCCCGTGGATAGGGGTCGGTGGAGCTGTTGGCGGTGTTGAAGACGTACATCGTGAGCGTCTGGAACTCATAGTTCGCACCGCCCTGGTGTTGCAGGTTCGTGTCGAAGAGCCGCGGCTCGGTGAAGATGTGCAGCCCGCCGATCGTCGAGGTGACGATCACGAAGAGCAGTGTGGGGCGGATGCTGGGCACGGTGATGCTCAGGAACTGTCTGACCCGGCCGGCGCCGTCGAGCGAGGCGGCCTCGTACAACTCGTTCGGGATCGCCTGCATCGCCGCGAGCAGGATCAGGGCGTTGTAGCCGGTCCAGCGCCAGTTGACCATCGTGGCGATCGCCAGCCAGCTGGCCGGACGGTTGGCGTGCCAATCGACCCCCGACAGCCCGAGCCCGTGCAACGCGCCGTTGACCAGCCCGGACTGGTCCGCGAACAGTGAGCCGAAGATCAGCGCGGTCGCGGCCGGTGCCACCACGAACGGCGACAGCACGCTCATCCTCCACCACGTCCGCCCGCGCAACTCGGTGTTGAGCAGAGCCGCGACGATGGTGGCGATGATGATCTGCGGGACAGACGAGATCACGAAGATCCCGAGCGTGTTGACCAGCGCCTTGCGGAAGATCGGGTCGTGCAGGACGTGGCTGTAGTTCGCCCACCCGACCCCGGGCCCGTGCGCCACGCCGAACCGCGGCCAGGAGAAGAAGGACAGGTAGGCGGAGTAACCCAGCGGGTAGAGCCCGATGATCAGGAAGACCACGAAGAAGGGCAGCACATAGACGTACGGCGACAGCTTCGTGTCGAGGAGTGAGAGCCGCTGGCGGAACGTGAGCCTGGGACGGACGGGAGGTGCTGTCTCGGCCGGCACGGCCCCCGCCGCCGTGCCGACCGAGGCAGGAGTGTTGTCGATCATCGACTCAGGAGAGACCGGCAACGGCCTGGAGGAACAGCCGCCACGACTCGTCCGCCGACTTGCCCTCGTCGACACGCTGGATCGCCGACTTGAACAGACCGAGGACCTCGGCGTACTTGTCGCCCTTGTACGGCAGCTTCGGGTCGACCGCCTTCGCCCGGTTAGCGAGGATCTTCGAGGTGGGCGCGCCGTGGAAGTACGAATCGGTCGCGTTCTGCGCCGCCAGGACCTGCTCCGAGGCGAGGTTGGCCGGGTAGTTGCCTGCGGCCTTGAACGCCGCGACCTGCTGGTCCTTGTCGGTCAGCCAGTTGGCGAACCGCTTGGCCTCGGCCTGGTGCTTCGACTGCTGCGGTACGGCGAGGAACGACCCTCCCCAGTTGCCACCGCCGCCCGGGAAGGCGTCGGCGATGTCCCAGCCGGTCGAGTGCGGCGCGGCGGCCTTGATGTTGGCGAACATCCAGCCGGGGCAGGGCATCGTGGCGACCTTGTTGTCGGCCATGTCCCTGGTCCAGTCGGGGGTGCCCTGCTGGGCGCCCGTGGAGAGCGTCGGGGCGTACTTGGCGACGGTATTGAAGACCGTGCGCAGCTCGTTGTTGTCGACGTTCACCTTGTTGTCGGCGGTCTGGAAGGGGTACTTCGTCTGGTTCAGCATCGCCTGCCCGACCGAGACGCTGTCGTCGATCCACTTCGCGCCGGGGACGGCCCTCTCGAACTTCACGCCATAGTCGAAGTAGGAGTCCCAGGTCGAGAAGATCTTCGCGACCTGGTCGCGGTCGCTCGGGAAGCCGGCCTTCTTGAACAGGTCGGCGTTGTAGCAGAACGCCTCCGGGCCGGCGTCGGTCGGATAGCCGATCTGCTTGCCGTCGGCGGTCTGCCCGGCCTGGTACTTGTACTCCAGCCAACGATTCGCGAGCGACGGGTCCTTCAGGTCGACGAACTGGTCGGAGGCGCCGGTGGCGAGGAACTCCGGCATCGAGTCGCCCTCGATCGCCACGATGTCGGGCAGCCCGGTGCCGGCCTGCAGGTCGGAGGTCAGGGTCTGCTTCCAGGGGTCCCAGTCGGCAATCTTGGTCTGCTTGACCAGGAACGGGTGCTTCGGGTCGGCGTTCCACTGGTCGACCAGCTTGTCGTAGCCGAAGTCGCTGAAGGTCGTGATCTTGAGGGTGTCGTCCGGGCCGAGAGCCGTCTTGCTCGAGGAACCGCTCGAGCCGCCGCAGGCGGCGGTGAGCCCCACGACGAGGGCGGCGGCCGCGCCGAGCGCGGCCACCCGGCGTACGACACGGCGGCCGCCGGGCTGGGAGAGGGGGTTGTGCATCGGGACGCTCCTGGGTCGGGCGTGTTGGGGTGATCGATGCGTGGAACCGGTTCCACGCATCACTGGCCGATGACTATGGCTCAGATCACAGGATCCCGTCAAGGAGTGCGTGAGAACGCTGATGCGTTCGTGTTCGATGACCGCCCCAGCGTGAGATCGGTTCCACAAAATGCGGAAGGCGGGCATGGAACGCTGTGGGTGCGGAGTGCCATCTGCTCCTCGCCCGCCCACACGAGGGCCGTGCCCTGCGGAAGTCGGTCGACGCTCCGCACGCAACAGCCGCGTGGGAGCGTCGTTCTACGGCCTGTTTCGCCGACAAGCCTCAGCGTGGTGTGGCAACCGAGCGTGGTCAGACGGGCTGGCCCATGGGCCGGATGGTCAGGGTGTTGAGGTCGACGCCCGCCGGCTGGTCGAGGGCGAAGCAGATGGCCTCGGCGATGGGCTGGGGAGGCAGGGCGAAGGGGGGAACGCCGGCGCCTTGCCAGAAGGGTGTGTCGATCATGCCGGGGTTGACAAGAGTGACACCGATGCCGCGGGTCGTGGCGTGCAGACGCAGGTTCTCGGCGAGTCCGGTGGTAGCCCACTTGGTGGCCGAGTAGAGATTGGCGGGAGAGTTCTTCAGCCCGGCGACGCTGCCGATGAGCACCAGCCGTCCGCCAGTGGCCTCCAGGTGGGGCAGGGCGGCATGGGCCAGCAGGGCGGGCCCGAGGACGTTGGTGAGGACCATGGGCGACCACAGTGTCGGGTCGCCGACCCCGATGGAGTCACCGGACATGAATCCGGCGTTGGCCACCGCCGCGTCAAGGGCACCGAAATGCTCCACGGTGCGGGTCACGACCGACTCGGTGGCCTGCCAGTCTGCCGCGTCCGCGACAAGACCCAACAGCCGGTCGGGGTGGCCGGTCTCGTCGAGGAAAGTCTTCAGTTTGCTCTCGTTGCGGCCGGTGACGGCCACACGGTGGCCGCGGTCGAGGAGCAGCCGCGCGGTGTGGGCGCCGATACCGCTGGTCGCGCCGGTGATCAGTACGGTCTTGCTGGCCATGGTCATGCTCCTGAGGTGTGGATGGGGAACGGCGGACGGCGGCCCGCGATGAAGGAGCGCGTTCAAGTGCGCCGACCCCAGGAAATCGGCGCCGTCAGAGGCGGGCAAGGTCGCGTCTATGGGGGGTATGAACGCAACCTCCCTATCGGCCGGACCATGAGTACGCTGGACGAATGGAACCCCCGTCCGAAAGCCGTACCGGTGATCCCACCGACAACCGTTCGGACATCCGTGACTTCCTCATCAGCCGACGCGCCAAGCTCACCCCGGAGCGGGTCGGACTGCCCACCAGCCGGCGCCGCCGGGTTCCGGGACTACGGCGCGAGGAGGTCGCGGCCCTCGCCGGCGTGAGCACCGAGTGGTACACGCGGTTGGAGAAGGGCCACATCAGCGGTGTCTCCGAGGACGTGCTGGAAGCGGTCGCGCGGGCATTGCTCCTCAATGAGGACGAGCGCACCTACCTGCTCGATCTGGCCAAGGCGGCTCGCCCCACCCGCCGCAGGTCACACCGCCGCAAGGACGTCAAGATCCCGTCTTCCGTCCAATGGATGGTGGACTCCATGACCATGGCCCCCGCCTTCGTACGCACCGGCCGTTTGGACATCGTCGCGAGCAACGCGCTGTGCAGGGCCCTGTACTCACCGATGTTCGACAGCGACACCACCGGCGACCGGGGCTGCGCCAACTTCCCCCGTTACTTCTTCCTCGACCCCGGCTCCCACGACTTCTTCGTCGACTGGGAGGAAGGCGCGAGGGCCACGGTCGCAATGCTCCGCGCCGAAGCCGGACGTGAACCTCACGACCGGGCCCTGCGTGAGCTTGTCGGCGAACTGTCCACGCTCAGCCCCGACTTCCGCACCATGTGGGCCAGTCACGATGTCCGAATCCATCACGAAGGCGTCAAGCGGCTGAACCATCCCGAAGTCGGCCGGCTGGAGATGACCTTCCGCTCCCTGAACCTGCCCCTGCCTCAACGGGCCGTACACGACCTGATCATCTACACCTCCGAGCCGGGCACCCCCTCGGAGGACCGCCTCAAACTCCTCGCCAGTTGGTCGGCACCGCAGACCTCACCCACGGAACCGATCCGCCCGCCCCGCTGACCTCACGCGTTCATGAGAGGGATTGATCAGAAATACAAAAAGTGTCCTTGACCTGCAACGACAGGAATTGCTGAGGGTCCTGCCGACTGCAAGGAAAGTGTTCCGGGCACCGAACGGCCCGGCACACAGCCTGCGGGCGAGGACGCGGTCCGCGCCGCCGAGACAGCGACTCGGCGTCCCGCTGCCGCCCAGCTACCGCAACTTCCTGTTGGTCAGCGACGGCTGGGCCGAGATGCCGACCAACGCGGGCACGTTGCGAACGCGGCGGCGACCTGTTGCCCAACGACAGCTTCGGCGCGCTGCTGCTCAGTGCACGCGACAAGTGGCCGGCCGAAGCGAAGGCGGAGGCCTGACGCTCACAGGCCCGGATAGCCCCGCCAAAGAGGCGACGAGCGAGGAATCAGCATCGGCCGCCGACACCCGGGCCACCGATGGTCTCCATCGTGCGAGCGACGTAGCCGCTGTAGGTTCGGCCGGCGCGACCGGGCACAGCGCACGGAGCGGACGGTCGCGTGTCAGGGAACACGCGCAGGCTCCCGGCGGGTAACCGGATCGGCATCGCAGTGCGTCCTGATAGTGGCCACGACGTCGTGGCCGTGAATCGGAGGAACGCGCTGTGATGACGATGGCCGGTCGATACATGGCCGGTGCCGCCGGGCTCGCGCTGGTCGTATCGCTGATGGGATGCTCGGCGAGCGGAAGCGGGAAGAAGACCAGCCGCGTCGAGGGTTCGCCCGTGACGGCGGCTGAGGCGCTGGACCAGGCGGCGAAACGGCTCCGCTCCGTGCAGACCTACCAGGCCTCGGTCTCCGTCTCCACCGTCGTGGGCAGCACCAGGAAACACCTGTTCGGCGAGATCACGAGCCGGTCGAAGGACCAGGCCCTGAAGTACGCCGTCCCCTTCTTTGACGAGGAGGGGAACGCCACCTCGGACTCGACCCAGCTCCTGCTCGGGGACAAGTTGTACATCAAGAACCGGAAGTTGCTCGAGGTCATCCACAAATCCTGGATCGGCATCCCGCTCAGCGGGCTGAAGCCGACCGACACCTACGTCGTGGCCCTGCTGGCCCAGATCCACCAGCCGGACCCGCTGCTGCACGCCAGGATGTTCACCGCGTCCAAGGACGTGCACCTGGTCGGCCGGGAGACGACGGGCGGGACCGCCACCACCCGCTACCAGGGAACGTTCGCCCTCAGCGAGGCGCTGGCCAAGCTGGACCCCACCGAACGTACCGAGGCACAGGCGGTCTACGGACCGTTCGGCACCACCCCGTACTTCGAAGTCTGGATCGACGACCACCAACTGGTCCGCAAGGTCAACATGGTCGGCAAACGCGGGGCGAAGCACCGGATCAACGCGACCATGAACTACTCCACCTTCGACACCCCGGTCTCGATCACCACGCCGCCCTCGAACGACCTGAAGAACCTCCCCGGCCCTGCCACGAAGAACATCCCGATCTGACGCTCAGCCCGAGCGGCGCCCGCGGGAAGGATGACCCGTGGGGCCGCCCCGGCCGGCCGATCAGCCTCTACCGCCTCGCCGAACGCCTCCACCAGATCGGCATCCAGCCCGGCCCCACCCGTTCCACCGCCTCTTCCAACTCGCCACCGAGGTCCCCGCCGCCATCCTCGCCCGCATGCTCGGCATCCACATCAAATTCGCAGTCCAACGGCAACGCGCATCCTCCGGCGACTGGATGACCTACGCCGCCGATGTCAGCCGCCGTATCCCGGAAAACCGATGAACGACGCGTCAGCCCTCGTCGGGTCGTGAGGTCCACCGGTTCTCGACCTTGGCCAGCCGCCAGTAGGCGATCGCGGCGGCCCAGACGGCGACGAACAGGCCGACGATGATGAAGCCGACGTTGTCCAGGTTCAGCCCGGCGACCCAGTTGGTCACCGGGCTGTCCAGGCCTGCGTCGTCGTGGAGCAGGCCGACGATTTCGATGGTGCCGATGACGAACGCGACGGCGACCGACAGGCCGGTGATGGTGAGGTTGTAGTAGACCTTGCGGACCGGGTTGGCGAAGGCCCAGTGGTAGGCGAAGTTCATGAAGGTGCCGTCGAGAGTGTCGAACAGGCTCATTCCGGCGGCGAAGAGCACGGGCAGGATGAGGATGGCGTACCAGGGCAGGCCGCCGGCGGCGCCGCTGCCGGCCAGGACGAGCACGGTGATCTCGGTGGCGGTGTCGAAGCCGAGGCCGAACAGCAGGCCGATCGGATACATCTGGGCGGGGTGGCCGATGGCGCGCAGGAGGCGGCCGAGGAAGCGGTTGAACAAACCGCGCTGGTCCAGCCGTGCCTCCAGCGCCTGCTCGTCGAACTCGCCACGGCGCATCGTGCGCCAGACCGCCAGGATGCCGATCAGGGCGAGCAGGTTGAGGAAGGCGATCAGATAGAGGAAGCCGCCGGAGATGCTCGTACCGATCAGCCCGAGTGTCTGATGGGTCTCAGAGTCCTGGTTCATGAGAGTGCCGGCGATGTGCGTGCCCAGGGTGATGAGCGCGGCCATCGCGATGACGATGCTCGAGTGTCCGAGCGCGAACCAGAACCCGACCGACACAGGGCGCTTGCCGTCGGCCATCAGTTTGCGGGTGGTGTTGTCGATCGCGGCGATGTGATCCGCGTCGAAGGCATGGCGCATGCCCAGGGTGTATGCGGTGACGCCCAGACCGACGCCGAAGACCTTGGTGCCGATCGTGTAATGCTGGGGCGCGACCAGCAGAATCAGCACGCCCCAGGCGACGACGTGCAGCGCGGCGATGACGCCGAGCAGCCCGGCGAGACGGAGCCAGTCCCGTCTGCTCAACGCGGAAAGGACCGTGGACAGACGGGAGGTCATGGTTCGCCTTCCAGCACCTCGTGGACGACTGCGTCGGTGCCGTGGCCGGTCTCCTGGCTGACGGGTCTCGCACCGCCCGCCTTCCCAGGCCCAACGGGCCCAGTGGCATGCGTGGACAGTGCACCCGATCACAGTGGCGAGGGCCGCGCCGGTCCTTCACCGGCTTCCCGAACACCACGGCGCTCACAACGTACGACGGAAGCACGAAGCCTGCAAGGCTGGTTGATCATGCACCCGCCGCGCAGAGTCGTCAGGGCGTGTCGGTCACTGGTGCCTCAGTCCCAGGTCATGGAGAGCGTCGAGGAGCGACTTTCGTGAGGTGCCGTGCCAGGCCACGAAGCCGTCGGGCCTGACGAGGGCGGTGTCGTCCATCGTGGGAAGCACGTGGACGGGCAGGTCGACGCCGGCTGAACCGGTCACCGTTCGCCATCGCCGGCGATCGGCTGGGGTGAAGAGGGTCCAGTGCGAGCCGATCAGGTCGAGCGTGGAGACCTGGCCGGCGGGGCTTGTCCAGCGGTGCGGGAAGCGGTGGCCGGGCCGGACGATGTCGTCCAGGACATTGATGGTGCCGTCGTGTGGGGGATAGCCGTAGAACATCATGCCTCGCAGGTAGTCGACGGCGGCTTTGTCGTACAGAGTGTCCGGGTCGCCTTCCAGCGACTGGTAGCCCTGATGCATTCGGCGGGAGAGAGACAGGGAGGCCCGGGCGGCGGCCTGGCGTTCGGGTTCGTAGGTGCGCAGGAGCGCCGGGGTGAACGGCCCGTGCAGGACCGCGGCGAGCTTCCAGGCGAGGTTGTGCCCGTCCTGGATTCCGGTGTTCATGCCGAGTCCGCCTGCCGAGCTTTGTACATGGGCGGCGTCACCGGCCAGGAAGACGCGGTCTTGCCGGAAGGAGGAGGCCATGCCGATGGCGGCCTCCCACGCGTTGACGGTGTGCAGTTCGATGGGGATCGTTCCGTCCCCGATCGCGGCTGACAGCAGTTCAAGCGTCTTTGCCTCGGTCAGGTCGGCGAGACCGTCCGGCTTGCCCGGATAGTCCATGATGTGCGAGGACCACTGGTCCAGGCCGTTCTTCGACATCAACGTGGCGTAGACCGCGTCGTTGCGCACGAAGCACATGTGCGTCCCCCAATCCCGCAGGACGGGCCCGAGATCGGCGCGGAAGAACGCGGTGTTCAGATGGGAGATGACGCTGCGGTCGGGCATGGTGATCCCCAGCCTGGCGCGCACGTCGCTGCCGGCCCCGTCGGCGCCGATGAGGTAAGCGGCCCTGACCTGTCGTTCCTGGCCCGTGGCGACATCGACGACCCGTGCACGTACGTGATCGGTATGGGCGGCGAGGTCGACCAGCCGTACGCCGAACCGGACCTCGCCGCCGTGGCGCCGGAGTTCCGCCAGCGCCAGGCGCTGAACCTGGTCGTGGGTCAGGACGAGGCGTGGGTTCACCGGGCTGCAGGTCTTGAGCCGCTCGGCGTACGGCGCAGGCAGCCGTCCTTCGTGGAGGGTGACGCCGAGCCCACGGTCCTTGAACACCGTCCGCAGGGGAGGGCCGCCCTCCCAGCCGACCTGCTCCAGCACCGGTCCCAGGCCGACGGAGCGGAAGACCTCCAGGGTGCGAAGGCTCGTGCTCGCACGCGGCACCGTGGATATCGCGTCTCGCTTCTCGATGACCAGTGGCCGGACGCCCCAGTGGGCGAGGAACATCCCCGTCGTCAGGCCGACCGGCCCGCCGCCCACCACCAGCACCGGCACTTCCTCGATATTCATCGCCTACCTCCATCACGTCTCTCGGGGCGATGGGCGACAACGCTGCACGCTCAAGTCGGCTTGAGTGCAAGATGACGGGGGTGGAAGACGAGCGCTACTCGATCAGCCAGGTCGCCCGATGCTTCGATGTGCCGGTATCGACGCTGCGGTACTACGACGACCTCGGCCTACTCCCCGCGGCCGAGCGCCGGGGGAACGTGCGCCACTACGGTCAGGCGGAGTTGCGCCGCCTCGCGCTCATCCAGCGACTGCACCACCGCGGTCTGGTCAGCCTGACCGGCACCGCCGCGCTGATCGCCGAGACCCCGGACTCGGGCGAGCCCTCGGGGCGAGAGGTATTGATCGCCTCAATCGAGACGATCACGAAGCGGATCCACGACCTGCAGGCCGCCCAGCAACTCCTGGAACACCTGCTCACCTGCCCGAAAGCGGATCCGGTACGCGAATGCACCCACCTGCGCGCCGAACTCGGCCAGGCCGTCAACGCCGCACTCGGCACCCGCGGAGCGGCTGGCTTAAACCTGGCGGGACGGTCACCACCGGTGCCGTCCACGGGCCGCGTGACATGGGGGCTCGCACACGCGTGCAGTGGCGAGTAATTGCAAGCTTGATGTAGCTGCAACCTATTTGCAATAGTGCTCCCATGGCTACCTACTCACTGCCGGATCTGCCCTACGACTACGCGGCGCTGGAGCCCGCGATCACCGGGGAGATCCTGGAGCTGCACCACTCCAAGCACCACGCCGCGTACGTCAAGGGCGCCAACGACACCTTGGAGCGGCTGGAGGAGGCCCGGGAGTCCGAGCGGTTCGGGGGTCTGGTCGGGCTGGAGAAGACGTTCGCGTTCAACCTGTCCGGGCACGTGCTGCACACGATCTTCTGGGACAACCTGTCCCCGGACGGCGGGGACCGGCCCGACGGTGAGCTGGCCGCGGCGATCGATGAGCACTTCGGATCCTTCGACGCGTTCGCCAAGCAGCTGTCGACCGCGACCTCCGGCGTTCAAGGGTCGGGCTGGGGGGTGCTGGCCTGGGAGCCGCTGGGCCGGCGGCTGGTGGTCGAGCAGGTCTATGACCACCACGGCAACGTCGGGATGAACACCACGCCGCTGCTGGTCTTCGACGCCTGGGAACACGCCTACTACCTGCAGTACCGCAACGTACGCCCCGACTACGTCCAGAAGCTGTGGTCGCTGGTCGACTGGAGCGACGTCACGGCGCGCTTCGAGGCGGCCCGCGCCAAATGAGACCGCGGCGCCCGCCGAACCGGTGATCGTGCTGCGAACATGTCTCTGCCGGTCCGGCGGGCGCCGCCCACATCGCGGGAGCCGCGATGGTTGATCGAGATCGATCTGCATCAGGATGCAACCGCGTTGAGCGCGGTGCATTCCCTCACCGACCCGTACCGGGTCGCATTTCTCGCCCCTCGTCGTGATATTCGTCCGGACGGTGCGGTTCGGCCGTCAGATCGGCCCGGCCGCCTGTCTACGGGTGAACACGGCCATCAGGTGGCCGAGGCGGACGGCGGCGAGAGTGAGCAGGAAAAGCGCTCCGCACAGGATGGCGCTGGCCGCGGAGGCCGCGAGGCGGTAGTGCAGCGAGAGTACGAGCCCGGCCGCGGCTGATCCGGCCGCGAGCAGGCCGCCGAGTACCGTGGCGGGCACGACCCGGCGGGTCCACAGCAGGGCGGTGGCGGACGGGCCGACGAGCAGCGCCAGTGGCAGGGTGGCGCCGATCGCCGGGGCGGCGGTCACCACGGTGACCGCGAGCAAGCTCAGCAGTCCCGTGTCGATCAGACGGGCAGGGTAGCCGAAAGCCTGTGTCACGTGCGGATCGAAGGCGGCCAGCAGCAGTTCCTTGTGCACGGCCGCGAGCACCGCTACGACGCATGCTGCCACGATGCCTGCCACCACGATGTCGCCGGTCGTGACGGTCAAAGGTGATCCGACGAGCGCTGCGGTCAGGTCTTTGCTGAAGCCTTGCCGGCTGGAGATCAGCACGACGCCGAGCGCCAGCGCGCCACTGACCAGGATCCCGGACTGCCGGCCGGGCTGACCGGAGGCGATACGGCCTCGGCCGGACAGCGCCACCGCGCCCGCCGCGGCGACCGCGGCTCCCAGCTTGATATCCGAGCCCACGATCGTGGCGGCGACGATGCCGAGGAACGCGACATGGCCGAGTGTCTCGGTGAAGAACGCCAGGCGCCGCAGGACGACCTGGACACCGAGGCTTCCGCAGGTCGCTCCCGTGAAGATCAACTCGGCTGCCGCCCGGACGCCGAACCCGGTCATCGGTCTCTCCTGATTGACAACAATTTTCGTTTTTCACTCATGTGGCCGATGCAAGGGAGGGCCGGCGGAACATCGCGCCGCGTTCCTCGGTGGCGATCCGGCAGAGGCGGCACGCTGCCGCGTGATCCGCTTCGGCGTCGCGAGACCCGGGCGCGCCGTGCCGTCGTGACGGCGAGGGAGAGCGTGAACAGTGCGCCCGTCACCACCGTGATCGCGCCACCGGCGGCGACGTCGTAGCTGTTGGAGACGAGTACGCCGATGAGGCCGCCGGTCGATCCGGTGAGGACCGCGACAGCGGTTATGGCGGGTATGCGATGAGTCCACAGGCGGGCGGTGGCGGCGGGGGCGACGAGGATGGTGACGGCGAGGATGGCACCGACGGCGGGTACGGCGACCACGATGACCGCCTCCACCGTCAGGAGCAGCGCGATGTCGATCACGGTGGGCCGGTATCCCGCGGCCGCGTAGCCGCCGGGGTCGAAGGCGCGGAAGGTGAGCTGCCGGCCCGCGACCCCGAGCAGGGCCACGACGAGCACGCCGACCACGGCGACGGCGACCAGGTCGCTGTCACCGACGGTGAAGATCTGACCGACGGTGTAGGCGCTGAGGTCCTTGGAGAAGCCGGACTGAGCGGACAGCAGGACGACGCCGAGTGCGAACCCGGCCGACAGCATGACGCCGATCGCCGTGGTGGTGTCCTGTTCGCGGCGGCGGGACAGGGCCAGGATGCCCAGCACGATGAGTACGCCGAACAGGCCGCCGCCGGCGTACAGGTTGATTCCGGCGATGGCGGCCAGGACGACGCCGGGGAAGGTGGCGTGGGTCATGGCGAGGGTGAAGAACGGCAGCCGGCGGAGCACGATCTGGACGCTGATGAGCCCGCCGACCGTGCCGAGCACGACGGCCTCGATGATGGCGCGGTCGACGGCGGTCACGAGGCCTCCCCTGTCGTACGGAGCCGTGCGGTATGGATCCGGCGGCCGACTGCCGCGGCGGCGAGCGCGACCAGGTAGAAGGCGATGAGGACGAGCACGACCGTGCCGCCGGAGGCGAGCCGCAGTCCGTGGTGGATGGAGGCGTCGTAGCTGATGGCCAGGCCGCTCCAGCCCGCGAGTGCGCCGAGGACGGCGGCGAGGGGAATGATGACGGCGAGCCGGTCCCAGACCGCTCGCGCGGCTGCGGCGGGCACGATGAGCAGCGCGATGACCAGGACGGTGCCGACGGCCCGTACGGAGGCGACCACGACGAGCGCGACGATCGCGTTGGTGGCCAGGTCCAGCGCGCCGATCCGGTAGCCGGCCGCCTGGGCACCCTCCGGGTCGAAAGCACGCGCGATCAGCGGCCGCCGAAGGACTACCAACGCGGCGATGACCAGCACGGTCACCACGAGGGTCTCGGTGAGCTGCTGCTCGGTGACGGTGAGGATCCGGCCGAACAGGAAGGCGGTCAGATCCGCGGTGTAGCCGGACTCCCGCGAGACGAGTACGACACCGATCGCGAAGAACGTGGTGAGGAGTACGGCCAGGGCCGTGTCTTCGGTGACGGCGCGGTGGCGGGTCAACAGGGTGAGGAGTACGGCGGTGAGGCCGCCGGCGATCAGCGCGCCCCAGAAGATGCCGCCCTCACCGGTGAGCAGGTAGCCGATGACCACGCCGGGGAAGACGGTGTGGGTGAGGGCGTCGGTCATGAACGCCAGCCGGCGCAGCAGGATGACCACCCCGACCGTGCCGGCCAGCGCGCCGAGGATGAGCAGTTCGACCAGCGCGCGGGCCATGAACGGGTAGGTGAACGGTTCGATGAAGATCTGATTCATGGGCTTAGGAGTGAGCGACGATGACGCGGTCGCCGCGCAGCTCGAGCGCATGCCCGCCGTAGGTGGCGCGGAGCCGTTCGGGGGTCAGGGTCGCCTGTGTCGGGCCGAAGCCGTACTGACGCCGGTTGAGCAGGCATACCTCTTCGCAGGCCAGGTGGGCCAGGGCGAGGTCGTGGGTGGAGACCACCACGGCCGCACCGTCGGCTTTGAGGGTGGCGATCGCGTCGAGGATAGCTTGTTCGCTGACGGCGTCGACGCCGTTGAACGGCTCGTCGAGTAGGAGCAGGCGGGGTTCGGCGGCGATGGCACGGGCGAGCAGCACGCGTTGCCGCTGCCCGCCGGACAGGGTCCCGAAGCGATGTTTCGCGCGGTCGGCGAGACCGACCTGTTCCAGCGCCCGTGCCGCCGCCTCCCGGTCGGCGGCACGGGGGCGGCGCAGCCAGCCGACCCGCCGGTACCGGCCCATCAGCACGACCTGCCCGACCGAGATGGGGAACTCCGGGTCGAGCATGTCGGCCTGCGGCACGTACGCGACGTCGCGGCGGGCCCCGGCGGGCGTGGTGCCGAGCACGGTGACGCGGCCCGAGGCCAGGGGGACGAGGCCGAGGATCGCCTTGATGAGTGTGGACTTGCCGGCGCCGTTCGGGCCGATCAGGGCGACGGCCTCGCCGGGGGCGACCGTGCCGTCGATGTTCTCCAGCGCGAGCGCCGGCCCGTACGCGACGCCGACCTCGTCGAGATCCAGCGCCGGGACCATCCCCATGGCCTTCAGCTCCTTCGCGGAGGGGTTGTCCACGGCTCAGCCCTTCAGCGCGTTGACGATGGTGGTCGTGTTGTGGCGCTCCATGTCGAGGTAGGTCGCGCCGGGCGAGCCCGCAGGGCCGAGCGTGTCGCCGTACAGGGAGTCCTCGCCGGCCTCGACCTTGACGCCCGCCTGTTTCCCGATGGCCTCGGCGGTCTTGGGCGGCAGTGAGGATTCGGAGAAGATCGCCTTCACTCCGGTCGTCTTGATCTTGGCCGCGAGGGTGGACAACTGCTTGCCGGACAGTTCGGCGGAGGTGTCGAAGCTCGGAATGATCGAGCCGATGAACGTCAGGTGGTAGCGGTCGACGTAGTAGCCGAACGCGTCGTGGTTCGTGACGAGCTTGCGCTGGTCGGCGGGCACCGTGTCGATCTGCTGGGTGATCCAGGAGTCCAGCTGGTCGAGCTTGGCGTCGTAGGTCTTGAGGTTCGCGTCGTAGGTCGCCTTGTCCTTGGCGTCCTTGGCGGAGAAGGCGGCGGCGATGTTGCCGCTCATGATCTCGGCGTTCTTGGGGTTGTGCCAGATGTGGGGGTCGCCGGCGGCCTCCTCGTCGGTGCCGTTGCCCTTGCGGATGGGCACGCCCTTGCTGGAGTCGACGCGGGTGCCGTGGAACCCGGCCGAGCTGATGGTCTGGTCGAGCCACTTCTCCAGGCCTACGCCGCTTTCGACGACCACGTCGGCCTCGGCGATGGCCTGGACGTCGGCAGGGGAGGGCTCGTAGTCGTGCGGGTCGACGTTCGGCTTGAGGATCTGGGTGACCTTGACCTTGTCACCCCCGATGTTGCGGGCGAAGTCGGCCACCTGCGTGGTCGTCGCGACCACCTTCAACTTTCCGCCCGTGGTGTCGGTGTTGCTCGCCGAGCTGGAACCGCTACAAGCCGTCGCCGCGGCCAGCAGCCCCGCGAAGGCAGGTGCGGCCAGCCGCACAGTTCGGATGCGCAACGTATCTCCCGTATCGCTAAGTTGGTAATGAAAACCGATCCCATAGTCGTCTTAATGGTAATGGTTGTCAATATCGATTGATGTCCGTACCGTCGAGCCATGGGACCGGACCCCACCACAGCACCCCGCGAGCCCCGCGCCGACGAGGACGTCGCCGAGCGGCTCCGCTCGGCCGGCCTGTCGCCGACACAGCGCCGGCGACGGGTACTCGAGGCGGTCGAGCACCGGCAGCGCCCGGTCAGCGCGCATGAGCTGTACGTCGAACTGGCCGGCCAGGGGCACCGGGTCGGGATGTCCACGGTGTACCGGGCCCTGTCAGCCCTCGCCGAGGCCGGTCTGCTCCACGTCTTCGCCGGCGACGGCGAAACCCGCTACCGGCTCTGCGCCGCAGGCCGTCACTATCACCTCGTGTGCCGCCGGTGCGGAACCGTGCGGGAGTATCCGGCCGACGACGACGGTGCCTGGCTGGACCGCATCGCGGCCGACGCCGACTTCCAACCCGATCCGCGCAAGGCCGAGGTCCAGGGCGTGTGCGGCACCTGCCTGCGGGCCGGTCAGAACGGTACGGCCGGTTGATGAAGTCGCGTGAACGATGAAGGAACCCGATCCCGTACCGGCCGGACCCACGCTGTGGTCAGTGATCGTCCCAGTGGTCCCCGTGTGCCGCACGGCGATGTCCGTACGACCGGTGAATGCCCGGGTTTCCCGGTAAAAGTCATGGCGAGGTCTTGTCCACGACCGTGAACGCGGCCGTCGCGGCCGTCGCGGCCGAGCGGGCCGGCTTCGAGCTGGGGCGGACCGAACGCGTCGTGGTGGGTATCGCCGTCGGCGTGCTGTCCACCCGGCATCCGGTGGCGCTCGCGGAGCAGACGGCGCTGCTCGACCTAGGCCTGTCCGCAGCGACGGCGGAACCTTTCGACCCGCCCGGCGGTGTCCAGCACGCGGCTTCGCCCCGTGTAGAAGGGGTGGCTCGCGGAGGAGACGTCCACGTCGATGACGGGGTAGGTCTTCCCGTCCGTCCATTCGACGGTCGTCTCGCTGCTCGCGGTGGATCGGGTGAGGAACGCGTAGCCGGCCGATCGGTCCCGGAAGACGACGGGTCGGTAGTCGGGGTGAATGCCAGGCTTCATGTGTCCTGTCCTTTCAGGCGGTCCGGCGGGTGCCGGGTTCGGCCGTGGCGGGCCCGAGCCAGGGAGTGAAGGGGTCGGGCAGCCGCGCCCAGCTGTGTTCTCCGGCGGTCATCTCGATGTCGGTCAGGACCGCCTCGTCCAGTGCGAGGCGAAGTTCGGTGGCGGTGATGTCGATGCCGGTGAAGCGGATCTCGGTGCGCCGGTCGCCGTGCTCGGGATGCCAGTCCAGCGACGCGGTCGTGCGGCGGATGGGAGACGCCTGGCGCCAGGTCGTCGGGTCGGCGGTGTGCAGCCAGCGTCCCGCCGGTTCGATGGCGAGGGCCTCGCCGGCGGACTCCCACGACAGCAGCGTCAGCGGGCGGCTGGCGAGCCAGAGATGGCCGCGAGCGCGCACGATCCCCGAATCCATGACCGGCTCCAGCGCGGCGTACAGACGCTCCGGATGGAACGGGCGGCGGCTGCGCCAGATCAGGGTGCTGACCGGGCCTTCAGGGGCCGGGCAGCCGGGCAGCGCGCCACCGGGTTGCATGCGCTCGTGCACGGCATTCAGGTCGAAGGCCGGCTTGCCCGTCGGCGCGGTGAGGTCCGTGACGGCCTCCAGCTCGAGGGACCACGCCCAGGGGGACAGGTGCGTGAGCAGGCTGTGGCCGATCGCGGCCTCGAACGGATCGGCGTGCGGGCGAACCCAGGTGAGGAAGAGGTCGGCGGTCTCGGCCTGGCGAGCCAGGACGCTCGCGACCGTACGGCCGTCGGTGGGCGCGCCGGCCATCCCACGGTCGGCGAGGCTTTCGCCGCCGCCGAGTTCGCGGGCGATCGCAGCCGGTTCGGCGATCATCGCGACGGTGTCGATCCGGACGCCGACGTCCGCCGTCTCGATGGCGGTGGCGGCGTCCAGCGGATCGGCGATCTCGGGGAGGATCAGCAGCAGCCGGTCGTGCCGGCCCGCCACGCCGGACAGGAAACGCGGCAGGTCCTCCCGGAGCGTGCAACTGACACAGTGGACCACCCGCAGGTGGACCTGCTCGCCGCCGTACGCGCGGGTGAGGAGGTCGCCGCGGTGCCGGTAACGGGCGACGGCGACGCCGAACGCCCGGGTCCGCGCGCACAGCAGATCGGCCAGATCGGCGGCCATGCCGGTGGCGATGGTGACGTGAAGGTCCTGCACCGTCCCTTACCTTTCGCTCGCGGCTACCAGCTGGACTTACGGACGCCGGGGAGCTGGCCGCGGTGGGCGAGCTCGCGGAACCGGATGCGGGAGAGCCCGAACTTGCGCAAAGTCCCCCGGGGGGCGACCGTCCACCGCGTCCCGGTTCCGCAGCCGGATCGGGCTGGCGTCGCGGGGCTGGCGGCTCAACTCGCGTACCGCCGCGGCACGAGCCCGCGGATCGGTGTCCGGCGCCTTGATGAGCCGTTTGAGCTCGGCGCGGCGCTCGGCGTGACGGGCGACGACGACCCGGCGCTGCTCGTTCTTGACGATCTTGCTCTTCTTGGCCATCAGACCCTTCCCCCACGGGCGCGGATCTCGGCGACGACCGCCTCGATGCCCCGCTTGTCGATCGTCTTGATGCCCTTGGCGCTCACGGTGAGCCGGACGTACCGCTGCTCACTCGGCAGCCAGAACCGCTTGCGCTGGATGTTCGGATCGAACCGGCGGCGGGTGCGCCGATGCGAGTGAGAGACGCGGTTGCCGAACGCGGGTTCGCGTCCGGTGACCTGGCAACGACGAGCCATCGTGCTCCTTCCGGGAGGGCTTCGGTTGGGAGCTTACTGGAAACAGTTTTCATTTTCACCTAGGATCGCAGTGCTGCCGTTTGAAAGGAGTCGAGGCATGGCCCGCAACGAGCTACGTCCGATCGTGAAGCTGCGGTCTACGGCGGGGACCGGCTACACGTACGTGACGCGCAAGAACCGGCGCAACACCCCGGATCGGCTGCAACTGCGCAAGTACGATCCGGTCGCGCGGCGGCACGTGCTGTTCCGCGAAGAGCGATGAGTGAGGCGGTCAGCACCGTGTCCGGCCGCCGGCGCCCCAAGCGCAACCCCATCGAGGGCATGACCTATGTGGACTACAAGGATGTCGACCTGCTGCGGCGCTTCATCTCCGACCGCGGCAAGATCCGCAGCCGCCGCGTCACCGGTGTGACCCCTCGCCAGCAGCGGATGCTCGCCGTGGCCATCAAGAACGCCCGTGAGATGGCGTTGCTGCCCTATCCCTCCAGGCCGCACGGGTGAACCTCGGTCGGGGTGGGTGAATTGGGTGCCGGGATCCTGGTTTCCAGAGCACGGGGCGGTTGAGCCGTGGTCGAGGATCAAAAAGCCGCCCGCCGGGCCGCAGCGCGTTTGCCGCGGCCCGCAGTACGCGTGCCGCCGGCGTCGCCGTCAGGGCTACGGCAACCGCTGAGCCAACGCCTTCTTGTCGATCTTGCCGACCGCGGTCAGCGGCATTCGGCCGGCTGCGACCACGGCGTCGGGTCCCTTGCAGGCGGATCAGGCCCTGGCGATCGCCCACTGCCATGCGGCATGTTGCAATTCCGATGCTCCAGGGCAGGGTCAACGAACTCCACGACGAGTTGGCAGAGCCGACCGTCGCCTCGATCTTCGCGCTGTTCTCCACCATCATGAACGCGGCCGTGTCGCGTCAGGAAGATCCCGGGTGGACGGCTACACCGGCGCCCGCTGGTCCGAGCTGATCTCCCAATAACCCGGCCAGTACGACCAGGCCAACCAGCAGATTCCCATCCGGCGGCCGATCCGCGAGGCCCGCGGCCAGATCGAGGAAGCCCCCAGGCCCAGGAGCCGGGCCAGTAGACGCTGGATCCAGCTCCCACCGTTCCTGGTGTGCGACCTGCGGCCGGCACCTGCGGCCGGCCCGCATTCAGTCCGACCGCCGTCGGGCGAGGGCGGGTGTTCCACGGCGCGCTTTCCATGGGTTCTTGCCGCCGCTCGCGCGGATGTGAGCCGCGGATTCGTTTTCACTGGTTTTCACGCCGGTGTCACCGGCGCCGACGCATGGCACGGGGCGTTTCCAGGCGTGTCTCCTGGGCGATTACAGCTCACTAACAAGCCGGACATCTTCCTCTTGACAAGAGCTCGTACGCCTTGGATGGTGTGGGAGCGCTCCCACACACGCCGGCCGAGCCCCCGCGCTCGAAGGGAGTCCTCGCCGTGACCCGGACGGAAACCACCACGCCCTCCGACGACGCGCTGGCGCTGTGGCCGCCGGGTGAGTCCGACGGCTCCAGCTCGGCGATCTCCAACGATGAGGGCAAGGGCTTCGACCGGATGTGCGACCCGGTCCATGGAGGCAACGCCCTCAACGGCAACTGCCCGTCCGGCGCACTGGCGAACGCCTCGCTGTCCAGGCGCTGGTTCTCGCCCAGTTCCACCAGTTGCCGCAGAACGCCTATCCGGCGGTGTCCTGACGGCACACGACGGGGCGAGGACGTCCACGGCGTCCCCCGCCCTCGCCGTGTCGCCGGCCCGTCGCCCCGGTGCCGTACGCGCCGGAGGCCTGAATCGCACAACGCGAGATGAGGTGGTGTCATGCTCGTCCCCGGAACACACCCGAGGACCAGATCCTTGTTGGTGGTGGCTTTTCTCCTGACGTTGCTCGCCGCCTTCACCGGCGGTGTCTCCCTCGCGCCGAAGGCGCGCGCCGCGGGTGGTGGTTACTGGCACACCAGCGGCCGGCAGATCCTCGACGCGAGCGGCCATCCGGTGCGCATCGCGGGCATCAACTGGTTCGGTTTCGAGACGGCGAACCACGTGGTGCACGGACTCTGGAGCCGGGACTACAAGGACCTGCTGAACCAGGTGAAGTCGCTCGGCTACAACACGCTCCGGCTGCCGTACTCCGACGACATCCTCAAATCCGGCACGGTACCCGACAGTATCGACTTCTCCAGCGGCAAGAACGCCGACCTGCAGGGCCTCACGTCGCTCCAGGTGATGGACCACATCGTCGACTACGCGGCGTCCGTCGGGCTGCGGGTCATCCTGGACCGGCACCGCCCCGACTCCTCCGGTCAGTCCGCCCTCTGGTACACCTCCAGCGTCAGCGAGGCCACCTGGATCGCTGACCTGAAGGCGCTCGCGACCCGGTACGCGAACAACCCGGCGGTCGTGGGCATCGACCTGCACAACGAGCCGCACGACCCGGCCTGCTGGGGCTGCGGAGACACCTCGATCGACTGGCGGCTGGCCGCCGAACGAGGAGGCAACGCGGTGCTCTCGGTCAACCCCGACCTGCTCATCTTCGTCGAGGGCATCCAGACCTACAACGGCGACTCCGGCTGGTGGGGCGGCAATCTCGAGGGTGCGGGCACGTACCCGGTGCGTCTTTCGGTGGCGAACCGGCTGGTCTACTCCGCGCACGACTACGCCACCAGCGTGGCCGACCAGACCTGGTTCCACGATTCTTCGTTCCCGGCCAACCTGCCCGGCGTCTGGAACCGGTTCTGGGGCTATCTGTTCACCCAGAACGTCGCGCCGGTCTGGGTCGGTGAGTTCGGCACCACGCTGCAGTCCGGCATCGACCAGCAGTGGCTCGCCGCGCTGGTGAAGTATCTGCGTCCCACCGCGCAGTACGGTGCGGACGCGTTCCAGTGGACGTTCTGGAGCCTCAACCCGAACTCCGGTGACACCGGCGGGATCCTCAATGACGACTGGACGACCGTCAACACCACGAAGGACGCCTACCTCGCCTCCATCAAGTCCGCCGCCTTCGATCCGATCGGCGACGGGGGAAGCGGCGGCGGGGGAGGGCCGGGCAGCGCTGCCTGCGTCGCCTCCTACCATGTGGACAACGACTGGGGCTCCGGCTTCACCGCCACCGTGACCGTGACCGGTTCCGGAACCACCGCCACGAAGAACTGGAAGGTGACCTGGTCCTTCGGCGGCAACCAGTCCATCACGAACGCCTGGAACGCCACCGCCACCCAGTCCGGCGCGAACGTGACGGCGACGAGCGTCTCCCACAACGGCGCTCTCAGCCCCGGCATGTCGACGACGTTCGGCGTGCAGGCGACCTACTCGGGCGCCAACCCCGCCGTCACCCCGGTATGCACCGCCGCATGACCCGTGCCTGATCGCGGTCTGAGGAGGCGTCCGGCCGCGGTGACCGCGCGACCGCGTCCACCGGCCGGCCCGTTGGCCGAGAACGGGTCGGTCGGTGGAGAGGCGCCCTGGTGTTGGCCGGCGACCGACGACGACGCGGTGAGGCGCCGCCTGGGCGCCGCGCCGTCGGACAGGGGTTTGCCGGACATGCCCTTGGGACGCGAGGGCGGTACTCGCCGTTGAAGCCGTTGCCGGGCGGCATGCCGGACAGGGTGGGTCCGGACCTCGTTGGTACGGGTTGCCGACGGGGGCGTCGCCGTTGTCGCCCCCGGCGCTCACGCTGATCGAAGCGCCGGAAGCGACCTCGGGCACGGCGGGCGGAATGTCATCGCTGACGATCCGGACGGTCGATCGAGCTCCTTTCTTCCGCGGGTCGGTCGAAGGTGGTGGTGGGGCGGAGCAAATATGAGCCGGGGAGATATGTCAAGCGCCCGCTGCGCATTGTGAAAACGCGTCGGGGCTGACTATGGCTCAGCTGGTGTTATCGGCGTGGATACACGTGACCGATGAAGCGCCGCCATGAAAGTTTTCATTGGCGAGTCACGCTCAGCGGGAGATCCTCGAAAGGTTTCGGCGGCATACCCGCCCACTGGGAGAGGCAGGGGACAGAGGTAGACCATGATCAGGACTCGAAACATTTTCGAAAGTATTGACACGTTTTCCGGGCGCTATCCACACTGATTCTCCGAGGCGGTTGGGCGTGCCCGGCGTGGCAAGGCCCACCAACTGGCGATGCCTTGGTGGTGTGCGCTCCCGGCGCAGGGACGCGGCGTCGATTCCGCGGGGCTGTCCCCGCGTTTCCGGCATTTCCCATGCTTCAGTTATGGAGGCTCAGGAGTGAGCACCAGAGAAACACTTTCGCCCAAAACGCGGCGATCCGTCCGCCGTTTCCGCCGGGCCCTGGTCGCCCTCGCCGTCGGCGTCGTCGGGACGACGACCGTTGCGCTGGCGGGGGCGGTTCCTTCGAATGCCGCGGAGAGTACGCTCGGCGCGGCGGCGGCGCAGAGCGGGCGGTACTTCGGCACCGCCATCGCCGCCGGCAGGCTCGGCGACTCGGCGTACACCACGATCGCTGGCCGCGAGTTCACCATGGTGACGCCCGAGAACGAAATGAAGATCGACGCCACCGAGCCCCAGCAGGGGCAGTTCAACTTCAGCGGCGGTGACCAGGTCTACAACTGGGCGGTGCAGCACGGAATGCGGGTCCGCGGCCACACCCTGGCCTGGCACAACCAGCAGCCCGGCTGGATGCAGAGCCTCAGCGGCAGCGCCCTGCGCCAAGCGATGATCAACCACATCAACGGCGTGATGGCCCACTACAAGGGCAAGCTCGCCTACTGGGACGTGGTGAACGAGGCCTTCGCCGACGACGGCTCCGGCGGCCGGCGTGATTCCAACCTGCAGCGGACCGGCAACGACTGGATCGAGGTCGCCTTCCGCACCGCGCGGGCGGCCGACCCGAACGTCAAGCTCTGCTACAACGACTACAACATCGAGAACTGGAACGCCGCCAAGACCCAAGGCGTCTACAACATGGTCAGGGACTTCAAGTCCCGTGGCGTCCCGATCGACTGCGTCGGCCTCCAGTCCCACTTCAACAGCGGCGACCCGTACAACAGCAACTTCCGCACCACCCTGCAGAACTTCGCTGCCCTGGGCGTCGACGTGGCCATCACCGAGCTGGACGTCCAGGGCGCCTCGCCCACGACCTACGCCAACGTGACCAACGACTGTCTGGCCGTCTCGCGCTGCGTCGGCATCACGGTCTGGGGAGTACGGGACAGCGACTCCTGGCGGTCCGGCGACACTCCACTCCTCTTCGACGGGAACGGCAACAAGAAGCCCGCCTACACCGCCGTCCTCAACGCCCTCAACGGAGGGTCGTCCTCCCCGCCGCCCGATGGCGGTGGACAGATCAAGGGCGTCGCCTCCGGCCGCTGCCTGGACGTGCCCAACGCGAGCACGACCGATGGAACCCAGGTGCAGCTGTGGGACTGCAATGGCAACAGCAACCAGCAGTGGAGCTACACCTCCGCCAATGAGTTCAAGGTCTACGGCAACAAGTGCCTGGACGCCGCCGGCACCGGCAACGGCGTCAAGGTGCAGATCTACTCCTGCCACGGTGGCGACAACCAGAAATGGCGCGTCAACTCCGACGGAACCATTGTCGGCGTCCAGTCCGGACTGTGCCTGGACGCCGCGGGCCAGGGCACCGGAAACGGCACCCAGATCCAGCTGTACTCCTGCTGGGGCGGCAGCAACCAGAAGTGGTCCGTCTCCAGCTGACTCGGGAGGAGGTTCCCATGTACAGATCACGTATCAGGAAGAAGCGCCGCGCGCTGACTTCGGCGCTGGTAACGGTGGCCACGACCGCGGCCGTCCTCGCGGTCGCCCCGATGGCCACCCCGGCTCGGGCCGACGTCACCGGTGCCCTGCGCGGCGTCGGCTCCAACCGGTGTCTGGACGTGCTGGGTCAGAGCCAGACCGACGGCACCTACCTGCAGCTCTATGACTGCTGGGGCGGCGCGAACCAGCAGTGGACCTCGACCACCGGCGGCCGGCTGACCGTGTACGGCAGCAAGTGCCTGGATGTGCCGAACCATGCGACCACCCCCGGCACGCGGGTGGAGATCTGGACCTGCAACGGTGGTGCCAACCAGCAGTGG
Source organism: Actinoallomurus oryzae (assembly GCF_039541955.1). Classification (NCBI taxonomy): domain Bacteria; kingdom Bacillati; phylum Actinomycetota; class Actinomycetes; order Streptosporangiales; family Thermomonosporaceae; genus Actinoallomurus; species Actinoallomurus oryzae. The sequence continues at coordinate 170,976 of NZ_BAABHF010000016.1, read as the reverse complement.
CGCGTGAACTCCGACGGCACGGTGGTCGGCGTGGAGTCGGGACTGTGCCTGGAGGCCGTGGGCGCCGGCACGGCCAACGGCACCGCGGTGGACATCGGGACGTGTAACGGCGGTGCCGCCCAGCAGTGGACCGGCCTGTCCGGCCCGCCCGCGACGTGCTCTCTTCCGTCGACGTACCGCTGGACGTCGACGGGTGCGCTGGCGACACCGCAGCACGGGTGGGTCTCGCTCAAGGACTTCACCAACGTCGTCTACAACGGCAAGCACCTGGTCTACGCGTCGAACGTGTCAGGATCTTCGTACGGTTCGATGGCGTTCAGTCCCTTCACGAACTGGTCCGACATGGCCTCGGCCGGCCAGACCGGGATGAGTCAGGCCACGGTGGCGCCCACGCTGTTCTACTTCGCGCCCAAGAACATCTGGGTGCTGGCGTACCAGTGGGGTGCGTGGCCCTTCATCTACCGGACGTCGAGCGACCCCACCAATCCCAATGGCTGGTCCTCGCCGCAGGCGCTGTTCACCGGCAGCATCTCGGGCTCCAGCACCGGCCCGATCGACCAGACGCTGATCGGTGACGGTTCGAACATGTACCTGTTCTTCGCCGGTGACAACGGCAAGATCTACCGGGCGAGCATGCCGATCGGGAACTTCCCGGGCAGCTTCGGCTCGTCGTACACGACGGTGCTGAGCGACTCGACGGCCAACCTGTTCGAGGCGGTCCAGGTCTACAAGGTCCAGGGGCAGAACCAGTACCTGATGATCGTTGAGGCCATGGGGGCGAATGGGCGGTACTTCCGCTCGTTCACGGCCTCCAGCCTGAGCGGTTCGTGGACTCCGCAGGCCGCCGGCGAGAGCAACCCGTTCGCGGGCAAGGCCAACAGCGGGGCCACCTGGACCAACGACATCAGCCATGGTGACCTGGTCCGCGGCAACCCCGACCAGACCATGACCATCGATCCCTGCAACCTCCAATTCCTCTACCAGGGCAAGTCCCCCAGCGCCGGCGGCCCCTACGACCAACTGCCGTGGCGTCCGGGGCTGCTGACGCTGCAGCGCTAGCCCGCGTGACCACGGCGATCGCCAGCCGGCGACCGCCGGTCTGCAGGTGAGCCGGCTGCCCCTCCCGCAACGGAACCGACGGTGTCGAGTCGACCAGGTTCCCGCGCGGGAGGGGCACCTTCGCAGAGCGGCTCACGGTCGGCGACCGGGCCTACAGGAGTCGGGTAGATGTCCCGGCTTGCCCTTATCTCCCCATTGCGCGGCGTCATCCTGCATAGGGGAGGGTTTCACCAGTGGCTGTTCAGAGCGATGAGTTCGCCGACGAGGGCGGGGTGTTGCCGCCATGCATCGGTGAGCGCGGCGTGAACGGCGTGACGGGCCGGTGGGTCCAACAGCCGGGGTCGGCTGCTCTGCGCGTGGTGGGGTTCAATCCGAGGGCGGAGCCGTACCAAACGCGATGCTCTCGTCCTCAGCACGTCGTTCCTGCCGGGAGGCGGGTGATCGACGGTCGCGGACAACGAGGCCCCAAGCGTTTCCTCTGACCGCGGTATCCGCCTCACGACCGTGACCAGTGTCGTGCTGCTTGCGGTGATCGCGGCTGCCGTGAGTTTTGGGGACGGGCGTATGCTGAGCGTCGCTCTCCACGAGGGCCGTGGCTATTTGTGCTCGATTTCCTCTCTCTGAGCGTCGGCGTCCTGTTTCGGCGCGGCACCAGATGAGGGTTTGGCGCGGTCGAACTCTTGCCAGGCGCGGGACAGAAACGGCGGCATCGACGCCAGCAGGTAGATGAGCGTGAATAGGAGCAGGGTCGCCTTCAGATCGATGATGTCGGCGAGGGATCCGGCGAGAAGGCCGCCGAGCGGCATGCCCGCATAGGCTCCGGCGGTGATCGCGCCGAGTACTCGCGCTCGCAGGCGTGCTGGAATGCGCTCGAACTGCATGACGCCCAGCAGGGGGTTGATCGCTCGGGCGGCGAGCCCGGCGACGAAGGTGGTGCCGACCGCGATCCAGAACGGTGCGTCGACCGCCAGCACCAGCGGCCGTGGGATCGCTCCGATGAGGAAGCACACCGCGAAGGTCATTCTTCGCGGCAGACGTGCGCCGACGGCCCCGTAGATGATCGAACCGACGACCGAACCCGCGCCGACGGCGCCGAGTAGCAGGCCGAACGCCCGTGAATCGTGCAACACGTCACGCGCATATGTGGGGAGCAGCACCTGGCTGAGGCCGATGTCGAGCAGGTTGCTCACCAGGATCATGGCGACGGCCCAACGCTGGAGCCGATCGTGCCAGAGAAAGGACATGCCTTCCTTCAGGCCGTGCAGATATCGGCCGACGCCGGGTTCGCTGGTCTCGTGTACGAACTGGGGCACTCCGAAGTGGACGAGGAGCGCCGAGGCCAGGAAGGTGGCCCCGTCGACGAAGAGCAGTGCGGTCGGTCCGAGCCAGGCGATCAGTACACCGCCGAGGGCCGCGCCCGCCCATCTGAGCGCTTCGGTACACGCTGTCGTAGGCGGCGGTCGCGCGTTCCATCGACACTCGTCCGCGTTCGGCGAGATCGGGGATCATCGCCTCACGGGCCGTGTCGCCCGGGGTGGCCAGCAGCCATCGCACGAACAGGAGCGCGAGCATGAGCCCGTACGAGAGGCCGGTGGTGAGGAACAGCGTGGGGATGGCGGCCACGATGAGGCCGCTCATGCGACGCGCGGGGGAGGACGGGCGGAGGCCGATCCGGAGTCGATGTGGCGGGCGTTCGCGGCGGCGGTACGGGGGGCCATCGCCGCGACGCCCGCCACCGTGACGACGCTCGTGATCTCCACCCAGATGGCCGGGCTCGCCCTGCTCGGCGGGGACGGCCGGCCGCTCGGCCCGGTCATCCCTCGGCGTGGACCGCCGGGGCGAGCCCGTCCCGTACGACCCGCGCACAGGGTGCCCGCCCGGCGCCATCTACCCGGCCGGCAAGCTGGCGTGGCTCGCCGCGCACGAGCCGCGGCGACTGGCCGCGGCGCGATACGTCGGCGGGGTCAAGTCCGCCCTGGTGCGCCGGCTCTGCGGAGCCTGGGTCACCGATCCGTCCTCCGCTTCCGCCACCGGGCTTTACGACGTGACGACCGGCCGCTGGCTGGACGGCCCGCGCAACACCCGGCGCGGGTACCTGCCGCGCGTACTCCGTCTCCGGGACCTGGCTGGTCACGTCTCTTCCGAAGCGGCCGCGGAGCTGGGGCTGCCCGCGGGCACGCCGTTGCTCGTCGGCATCGGTGACGGCCCGGCGGCGAACCTGGCCTGCGGCGCCGCCGGTGGCTCACGGTTGTGCCTGTCGCTGGGCACCACCTTCGTGGCGCGGCTGCTGGTACGCGGCCGGGCGGTCCCGGACGGCGCTCTTCCGTTCTTCGTCCAGCACGTCGACGGCGACTGGCACTGTGTCGGCATCCGGCTGGACCTGGACGGCGACGCATACTCCCCGGTCGGAGCGCCGCGGACGCACGTGAGTCAGGCCGAGCTGCCGGCGCTGCTGCGTCCGCTGCTGGAGATGTACGGAGTGACGGAGCTACGCCCGGTCGGAAGCCGGTGCCGGGACGAGGATCTGGTGCGTCGCCTCGCCGCCGAGTGGGGGCTGCCGGTACGGATGAGCGACGCCTACGACGGTACCCGCGGCGCCGCCCTGCTGGCCTTGGACGACCGCGGCGACCTGACCGTGGCCCGCGGCGAGGCGGTCGGCCTGGTAGGCGAGTCCGGCAGTGGCAAGAGCCTCACCTGCCTGGCGGCGATGGACCTGCTGGCACCGTCGCTTCAGATCTCCGGCCAGATTTCGCTACTGATCCTCTCCCATCGGCGATCATGCGATCCGTTCCGTGAGGATCCGCATGATCACCGCGGGAGGAGGACGTGCTTGAAGAGGCTGTCAATCCCCGGCCACGGGCTGCGTGGGACGGGCAAGCCGAACGCGCTGGTCTTCCGGCGTCACGGTCATCCCGAACCGGCCGATGCCGGGCCGGCCAAGGGACTGCCATCGCAGGTAGACGTCGCAACGCCGAGTGCGGTCAGTCCCAGAGGGGGAGGGGCCGGCCGGCGCTATGTTCTCTGGCCGCCTCGTAGATTGCCTGGGCCGCGGCGACGTCCTGGACGGCAGTGCCGGTGGAGTCGAAAACGATGATCTCTTCGGGGCTCAGCCGTCCGGGTCGGACACCGGTGATCACCTCGCCGAGTTCGGCTCGTACGTCGTCCGCGGTCAGCGCGCCGGCCTCGATCGCATGGTGCAGCTCGCCGACCTCGGCGCACTGGTGAAGCACGTCCACGATTACGGCGGAGTCCTTCATCAGCTCGGCGTGGAGCTCCTGTTTGTCCGGGGCGTCGGAGCCGACCGCGGCGATGAACGTGCCCGGTGCGACATCGCGCCGGTCCGCGTACGGCTCGTGCGCCGGGGTCAGGGTGACCACGATCTGGCTCGCGCGGATCGCCTGTCCGGGTTCGGCGACGGCCGACGCCTCGACGGCGTACCGGTCCGCGAGGTCGGCGGCGAACGCGGCGGCGCGCTTCTGGTCGCGGCTCCAGACCAGGATCCGTCGCAGCGGGCGTACGGCGAGGAGCGCGTCGACATGGGCAGCCGCCTGCTCTCCCGCACCGCACAGGGCGAGCGTGCCCGCGTCATGGAGGGCGAGGTGCCGTGCGGCGACCGCGGTGGCGGCCGCGGTGCGCAGCCGGGTGACCGTCGCCGACTCCATCAGGGCCAGCGGCTGCCCGTCGTCGCCGCTGAACAGGGCGATGACGCCGACGATACTGGGCAGTCCCAGCCGGGCCGGGCGGTCGTAGAAGCATGCGCCGATCTTGACCGCCACCACCGTAGAGTCAGCGTCCCGCAAGCCGCTGGCCTTGATGTGAAACTCGCCGGATTCGCTGTCGAGGTGAGCAAGCCGGCTCGGCAACGTCTCTCTGTCGGCGCGACGGGCGAACGCCCGCTCCATGAGGTCGATGTACGCGTCCGACGGCAGAAGCCGTTCGATCTCCGTCCGCGTCAACAGCAGCGTGGGTGGCATCAGCATCGGATCATGGTCGCTCAGAATTCCCGACTCGGCCAATGGAAAATTTGCGGCGTGGGGCGCGTTGCCCTCGGGGGAACGCAGATGATCACGGCGGGCTCATTGCCGGCTGACGCATGCGACTTGTTACCCGTCGGCGCCGTGTTGCTCAGGTGCCCGAACGCCCTGTTCGCCGCATCCCCCCGACCGGCGACCACCACAACCGGAGTTGGGCGGTAGCTCCCACTGACCTCGACATCCCCGGCTCAGATGCGAGGAGGTCCTCGACGGCCTGATCAACGAGTGCATAGCCGCGGCGTAGAAGAAGGCAATGGTCACGGCCGTAATCGAGTATCTGCACCCCACGGGGCTCGCGGGGTTGAACCTGGCCGATCGTGGCCTCGGATTGTGATGGATAGTGGCTTGATTTATTTGCCGCCTAAAGAGTAAATAAATACTGTTTGTCCGTTTCTTGGGGGATCTTGCGGTATCTGTCAACGCCTTCATCCGTTCACACCGAGAGGCCTCCATGAGGATGATTCGCAAGCCTGCCTGGGCGAAGGGGCGCAGGAGATGGCTCGCCCTCCCACTGGCTCTGATGCTGTGTCTCCCCCTGATACCGGTTGCCAGTGGCGCGGTCACGCAGCCCGGCCTCGTACCACCGGACCGCAAGTCCAGCTTCGAGCAGGACGGCGTGGCGCTGGTGCGCATCGTCGTACCCGACCAGGCCGGCATCGAACGGCTCCAGCAGATGGGCGTTGACCTGGCCGAGTACACCAAGTCGGTGGCCGGCGGCATCGAGGTGAACGCCGTCCTCAGCCCGCAGGAGTCCGCGGACCTCAAGGCCAAGGGCTTCGACGTCCGTGGCGCCATCGCCGACCAGGCCGACGCGGCAAAGGTGCGCCGGCAGCGGTCGCAGACGTTGAACTCGCTCGCCGCCCAGGCGCAGGGCACCGACACGCTGACCGCGCTGCGGGCCGAGTGGTTCACCAGCCTGCCCGACGGGCAGCGGTTCCTGAACGTCGAGGTAAAGACGAGCGACAGCTCGGCGACCAACATCCTCACCGTCGCCTGGGACAGCGGGCGGGGCACCGAGATCGGCTCGGGCGGGACCGCGACGATGTCGCGGTTCACCGACGACGGCCAGTACATGTACGACCGGTTCAACTCACCGCTGCCGGTGAACGTGACGCCCAGCAAGGTGCGGATCACCAGCACGAGCGGCGGGTCGGTCACCGTCTCTGTGACGAAGTGGCTGGGTGAGCCCCGCAAGAAGCCGAACCCGCACTACGTGAGCGACTTCGTCGACCACTACATGGATCCAGAAGAGGTCTATCAGCGGATTGACTCGCTGGCCAAGGAGTTCCCCAAGCTCACCCAGTTGATCAATCTGCCCTACAAGACGAACGGCTACCGCCGCGCGGCGCAGGCGCAGTTCGGCACCGCCGCCGCCAGCACGTTCTACGTGTCGTCGAAGGCGTATGGCTCGGACGGCGGCAACGACATCTCGGTGGCGCTGGAGAACCCGGGCACCGCCGGCGCCGCCCTGTCGGTGTCCGTCACCGGCAAGGACGTCGTCGTCCACCTCGCCACGGACGCCGCGGGACAGGTCGCGAGTACGGCCGCGCAGGTCGTGGCGGCGCTTGGCGCCGACGCGTCCGCGGCGAAACTGCTCACCGCGAGCACGTACCGGGGCGACGCGGGGGCCGGCGTGGTGGCTGCCGCGCCGGCGACCAGGCTCTCCGACGGCCTGAAGGCTCCCGCAAGCGTCAAGCGTCAGCCGTTCCAGGTGCAGGCGTTGCGGATCGGCACGAAGCGCAACGGGTCCCAGCCCGGCGTCTTCCTCTACTGCCAGGAGCACGCGCGTGAGTGGGTCACCCCGCTGACCTGCGTGGAGACCGCCGAGCGGCTGCTGCGCAACTACCAGCACGACCCGGCCACCCGGAAGCTGGTCGACAACCTCGACATCTTCGTGGTCCCGTCGGTCAACCCCGATGGCGCCAACTACAGCATGTACGACTACAACTTCCAGCGCCGGAACATGACGAACTACTGCGGCCCGGCGGACTCCGACCCGGCACGCCGTAACGCGTGGGGCGTCGACGTGAACCGCAACTTCTCGGTCGGCTCGTACTTCGACGGCTACAGCGGCGGGTCCGCGAACTGCCGCGGCGAGACGTACTCCGGGCCGAGTGAGCTGTCCGAGCCCGAGGCCAAGAACGAGGTGTGGCTCACACAGAAGTACTCCAACATCAAGTTCGCGATGAACACCCACTCCTACGGCGGCTACTTCATGTGGCCTCCAGGGGCGTACAAGCTGGACGGCCGGCAGACGCTGCCGCCGGTCGACCTCGGCACCGAGACCTACTTCTGGTCCGCGTCCGACCACATCCTCAACGCGGTGCAGCAGTGGCGCGGCACGGCCATCTGGCCCGGCCGCACCGGGCCGGTGACCGACGTTCTGTACTCGGCGGCGGGGAACAGCGCCGACGAGGCCTGGTACAACAAGGGCATCATCGGCTGGGACTTCGAGGTCGGCGCGGACAAATACAACGCACAGACCGGGGAGTACGACGAGGTCGGCTTCCAGCCCGACTTCGCCGAGGGCCACGAGGAGGCGATGGAGTTCGCCAACGGCCAGATCGGCATCCTCGAGGTCGCCCTGGCGTACAGCAAGGACAAGAAGGACCCGAGGTCCAGCCTGTCGGTGACCGGCCAGGACGCGAGCAGCACGAAGTTCACGTTCAAGGTGAACGAGCCGGCGACCGTCTATTACACACTCGACGGCAGCCGGCCGACGCTGAAGTCGCCGAAGCTCGAGGCCGCCGGCCTGCGTGAGGGCGCCGAGTCACTCACCGTTGACAAGACGACCGACGTGAGATGGTTCTCGGTCGACATCGCCGGCAACGTGGAGAACAACTACAAGCCGGACGGACGGCACACCGGCTACCGCCATGAGGTCGTGAGGGTCGGCGGTCACTAGGAAGTGATCACGAGGGAGGTACCGGCTCCGGTCGGTACCTCCCTTCGCCGTCACCGGGCTCAGACGGTGAGGCGAAGCACCGGAGTGACACGGATGATGAGCCGGATCTTGCCGGGTTCGGTGGGCGCACACCCACCGGACGTGGCTGGCCGATGACGGGATCCCCGAGATCGGCCGCGCGGCCCGCCTCGGTCAGAAGATGCGCGGTTTGGGCGGCATCTACGAACATGTGACGCCCGAGACCAAGGAACGGATCCTCGCCCTCCTGCAAGCCCGCTGGGAGTCATCACTCCTCGCACTGCGGCCTCAGGAGCAGGCGGCGCTCATCGCGCTCCTGCCTCGGATGGAAGAAACGATCAAGCAACTGACAGCAGTGCAGCAGGCGGCGGCGAACCGGGGCGCCAAGATCATCGCCCAAATATCGCCCATAGACGCCTGTGGCCCTGCCCCCCAGAGAGGAGGCAGGGCCTCTGACCTACGCTTTCACGTGGTGGGCGATACTGGGATTGAACCAGTGACCTCGACCGTGTCAAGGTAGCCCGGGACAGCGGGCGACCAGCGACAACCTGTGAAGGCGCAGGTCAGCGGCGTCGATAGAGCGCAGTTCAACGAGGTTCAGGGAGACTCTGCGAGGTCGGCGTCGCCCAACTGACGCCCAGCGGCTGGCGTACCGCCTCGCCCTCTCCGCAAGTCGGCGTCGACATTTGCGTCCTTCACCTGAGGTCAGAACCAGCGGATTAAGAGCAGCATTGCGTCCTCGTCATGGCTCGTACGGCTTATCCGACTGCACGGCATCTGGCGGTCGGCTTGGTGTCGTGGCGGAACCACTGAGCGGTCACAGCGCGGCCGTCCGGCAGGTGGTGAACGTCCGGCCCGTCCGCCGGTACGAACCCGGCGGACCGCAAGGCCCCGATACATGCGGCGTTGGTCGTCTCGGTCCCCGCTCGCACCGCTGCAGCGCCGAGGACATGGTGGGCGAAGAACGCGCCGCCGGTGAACAACTCTCCGCCGAGGCCGCGCGAGCGGAAGCGGGGAGCCAGCCATCCGCCCAGTTCGCCAGTGTCGATTGGGACGTCGATCGCTCCTGCGAGCATGCCGCTCACCCGATCGATGGCGATAAGAGCCATGCCTTCCGCGACCGGTTCGCGGATGGGTCTCCCGCGGCCTGGACGTCTGGTGAGCAAGCGGTTCCGTCGGCGCTCAGGTAGCACGTACTCAGGGGGCCATCCGAACCATCGCTGTGCCTCCGGATCACCGGCGGCCGCAGCCGCCATCTTCAAGTCGCGGAGCGTGGGCGTCTGCAGCCGGAGGCGCGGCAGATCAAGCATGTATATGCCACCTGGATGCGCGATAAGGGAATCATGGACGCAACGTCGTGATTAATCATCTCGGCGGGATCTGTGAGGTGTACTGAATTGTGCTGACGCGGCTCCAGTCATTCTTCCCCGAGGTTCCGCGATGAAAATATGGACGCCGGGAGCTGTCGGGTCAGTCGAGTTTTGGGGTACAGCTTGATTCTGAATGTAAGAATTGGCGCCACATGGCATCATGCGGAAATATGGCCGGAGGTGGCTGGCCTGATTGACCTGGTCATCCGAGAGCAGCGGCTCTCGATTCCAGGTGTTGGTGTCGGCGATCCGGTATCGTTCAGCTTTGCCGGGCGGGCCCGGACTGCAGACACCAAAGGATGGTGGCCGGATAACTACTTGCGGGTTGGCGTCAATTCGGCCACTGGGTATGGTGGGCTGGTTTGGTATGTGAGCCCTAAGCGCGCTCAAGCGTCCGGCGATGAGAAGTCTCAGTGGTGTTGGGTTTCCGATAATCCAACACCGCCTGATTTTGATCCTCAGGTTCTTTCGGATCCAGGAAGTCCGCTTTGCTACGACCGGCGTAGCGCTCTGCCGGTTCCCCGTGTGCGTGAAGCTCTCGAGGAATTCTGTCGGACAGGTACAGGCGACAGGCCCGAGTGTATCAATTGGTTGCGCGGCGAGATTAACGGAGAACGCTGGGCTGAGTGAGAAGAAGGAAACAAATAACCTGCGGGTGTGGAGATCTGGATGGACGGTTTCGGTCTGCGGATTCATGGCTCGAACATTCCTAGGTAGACTATCTTGGCGTGCGCCGGAGCTTTGTGTGCCGAAAATCTCATCCGTACGGGTGAGAGTTATGGCGCCTGACTGCGACTGGCCTATCCCACTGTGACGACCACGTTTGCGGCCGTGCGACTTGTGTCCGCGAGCGATCGGGAAAGAACGTCGAGATCCTTGCTTTCCTCTACCTGGCCACCGCGATCGATCTGTGCTCGCGCCGCATGGCCGGCTGGCCGATCGCCGATCACATGCGCCACTGAGATGGTCGTCGACGCGCTGAAGGCCGCGACCCATACCCGGGACGGGTGACTGGGCGGCATGGTCTTTCACCCTGATCACGGCGCGCAATACATTTCGGCCGACTTCGCCGCAGCCTGGAAGAACAAGAACACATAACCGATGGGGACATCAGGGTGCCGCCGTCCGGTCGCTGGCCATCGCAGGTACGCCGCCCGCGCAGCGGGGTGCAGGGTGTTGCGTCCGCAGAGGTGGTGTATGAGTTTCGCCGGTGACAGGCGTAGCGTCGTGATGTGAGGACGGCCACCGCGTAGATCGTTCGAAGTCGTCGAAGACACGAAGGAGTGTGGTTACGCGATGGCCGCAGACAACAGTGTGGACCCTGCCGGCTGGTTCGCCGAGCAGATCGGGGCATGTGAGCCGGATCTGCTGCGAGATGGTCAAGACGATGGCCGAGGCGCTCATGAGCGCCGAAGCCGATGCGATTTGCGAAGCCTGTTACGGGCAGCGCAGCGAGGAACGCATCAACCGGCGGAACGCGTATCGGAAGCGGACCGGCACACCCGTGCGGGGACGGCGGAGTTGGCGATTCCGAAGCTGCGGTCCATAGTGGCTGCTGGAGCGACCCCGTCGCGCTGAACAGGCCTTGGTCCCGGTGGTGGCGACCAGCTATCTGCTGGGGGTTCCGACCCGGCGGGTGACATGCTGGTCGACCAGCTCGGGATCGAGGGCATCTCCAAAAGCCAGGTCAGCGAGATGAGCAAGGTGCTGGACGCGCAGGTGACCGTGTTCCGGGCCGGGTCCTGGACGCCGGCCCGTACTCCTTCGTGTGGATGGACGAGAACCCTTCCCAGCAAGCAATCACCGCTTAACCTGCAACAACGGATCACGCGGAGGCCGACTCATACACCACTCCGCTGGACGTGACCGATGACATCAGTTGCCGCGGTCTATTTGCCCCTTCCTCCGGAGCTGCGGATTGAACATCGGACGGCCGGAGCTTCCCGTCCTGGTTCGTGCATCGATTGGCTGACCTGCGTTGACTGGAGTGAGGGCCGTCAGATGCGGCGGCATTCAAGGTCATATGACGGTCAAATGATCAAGGTTGGTGATCAGGGCATGGGGTATGTGCGCATGCGGTATCGCCGGGATGGGTGTCCGCGGTATACCGCGTACTACTGGGATGTGCGGGGGCGGGAGCGTTCGGCGGGTACGTTCGGGGCGCGTCAGGATGCTGTCCGGGTTTGGCGGCGTGCCGAGGCCCGGGCGGGGAGGGGCGGTTCACCAGGGAGAGCGATTTCACCGGATAGTATTCCCGATGGACTTACAGATGCGGCTTTCCTGTGGAGCTTAAGCCTGATACGGGGAGCGGTATCAAGGCTGGCACAAGGCGGCTCCGACGGTACATGAACGAGATGGGCGTCGACTACGGCGAGCTCTGGACGTACACTCAGGCGCCAGATGGAGTCGCATTTCGTCTGGCGGCTACGCCAAAGAGTCCCTACAGGTGGTTTAAGTGGTGATTCGGAGTTGACCAAGCCGATGAGTGCCTCCGAGATTCTCAGAGGCGCGATGGAATCGGGCATCATCCCCGAAGTCGCCGATATATCAAGGCGTGGTGATGTTAAATGGATACAGGGTGAGCTATCTTATGTGACTTGGATCTCCAAGGGGCCTGAAGGTTTTTTGACCTGGAGCGTCAATGTTGGTGACGCTAAATTCTTCGGTACTATGAAGCCTTACGGGGGAATGTCTGTCAGGGTTCGGGCCATAAATGAAGGCGTACTTTCCTGGCCGCTAAAGGGAGAACGTGAGTCATTGAGGCTTTACCTCGACGAAATCCATCGCGGGATCGAATTTGTCCGCGACCGGGCCGATCTTGCGTCGCTTCTTGCAGAGGAGTCTGATGTGGTTCGCGGTGCGGCATATGCGTGGCAGCCGGCCGCCAGCTATCCCGCAAGATTGGTTCAATCGCTTGTCCTAGCGAGAGATATTGATGCTAACGACCTAATTGATTGTATAGTCGGTAGAATGTCGAACGATGTGCTCATTCTGCCGAATGGGGATCGACTTGAGATTCGAAAACCGGCGGCGTACTGGGCTAAGCAGTACTCCAAGGTCCTTGGCTTTGAGATCCCTTTGCCTCCTTGAATCCATTTCATCTTCTGGCGGAGGGCTGCTGGTCACAGCGTGATCGCGATGCGCCGGTTGGGGCCGTGACGCAGAGAAGCTGCTGGTAGATGGGTTGATCACCACAACCAACACCGGTTACAACCAGGAGCTTCGTTGGGCTGGTGCTCTGTCAGACTGAGGTTCACGCCGGTTAGTGCCTCAGCGTATGAGGCGGATGATCACGTCGGCAACGGATGATTCACCCCACGGTCGGCGGGAGCAGCTCCTCCGGCAGGCCCTGGAAGGTGACCGGGACCTGGAAGCGCCGGATCGCGGCCGTGCCGACGGACGTGTGCAGCGGCGCTGTCGTCGCGGGCCACGGCCCGCCGTGGTGCATCGCCCGGTTGACCGCGACGCCGGTGGGCCAGCCGTTGTAGACGACACGGCCGGCGTGCCGGGCCAGCTCGGCGACGAGCCCGCGCGCCAGGTCGGCGTCGGACGACTCGGCGTGCACGGTCGCGGTGAGCGAGCCGGGCACGGCGGCGGCAGTGGCGCGCAGCTCCTCCTCCGAGGCGTACTCGACGATGACGGAGGCCGGGCCGAAGCACTCCTCCGTCAGCTCGGGCCGGGCCGCGAACTCCGCGGCGGTCACCGCGACCAGGTGTGCGCCGGCGCTCTCCGCCACCGTGCGCGTCCCGGCGGCCAGCCGTTCGACCCCGGTACGGAACGCCTCCGCGATCTGCGGCGTCAGGAGTGACGGCGCCTCGACCGACGCGATCGCCTGGGCCAGCACGGCCTCGAGCCCGTGTCCGGCGGGCAGGAAGAGCAGCCCCGGCTTGGTGCAGAACTGCCCCGACCCGAGCGTGAACGAGCCGACGTACCCGCGCGCGATCTCCTCCCCGCGGGCGGCCACCGCCGACGGCGTGACGAACACGGGGTTGACGCTGCCCAGCTCGCCGTAGAACGGGATCGGGTCGGGGCGGCTGACGGCGGCGTCGAACAGCGCCCGGCCGCCGCGCACCGAGCCGGTGAACCCGGCGGCCTTGACGTTCGGGTCCTTGATGAGCGCCAGTCCCGCCTCCAGCCCGTGCGCGATCGCGAACGTCCCCTCGGGCGCGCCCGCCTTGGCGAGCGCGTCGGAGATGATCTCCGCCGTACGGACCGACGTGCGCGGGTGCCCGGGGTGGGCCTTTACGATGACCGGGCAGCCGGCCGCCCACGCGGACGCCGTGTCGCCGCCGGCGACGGAGAACGCGAACGGGAAGTTGCTCGCGGCGTACACCGCGACGGGTCCGATCGGCAGCAGCGCCCGTACGAACCCGGGTTCGGCGGCGTCCCGTTGGAAGCCTTCCCGGCGCGCCTCGCCGGCCAGGAGGCGCAGCTGCCCGGTGGTACGTTCCATCTCCCCGGTCAGGCGGGCGCGGCCGAGCGCGGTCTCGGCGTCGGCCAGCGTCACCAGCTCGTCGGCGGCCGCCTCCAGGGCGTCGGCGACGGCGTCCAGCAGCGCGACCCGGTCAGGCAGTGGCAGCTCCGCGAGCGGGCGGGCGGCGTTCGCCGCGGTCACGCCGAACGCGGCGACGGTCTCGGGGCTGGTCTCCGGCACGCCCGGCTCCAGTCGTGCGCCGGTCCGCGGGTCGACTCCGTACAGCAACGTCATCGCAGGTCTCCGTCGGTGGGGAAGCGGTTCAGCGTGCCGGGCAGCCGGGAGCCGAGCGGGGACATGTCCCCGTCCGCGCCGAGACGCTCAAGGATGTCCAGGGCCAGGCGGCCGCGATGCACCCGCTCCCGCATGGCGTTGACGGCCAGGTCGCGCAGGTGGCGGCCGACCGGGTAGACGCCGGGGGTGTTGCGCAGGCCGAACTTTAGGTAGATCGGCGCGCCGCAGCGGATCAGCTCGGCCGCGTCGTAGAGGCGGACGAAGCCGCCGAGGTCGTCGGGGGCCTCGACGTAGAAGTCCATCGGCGCGCCGCTCTGCGCCCGCAGCTCGGCGATCTGCCCGATGGTCAGGTCGCTCGGCACGTTGATGGAGTCGCCACCGAGCTTCTCCCAGATGGTGTACGCGGCCGGGTTGACCGGTCCGACCAGTGCCGACACCTTGAACGTGACGTCGGCCGGGAGCACGCCCGCGGCACGCAGCCGGTGCAGCGTCCACAGCACGCCCTCGTCGGCGACGAGCAGGCAGCGCACGCCGAGCGCCACGGCGCGCTCGGCCTCCTCGACGCACTGGGCGAGCTGGTCACGGCCCCGGGCGCGCGGGCCGGAACCGCCGGACGAGGCCTTGACCCCGGCGCCGATGTCCCACGTGCCGCGCGGGCCGACGAACAGGCACAGCTCGATGTCGCACTCCTCGCACGCCTTCACCATCTCGGTGATCTCGGCGTCGGTGAGCATCCAGATGCCACTGCCCTGGCTGATGCGGTGGATCGGCACCTCCAGGCGGTCGATCTCCTCCAGGGCGGCGGCCAGTACCTCCGGCCCCTCGCAGGAGGGCAGCTCGGTCCGCCAGCTCCCCCCGTCGGGGAACCGGGCCTCCGATCCGGCGGGGGCGGTGCTGCGGGCGGGCATGCCGAGCCGGTCGAGCAGGTGCTCGCCGGGATGACGCGAAAAACTCATCACGGACTCCTATGGTCTAAGAATGATCTTGCCGACGTTCTCGTCGCCTTGGCCGAGCAGCGCGACCGCGTCGGGATAGGCCTCGAGCGGCAGCTCGTGGGTGACCAGGGGCGCGAGGTCGAGCAGGCCGGAGGTGAACGCACGTACGGCGTGCGCCCAGGCCGCCGCCGGAGCGCCGAACACGCTGGTCACCGTCAGCTGGCGGCCGACGATGCTCGAGGGGGAGAGCCCCTCCGAAGCTCCGCCCGGGATGCCGGTCAGCACAAGCCGACCGCCCCGGCGCACCTGCCGGGCAGCGGCCGCCGCCGAGTCACGGGCGCCCGCGGTCTCCACGACGACGTCGAGGTCCAGCGCGTCGAGCCGGTCCGGGTGGAAGTAGGCCGTCGCGCCGCCCGCCCGCGCGACCGGCTCCCGGCCGGCGCGGGGGTCGCTGACGACGAGCTCGGCGGGGGAGGAGGCGGCCAGCAGCTGGATCGTCAGCAGGCCGAGGGTACCCGCGCCGACCACGCCGACCCGTTCTCCGGCCAGCGGAGCAGCCTGGAGAACGGCGGCGGCGGCGACCGCCGCCGGTTCGAGCAGCACGGCGGCCCGCAGGTCGGTACCCGCCGGCAGCGGATGCAGCAGACGCGCGGGCACGATCAGGTGGTCGGCGAACGCGCCGGGCCGGGTGAACCCGATCTCGTCGTAGCCGGCACCGCACAGGTTGGTGTCCCCGGCGCGGCATCGGTCGCAGACCTGGCAGTTCACGAAGCCCTCGCCGACCGTCGGCCGGCCGACCAGGGACGGGTCGACGCCGGGCCCGGCCTCTTCGATCGTTCCCGACCACTCGTGGCCGGGGACGATGGGGAACGTCCGGTACGGCTCGGGGCGGCCGCCCTCGTACAGCTCGCGGTCGCTGCCGCAGATGCCCGCCGCGGCGACGCGGACGAGGACCTCACCGGGCCCGGGTGCGGGTACCTCTCCCTTGACCAGCCGCTGGCGGCCCGGCCACTCCAGAAGTACCGACCGGCTCACTTGGTCCTGGCCGGGTCACGTAGGTGCCAGTTGTCGGCGAACAGGTTGAAGTTGGCGCGCTGCCGGGGGAACGCGGCGAGCGCGTCCAGGTCCAGCTCGACACCGAGGCCGGGGGCCTCCGGCAGGGTGAAGTAGCCGTCGACGACCTCGGGGAGGCCGGGTGCCACGCCCTTGATCGCCGAGTCGGCGAAGTCGTTGAAGTGCTCCTGGATCTTGAAGTTGGTGGTGCAGGCGGCCAGGTGGAGGTTGGCAGCGGTCAGCACGGGGCCGCCGACGTTGTGCGGGGCGATGAGCACGTAGTGCGTCTCGGCGGTGGCCGCGAGCTTGCGGGTCTCGGCGATGCCGCCGACGTGGGAGATGTCGGGCTGGATGACGTCGACGGCCTGGAGCTCGAACAGTTCGCGGAACTCGAAGCGGTCGTGGATGCGCTCGCCGGTGGCGATCGGCAGGTCGGTGTGGGCGGAGACCTTGGCGAGGGCCTTGAGGTTCTCCGGCGGGCAGGGCTCCTCCAGCCAGCTCGGCTTGAACGGCGCGAGCAGCCCGGCCAGCCGGATCGCGGTCGCCGGGGAGAACCGGCCGTGCATCTCGACGAGAAGCTCGGCCTCCTCGCCGATGGCGTCGCGGACCGCCTCGACGAGGCTGACCGAGCGCATCGTCTCGGCGTGGTCCAGCTCCATCGTGCCGGTGCCGAACGGGTCGAACTTCAGCGCCTGGTAGCCGTGCTCGACGACCTTCTTGGCCGCCTCGTGGAAGGCCTCGGGGGTGCGCTCGACGGTGTACCAGCCGTTGGCGTACGCCTTGATCCGCTCCCGTACCTTGCCGCCCAGCAACCGCCAGACGGGCTGGCCGAGCGCCTTGCCGACGATGTCCCAGCAGGCCATCTCGACGCAGGCGATGCCGGACATGACGATCTCGCCGGCCCGGCCGTAGTCGCCGTACTTCATCCGGTGGACCAGGTCCTCGGTGTCGAAGGGGTCCGAGCCCCTGATGTGGTTGACCTCGGCCTCGGCCAGGTAGCCGATGAGCGCGTCGGTGTGGTTCAGCATCCGCGCCTCGCCCACACCGACGAGCCCCTCGTCGGTATGGACCTGGACGAACGTGAGGTTGCGCCAGGGCGTGCCGGCGACGTGTGTCGAGATACCGGTGATGCGCATGTGTACGGAGTGCTCCTCGTGTTGCGGGACCAGAGGCGGGGCCACCACGACCTCACGACACGCGGATGTTACCGGTCGCATGGGCAAAGTCAACGGCTAGAAGGTGGTGGGCCGTGTTTTCGGAACTGTGTCTTGACATCAGATTTGTGACCGGTAACACTCCCGGACACGGCAGCGAAATCCAGTCGTAACCCCGGCGTAGCCGCCTGGCCCGACCCAAGGTGGGACATGAGATTCACTAAAATGGCCACGATGGCCACGGGGCTGTTCATGGCCCTCAGCGTGACCGCAGCGTGCGGCTCGAGCACCAAGACCGTCGACAAGAAGGGTGCGGCGGGTGCCGACTCGGCGAAGGGCGCGCTGGTCGGCGTCACCATGCCGACCAAGTCCTCCGAGCGGTGGATCCACGACGGCCAGAACGTGAAGGCCTCGCTGGAGAAGCTGGGCTACAAGGTCGACCTCCAGTACGCCGAGAACGACATCCCCACCCAGGTCAACCAGATCGAGAACCAGATCACCCGGGGCGCCAAGCTCCTGATCATCGCCTCGATCGACGGCACCTCCCTGACGACCCAGCTGCAGGAGGCGGCCGACAAGCACATCCCGGTCATCGCCTACGACCGGCTGCTCACCAAGTCGCCGAACGTCGACTACTACGCCACCTTCGACAACTACAAGGTCGGCGTCATGCAGGCCACGTCCCTTCTCGTCGGCCTCGGGCTGAAAAAGCAGGACGGTTCCGACGGCACCGCCAAGGGACCGTTCAACATCGAGGTCTTTGCCGGGTCGCCGGACGACAACAACGCGACGTTCTTCTACAACGGCGCGATGGCCACCCTGAAGCCCTACATCGACAAGGGCACCCTGGTCGTCAAGAGCAAGGAGACGGACTTCAAGACCGTCGCGATCCTGCGCTGGGACCCGGCCACCGCGCAGAAGCGTATGGAGGACCTGATCACCAAGGCCTACGGCGGCGGCACGAAGGTCCAGGGCGTGCTCTCGCCGTACGACGGGCTGTCGATCGGCATCCTGTCCGCTCTCAAGAGCGCCGGCTACGGCACCTCCGGACAGCCGTACCCGGTGGTGACCGGTCAGGACGCCGAGCTCGCCTCGGTGAAGTCGATCATGAAGGGTGAGCAGTACGCCACCATCTACAAGGACACCCGCCAGCTCGCGGCGGTCACCGTGAAGATGGCCGACACGGTCCTCAAGGGCGGCAAGCCCGAGGTGAACAACACCAAGGACTACAACAACGGCGACAAGGTCGTCCCGTCGATGCTCCTCCAGCCGGTCACGGTCTACAAGACCAACGTCCAGAAGACGCTCATCGACACCGGCTACTACACGGCTCAGCAGCTGAAGTAGCGGGCGGGGGCGGGCGGCGCCACGTGCGCCGCCAGCCCTTCCGGCGTGATCTGAAGGGCATGACATGACCGACGACGCGATTCTGCGGATGAGCGGGATCACCAAGGTGTTTCCCGGCGTCAAGGCGCTGCAGGACGTGAACCTGGTGGTACGGCGCGGCGAGATCCACGCGATCTGCGGCGAGAACGGCGCGGGCAAGTCCACCTTGATGAAGGTGCTGTCCGGGGTCTACCCGCACGGCTCGTACGAAGGCGAGATCGACTTCGACGGCGAGCCGTGCCGCTTCTCCGGCATCCGCGACAGTGAGAAGCACGGAATCGTCATCATTCACCAGGAACTGGCGCTCAGCCCGTACCTGTCGATCGCCGAGAACATCTTCCTCGGCAACGAACGCGCCCATCGCGGCCTGATCGACTGGAACCGGACCAACGCCGACGCCGCCGAACTCCTCGCCCGCGTCGGCCTGGACGAGAACCCGGTCACCCCGGCGATGGACCTCGGGGTCGGCAAGCAGCAGCTCGTGGAGATCGCCAAGGCGTTGTCCAAGGACGTGAAGCTGCTGATCCTGGACGAGCCGACGGCGGCGCTGAACGACGCCGACTCCGCGCACCTGCTCGACCTGCTGCGCGGTCTGCGCGAGCAGGGCATCACCTGCGTGATCATTTCCCACAAGCTCAACGAGATCAAGGCGATCGCGGACTCGACGACCATCCTGCGCGACGGCCGCACGATCGAGACCCTCGACATGGAGAAGGACCTCGTGACCGAGGACCGCATCATCTCCGGCATGGTCGGCCGCGACCTGGAGCATCGTTTCCCCGAGCACGAGCCGACCATCGGCGAGGAGGTGCTGCGGATCGAGGACTGGACGGTGCGCAGCCCGACACAGCACGAGCGCCTCGTCGTGTCCGGCGCCAACCTCACGTTGCGGCGCGGCGAGATCGTCGGCCTGGCCGGCCTGATGGGCGCCGGCCGTACGGAGCTGGCGATGAGCGTGTTCGGCCGCAGCTACGGCGTCGGCATCACCGGCCGGGTCTACAAGGACGGCAAGGAGATCCGCATCAAGTCGGTCGGCGACGCCATCAAGCACGGCA
The DNA here is from genome assembly GCF_039541955.1 of Actinoallomurus oryzae. Taxonomy (NCBI): domain Bacteria; kingdom Bacillati; phylum Actinomycetota; class Actinomycetes; order Streptosporangiales; family Thermomonosporaceae; genus Actinoallomurus; species Actinoallomurus oryzae. The sequence continues at coordinate 151,299 of NZ_BAABHF010000016.1, read as the reverse complement.
TCGCGTACGCCACCGAGGACCGCAAGCGGTACGGCCTCAACCTCATCGAGGACATCAAGCGCAACGTCTCGACGGCGGGGCTCCGCAAGCTCGCCAGGCGGGGATGGGTCCCCGACAACGAGGAGTTCCGCGTCGCCGAGGGCTACCGCAAGAGCATGAACATCAAGGCGCCGAGCGTCCTCGCGGTCACCGGCAAGCTCTCCGGCGGGAACCAGCAGAAGGTCGTGCTGTCCAAGTGGCTGTTCACCGACCCGGACGTGCTGATCCTCGACGAGCCGACCCGCGGCATCGACGTCGGCGCGAAGTACGAGATCTATTCGATCATCAACGAGATGGCCGACCAGGGCAAGGCCGTGCTGGTCATCTCCTCGGAGCTGCCCGAGCTGCTCGGCATCTGTGACCGCGTCTACGCGATGTCGGCCGGGCGCATCACCGGTGAGGTCTCCCGCGCGGAGGCCACGCCCGAGCGGCTGATGCAGTTCATGACCAGATACGACGAGGAGCAGATCGCCCAATGAGCAGCGTCGCACCGGCCCGCCCGGACAAGGGCGAGGCTCCGCCCCCGTCCCGCGGCGGCGTGGCCGACCGGATTTTCTCCGTCAACCTGCGGCAGAGTGGGATCTATGTCGCGTTCGCGCTGATCGTCGCGCTGTTCGCGATCCTCACGCACGGGAGCCTGCTCTCGCCGGAGAACATGTCCAACGTTCTCGTGCAGAACTCCTACATTCTGATCCTGTCGATCGGGATGATCCTCGTCATCATCGCGGGCCACATCGACCTGTCGGCCGGCTCGGTGGTCGCCGTCTGCGGTGCGATCTCCGCCGTGCTGATGGTCAACCACCACGTGCCCTGGCCGCTCGCGGTGGTGCTGACGCTGGTCGCGGGCGCGCTGATCGGCGCGTGGCAGGGCTACTGGATCGCCTACTTCGAAATCCCGGCGTTCATCGTGACGCTGGCCGGCATGCTCATCTTCCGTGCCCTCACGCTCACCGTGCTGGGCAACCAGGGCATCGGCCCGTTCCCCGACCAGGTCCGCACGCTCGCCAACGGCTTCCTGCCCGGCTACTTCGGCAACGTAGGACTGGGCCCGCTGGGCGGCGCGGACCTGTTCACCCTGATCGTCGGCGTGATCGGCGTCGCGGGCATCGTGCTCACCCAGTGGCGGGCCCGCCAGGGCCGCGCGGGGTACGGCCAGAACGTCGGTCCGCTGCCGGTGTTCATCGTGCGGATGGCGCTGGCCGCCTTCGTCGTGATGTTCATCGTGGTGCAGCTCGCGCGGTTCAAGAACCTGCCCGTGGTGCTCATCCTGCTGACCGTCCTGGTCCTGGCATACACCCTGCTCACCACCCGCGCGGTCTTCGGCCGGCACATGTACGCCCTCGGCGGCAACCTCCAGGCCGCCCGGCTGTCCGGCATCAAGACCAAGTCCGTGGTGTTCCTGCTGTTCGTCAACATGGGCGTGCTGGCCGCCATCGCCGGCGTCATCTTCGCCGGACGGCTCAACCAGGCCGGCCCGACCGCCGGCACCAACTTCGAGCTCGACTCGATCGCGGCGGCGTTCATCGGCGGCGCGGCGGTGCAGGGCGGCGTCGGCAAGGTCGTCGGCGCCATCACCGGCGGTCTCATCATGGCCGTGATCAACAACGGCATGTCCCTGCTGGGCGCGCCCAGCGAGCGGGTCATGTTGATCAAGGGCCTGGTGCTGCTCGCCGCTGTCGCGTTCGACGTTTGGGCAAAGCGCCGGGCCGGCACCTCCCGATAAATAGGATCAATCCCATGACCACAGAGCCCGACGACCGAGGCGACGCGCGGGTCACGGCGCGCCCCGGCCTTCGGGACGTGGCCAAGCTTGCCGGGGTGTCGCACCAGACCGTGTCCCGGGTCTTCAAGGATCACCCGAGGGTGAGCACGGAGACCCGGGCGAAGGTCCTGGCAGCGGCCGCCCAGCTGGACTTCCGGCCCAACGCGTTCGCCCGTGCCCTGGCCACCGGCCGGTCGCGCACACTGGGCGTGGTCAGCTTCGACGCGACCCAGTTCGGGCCCGCCTCGATGATCAGTGAGATCGAGCGCTGCGCGCGGGAGGCCGACTACTTCACCAGCGTCATCGCGCTGCAGTCGGCCAGCGAGCGTTCGATCGCCGAGGCGGCCGAGCGGCTGCGCGGCCAGGGCGTGGACGGGCTCATCGTGATCCCCGGCCATGCCCCGCTGACCCAGACCATCAAGCACCTGCCACGGGACCTGCCCGTCGTGGTCATGGAGAGCGAGACGATCGTCCCAGCCGTCGGGGTGGACCAGTACACCGGGCCGAAGGCGGCCACCCGCTACCTCCTCGACCTCGGCCACCGGACCGTGCACCACCTGCCCGGCCCTATGTCGTGGTTGGAGGCGCGCGAGCGCCACCGCGGCTGGCGCGACGCGCTGACCGACGCCGGAGCACCGGTGCCGCCGACCATCCCCGGCGACTGGAGCGCCGGGTCGGGATACGAGCGCGGCCTGGCGCTGGCGGCCGACCCGGAGGTCACGGCGGTGTTCGCGGCCAACGACCAGAACGCTCTGGGCCTGCTGCGCGCCCTGCATGAAGCAGGCCGCAGGGTGCCCGAGGACGTCAGCGTGATCGGCTTCGACGACATCCCCGAGGCGGCGTACTTCATCCCGCCGCTCACCACGATCCGCCAGGACTTCGCCGCCGTCGGCCGGTCCAGCGTGAACCTGCTGCTCGAGCAGATCGAGAGCGGTCGCCGCAGCGAGAGCAAGATCATCATTTCTACCGAGCTGGTCAGCCGGAACAGCGCCGGGCGGGCACCCGCGTAGCCCGTCCCATCCCCGCGCTCGCTGCCCCGTGAAAGGAAGACCATGTCGGCCCATGCCGTCACCGCGTCCACCGCTCGTACGTCCGTGCGGCTCGCGGATGGAAGAGAGATCATCTACTTCGACGACGAGCCCGGGCAGGATCGTTCCACACCCGACCGGCGGGACCTGCCCCCGTACGCGCCCGCCGCCGAGCTGCGCTATGACGTGCTGCACGGCGAGGAGGTCCTCGTCGCCGCCCACCGGCAGAACCGCACCTACCAGCCGGCGCCCGGCGAGTGCCCGCTGTGCCCCTCTCACGGTGACCACCTCAGCGAAATCCCGGCCGCCGACTACGACGTCGTGTCGTTCGAGAACCGCTTCCCCTCGCTCGGCGGCTCGGCCGGCGGACGCTGCGAGGTGCTGTGCTTCACCAGCTACCACGACGGGTCCTTCGCGGCCCTTCCGCCGGAACGGCTGGCCACCGTCGGCCGCGCCTGGGCCGACCGCACGGCGGCCCTCGCGAAGCGCCCCGACGTGGAGTACGTCTTCTTGTTCGAGAACCGTGGCGCGGCGATCGGCGCCACCCTGCCGCACCCGCACGGCCAGATCTACGCCTTCCCGTATGTCCCGCCCACCCCGCGCCGGATGCTCGCCGCCGCCGAGCGGTTCCTCGAGGAGCACGGCCGATGCCTGATGTGCGAGGTGGTCGCGCGCGAAGCCGCCGGGCCGCGCGTCGTGGCCGAGACCGATGGCTTCCTCGCGTATGTGCCCGAGGCCGCCCGCTGGCCGTACGAGGTCTACGTCGCCCCACGCGTCTGCGTCCCCGACCTGCCCGCCCTCGACGCCGCACGGCGCGACGAGCTCATGCGCCTGTACGCCGACGTGCTGCGCCGCTTCGACGCTCTCTACGAGCACCCGACGCCGTACATGGCCTACTGGTACCAGGCCCCGGCTCGTACGAAACGCGACGCGGCGCACCTGTGCGCCCGCGTTTATACGCCCCAGCGCACCGCCGACAAACTGAAGTTCCTCGCCACGAGCGAGACCGGCGGCGGCGCGTACATCAACGACGTGCTCCCCGAGGCCGCCGCTGCGCGCCTCCGTGAGCTCTGAGCCGCTGCTTCATGCTCGACATGCTGGAACGATCATTGCGGGTGCGATAATTCATCCGCGCAGGTCACGAGGTTGATCAACGATCACGTGTCTTGATCTGACGGCGCGCGGGGACTCCGCCTCCGCGGCATGATGATCTGTCGCGCTGCTATGCCCGGCCTATCTCGCCGTAACGAACACGTTCTCCTTCATACGGCTACTGCCGATGAGCGATCGCGAGAAGGAGATAGAGATCTTGGTGCTGCGGCACCAGCTGACGATCTTGCAGCGCCAATCGGCCAAGCCGGCGTTCACGCCGGCCGACCGGTTCCTGCTCACCGGACTGCTCCATCGCCTGCCGACGGACAAGCTCCGGCAACTCCACCTGCTGGTCCGCCCGGACACCATCCTGCACTGGCACCGACGGGCACTCACAGGCCCGATTCTCCGGCGTTTTGCAGGAGAATGTCCACGCCCTGTTGGTCGAAAATTGAACACGACCGATGGCTCCCCTCGGGCCCCTGATTACCGGTTGCGCTTCGCTGACCTGCGGAAACTGAAAGGGGGACCGATCGCATCGGGATTGATCACGGTCGGGTGACGGTCAGCCGATCAAGGGGAGGTGACTGTCGGATCTTCTTGCGTCCGTGTAGCGGGGTGACGGCCCCGCCGGTGCCGAAGAGGCCGCTGAAGATACTCACGCCGGCGGAGTGCGAAGCGATCGTGACCGCGTTGCCCGGACGAGCAGTCGCGTCTGCTGGCCGAGGTCGCCATCCAAGCCGGGCTGCGCTGGGGTGAGCTCGCGGAACTCCGCGCAGGCGACCTGGATCCGGAGACGCGGATGCTCACGGTGGCGCGTACGGTCGTGGAGTTGCGGCCAGCGTTCCATCCGTCGGGTGGGCGGTTTCTGGTCAAGGACTATCCGAAGAATCGGGAGTTCCGCCGTCTGAAACTCAGCTGCCTGCTCGTCTCCCGTCTGGCCGCGTTCGCCGCAGCCCGAGGCATTGGACCAGGTGATCTGCTGTTCGCCGCGCCCGCGGTGCGTCGCCAGCCGACGGTAGGGTGTTGCGGGATCCGGGGAGCCTCGGCGTGACGAGGCCGAATGCGGCTGGGCGGCGGTATCGGCATGGGACGTTGACCGGATACTCGATGGGCCGCTGCCGGTGCTCCTACTGCCGGGGTGCGTATGCCCGATATCGGGCGATGCGTCGGGCGGCCGGGAAGGATCATCCCCGTCTCCGTCGGGGCCTGGACACTGATGGGCATATTCCGCGGGACTGGTTCCGTGAGCAGGTCTGGGATCCGGCGGTCAGGGCCGCCGACATTGACCGGCGGGTGAGGGTGCGGGATCTGCGGCACGCGCATGCTTCCTGGGTGCTGGCCGGGGGAGCGGACTTGCAGATCGTCCGGGAACGACTCGGGCATGCCGGACTGCGGGCTACCGAACGCTACCTGCACACCCTGCCTGATGCCGACGACACCGCGTTGGCCGCTTTCGCTCGGACCCGGACCCGCGTGTTCCGGGCGGCGTCGTGACACTGACCACGGTCAAATGACGGTCGGAGGAACGAAAGCCCGGCCACCGTCTCCGGTGCCCGGGCTGCTGACCAGGTGAAACCTGGTGGGCGATACTGGGATTGAACCAGTGACCTCTACCGTGTCAAGGTAGCGCTCTCCCACTGAGCTAATCGCCCTCGCGAAGCTGAGTGCTTCAGAGGTGGAGACGGGATTTGAACCCGTGTACACGGCTTTGCAGGCCGTTGCCTCGCCTCTCGGCCACTCCACCGAGTGAGGCCTTCGGCAAGACCTCTCCGAGCGGACGACGGGATTCGAACCCGCGACCCTCACCTTGGCAAGGTGATGCTCTACCAACTGAGCCACGTCCGCGTGGTGTCTCCCGGGGGCTTGACCCCCCTGGCGACACGCCAAACACTAGCGGATTCTCAGCCCGACCCCCAACTCGGTAACGCCCTACGGCCCACCGGCGTGGCGTTCCTTCGACCGACGTCTAAGTGTCCTGGGCGTAACGTCGTCGTATGCCCGAACCGTACGGCTCCGACATCGCGCCGGTGGCGGCGCTGCTCGCCGATCGTGCGCGGGCGGCGATGCTCACCGTGCTCCTCGACGGAAGGCCCCTGTCCGCCGGTGAGCTGGCCCGTACGGCCGGTGTCACCCCGGCCACGGCCAGTTCGCATCTCGGCAAGCTCCTCGACGGCGGTCTTGTGAGCGTCGTCAAGCAGGGGCGGCACCGCTACTACCGGCTCAAGGGCGCCGAGGTCGCCTCGGTGATCGAAGCGCTGAGCCTGATCAGTCCGAAGGTGCAGGTGCGCAGCCTGAGGCAGTCGAGGCAGGCGGCGGCGCTGGGGGAGGCGCGCACCTGCTACGACCACCTCGCCGGGCGGGCCGGGGTCGCGCTGTTCGACGCGATGATCGGCCGTGGCCTTCTCGAACCCGCGCTCGACGCCGTCGCCGACGAGCCCGAGCGCAGCGCGTACGAGGTGACCGACAAGGGGGAGGAGAGCCTCGCCGCCATCGGCGTCGACGTGGCCGCGGCCCGGGCGTCGCGGCGGAGGTTCGCCGGGCACTGCCTCGACTGGACCGAGCGCCGCCCTCACCTCAACGGCGCTCTCGGCGCGGCGGTGACGGCCGGCGTGATCGAGCTCGGCTGGTTCGAACGCGGCGCGTCCCGCCGTTCCCTCGTCCTTACCGACAGCGGGCGCGCCGGTCTCGCCGACGTTTTCGGCTGTGTCATCGGCTGAGCGGCCGCTCGGCCTCGCCGCCCGGCGGATCGGAGCCATCGCCACGGCAGAACCGCGGGCTTACGAGGAACCGGCTCGCCCGTTCGCGCGTCCAAGGGCTCGAAGCAAGCGACACCGGGCCTACGGACGTCCTCTTCACCGGAAAACGACGTCCATTTCGGTCACTCACCGTCGCTGGTCAGAGAAGTGTGTCACCAATTGGGCACTACCGACATTTGACCGGCTTGGACACATTAAGGTGACCCTTGCATCACCGATAGGCCGGGGTGTGACGCGCGGGAGGTAGGAACGGGTGAGCGGGGAGCGCAGGTTCTTCCGTCGTGATCGGCTGACCGGGCACATCGCGATCGGAGTCGTTGGTGTGCTGTGTGCCGCCGCCGTCGTGTTCGGCGTCGGAATGGCCAGCGCGAAATACCACCTGTCGGACGTCGGCGGCTGGCTGACGTCCGTCCGGCGTGGCGAGCTCGTCCACGTCAACGGGCTGTCCGGCAAGGTGGACGGCAAAGTCACGCTGTCCGGTTCGACCGGCCACCCGATGAAGGTGATCCAGCAGGGCGGCGTCGTCCTCATCGTCGACGAGGTGACCGGCGTGGTCAGCCGCGTCGACCCGGCGCATCTCAACGTCGTGCAGGGCGCCACGTACCGCGGTGCCGCCGGCATGCAGGTGGTGTCCGGCTCCGGCCAGGCGTACGCGCTGGACCAGCAGAAGGGCAGCGTCCAGCGGCTCGACCCGATGACCCTCGCGACGATGGGCTCGCCCCTCGCCCTCACCGGCCCGCTCGGCTCTTCCGCCATCGACGCGACCTCGGTGCTGTGGGTCCCGGTGCCCGCCAACGGCCAGGCCGCGCCCGTACGCAGCGGGCAGGCCGCGCGGCCCATCGGCATCGGCCGGGCGGGTGACGACCTGGCGCTCACGATCGCCGCGGGCGCTCCGGTGGTCACCGACTTCACCTCCGCCCAGGCCGTCATCATCGGCAGGAACGGCACCCAGGTGAAGGTCCGCCTGCCCTCGACCGTCGCCCAGGCGGCCAAGGGCTCGGTGCTGGCGCCCGCGACCACCGACGGCCAGCTCGTCCCCCTGCTCGCCGGCAACTCCCTCGTCGTGCTGAACACGGGCAGCGGCTCGCTCAGCAGCGTCGCGCTGAAGCTCCCGGCCAAGCACAAGCTCGCCCCGCCGCAGGCGCTCGGCCAGAAGGTCTACATCCCGGACCAGAGCACCGGCAGCCTGATCGTGTACGACCAGGCGACCAACCGGATGGGCCAGCAGGTTCCGGTCACCGGCCAGTCCGGCCCGCTCGACGCGTTCGTCAAGGACGGCCTGCTCTGGGTGAACGGCCCGGACAGCGCCAAGGGCGTCGTGGTCGACGGCGCGGGCGGGCACAAGCCGATCCAGAAGTACACGCCGGACGTGCCGGGCAGCCACAACAGCCCGATTCCGCGAGTGGGCGTGCCGGCCGGCGGTGCCAGCGGCAGGCCGAAGGCCGGCGGCGGTGACGGCCCGCACGGTGCTCCGACCCACCCGCGGCTGCCCAGCAAGCCGCCCATCACCCCGCCGTCGCACAAGCCCGACCCGCCCAAGGTCACGCCGCCGAACGCGCCGACCAACCTGCGGGCGACCCCGCAGCCGGACGGCACGATCAAGATCGACTTCGAGCCGGGCGGCGGAGGAGACGCGACCGGCTACAGGCTGCTCACCTCGGACGGACTGACCGCCACGCCGGACAAGATCGGGCCGCACGGGCCCGACTACACCTTCACCGTCAAGGGCGGCACCTGCGGCCAGGAGTACCAGTTCGCCGTGGCCGCGCTGTACAACAACCGCGACCATGAGTCGGAGGTCGACTCCCAGTACACGACGCCCACCCTGTCGTGCACCGAGCCGGACGCGCCGAGCAACGTCACCGGTACGGGCACGGCCCAGGGGGCGAAGATCGACTGGCAGGCGCCGCCGAGCGCCGACGCCAAGAAGGTCACCTACGCCGTGAACGTCAGCGGGCCGAAGAGCGGCTCCAACCCGAACGTCTCCGGCACCTCGGTGACGTTCGGCAACATCTGGAAGAACGGTACCTACACGGTGAAGGTCACCGCCTCCAACCCGGCGGGCAAGAAGATGACCAGCAACACCGTCAAGCTCGAAGGCCCGGTGAACACCTACGGCATCCACCACGGCGGTAACGAGGCGGACACGAGCTACGTCACGAAGACGCCGGACGCCACCAACCTCAACGACAGCAACGTCGCCGAGGAGATCAAGAACGCCAACACGCAGCAGGTCCAGGTCAGGTGCCAGAAGATGGGCACGCACTACCAGCACCCCAACGGCGATGCCGATTTCTCCGGCAGCCTCTACGACTACATCGAGCACAAGGGTCACATCGGCTACCTGATCGGCTACCTGCCGAACACGCCGCACACCCCGTGGCAGGAGCTCGCCGGACCGGCCATCTGGGAGTGTGCTGACTGATGACGGCGGAGGCGTACGGGGCGCCTGACGCGGAAGCCTTGGTCGGACGGTTCGCTCAGTTGTTCGGCGCGCTGGCCGGCAACATCGAGCGGGTGATCCGCGGTAAGCGGGAGAACGTCGAACTCGCGATGCTCTGCCTGCTCAGCGAGGGTCATCTGCTCCTGGAGGACGTGCCGGGCGTGGGCAAGACCACGCTCGCCCGCGCGATCGCGGCGAGCGTGGACGCGCAGTGGACGCGCATCCAGTTCACGCCGGACCTGCTGCCCTCCGACGTGACGGGTGTCTCGATCTTCAACCAGGCGACCAGCAAGTTCGAGTTCCACCCAGGGCCGATCTTCGCGAACATCGTCGTCGCCGACGAGATCAACCGCGGCTCGCCGAAGACGCAGTCGGCGCTGCTGGAGGTCATGGAGGAGCGGCGGGTGTCCGTGGAGGGGCGGCCGCAGTCGGTGCCGCGGCCGTTCATGGTGATCGCGACGCAGAACCCGGTCGACATGGACGGCACGTACCCGCTCCCGGAGGCCCAGCTCGACCGGTTCCTGATGAAGATCTCCATGGGCTATCCCGACCACACGTCGGAGGTCGCCGTCCTGACCGGCATGCCGTCCGGGCCGGCCGTCGACCACCTGCCCAAGGTCGCCGGGCGCGAGGACATCAAGAACATGATCGACTTCGCGAGCCGGATCCACGTGGCGCCGCCGCTGTACGACTACCTCGTGCACATCGTCGCCGCCACGCGCCAGCACTCCGACATCCGGCTGGGCGCCAGCCCCCGTGCCAGCCTCGCGCTGCTGCGCGCGGTCCGCGTCCGCGCCGCCGCGGCCGGCCGCTCGTACGTCGTCCCCGAAGACATCAAGGCCCTGGCGCCGCACGTGATCGGGCACCGGCTCATGCTCACGCCCGAGGCGGAGCTGCGCGGCCGTACGGCCGGTGACCTGGTCGCCGAGGTGCTCGGCCGGGTCCCCGTGCCCCAGGCGGCCGGGGTCTGACCGTGCTGACGCGGCTCGGCTGGGGGATCGCCGTGCTCTCGGTGCTGCTGTACGCCGCCGGGGCCTGGCTCGGGTACGCCGAACCGGTCGTGCTGGCCACCGGCGGCCTGGTGGCCGTCGTCACGGCCGTGCTGTGGACGCTGCCGCGGCCGCGGCTCGACGTACGGCGGGAGATCACGCCGGACCGGGTCGCGCGCGGCGAGGCGGCCGGCGGCGTCCTGCACGTCACCAACACCGGGCGGCTCCGGCGGGCCGGGATGCGCGCGCACGACGCGTGCGGCGCTGACGCCATCGACGTGGAGCTGCCCGGCCTGCGGCCGGACCGTCCCGAGACGGTGACGTACCCGCTGCCCACGGACCGGCGCGGGGAGATCCCCGTCGGCCCGCTGCGCCTCGTGCGCGCGGACCCGTTCGGCCTGGCGCGGCGCGTGCGGGAGTACGGCGATGTCCAGAAGCTTCTCGTACGCCCCCGCACCGTCGGGCTTCCGCTGATGCCCTCCGGCCGCAACCACCACCTCGAAGGCCCGACGACCGACACGGCCCCGGCGGGCACGGTCACCTTCCACGCGCTGCGCGAGTACGTCGTGGGCGACGACCTGCGGTACATCCACTGGCGGTCCAGCGCGCGCACGGGCACTCTCATGGTCCGCCAGCTCGTGGACGCGAGCCTGCCCCAGACGACCATCGTGATCGACACGAACGAGAACGCCTATCCCGACCAGGACGACTTCGAGCTGGCCGTCGACGCCGCCGCCTCGGTCGCGGCCGGCGCCTCCGCGGCGAGCTTCCCCGTACGGGTTCTGACCGGCGACGGGACTCTCGTCGAGACGCGCGGCGGACCGCACGACATCGAGCTGATCCTGGACCGGCTGGCCGTGCTCCAGGCGCACGACGTGCCGCACGAGGCGCTCGACGTCGCCCGCCGGGTACGCGCGGGCGGGTCGCTCGTGGTCCTCACCGGCGCGCGGGGGGACATCACGCGCGCGGGCACGCTGCGGCGCCGGTTCGACCGGGTCGTGTGCGTGCGGATCCGCCCGGAGGCCCCCGGACCCGGCCTGCCGGGCATCGCGCTGATCGAGATGGCGAACCTGGACGAGCTGCGCGCGGCGTGGGCGGGAGCCGTTCGATGACCACACCGGACGACGTGCCGCCGCCCCCGGCCCGCGGCCCCGTGGACGAGCCCCCTCCCGCGCCGGGTCCGGCGGCCGGCCCCGGCGCCGGCGAGCGATTCGGAGCCGAGGCCCCGCCAGCGGACCCGCACCGCGCGGGAGCGCCGTACAACCCGCGCTCCGCCCATGATCTCGGCACGGCCCAGGGCCGGAGCACCGGCGAGGGCGTGATCATCAACCAGGGTCTGATCACCAACCAGAGCCTGGGCGCCGATGACGGCGCGAGCGCCGACCAGGGTCCGACCATCAACCAGGGCCTGATCACCAACGCCGGTGTTGGTCCCGGCGCGGCCCAGGGCACAGGCGCCGCCGAGGCGTCCGCCGGGAACGGCCCGGGCCGCCCCGCGGCGAAGACCTCGCCCGTACGGCGGACTCCGGCTCCCGGGCCCGTACGCCTGGGTCTCGCGCTCGCCGTCACCGCGGCGCTGGCGGCGGCGGCCGGGCTCGGCTTCCAGCGCGTCTTCGCCCTCCGCGACATCGCGCCGGTCGTCGCGGTCGCCGCCGTCGTCCCCGTGCTCCTGTCGGCGCTGGTCTCCTGGCCCCGGCGGCGCAGCTGGCCCCTCTGGATCGCGATCCTGCTGACGGTGGGCGGCTGGGTGCTCGTCGCCGGTCTCGTCCTCTTCCACGGCGACTTCGGGGTGATCGGCGGGTCCCTGCGCGACTCCTGGAAGGCCATCCTCACCACGCTCATGCCCGCCCCGGGCCGCCCGGAGCTGCTCGTGCTGCCGCAGGTGCTCACCTGGTTCGCGGCGGCCACCGGGGCCGAGACGGTGCTGCGATCGAGGACGAAGGCCGTTCCGGCGCTGCCGTCCGTGGCCGTCTTCGGGGTCGCGCTCCTGCTCGGCGTGGGCGGCCCCCGCTCGAACCTGCCGGTGGCGGCGGCGCTGGTCGGCCTCGCCGCCGTGCTCATCCTCGTCCGCGGCGACGGCCGGGCCGGCCGCGCGCCCGCCGGAGTCGCCGCGGCGGTCGCGCTCGGCCTGGTCGCGATGCTCGCCGGACCCCTGCTGCCCGTCGCCGGCACGCCGTACGACCCGCGTCAGTCCGTCAAGGCGCCGCCGCCGGAACAGCGCGACAGCGTCAGCCCCCTCGACCGGGTCTCGGCGTGGCTGCAGACACCGGACCAGCCGATGTTCACCGTGCACACCACCGCGCCGGAGAACTGGCGGCTCGCCGTGCTCGACCGGTTCGACGGCGTGACCTGGACCTCCGGGGGGAACTTCGTCGCGGCCGGCAACCGGATTCCGGCGCCGACGCGTGTGACCGAGCACCGGCACGGCACCCGTGTCGACCAGCGTTTCCAAATCCAGAACCTGCCCGGCGTGTGGGTGCCGGCCGCCGACCGGCCCACGACCGTCACGGGCCTGGGCGTCACGGTCGATCCCGAGAGCGGCGTGCTCACCTCCGCCCAGCCGCTGCGCACCGGCCAGACGTACTCGGTGCGGTCGACGGCGCGCGACTACGACGCGGACGAGCTCGCCGACGCGGAGCCGGCCCGCGACCCCGAGGCGCTGGCCGCGACGGCCCTGCCCGAGTCGCCCGGCACGACCGCCGCGAACGCCCAGGTGCCCGCCTTCCACAAGCTCGCCGAACAGATCACCGCCGGCCAGAGCACGGGCTTCCTGCGTGCGGCCAAGCTCGCCGACTACCTGCAGAAGGCGGCCACGTACGACGTGTCCGGCCTGCCCGGCCACACCTACGCGCAGCTCGACTACTTTCTCACCCGGTCCAAGCGCGGCACGTCGGAGCAGTTCGCCACCGCGTACGCCGTGCTCGCCCGCTCGCTCGGCCTGCCCACACGTGTGGTCGTCGGTTTCCGACCGGGCATCGGCGGCGACGGTGAGTTCCAGGTGCGCTCGGGTGACGTGCTGGTCTGGCCAGAGGTGGACTTCACCGGGCTGGGCTGGGTGCCGTTCTACCCGACGCCCGAGCAACGGGGCCGGTCGCAGAAGTCCGGCTCGGTGCCGGCGGGGAGCGCCCAGCAGAAGCTGGAGCAGGCGCAGAAGAACGCCGCGGCCAAGAACAAGGGCAACGGCGGCTCCACGAAGCCCAAGCAGCCGACCCCGCCGCCCATCGCCAAGAAGACGCCGCACAAGGCGACGCCCTGGTGGGTGTACGCGGCGGCCGCCGCCCCGCTCATCCCGATCGCGTACCTGGTGGCCGTGCTCGTCCTGCCGATGCTGCGGCGCCGCCGCAGACGCACGGCGGACACGCCCGCGGAGCGGATCGCCGGAGCGTGGGAGCAGACCGTCGAGACGCTGCACGCCGTCGGGCTCCCGCGGGCGACCGCGCTGACCGCGCACGAGGTGGCCGGGTTCGGCGGGCGTACCGTCGCCGGCACCGAACGCCACCTGCGCCCGCTCGCGGACCTGGTCAACCGCGCGGAGTACGCGGAGCGACCGCCGGATCCGGCCGCCGCCGAGGCCGCGTGGCGGCACACGGACCAGATCGGCCGGCTCGTCGCCCGCGCGGCGAGCCCGGTGCGCCGCGCGGGCCGCCGCCTGCACCCGCGCAAGCTGCGAGCGCGCTGACGCCCGGGGCCGTCGAAGCGGCGCCGGGGACGCCGCGTCGCGGGGACCTATCCGGCGTGCGCGCCGCGGATGCAGGCCGGTTTCGACCAGGCGATCGTGGCGGCCTGGCCGTCACTCTGGCCCATGGCGACCATCGCGCCCACCACGAAGCAGTAGCCCTTCGCCGGGTCGAGGCCGCTGATGGTGGTGCTGAGCGTGCGCGGCGGAAGGGCCTGGGGGGCCTCCGAGCCCGCCTGGTCGGCCTGCTGCACCCAGATCGGGTAGTTGTTGTCCTTCGTCAGCTTCCAGCGCAGGCTGACGAGCTGGCCTCGGCCGACCGCGCGGACCGCGCGCGGCGTCGCGGCGTGGATGACGGCCGCCGGGACCGCGGGACTCGTGTTCGGCGCGGACGGAGTCGTCGGGGCCGCCTGGGTCGGGGTCGGCTTCGGCGGGGGCGGCTTGTCGTCGCCGCCGAACACCAGCACACCGGTGACGCCGGCGCCCGTACCCACGACCACCACCGCCAGCACTCCGGCGATGAGGCCGCCGCGCCCCTTCAGACCGCCGGCCCGGGGCGGGCCGCCGGCCTCCTGGAGCATGCGGGGCGTCGGCGTGTGCGTCGGGGGAGCGGTCGTCTGCTGTGGCCCCGGTGCGGGCCCCGGCTGGGGCGCCCACGCCTGCGTCTGCGGCTGCGCCTGGGACGGTGTCTGGGCCCGGGTGGGCGGCGCCGACGGTGCCGTCGGTGGCTTCGGCGGCGGCCCGGTGTCGGGACCCGTCCGGTGCGGGGCGGCGTCGGGGTGGGCGGCCGGCACGTGCGGCTCGAACGAGCGCACCAGCATGTCGAACCCGGGCCCGGTGAACCCGGAGTGGTCGACCTCCGGCGAGGACGTGCTCGCACTGGACACCGCGCCGCTGCTCGCCAGCTCGGTCACCGGCAGCCGCAGCTCCATCTGCAGATGCTGCAGCCGCGTGGCGAACGCCACCGCGCTCGGGAAGCGGTCGTGGGGCGACTTGGCCATGGCCTTGGCGATGAACTCGAAGACCTGAGGCGGCACGTCGGCGCGCTCGATCGGCGGCGGTGGCTCGTTGAGGATGCGCATCATCAGCGGGCCGATGCCAGAACCGGAGCCGGCGCGGAAGGCCGGCCGACCCGCCAGCAGCTGGTACATCGACGAAGCCAGCGCGTAGATGTCGGAGGTCACGCCCGGCGGCTGCCCGTTGACCACCTCCGGCGCGGCGTGGTGCGGCGTGAACGCGTTGGTGTGCGTGGCCTCGGAGGAGTCCACCAGCCGCGCGACGCCGAAGTCGGCCAGCGCCGGCTCGCCGTAGCGGGAGACGAGGATGTTCTGCGGCTTGACGTCGCGGTGCAGCACCTCGGCCTCGTGCGTGGCGGCGAGCGCACCGGCGATCTTCACCCCGATGCGCAGGACGTCCTGCAGCGGCAGCGGGCCCTCGCGCGAGAGCCGGTCGCGCAGCGAGCCGTGCTCGAAGTAGTCCATCGAGATGTACGGCTTGCCGGTGCTCGTCATGCCGGTGTCGAGGACGGTGACGACGTTCGGGTGGCCGGTGAGACGCCCGGTGATCTGGCACTCGCGTTCGAACCGGCGCATCGTGTCGTCGTCCACGGCGTCGACCGACAGCACCTTCAGCGCGACGATGCGGTCGAGGCGCTCCTGGTGGGCCCGGTAGACGACGCTGAAGCCGCCTTCCCCCGCCCGCTCGAGGATGCGGTAGCCGGGGACCTCGTCGATCATGCGGTCCCTTCTTCGTCGATCACGGGCATGACAGGCAACGGGGGGTGTGTCGTGTTGATGGTAGTACGTGTCCCTGACAACGGAGAGAGGTTGCAGGCATGGACACGACCCCCGTCATCGCGCCCGTTCAAGGCATTGTCGTGAGTATCGACGTGACCCCCGGCCAATCCGTTCCCGCCGGGACCCCGTTGGTCGTGCTCGAGTCGATGAAGATGGAGTACGTCGTGGTCGCGCCGGTCGCCGGTGTCGTACGCGAGGTCGCGGCCATCGCCGGCGCGCTCGTCGGCGAGGACGAGACGCTGGTCGCCATCGAGGAGAGCGACGTCGAGGCGGAGGCCGCGCCGGCCGAGGCCGCGGCGGGGGAGCGGCCCGACCTGGCGGAGGTGCGCCGCCGCCACGAGATCGGCCTGGACGCCGCGCGCCCGGAGGCCGTACGGCGCCGGCGCGCGACCGGGCACCGTACGGCACGGGAGAACGTCGCGGACCTGTGCGAGACGTTCACCGAGTACGGCGCGCTGGCCGTCGCCGCGCAGCGGGCGCGCCGGCCCCTGAAGGAGCTGATCGAGAAGACCCCCGCGGACGGCCTGGTCGCCGGGGTCGGGGACGTGAACGGCCGTCCCGCGGTCGTGCTCGCCTACGACTACACGGTCCTGGCGGGCACGCAGGGCGCGATGAACCACTACAAGAAGGACCGGATGCTCGAGCTCGCCGAGCGCCGGCGGCTGCCCGTCGTCCTGTTCGCCGAGGGCGGAGGCGGGCGGCCCGGCGACACCGACACCGCCTCCGTCTCGGGCCTGGACACCATGGCGTTCCACCTGTTCGCGCGGCTCAGCGGCCAGGTGCCGCTGATCGGCATCGCCTCGGGGCGGTGCTTCGCCGGGAACGCCGCGCTGCTCGGCTGCTGCGACGTCGTGATCGCCACCGAGGACGCCAACATCGGCATGGGCGGCCCGGCGATGATCGAGGGTGGCGGGCTGGGCGTGTTCGCGCCGGAGGAGATCGGCCCGATGGCGGTCCAGGTGCCGAACGGCGTCGTGGACGTCCCGGTCGCCGACGAGGCCGAGGCCGTACGCGTCGCCCGGCGGTACCTCGCCTACTTCCAGGGACCGGCCGGCACCTGGGAGGCCGCCGGGCAGGAGGCGCTGCGCGGCCTCGTCCCGCTGGACCGCAAGCGCGTCTACGGCGTCCGTACGGTGATCGAGACGCTCGCCGACACCGGCTCGGTGCTGGAGCTGCGGGCGGCGTACGGGCCCGGGATCGTCACCGCCCTCGCCCGGATCGAGGGCGTGCCGGTCGGCGTGATCGCCAACAGCCCCGCCC
This sequence comes from Actinoallomurus oryzae, assembly GCF_039541955.1. Lineage (NCBI taxonomy): Bacteria > Bacillati > Actinomycetota > Actinomycetes > Streptosporangiales > Thermomonosporaceae > Actinoallomurus > Actinoallomurus oryzae. The sequence goes on along the minus strand of NZ_BAABHF010000016.1, from coordinate 134,455 downwards.
ATCTCGGCGGCGCGATCGACGCCGACGGCGCGGACAAGGCCTCCCGGTTCATGAAGCTGTGCGACGCGTTCGGCCTGCCACTGGTGTCGCTGTGCGACACACCGGGGTTCATGGTCGGCCCGGAGGCCGAGAAGACCGCCACCGTGCGGCACTTCGCCCGCATGTTCGTCACCGGAGCGAACCTCGACGTCCCGCTCGTCATGGTCATCCTGCGCAAGGCGTACGGGCTCGGGGCGCAGGCCATGGCCGGCGGCAGCCTCAAGGTGCCGGTCGCGACCGTGGCCTGGCCGACCGGCGAGCTCGGGGGCATGGGCCTGGAGGGCGCCGTGCGCCTGGGGTACCGCCGGGAACTGGCCGCGGCCGAGGACCCCGACGCCCTGTTCGACGAGCTCGTCGCCCGCGCGTACGAGCGGGGTAAGGCCCTGTCCGCCGCGACGGTCTATGAGATCGACGACGTGATCGACCCGGCCGAGACCCGCCGCTGGATCGGCACCGCGCTGCGCTCGGCGCCGCGCCGCGAACGCCGGACCCCGCTCGACACCTGGTGACTCGGCAGACTGGTGTCATGTTCGCCCACGCCGGGGGGTTGCTGGCCACCGAGCTGACCGATGTGACCGATGATCTGGCCGCCCTCGACTCATCGGGGTACTGGGCCGTCGTCGTCACCTACGAGGGCCAGGTCACCTGCGCGCGGTTCGGCACCGTACGGCGGGCGCCGCTTCCGTGCGCGCCCTGGCAGGGGCCGCCGCGCGAGTCGTGGACCAGCTCGCTCGGCCGGGACGCCTACGTCGCCGGGGTGGAGACGATCCGCGCGGCGATCGCGGAGGGCACGGTCTACCAGGCCAACCTGTGCCGGGTGCTGTCCGCCCCGCTGCCGGAGGACGACCTCGTCGGCCTGGGCCACGCCCTCGCCCGCGGCAACCCGTCACCGTACGGCGCGGTCATGCGCTTGCCGGGGCTCCAGATCGCCTCCGCGTCGCCGGAGCTTTACCTGTCCCGCGCGGGCGACGTGGTCGAGTCGCGCCCGATCAAGGGCACCGGCCGCACGCCGGAGGACCTCCTGCCCAAGGACCGCGCCGAGAACGTCATGATCGTGGACCTGGTCCGCAACGATCTCGGCCGAGTGGTCGAACCAGGTTCGGTTTCGGTTCCCGCCCTCTGCGCGCTGGAGGAACATCCCGGTCTGGTGCACCTTGTCTCGACCGTACGGGGCCGGCTGCCGCCCGGAGGGGGGTGGCCGGAGCTGATCGCCGCGACCTTCCCGCCCGGATCGGTCACCGGCGCGCCGAAGTCCAGCGCCCTAACGCTCCTTAATGAGCTCGAACCGGTGCCCCGCGGCCCGTACTGTGGAGCCATCGGCTGGGTGGACGCGGACTCCCGGCGTGGTGCGCTCGCGGTCGGCATCCGTACGTTCTGGGCGACCGATGATCGGCTCAGGTTCGGCACCGGGGCGGGCATCACGTGGCACTCCGACCCCCGGCGCGAATGGCAGGAGACCGAGCTGAAGGCGGCTCGGCTATTGGAGGTAGCTTCACGATGAGTTCCGGTCCGGTATGGATCAACGGGGCGCTGCACGCCCCGGAGGACGCGCGAGTGTCCGTGTTCGACCACGGCATCCTCGTGGGTGACGGGGTCTTCGAGACGATCAAGGCCGTGCGCGGCCGGTCGTTCGCCCTCACCCGCCACCTGGACCGGCTCGCGGTCTCGGCCGCCGGGCTCGGGCTGCCCGAGCCGGACCTGGACGCCATCCGTCAGGGCACGCTCGACGTCCTCGACGCCTCACCCAAGTGGGACCTCGCCCGCATCCGCATCACCTACACCAGCGGTGAGGGCCCGCTCGGCTCCGACCGCGGCACGACCGGCGCGACCGCGATCGTGGCCGTCGCGGAGCAGCGGCCGTTCCCGGCGACCGGCGACGTCTCGGTCGTGCCGTGGCCGCGCAACGAGCGGGGCGCCCTGTCCGGGCTGAAGACGACCTCCTACGGCGACAACGCCAAGGCCCTCGCGTACGCCCACGAGCACGGCGGCGCCGAGGCGATCTTCGGCAACCTCGCCGGGAACCTCTGCGAGGGCACCGGCTCCAACGTCTTCCTCGTCCGCGGCGGCCGGCTGATCACTCCGCCGCTGTCCTCCGGCTGCCTCGCCGGGATCACCCGCGCCCTCGTGCTCGAGTGGGTCGGCGGGGAGGAGACCGACGTGCCGCTGGCGGAGTTCGCCGAGGCCGAGGAGGCCTTCCTGACCTCCACCACCCGTGACGTGCAGCCGATCAGGGCGATCGACGGCACGGTCCTGCCGGCCGCGCCGGGCCCCGTCACCCGCAAGGCCATCGAGGTGTTCGCCGAGCGGGGTGCGGCCGACCTCGACCCGTGAGCCGGGTTCCGCTCGCGGCGCCGGAAGCGAGCGCCGCGGGCGGCGGCGCCGTGATCGTGCGTACGGCCCCGCGCCGTCGGGTGTGGGCCAGCGCTGGGAGGCGCTTGGCGCGGGGCCGTACGGTCCTTGACGTCAGGAGTGCCAGAGCAGGTCGTCGAGTTCCGCCTCGATGTCGATGAAATCCGACTCCCGGCCCGCGGCCACGATCTCGTACGTACGGTTGAGAAAGTCGGTCAGGGGCGTGAGCGGAGCCTCGAAGTGGGCGGTACCAAAGGGTGACGAAAGAGACAGGTTCAGCGAGCGGTCGCGGACGTCGTCCGCGGGCCACACCTGAACGTCCCCGTCCCCGACCCGCCGCACCACACCAACGGTCAGCAACTCGCGAGCGAAGATCCACTCCACTGGATCGTCGTCACCGACGTGAAAAGCGACACGGATGGCATAGGGGTCGTCGGCGGCGTACTCCAGGGTCGCGAGCAGCGGGACCGTCGTACGGTCGGGAACGACGAGCCGAAGGCCGACCTCGGCCGAGGCGGTGCTGCTGCTGTTCATCGGGCCATTCCTTCAGGCATCGGACCCGCATCGCGGGCTCTGGGTGAGGACGTCGCTCCCTCCAACGGGTGTCCCCTTCGGTCTCTGACCCGTAACTGCGAGAAGTCCTAAGAACATTCCGCCCCCCGAACACCTGAGCTGACCGGCCTCTCCGACCTGATACCCGCTCTGACCTGCGCGGAAGCGCTATGGTCGATGCGTGTCCGAGTACCTGACCCGCTGGCGTGAGCGCGTACGACGCAACGCTCTGTTGAACAACGCGTGGCGTGTCGCGGTGTTCACCGTGGGCATGGCGGTGCTGCTGGCGGGCATCGCGATGCTCGTCCTGCCGGGCCCGGGCTGGGCCGCGATCTTCGTCGGCTTCGCCATCCTGGCAACGGAGTTCGCCTGGGCCCGCGTCGCCCTGCTGTGGGCCAAGGACAAGGCCGTCAAGGCGAAGGACAAGGCCCTGGCCCCGGAGACCCGCCGAAGAAACCAACTGATCGCCGTCTGCGGGGGAGTGGTGATCGCCGCCGGCGTGATCATCTACCTGGAGAAGTACGGCCTGAACGTCCCCTGGGCCGTGGGCTGATCGCGTCCACACCACCGGCGGCGCGCGAAGAGGTGCCGGAATGCGCTAATCTTTGCTGGCGACGGGGGAACCCGTCCGGGGCGATTAGCTCAGTGGGAGAGCGCTTCGTTCACACCGAAGAGGTCACTGGTTCGAACCCAGTATCGCCCACCCCAGGTCAGACCCTGTCTTCCGGTCAAATGAAGATCGGAAACAGCGGCTTTGGGGAGCACAAGCGGGAGCATACGTGTTCTCAGCTCCCATCGGTAGTCTCCCGCGTCCGGCCTTGCCCTGCCCGATTGCCGGTGGGGTGAGAGGTTGACCGGGAACGGCCATGGGCGACCCGTGGAGAGGTTGGCCGGGCCAGGATGTGGCGTCGACCAGGACTGGCTTCTCGGGAGCACCCGTACTCCCGCTTTTCCGCGCGGGGTGGGCCCCATCCCATGCGGGGTGCCAGTAGCGGCGGGCGTAGTTGATACGCCGGAAGTGTCCCCGGTTGGGGCCGAGGAAGATCCATCCCGCACCGTCACAGTCCCGGCCGCGGCTTACGCACTCGCACTTCCCGTCGCGGGAGTAGATGACGCCCTGGAGGAGTTCGTCCAGGAACGGCGGTAGGTCGACCCGGCTGATGCCGTCGTCGGGGTCATGCGTCCGGTAGGAGTCACTCTTGAGCGGCTCGCGAAGGAACCGGCCAGCGACCTCCGGCAGCTGCCAGTCGAGCTCGTAGTACTCCGCCGCCAGGTACTCCCGCTGCATTCCCTGGACTTCAGTCCACCGCATTCCGGTCCAGCCGAGGGTGACCACCATGACGAAGTCCAGGTCCCGGCCGGACAGCACCGAGGTTCGCTCTGCGGCGAGGACGACCTCCACTGGTGTCGGCCACTTCTTCCTCGCCCGGCCACGGTTGGTCCGGCCTGAACGGCGCCCGCGGGCCCGCGGCGGGCGGGCGGCCGGGTTGGCTTTTAGGCTCGCGCCTGGGTCGAGGACGGCGTCGCCGAGGATGGTGAACAGCAGGCTCCTCGTTGCCCTTGCGGTGGTGTCTGCGTACTCCTTCCGGATGCTGTTCTCCCACGTGGTGATCCCAGCGTCGTGAGGGAGTCCAGTGTGCGGTGTCCAAACTTGGGCAGGATGAATGCCTCGATGTACCACCGGTGGTTGTTCCTGCTGTCCTGCGCCGGCCACCACATGTTGACCCACGTTCAGGGACACGCTGGTGGCGTTCGGGTCTACCCACTCGCCACGGTCGATCTGGCCAAGTTGCTCCCAGCCGTAACGCTCCGCGGCAGCATCGTCATCGAACGGACGACCGATGCTGTCGCGGCTCGCGGACAGGAGCTTGCAGTCGGGGCCGGGCCAGCGGACCCGCCATCAGTCTCCGCGACGCTCGACAAAGGCGTCACCTTCGCGCCGACCGCCGTAACTACAACGGCAAGCACAAGAGCCACGGCCTGCCGTTCCTCGCGCTCACCGACCAAGCAGGCAACCTGATCTGGATATCAGCGGCCCGCCGCGGCGCCGCCGGCGAGGTCACCACCGCCCGCCACGACCACCTGTCCGCCCACCTGCAGCGCGCCGGACCGGGCGCCCTGGCCGACCTCGGCCTCACCGGCCTGCAGCCCGGCCACAGCGGCGGCCCTGACAGCGAGGATCCGGTCATCATCACCGGCTACCCGGACCAGAAAGATCACCCCGCCGAGCGGCAAGCCGACCACGATCTCTATGAGAGAGCCCGGCCTCGTTCTCCTTCGGGGGAGCAGGCCGGGCTTCCCGTGTGTTGTCTGGGGTCAGTTCTGGCTGCGGCGCCGCCACAACACCAGACCACCACCAACACCCAAGACGACCACCAGACCACCAGCGGCCATCAGTGTCGTGTTGCTGCCGCCGCCGGCCGAACCGTCACCGGTCTGCGGGGCCCCCGACGGAACAGTCGTAGGCGTCGAACCATCGTCACCGCCCGGCGTGGTCGGGCTAGTCGTCGGCGTCGGCGTCGGCGTCGGGTGAGGATGATGCGGCTTACACGCCAACGAGTAGAAGCGCGAGCCGAACCGTACGGACGTCACCAGAGCCTTGTTGCCGGTGTCATTGCCGTACCCCACACCGAAGCTGGCGACTGTCGTGGCCTCGGTGTAGGCGCCCTTGCCGATCAGCTCGGCCGGGGAGCCGACCGGGTTGGACTGGCCACCAGGCTCACTCGCCGCGATCTTGCTGGACCACCACTTGCCATCCGCGGTCTTGTTGACCGTGGAGTACGGGTTCGAGGTCTCCATCTTGAACAGCGGCGCGGAGCCTGCGTAGACATGCGCGGTGAAGCTATCGCGGGTGGGGACGTTCTTCAGCGTGTAACCGCTGGTCTTGTGGTGGATCAGCGACGGCCCGTCGAACAGCATCCCGCTGCGGAGCTGTTTCGGTTTCAGCGCGGTCTCGTCGGGGTTGACGTACCAGTCGGCGTTGCACTTGGTTTGGCCGGCGGTTCCGCTGCCCGTGTGGGCTGACGCGGTCGCTGGCACGGCCAGCACGGTTATCGCCGCGGCGCCGGCCATAGTGAGGATTCGTCTCATGCGACAGTTGCTCGATTCTGCGGGGGATGACCTTATGAGACGCCTGTGACTGCTGTGGGGTTGGCCGTTGGCGCATTCAGGACACGCCTGACTGCCAGTAACGCCACAGCAGGCAGAGCGCGACGTGGTGGGTGCGGCTAAGGGAACTCCGCCACCAGGTCAGCGAGACGCCCCGCTCCAGCGATGGCTTGAAGCGGAGCGTCGCAAGCCTCGGTCAGAACGGCCAGGTCGCGTTCTGCCCCACCTCAAGCAGAGGGATCATGCGGAACGCCGCGTCGGTCAGTCCGCCGAACGTGTGCCGCTGGCTCTCGCCGGACGGCCCGTGACCGTACTGATGGCCCGCGAGGTTCCACGTGTAGACCGGCACGTTCGCCGGAACCTGGCCGAGCGGGTCGGCACCGTGGTAGCCACTCCACGCCTGCTCGTCCGTAACGATCACAACCCGGTCATGCCGACGGTAGTTCGCTCGCACGGCCTCAGCGGTGTTCGTACCGCCCATCGACGTGAACTCCTTCAGCGTGGACAGCACCGAAGAGCCCGCGCTGAACCGGACCGGCCGATGGCTCGTGCCGAACTCGACGAGGTCAGCGGAGGCCGCTCGGATGGCGAGGGCCGTACCGAAGATGGCTGCGGAGTCCGCACGGTTCAGACCGGACCGCTGCGAGATCGCACCGAACATCGACCCCGACCGGTCGACCAGGATCAGCGTCCGGCCAGGAAGCGTCGGGACGTTCGACAGCGATGCGTTCAGCGCCTTTTCCAGCGCCCACGACCAGCGCAGTGACGGGGCCGCATTGTAGGCCGCAAGGAACCGGAACGGGAACTGCCGGGACTTCTCCACCTGCTCCGGATCGGCGAGCCGTGCCGCGACCTGCTCGGCGACCTCATCAGACACGCCGGCCTGGTCGAAGTTCCGCAGGTTCCGCAGCAGCGCCATGTACCCCATCGACGGGATCATGGCCTCCCACAGCGCCTTCTTGTCGACCTTGCTGCCCGCAAGCGACAGAGCGTTCTCCCACGTGAGGCCGGCCCGCTTCAGGGCATCGGTGTCGAGGAGACACTCCGGGTTCTCGCCCGCGGACTCGAGGAACGCGAGGTTGTACGCCAGCATCGGCAGGAGGTCCGGGTTGGGGACCGTGCCACGGTTGTGGCGCCGGTCAAGCGCGTACCGGAACAGTTCACCCTGCCACTCCCGCCACGCCTCCGAGTGGGAGCCCGCGACCGGGTGGACCAGGTCGACGACGTCACCGAACCGGAAACCCTTCGAGTCGGTGTCGTACTTCAGCAGGTTCCGCTCCGTGTACAGGCGGCCTACGGCGTCAGCGACACCACGCTTCACCGGCTTGGGGATGTTCCGGCCGTACTTCGAGGTCCAGTAGGCGAGCATCTCGCCGGGCTCGTCCGCGCGCTGCAGGACGGAGTCGATGACTCGCCGGTTCGTGGTCGTCCGGTAGGCGAGGCTGTCGCCGCCGAACGCCGCGGCGCCGGGGCCCTCACCGGCCTCGTGGGTACGCCGCTCGCGGGTGCCCGCGGCGTTGAGGCGCGCCTTGACGTACTCGGCCGCACCGACGAGCGACGCGGACCGCATGTGCGCGCCGTTACGGAGCCAGCCGAGTAGGCGGGCGGTCCAGTCGGCGTCCTCGACGGCGAGCTTATGAATGAGGGAGGTGAAGCGGTCGTCGCGGTCCTTGGCGCGCTCGTAGAACGTGTCTTCACTGACCATGTTCGCTACCGCGAGGAGGAACAGCTCGGACTTCGCATCCCGTGCGTGGCCAGGGGCGCCCTCATAGGTCCGGCCAGATGCCCGCGACTTGGTCTTCACAGGGCTCGATACAGCAGCCCGCGCGTCCGGCCGGTTGAACTTCGACATGAAAAAGTCTCCTTCCGCACCGGGAGGAGACCCTGCTTCAACGCTTGGTGCCCGAGATCAAGTCGGCGAGGGTGACGTAGACGCTCTGCCAATTGAGCTACACCAGCCGTCAGGCTGGCGACAGGACTCGAACCTGCAACCATCCCATTAGAAGTGGAAGTAACCCTTGCCTGCGCACCGGGCACCAGCGATGAAGTTGTGTGTCCTCCCGAGATCAGTGACGGCTCCGGTTCGGTTTCTTTGCGAGAGAAGTAGCCGGGGCCTTCGCACCGGGAGGTGCGTCTTCGACAGTACAGGCCAATGCTGACATTCGCACGCCGGTTAAGTTTGGCGTGTCCTAGAGAGTGCTATAGATGCCTATCGAGGTGCTCAGTCGTAGACGCGTTCCTTCACGGCGAGGATCGACGACAGGGCCCCTTTTACCCGCATCGGGGCGCCATCCGTCTCCTCCAGGTAGGTGAACATCGGTACCGGGCGATCCTCAAGCGCGATCGGCGTCATGTCGTCGTGCCAGCCGTCCGCGGGTTCACCGACGCGGAATGAGCCTTGCTGGATCTCGTGCCAGCCGTCAGCGAGGAGGACCGCGCACACGATGGTGGTCTCGACGCCGTCAACACCTTCATCATCCATGCCTAGGACGATGCTGCACGGTGCTGGGGAGGTCGACTCTTGACATCAGGGGAGTGGCGCGAACCCTGCGGCCATCTGCCTTAACCAGAGATCGCTGCGACTGTTTGCTGACCCAACGCCGTCACCACGCCCCCCAGAGCCGTTGCAGCCGCCGGCGCGAGCGCGTCGACCAGACGGTCCGCCGGCTTCCGCAGACGTCCTCGATCCGGGTTGTCGCCTGAGGCTTCTGCTTCCAACTCCTGCGAAAGCTGCTCTACGGTGACCTGCTGCTGCTCGTCCAGTCCGGAACTGGGCAGGCTTTGCCGGGCGACAGTCGCGAAGTGCACGAGACGCGCAAGGACCTCTGCGTCGATCCCCGAAGTGTTGTTCTGGGTGAAGCCGCTTTGGGTGCCGACAACAACGTTCTGCGAACCATCGATCTGGACGTTGAACGTCGGTCCGCTGGTGGCTTGTGGTGGGGAGAGGAACTCGGACACTGACTTCCCGCTCTCGGCGCACTCCACGCCTCTTGCGGTCAGGCGTGGCTGGATCAGATGGACAGTCTCGGCTACACCACCGCCTTCGACTAGTCTTCTTTCGTTCAGGTAGACGACGGCTTGCCCGACCTCGGCAGCGGTGACCTGCTGGCCGGCATAGTACGAGGCATCTGAATCGAGGAACTCTTCGGTGCTCTTTGGGCTCGTGCCATCGGCGTAGTGACCATAAAGCCAGTTGATCAAGGCGAGCCGGAGAGCGGCTGCTCGGGCTGGCCGGTCGTTCCTACGCTGTCGAAGTTCACTCACTACATCAACCCCGAACTGTGTGATGCTGATCATGCCCATACCGGAGAACTTGAGAACGTCAGCGTCATACAAGCGGGCCGCTAGATTGGACTGTGGTTGGCCTTCGTCGTCCTGCGGAATTTTGATTCGGGCGCGTGTACTGCGTCCGACCTTGTCGTACAGGTACTCAAGGAGGGCGAGTTCCTCAAGGGTGAGATTCATTGCCCGACCATACAGGCCTACTCATCCGCCGGTCTTGGACCCGGGCGGTGATCGACGGCTCGCATGTGCGGGCGCTCAAGGGCGGCCCAAAACCGGTCCGAGCCCGGTCGACCGCGCACGAACGGGCTCGAAACACCACGTCCTGACCGACGGCCACGGCACACCGCTCGCCGTGTCGCTGACCGGCGGCAACCGCAACGACGTCACCCAGCTGATGCCGCTGATCGAGGCGGTCCCGCCCGTGCGGGGGCGGGTCGGACGGCCACGCCGGCGGCCCGACCACGTGCTCGCCGATCGTGGCTATGACCACGACAAGTACCGGCGTCTGGTCTGGGCCAAGGGCATCAAACCCCTGATCGCCCGCCGCGGCACTCCTCACGGCTCCGGCCTGGGAGTCCACCGCTACGTCGTCGAACGCACCATCGCGTTGTTGCACTGGTTCCGCCGGCTGCGCATCCGCTGGGAGATTCGCGCCGACATCCACGAAGCCTTCCTCACCCTGGCCGCCGGCATCATCTGCTGGCGACGCCTCGTCCGCTGATCTTTCTGTTAGGACCTCTTAGTAATCGATCTGAAATCGATAGTCACATCGATGGTGCCGAACTGGACGGCGAAAGCTTCCACGATTGCTCGAAAGTGGGGCCCGGCGATCTCCCAGCAGCGATCCCGCTTGTTCCAGTCGTGACGCGCATGGCCGTCGAGGGCTTCACGGCTCAGGCCTCGGACACTTTGATAGGCGTCGATGGGTCGTCGTGGTCCTGCTGGGTGGTCTCGATATCTGCCCCGACGGGTGGCGTTACCGGGTCGGGGGGCGCCCAACCGTGGAGCGCAATCGCAGCGATGAACGCTTCGACGACCTTCGCGTCGAAGTGGGTTCCAGCGCATCGCCGGAGTTCCGCGATGGCATCTTCGATCGGTCGTGCCGCGCGGTAGGACCGGGTCGAGGTCATGCAGTCGAACGCGTCAGCCACCGAGATGACCCGAGCGAACTCGGGGATCTCCGCGCCGGCCAGCCCCATGGGGTAGCCGGTGCCGTCCATCCGCTCGTGGTGATGCATGATCCCGGCCAGTGCTTCGTTGAGGAACCCGATCTCCCGAACGATCTCTAGGCCGCGCATCGGGTGCAGCTGGATCGCCGCGAACTCTTCCTCGGTGAGCCCACCGTCCTTCTGCAGCACCTTGGTCGGCACGCCGAGTTTGCCGACGTCGTGGAGCATCCCGGCGAAGCGGATCGCGCCGACCCGCTCGGGCCGCATCCCGATCGCCTCGGCGATCATGACCGCGCCGCGGGAGACGCGTTCGCTGTGGCCGCGGGTGTAGTAGTCCTTGGTCTCCACCGCCTGGCAGAGCGCCGCTATCGTCGCGGCGTGGGCCTGCTGCTGAGCTTGCATCTGGTTGAACGCCCAGCGGGCGACGAACAGGGGGGTGAGGACGAGAACGGGGGAGAGCAGACCGAGGAGTGGCCAGATGCTGGCGATGAGCAGGCCGATCATCCCGAATCCGAGGCATTTGGTGGCGAGACGTTGGCCTTCGGTGATCACTTCCCGCCATCCGGCCTGGCGGGAGATGAGCAGGATTGTGCCCAGGAGTATGAGGTTGACGGCGACGAACGTGACCAGGGCGGCGATGAACGGGCCTACGACGTGGTCGCCCCAGTGCTGTTCGGCGATCCGGTAGGCGTGGCCGCCGGATGCCTGGAACACGATGCCGGCGGTGTAGCCGGAGAGGGCGTATTGGGCGCCGTTGAAGAGGCGTTTGATGAGGGTGCGGCGATGGGTCGCGGCGAGTGCGGTGGCGCCGACGAGTGCCGCGCCGGCGGGGCCGAGGAGGACGACGGCGGCGAGGCTGGCGGCGAACGACATGGACACGCTGGCGCGTTCGATGGCGAGTGTGGCTGGTGCTGATTCGGCGATCCAGAACAGGACCGCGAGGGCGGTGAGGGTTTGCCAGTCGATGCCGGCTAATGGGGTGGCGGCGATGACGCCGGCTGCTAGTGCGATGACGCTGCTGGCGTAGATGAGGGCGGCGATGGGAAGTCTGCGCACGGCGGAAGACTATCTGGGGCAATGTGGCCTGGCCAGCCATGTATGACGGATCGTGGCCAGGTCGTCACAGGTCTTTTCCGCGGGCGAGGGTCTCGGCGATAGTGCGTGTCAACGGCAGGCCGGTCGCTTCCTCGACGAAGCCGTAGGCGCCGAGAGCGTTCACCTCGAGGAACACCCAGTCGTCGCCGGTGTCGATGAAGTCGAGCGTGCCGTAGCTGAGCCCCCATTCGGCCATCAGCCTGCGGATCGCCTGGCCGATGCCGTCGGGGATGGCGACCGGCTGCAGGGCTGCGTCGGTCTGATGGGGACGCCAGTCGACGTCGTAACTGATGCCTTTGACCGCTACAGCGAAGGTTTCGCCGCCGATGACGGTCATACGGATGGGCGTGCCGTGGATGAGTTCCTGGACGATCGACGCGGCGCACAACTCGTCGGGCAGCGGGCCGCGGATGCGGGTGGCGAGGACCCAGCCGGGGGTGCCGTGGCGAGGCTTGTAGGGGGCGCGGAATGCCTTGTAGATGTGCGGTGTATCGGGCCTCATCCAGGCGTTCGCTGCAGTGCCGTCACTAGTGATGAGAGTCCGCGGGACGGTGAGCCCAGCGCGTGCCGCGTCGCGGAGCTGCGTCGGTTTGTTCCCCTCGACGGCCGCGAGACGGTCGGGGTGGCTCATCCAGTAGGCGGGCAGTGATCGCAGCACGCCGAGGGCTGCCTCGGTGTCCTCCTGTGCTGCCCAGGCCCGTTGGTCCTCGTCGGCGATATCGGGGTGTCCGGGTATTTTTCCGCCCCAACGCCACAAAACGGAAGTGACTTGTTCGAGGCGGACTGGCCGCCCGTTTCTCGCTTGCATAACGCCGTGCCAGGCCGCATCGGTCAAGACGCAGTCCATTCGAAGTGGTGCCGCGGACAGATCGAGGCGCACCGCATCGACGCCGCGCGACTGCAGGCTAAGGATGATCTTGTCGGAGAACAAGTCGTCCCGGCCGGCGACGACCAGGACGACTCGTTCAACCCGTGAGGCGGTCATCAGGCGACCGTGTCGCCGTTCTGCGTGTCGCCCCAGGTGATAGCCCACTGAGAGAGTGAGGCGGGGTTCTCGACGGCTGGCTGTCCGGCGACCATGGACACCTGCCGCGCCGGGTCGAAGGTGACGCCCGGCAGGCTGGTGGAGAACGCGTTGGGCAGCGGAGCGGCGTGGCCCAGTCCGTAAGGAACCATTTCGGTCCTTTCCGGCGCCGGTCATGTGGCGCCTATGGGAAGTCGGTGCCCGCAAGTAAATGCCAGAAGTAACCTGCGGGGAAGGCGTGTCGCTATTGAATCGAATGCAACAACAGGGGCATGCTGCCCGCCATGGCCCGGCAGCGGCTCCGCCCGCTAAAGAACACCGCGCTACACGAGGCAATCACCACCGCAGGGTGGACTCTCGCCGGCACCGCGAAAGCCGTGAACGGTCGGCGCCGAGAGCAACATCCCGATGACCTACGGGGCCGCGTCCGTAGCGCACTGGCTCGCTGGCGTGATGCCCCGACCGGAGACGATCCCTATCGCGGCTGAGGCGTTCGCGCGGGCGTTGAACCAGCCTGGGCTGCGGGCCGCCAATCTCGGGTGGGGCGTCCGGGGTCAGGTGCGTCCTCTGGCGAGTGACCTGCTGGTGTGTGATGTCGTCGTGGCGGCGGTGATGGAGCACGGGCGTGGCTGCGTGACTGAGCGTGGCGACTAGGGTATCTACCTGCGCAACTGAAGCAGCACCCTGCGCCAGCCATGGAGGCGCAGGGTGCCGTAAAGCGGTCGAGTGGCTTAGCGCTACTCATCCGCTGGTGTTCTGTTCCGCCTGCCGCTTCGCGACCTGACGGTGGAACTCGTTGAGTGTCGCGGTGAGAACCTCGGCGGCGGCCAGCCAGCCGGTCACGTCATCGTCGTGCTTGTGGTCGTTGAGGGGGACCGTGTCGAGCTCGAGCATGCCATTGTCGTAGGCCGTGAGCGTGAAGGTGAGCGTCAGGCCCTTATCGCGCGGGGTCGGCTTGACGTTCATGGTCTCGCGGATGCGGTTGAGGCTCGCGGGCATTGTCACTCCTCGGTGCCGGGGTTCTCGGGGCAATCTTCATCATGGTCTTCGGGCTCGGCATCGTCCGGGGCGTAGCAGGTTGCAGTCCGCAGCGGAGGACTGACCGGACAGCACGCCGCCGCCCAGCCCGATGACGAGAGGCTGGGCGGCGTTCACGCTCAAGCATCAGGCTCAGTGCGGCTGACCTGACGTCTCGATCAGGTCACCCTTGTACTTGCATCCGTCCTCGAAGTCGTGCCGCTCCTGCCAGTTCTAAATCCTGGTGATCTGCGTCATCGACGCGTGCCGCTTGAACCGGACCGTCACCGTCTTCCGGTACGGCACCTTCACCTTCTTCGACGCGACGACCGGTGACGTGCCGAACTGTGGCCATGACACCTTCACGTTCACCAGCAGCCCAATGTTCCCGGTGTTCTTCACGTCGACTTCGGCGTTCAGGCTGTAGTTGCGCCCGTCGTTCAGCGCCTGGACGGGAACACGCCACACCGGGATTCCCTCGCTGCGCATCTTCGCGACGAGCCGTTCCACGTCATCGCTGGCTCCGCGGAGGCTCATCTCGACAACGCCGGCTGCGACGACGGTCGCCGACTTGGGCGGCTCGGAACGAGCCATCGCTTCCGCGGCTTCACCGAGACACCTTCCGTGCATCCGCCGTCTCGTAAGGCTGGTAGCTGACGGGCGACTCCTGGGTGAGGTCCCGAATGACCTTGGCCATGGTTCCCGGGGAGCTGCTCCCATCGAGGATTCCGTTGATGGCGCCCGGACCATGACGGTGCGTTGACGCTGGAGCATTTCGAACTTGTGGTCGGCCGCGCCGGTGGCAGGCAGGGGAATGTCGAGGGCATCGCGGATCGCGGTGAGGAGGGCGCGCTCGGTGGCGTTCATCGCTCACCCCGCTCGGAGGCGAGGGCGATGGTGGCGGCGATACCGAAGCCGATGAGGATGGCCACACGGCGCCTACGTGCGTGGCTGCGCCCATGACGGAGCCGACATAGGTTCGCGACCGTTGGGTCGTATGGATGAACGGGCAGTCGGCCGGACCAACTGAGTGACTACGCTCCAGAGCTGTCATCAGGGAAGATCCGATCCATTGCGATCGCTCCGTCCTCGATCATCGGCCGGATCTGCTTGCGATAGACCTGCTCGGTGACGGTGGTGCCAGCGTGCCCGACGAGGCGTGGGATCTGCTCGATCGGCACGCCGCTGTCGGAGAGCAGGGACGCGAAGCTATGCCGCATCTCCCGCGGGGTCAACTCCGAACCGACCAAGCCGGCCTTGACGATGACCCGGCGGAACTCCCGCCGCACGTTCCCCGCGCTGAGGCCGGTGCCGGTTCGGGTGGCGAATACGAGATCGTTGTTCTCCCACTGGTCACCGGCGGCCCGCCGGGCGACTGCCTGCCGCTCCTACAGGCTTTGCAGCGCGGCAACGCATCGCTGGGGGAGCTTGAGGCTTAGCCGTGTCAGCGGTGGTGAGGACGGCGACGGCCTGGTCGAGTGTGAGGGACTTGGACGGACGACCAGGACGGCCCTTGGGAAGCTGGCACAGCAGCACGACGTTTCGTTTGACCTTGTCGCGTACCTGAGCCCGTGCTACTGACCGCTTCAGGATCGATCGCAGTTCTTGCAAGGTGCGAGTGCTGACTTGCTTCGCCTTGCGTGCCGGCCACTGGTCCACGTCGTCGGCCGAGAGTTCCCGGAGCTTCCGCGCGCCGAGGGATGACGTGCTTGTCGGCGAGGATGCGTTTGGTCTCAAGGATGCTGCTTCCCGGCCGGTGAGCCCGAACTCCAGCCAGTTCCGCACCGCATCGGCGACGGTGTAGCTCCCCGGTTCGAGGAACGAAAGTCAACGTGGTCGACTCAACTAATGCGTACCCATCGCGTCATAATTCACCTGCACTTCTAGACAAGATGTTCACGCGATCCGGCAGGCATCTGCGGTCCAGACCGCGACTCACGGGTCCGCGCAATACCCATGCACCGCTTCCCAAGCACATGGCTGCTGAGAGACGAGTGGTTACACCGCCTTCGCAGTGGGTTGTCCGTATCCGGACAATACGTAGTCCCGCATGGTGGCCTCTGCGTCAACACTTCGCAGGGGGTACCGCCGATCGAGCCGGCGGCAAAGGGGACGCCATGTGCAGCACTGTCACCATGCTCGTGCTCCTGGGGCATGCTCAGCATGACCAGCTGCTCCAACGAAAGCCAACCTGCCGCCCAGCCCGCCACGCCGTCGATCGGGGCACCGACTCGGGCGCAGCGGCCACCCACATGTCCGGTGGACGCCGTACGGCGAATCCTCCCACTATTAGGAGCAGTCCATGATCAGACGACGCATGGCCTCAATCAGCATGGCCTCAATCAGCATGGCAGCGAGCCGCTAGTGTGTTCGAACATGCCGCGCGAGGAAGAGTGGTTCGCGCCGGTTGTCCGCATCAGACGAACCGGCCGTGAGCTCGCAGCGTCATAGATGTGGGGCGGCTCCGTTCGATGGGGGAGGCCCCATCGCCGCGGTCCGCCGCCGGAGGGAGCGGCATGCGATCGGCTGAGCGATACCCGGCACGAAGCCGGCGCGGCGGCGCGGCCGGTCGGCCCGGTGCTTCCCCTCGGTCCTCGCGGCCGGCCGGGTCCGGCGGCTGGGGACGGATGGTGATCGGCTGTGTCTGGGCATGTGGCGGTCTGCTCCTGCTGATCAGCGGCCTGAGCGCCGCCACCGTCTATTACCCTCGGGCCTACCGCGACCTGCACGCCTACGAGCGCGGTGCGCGATGTACGGTCCCCCTGCGGGGCGCCGACTGCACGAGTGACGTCGACGCGGTCGTCACCCGCGTCTACATCGGTCACTCGAAAGTAGATGGCCCCGACAAGGTCACCGTGACCGGGCCCGCAGGGTTCGGGGGGAGTGTCGAACTGGGGGGCTCCGAGCCGGTCCTATCCCACCTGAAGCCCGGGGACCATGTGACGGTTAGGGTCTGGCACTCCAGATGGACCCAGATAGCGGCTGGAGGGCGAGTCCAGGCCACGCGAGAAACGCCGGTGGGAGTTCCGCTCAGCTGGCTCGCAACGGGTCTTGCGTTCTGCCTGTTCGGTCTAGTGGCCTTCGACTACGCCGCACGGTACCTGAGCCGGCGGCTGCATGCCCGCTGGAACGAGACGGGGCAGACGATCTCCGCCGTTGGCAAGACCCTTGTCGCGGCGGCGGTCCTCGCTTTCCTCGCAACGCTTCTGCCGAGGCCGGGGCATGATCCGTCGCCCGGCCCGTATTTCCTCACCTTGGCGCTGTCCATGACAACGACCGGTGGCGTGTTCGTCGCCGTTTGGTGGCTTCGCCGGTACTTCCGGTGAGATCGCCTTGCGTGTGTTCAGGTGGATCGCGGACGAGGCCGTACCCCGTGGCCAAGCCGATCTACCTCGCCTGCCAGCGGAGCCGAAAGCCCTTCGACACCGCCGCATGCTGCGGAAAGCGCACGGCGGCCATAAGGCAGCTGGCGAAAGATACGTAAGAGGCTCGACCCGTAAGCAGGCCAGGCAGATCCTGCCAGCTGGCAAGCGCACGCGACTCGCTTCAGTCAGGCGGCAGGGTTGTAGCAGATGGATGCTGGACGTGCCGCTGGTCATCAAATCCGTGTGCTCGCTGGACCGATCTGTCGTATGAGTACCGGTTCGCGGTTCGCTTCCGGGCGAGCGTGAGTTCTGCCGACGAGGCCAGCGGGGCCGCCAGGCCGGCCTGAACGTCAGTGCGCCGGTCAGTCGACGCCTTCGATGATGCGGAAGTCGCGCTCGACGCCGTCGGAAAGGGCGACCAGCGCCCCCTGGTATGCCGCGCTCTCGTGTGCCGCGACCGTCTGTTCATAGGTGTCGAACTCGGGGTGCCGCCCGTCCGCCGATCCAGGCTTCGAGGCCCCGCTCCCGCGCAAGTCCGGAGCCGTCCACCTGTGCTCTTCATCTATCCGCATTACCATGCTGGCCCGCTTCCTGTATGGAACGCCTCAGGTCGGCAATATTTCCTTCAAGATACGACACCCGCAAAGTCAATTCCTTTAGGCTTGCCCAGGCATACACCAGAAAGCTGGCGAACCCGATCACCGTCGCGCTAACCGTAAGACGCACTCGACCGTCTAGTTTGCGTGAGCATTCAGCGGCGACAATTTCGGCCGAGTTATGGGAGAGGGGGACTGGGGGACAGGTCATCGATAAATGATTCAGGGTTATAAAAAGGCACGATCGGGCAGAAGTGACGGTCGTGACTAGAGCTATCTGGTTCCGAGTAGACTGTTGGTATAAATAGTGCAGCGCCAATGCCCCAAAGACAAGAGCCAAAATAAGCCCAACGAGTTTCGCCATACCATGCTCTGTTCTTCCCTGGGCAGACTTTTCTCTTTCTCAAAACCCCTGAAGACCCCAACGCCCTCGGTCCTCGCTCCGAGGCACGACTTACAAGAGGCGGGATGATCGTCGACCATAGAGCACAGGTGGTTCGAAGGTAAGCCTTTAGCCGACGGTTGCGATTATGAGCTAACCGGAGGTGTGGTCGAAGTGGAGTCTGGAGGTGATGCGGTAGCGGTCGCCGCGGTAGACCGAGCGGACGTGTTCGATGATGCGTCCGGTGGTGTCCTGGGTGGTGCGTTCCACGCACATGATGGGGAAGTAGGGCGGGACGTCGAGCAGGTCGGCCTGTTCGGGGTCGGTGACGCTGGGCTCCAGTGTCTGGGTGGCCTCGGCGACCTGGATCCCGTACCGCTCGCGCAGAAGTCGGTAGAAGTTGCCCGACTCCATGTCGGCCGGCTCCAGGCGCGGCATCAGATGGGCGGGCAGTTCGAGGCGTTCGATGGCGATCGGCTCGCCCTCCACCAGGCGTACCCGCGTCACTCGCAGTACCGGCGCGTCCGGGGCGAGGTCCAGGCGCGCCGCGCGCGGCCTGCCCGCCGGGGTGGTCTCGAAGGAGACCACGTGACTCGTCCAGTCTCCCTCCGCCGGTGGGACGCCCAGGCCGCTGACCGTGGAGTGGGACAGCTGCTGGGTGATCTTGTATGGACTGGTGAACGTGCCGCGGCCGTGCCGGCGGACCAGGAGGCCCGAGCGGGTCAGTTCCTCGATGGCCGCGCGTACGGTCGGGCGTGACACGCCCAGGCGGAGGGCCAGCTCGCGTTCGGACGCGAGGCCGGTGCCCGGGTCGGCGCCCTCGATGACGTCGAGTATGTAGCGACGGACCCGGTCGCGTTTGGCCGTGCCCGGCCGGCCGTTCAGGCCGGTCACACCATCACTCCCCGTGCGGAAAGCGCGCCGAGGACGCGCAGCCGCTCGATGTGGGCTGCCAGGCGGTCGCGGAATTCCTCGTAGTCGCGCGTCCCCTCGCTCCACGCCGCCTCGGCCAGGGCGCACAACCGTGGATAGGCGAGGTAGCGGACGTGGTCGGGCGTCGGGGCGAACTCCGTCCACAGCTGCGCCTGGGTGCCGAGGACGCCGGGGCGACGCCCGTCGAGCGGATCGGCGATGGGGACGTCACCGGCGAGCGGGTCGAACCGGTACACGTCCTCCAGGGTGGTGACGAGGTCGGGCTGGCCCGCCGGCTCGCCGGGACGGGCGCTCTGCGCGTAGTCGAAGTACGTCGGCCGGTACGGCGCCATGATGACCTGATGGCCACGTCTGACGGAACGCACGCCGTGAGCCGGGTCGCGCCAGGCCGTCAGGGTCATGTCCGCGGGGAGTTCGCCGTTGCGTTCCGCCTCGTCCCAGCAGATCGCGCGCCGGCCGTGTTCGGCGAGCGTGTCCTGCATCTGGCTCAGGAACCAGCCGTGCAGCTGCGCGGTGTCGGTGAACCCCAGTGAGGCGGCGCGGCGGCGCGCGGCCGGGCTGGTCTCCCACTGCGTGGTCGGGCACTCCTCGCCACCGATATGGACGTAGCGCGACGGGAAGACCTCAGCGGTGCGGGCCAACACCGTACGGCAGAACTCCAGGGCCTCGTCGTGCACTCCGAGGATGTCCTCGCTGACGCCCCAGCTGGACCAGACCGGGCGTGTCACCTCCGGGTCGTTCCCCAGGTGGGGGTAGGCGGCCAGGGCCGCACGAGCGTGGCCGGGCATCTCGATCTCCGGCACGATCGTCACGCCGCGGCGTTCCGCGTACGCGACCAGGTCACGCAACGTGCGGCAGGTGTAGTAGCCACCGTGCGGCGTGCCGTCGAAGCGTGTGCTGCCGGCCGGCCCCACCATCGACTCGGCTCGCCACGCGCCGACCTCGGTGAGGCGTGGCAGATCCTCGATCTCGATGCGCCAGCCCTGGTCGTCGGTCAGGTGCAGGTGCAGGACGTTGAATTTGTGCAGGGCGATCTGGTCGACGAACTCCTGGAGGAACTCCGGCGGCATGTGGTGGCGCGCGACGTCGAGCATGACGCCGCGCCAGGGCAGCCGTGGTGCGTCCCGTACCGTCGCGCACGGCCACCGCCATACGTCCGGCGGCGCCGTACGCGGGTCGAGCGCCGCCGCCGGCAACAGCTGGCGCAACGTCTGGACGCCGTGGAACAGACCTTCCTCGGCGGGGGCGGTGAGCACCACCTCGCCGGGGTCGATCCGCAGCGCGTAACCCTGCCGGGGCAGGTCCGGCTCGCCGAGCGACAGGCGGACGCGCGGCCCGTACGTCACGCGAGGCCGATCCGGCCCGAGGTAGGCGGTGAGCAGGCCGGCGGCTCGCTCGGCGCCCTTCCCGGCCGACAGGTTCAGGGCCGGGGGAATGACGAACTCGCCGGGGTGGGGCGTGAGCGCGGTGGGGCGAGGAATGATCACGATGGCCTTTCCGGGACGGCGCCTAGCCCTTGACGGCTCCGGCGGTCATGCCGGCGACCAGCCGGCGTTGGATGAGCATGAAGAACACGACGATGGGCAGCGCGAAGAGCGTCGAGCCGGCGATGAGCCCGCCGTAGTCGACGCCGATGTTGGTGGAGAAGGAGGCCAGCCAGACCGGCAGGGTGTACCGGGACTGGTCCTTCATCATCACGTAGGCGTAGATGTAGTCGTTCCACGCCACGATGAACGAGAAGACGCTCGCGGCGATGATGCCGGGCATGACCAGGGGCAGCAGGATGCGGCGGATCACCGTCAACCGGTCCGCCCCGTCGACCATCGCGGCCTCTTCCAGCTCCACCGGGATGCCGTGCAGGAACCCGCGCAGCACCCAGATCGTCAGCGGCAGGACGAACGCCGAGTACGTCACCATCAGCCCGAGCAGCGTGTCGAGCATGTCGAGGCTCTTCAGGCTCAGGAAGAGCGGGATCAGCAGCGCCGGGCCCGGGATCATCTGGATCACGAGGATCCCGACCAGGAAGCCGCGGCGGCCGAAGAACCGGAAGCGCGTCAGCGCCGTCGCCGCGAGGAACGCCACGACGATCGACAGCGTCACGACCACGCCGGTCACGATGATGCTGTTGAGGGCGTACGAGGCGAAGTGTGGCTTGTGCACCGCGTCGGCGAAGTTCGCCAGGGTGAGGGGGAAGGGCAGGAAGCGCGGGGTGGGCGCGACGATGTCGCCGGCCGGCTTGAACGCCGTGTTGACCATCCAGTAGACCGGGAACAGCCAGATCGCGCAGAACACCAGGGTGCCCGCGTTCAACGCGACACGGCCCGGCCGGACCCGCCGGGTCACAGGCCCTCACCCGCCCGCACGAGCCGGCGCACGTAGTAGCCGGTCAGCGCCACGAGCAGCGCCGTCGCGAGGACCGCGATCGCGGCGCCCTGGCCGTACGACTGGCCGGCGAACGCGCGGGTGAACGACCAGACCACCAGTGTCGTGGTTCCCTCGTTCGGGCCGCCGTTCGTCAGGAGCCGGATCTGGTTGAAGACGTTGAAGTCCCAGATCACCGAGAGCACCGTGACCAGCAGCAGGATCGGCCGCAGGAACGGCACGGTGACCATGCGGAAGCGTGTCAGGTAGCCGGCGCCGTCGATCGCGGCCGCCTCGTAGTAGTCGGCCGGAATCTGGGAGAGGCCGGCGTACAGGGTCAGCGCGACGAACGGCACCGACTGCCAGACGACGAGCAGCCAGACCAGCAGCAGGGCCGACGGCGTGTGCGCGGTCCAGTCGTACTGCCCGAAGCCGCCGGACACGTGGGTGAGCAGCCAGTTGACCACCCCGTACGTCGGCTGGAAGAGCCAGGTCCACAGCATCGTGGCGGCGACGTTCGGCACCGCCCAGACCGCGATCAGGCAGAACGTGACGAACGTCCGCATGCGGCGGCCCAGCTCGCGCATCGCCAGGGCGGCGCCCATACCGATCACGAGCGTGCCGGCCGCCATCGCGACGCAGAGGAGGGCGGTGCGGACCAGCATCGGCGCGATCTCGTCGCCGTGCAGGACGGCGGTGTAGTTCGCCAGGCCGATCCACCGCGTCCGGCCGGTGAACAGCGCCCGCAGCCCGTAGTCCTGAAAGGAGATCAGCACGAGCCGTACGAGCGGGTAGCCGATCACCAGAGCCAGGACGACGGCGGCGGGAGCGAGCAGCGCGTACGGGGTGAGGGCCACGCGCCGCCGTGCCGGCGGGGCGGGCGCGGCGGCCGGCGGGACGACGGGAGGCGCCGCTTCGAGGGTCTCCATGGAGGTCACTGCGCGGCGTTCAGCGCCTGGGTCAGGTGCTGGTCGAAGGACCGGGCCGCGTCGGGGATCGCGGACTTCCCCGTGGAGATGTCGCCGAAGAAGGCCTGCAGCGACTTGTCGCTCTCGATCGTCGCCCAGCCCGGGCTGGCCGGTGTCGCGACGCTGCGCTTGGCCGCGGCCGAGAACGCCTTGAGCAGATCGGAGCGCGACCCGGACGTCTGATCGATGAGCTGGGCGGAGATCGGCGTCCAGCCGTCGATGCCGGCGATCGCGCCGGTCTGCGCCGCGGTGCTCGTCGCGGTCTTCAGGTACGCGAGCGCGAGCGCCTGGTGAGGGCTCTTGGCCGCGATGGCGAGATCGGAGCCACCGAGGAAGACCGGCTGGTTCGTGCCCGCCCTGGCGCCGGGGAACGGGAAGGTGCCCAGGTGTCCCTTCAGCGACGGCTTGATCTTCAGGACCGCGTTGACGCTCGTGTTGAGGATCGCCGAGGTCTTGCCCTGGGCGAAGACCGCGTTGTAGTCCGGTGACAGGTTGAACAGGTTGCGCGAGGCGACCGTGGAGTAGGTGTTCTGGAACTGCTTCCAGGCCCGCAGACCCTGCTGTGCCTGCGGCGACTCCAGCGCGCCGGTCCAGCGGTCACCGGTCCTGGTGGCCAGCTGACCACCGGCGTCCCAGACGAACTGGACACCGCCGAACCAGTATTGGCCCGGCATGTAGAACGCCGAGAAGTCCGGGGCCGGGTGAGCCGCCTTGATCTTGTCCAGGTCGGCGGTGAACTCCGCCAGCGTCGCCGGCGGCGCCGTCACTCCCGCGTCGGACCAGATCTTCTTGTTGTAGACCACCGCCCGCTCACCCGCGAAGAGCGGCGCGGCGTACAGCCGGCCGCCGACGGTGGCCGGGCCGACGAGGCCGGGCAGCCAGCTCTGGCCCTGCGCCATGGTCTTCGCCGGCCCGGAGATGTCGGACAGGCCGCCGGTGGCGGCGAACAACGCCACGTCGGTGTTGCCGATCTCGATGACGTCCGGGGGGTCGTTCTGCGCCAGCGCGGTGGTGATCTTGGTGTTGATGTCGTCCCACTGCTGGATCTGGACGTGCACGGTGGCGCCCGTCTCCTGGGTGAACTGCCGGTCGATCGCCGCCACCGCGGCGTCGGACAGGTCACCGTTCATATACCAGACGGTGAGGGTCTTCCCGGCTCCGGTGCCCGGGCCCGCGATGTCCGTGGCCGGCGGTGACTTCGCGCCGCCGTCACCGCCTCCGCATCCCGCGACCACGAGTGTGGCGGCCGCCGCCAGCGCGGCCGGAATTCGCCTGTGCATGTCGATCCTCCCTGGACTGACGGCACGAGGCGCGTCGCCTCGGCGCCGGGTCGGCAGCGCCCCCTCGCTCGGTGCCCCGGATGGTGGCACTTGTCCATTGGTCATGTCAACGCCATGAACCTGCCACCCGGTTCTCGGCGGCCCGTCGTGTCAGAGGATCCGAGAGCGCTGGTAATCCGGGGTTGACAAGTGGAAAAGCGGAGTTCATCTTGATGCCCATCGGTCGCGGTAGAACTGACCTCTGGTCAACTGTCCACCGCTCACCGCGCGCGCTCGGGGTCCGACCACTTCACCCGCCACCCCTTGAAGGAGAGACCACCGCATGCGGCATCACCCTGCCCTCAGACGCCTCCGGTCCGGACGCGGCCGTGCCGCCCTTTCGGCCGCGCTCGGGCTGTTCGGCGCCACCGTCGCGGCCGCCGGCGTCCTCGCCGGAAACCCGGCCCAGGCGGCCTCGGGGCTGCAACTGCAGTACAGGACCACCGCGGCCGGCGCCACCGCAGGCGACATCGAGCCGTGGTTCCAGATCACCAACACCGGCTCGTCGTCCGCGTCGCTGTCCGGCGTGGCCATCCGCTACTACTTCACCGCCGACACCACCGTCCCTTACGTCTTCACCTGCGAGTGGGCGCAGATCGGCTGCGCGAAGCTGTCCGGCACGGTCGGCACGCTGGCCACCGCCTCATCGACGGCCGACCACTACCTGGAGGTGGCGTTCGGCTCGAACGCCGGCACGCTGGCGCCCGGCGCGTCCACGGGCGACATCCAGCTGCGCCTCAACCGGCAGGACTGGCAGTCGGTCGACCAGGCGAACGACTACTCGTTCACACCGAGTCGCAGCTCGTACGGCACCGTGAGCACGATCACTCTGTCCGTGAACGGCACCATCGTCTCGGGCACGGCCCCGCCCGGCGGCGGCACGACTCCGCCCACCTCACCGCCGCCCAGCGGGAACGGCGTCCTGTTCGACGACTTCCACTACACCGGACCCGGCGACTCCACGCTCGGCGCCCACGGCTGGTCGATCCGTACGGGCGGGGGCGGCCCCGGCATCCAGGGCACCTGGTCGGCGAACGCCATCACCTTCCCCTCCGACGCGACCGCCCAGGGCGGCAAGGTGATGAACCTGGCCGCCACCACCGACGGCACGACGTCGGGCACGACGCAGGCCGAGATCGATACGGTGCAGCGCAAGTTCTTCGAGGGGACGTACGCGGCACGGGTCTACTTCAACGACGCCCCGACCACCGGGCAGAACGGCGACCACGTCAACGAGACCTTCTACACGATCACCCCGGACGACTCGCTGTACAGCGAGCTGGACAACGAGTACCTGCCGAACGGCGGCTGGGGAGCTCCGGGCCCGACGCTCTACACCACGACCTGGTACAGCGCGGACGCCATGGACCGCCAGACGCACAACGTCATCTCGAGCCTCCAGGGCTGGCACACGCTGCAGATGACCGTCGCGGGCGGCACCGTCACCTACTACGTCGACGGGAACGTCTACTTCTCCACCACGGGCAAGTACTACCCGCGGGAGAAGATGACGATCGACTTCAACGAGTGGTTCATCGACCTTCCCTTCACCGGGGCGCGCACCTGGAACGAGAAGGTCAACTGGGTGTACTACAACGCGTCCGGCGCGCTCACGCCGGCGCAGGTGACCAGCGCGGTGAACGGCTACTACAGCGCGGGCACCCACTTCACCGACACCGTGCCGAACTGACCGCCTGCGCCACGGCCGGCATCCGTCCCCGGGATGCCGGCCGCGGTGCTCGCGGCCACGGCGCGGGAGTTCGCCTGAGACGATGGGGGCGTGACCAGGCCCGAGCCCGAGCAGAGAGCCACCCGTACCCCCTCGACCCCGAAGCGTGACCGGGTCCGCCGCTACATTCTCGACGTCATCGACAATGCCGGTCCGGGCACGGGTCTGGCGTCCGAGCGGGACCTCGCGAACGAGCTCGGCGTCTCCCGCCCGACCATCCGCGCGGCCATCGACGAACTGGTCCGCTCGGGCCTGCTGGTCCGCCAGCACGGCCGCGGCACGTTCACCAGCCCACGGAAGATCACCCAGGAGCTGTCGGGGGCCGGGTCGCTCGCGGTGCCGCCCGCCGAAGGCGACTGGACGAGCCACGTGGTGTCCTTCGACACGGCTCCGGCGGGGTGGCCGCGTGCGGGCCGGCTGGGCCTGTCCC
Source organism: Actinoallomurus oryzae (assembly GCF_039541955.1). Lineage (NCBI taxonomy): Bacteria > Bacillati > Actinomycetota > Actinomycetes > Streptosporangiales > Thermomonosporaceae > Actinoallomurus > Actinoallomurus oryzae. The sequence goes on along the minus strand of NZ_BAABHF010000016.1, from coordinate 108,734 downwards.
CGGACGCCCCGGTGCTACGGGTGACGCGGATACGCCTGGTCGACGCCGAACCCATCGCCATCGAACGCCTGGAACTGCCCGCCGCCCTGGTGCCGGGACTGCGACCGGCCGACATGGAGACCGGCAACTTCTACCGGCTGCTCCGCGAGCGCTACGACATCCACGTCGCCGAGGCCACCCAGACCCTCGAACCCAGCGTCACCAACCCCGAGCAGGCCGACCTGCTCGACGTCCCGTCCTACTTCCCCATCATGTGCGTGGAACGCACCACGCAGGACACCGCCGGACGCGTCATCGAGCACGCCCGCTCGGTCTACCGCGGCGACCGCTACCGCATCACCTCCAAGCTCCACTTCGATCACACCTCGGGCTGAGCGGGGAGGGCACCGCTCGGGGCGGCCCGCCGACCGGCGGGGGAGGCGTCGCGGGTGAGGCGCCACATACGGCAGGCGAGCTGGAGGGCGAGGCGGTCGTCCGGGTCGGTCAACGGGACGCCGAGCAGTGTCTCGGCTCTCTGCACGCGACGGGTGACGGTGTTGCGGTGCGTGCCGAGCCGGTGCGCGGCCTCGGAGGAGGAGCACCCGCTGTCGAGATAGCAGTCGACGGTCTCCAGCAGCGCTTCGTTGCCCTCGCGCAGCAGCGGGGCCAGCATCCGCTCGGCCTCTTCGCGGACCACCGATGAGCCGTACCAGTCGAGCAGCATCCGTTTCGTGCCGAGTTCGTCGCCGCGCTGCACCGTGCCCGCGCGACCGGTCGCGGCGGCGACCAGGGCGGCTCGCCGTGCCTCGGCGAGCGTTGTCACGAGGCCGTCCGGTCCCGGGGCCGCGTGTCCGGTACCCGCCACGATCGGGGGGACGTTCGACGTCGCGTGGTAGTCCGCGAGGGCCCGGCACACGGTCGTGACGAGCGACGCGACGGCGTCCGGCGGCCGTTCTCCGGTGTGCCAGGCGGACCAGCCGTCCGCGCGTTCGACCAGTGGCACATCGATGCCGTGGGCCGTGAGCCCGGCGGAGAGGATGGGGGTGACCGTGGCGGGCGCCGGTGGAACGCTTCCGACCAACGCGAAGTGAATGCCGGTGTGCCAGCCGTCCAGCCGCCAGCCGAGGCGGGCCGCCTGTCCCGCGACGTGCGGTGGGGGAGGACCGTCCAGGCTCAGGATCTCATTCAGCAGGCCGCCTCGGATCCGGGCGTCACGTTCGGCGTTCAGGCGCTCGGTCGCGAACCAGGCGCCGACGTATGCCGCCGCCATGTCGAGCAGGCCGAGAGCCGTGTCGCGCCAGAGCGGACCGGATCGCTCGCACTGGCACACGATCCACAGCCGTGGCCCGCCCTCGGTGTGCGGCACGGGACACAACGCGGTCGACACACGGCCCGTACGGTCGACGGCCGGCACCGGTGTTCCGGCCGGTACGGCGAACGGGTGGCGGGGCCGGCTCCCGGCGAGCGACGTCCCGTCGGTGGTGGCCAGCGATGTGCGCGCGTCCAGCACCGCGTCGAGGACGGACAGGACGCGCTCCAGGGATCCGGCCGTGCGCAGCCGTGCGGCGCCCTCGGCCAGGCGCCGGCCCAGGGCCAGCTCCGGCGCGTGGACGACCGAGAGCAGGCGCGCGGCCAGCGCGTGCGGTGCGGCGTCCGGCGCCACGACGACGGGCAGCCCGAGCCGGTCGGCCAGCCGGACGGTGGACAGCGCGGCGGCGAACGTGCCGCCCGCCACGACCAGCAGCCGGCCGGCTCGGCCGTGCAGCCGGCGGCAGACGATCTCGGCCAGATGCTGGCGCCGGAGGGCGCCGGCCGCTCCGCCCAGATCGAGGATCGCGACGGTGCCGTACGGTGCGTCGTCGAGTTCGGCGCCGGTCACCACGAGGGTGACGTGATGCACCGCCGCCTCGATGCCCGCGCGTCCGCCGATGACCTCACCGTCGCGCAGGGCCTCGTCGGCCAGCAGGTCGCCCACCGTGACGGCGGTCATGACGCGGTTTCTCCGGCCATCGGGAGGTCGAGGCCGAACGCGGGCGGTCCGACGAGCCGTGCGGCGGCCGGGGTCCGCAGGGCCGGCGGCGCCGGCAGGCTGAGCACGTCCACGTGCCGGCCGGGCGCGACCCGCTCGGTGGAGATCGGGTACCAGGTGCGCGCGTGGAGCATCACGATGATCTCTGGCACATGGGCGGTCACGGCGCCGTCGTCGAGGGCGAGCAGGTACTCATCGGCCATCTCCAGCCGGAGCGTCCGCCGAGGGGAGCGGGCGTGCTCGATGGTGACCGTGCCGCTGAGCGCGGCCGTGTCGCGGCCCCGCTGGCGTACCTCCAGGACGGTGCCGGTGAACAGCCGGCGGACGGCCATGCCGGCGAGCAGCCGGTCGCGCTCGGCCGGATCACGCTGCCCGCGCCGCAGCGCCCGGCCGAGCCGCAACGCGCGGCTGATGGTGCCGGGCAGCGCGTGCCGGCGCGAGTCGGTGGCACGCATGACGCACAGCGCGCTGGCCGCCCATCCGCCCAGCGCGGGCAGCGCGGCGCGCGCCAGCCGTTCGGCCCCCGCCCCGTCCACGCCGGTGATCAGCAGCTCCGCGCCGGACGGCTCGGCGAGCGCGAGCGGTGCCGTGGGCAGACCGGCGAGCGTGAAGACGGTCTGGTCGATCCGCGGGAAGGCCCGGCCCATGCCGTCCGCGTCCACCAGCGGCAGGCCGAGCCACGCGGCGGCGGCCACCGGCAGCAGAGCGTTGACACCGGCGGACTCCAGACCGTGCAGCGCCGTCACCGCGATGCCCAGGTGCCGTTCGAGCGCCCGGACCGCCGCGGTGAACTCGGTCTCACCGGGGAGGCGTTCGATCATCACCGTGGTCGCCCCGATCGCCGCGACCGGCACGACCCACGCGCCGGGATCGAGGTCGGCGGGGCTCAGGAGCCGTACCGGTCCGTGGCGGTCCAGGACGCGCCGAAGCGTCGCGGCGGCGTTCTGAGTGTCACCTCCGCCACCGGAACCGAGGAGGGTCGCGCCCGCCGCGAGGTCGGCCACGTCACCCGGCGTGATCAGCACAATGCGGGCGATTCTACCCACGGAGGTGGTGCGACCTGCACCTCCGTCCCCTGAGGGTGGTGCAGGTCGTCCATTTCCGGCGAAGCGGCCGGTGCCTAGCCTGCTCGCCAACGGAACTTCGGGAGGACCGATGGCCCACGGCGATGTGACGATCGCGACTGCCGCGCAGGGCGAGGCCGCGATCGGCAGCGACGACTACGCTCTGCAGCGCGTCCCCCAGCACGCGCGCTACCACTGGTTCTCCATCGCGGCCCAGCGCTTCGGGCAGGTGTCGGCGCTGTCGCAGTTCCTGCTGGGCGCCACGCTCGGCGTGGGCATGTCGTTCTGGGGCGCCGTCGGTGCGATCACGCTCGGTGCGGTGATCCTGGAGATCGTGGCGATTCTTCTCGGGATCATCGGCGTCCGCGAGGGGATGTCCACGTCGGTGCTGGCCCGCTGGACCGGTTTCGGCCGCTACGGCGCCGGCCTCATCGGCCTGGTGGTCGCGGTCAGCCTGATCGGCTGGTTCGGCATCCAGAACGCCGTCTTCGCGCAGGGGCTGCACAGCCTGCTGGGCGGTCCGCCGCTGTGGGCGTGGACGCTGATCGCGGGAGCCTTCATCACGCTCATCGTGGTGTACGGCTTCGCGAGCATGCAGTGGATCGCGTACGTGACGGTCCCCCTGTTCGTCGTGCTCGCCGGCTGGTCGATCACGGTGGAACTGTCCAAGCACTCGTTCGGCTCACTGGTCACGTCTCCGGCACCGGGGCCGCACCTGAGCATGACGGCGGGGACGACGCTGGTCGCGGGCGGGTTCATCGTCGGAGCGGTGATCACGCCGGACATGACGCGGTACAACCGCAGCGTCACGGACGTCGTCAAACAGACCGTCCTGGGGATCACGCTCGGCGAGTACGTCATCGGGCTGATCGGCGTGTTGCTCGCACACGCCGTACGGACCGGCGACGTGGTCGCCATCGTGACCTCGACCAGCGGTACCGCCGGCACCGTGATCCTCATCGCCGCCACGTTGAAGATCAACGACTGGAACCTGTACTCGTCGTCGCTGGGCTTCGTGAACATCATCGACACGCTGTTCGGCCGGCGGGTGAACCGCGCGCTCGTCACGATCGGGCTGGGGGCGGCCGGCACGCTGCTGGCCGCGGCGGGGATACTCGACCGCTTCCAGGACTTCCTCACCATCCTCGGCATCGCCGTGCCACCCATCGCCGGGATCATGGTGGCCGAGTACTTCCTGGTACGGCGCTGGCGCGGCGACCTGGACGCGGCCGGTGACACCGTGCCCCGCGAGGCGCCGGCCTGGGTGCCGGCCACGCTGGTGATCTGGGTCGGCGCGTTCCTGGTCGGCAAGTACCTCGGCTGGGGCATCCCCGCGCTGAACTCCCTGATCGTCGCGTTCGTCGGCTACGTCGTGGCCGGCCGTGCCGGCCTGACCCGCGGCGTGGGGAGCACCGAGCACCGACCCGGCGGCTGACCGCCCGGACACGGCGGATCGGCGATCGGGCAAGACCGGAGAGAAGGAAGAAGAGAAACGTGCGCATCGGAATCGACGTCGGCGGCACGAACACCGATGCCGTCCTCATGGACGGGTCCGCGGTGTTGGCCGAGATCAAGACCTCCACGACCAGCGACGTGACCAGCGGCGTCGTCGCGGCGCTGCGGGGGCTGGCGAAGGGCGCGACCTTCTCTCCCGCCGACATCCAGGCCGTCATGATCGGCACCACCCATTTCACCAACGCGATCGTCGAGGCCCGCCGCCTGGCCCCGACCGCCGTGATCCGCCTCGGTCTGCCGGCCACCAAGGCGCTGCCGCCCATGGTCGACTGGCCCGATCGGCTGCGGTCGGCGATCGGCGACCACGGGTACCTGTGCCACGGCGGCAACGAGTTCGACGGTCGCGTCATCTCCGACCTCAGACCGGACGAGGTCAAGCGGGTCGCCGACGCGATCGGCGCCGCGGGGGTGCGCTCCGTCGCGATCTCCTCGGTGTTCTCGCCGGTCAGCGCCGACTTCGAGATGCAGGCGGCCGACATCGTGGCCGAGGTGCTGCCCGACGTCCACCTCAGCCTTTCCCACCAGATCGGCCGCATCGGCCTGCTGGAGCGGGAGAACGCGACGATCGTCAACGCGTGCCTGCGCGATCTCGCCGACACGATCGTGGACGCCTTCACCAGCGCGCTGACCACCGTCGGTATCAGCGCGCCGCTGTACCTCTCGCAGAACGACGGCACGTTGATGGACGTCGAGTTCACGCGCAAGTACCCGGTCGCCACGTTCGCCTCGGGGCCGACCAACTCGATGCGCGGCGCGGCCCTGCTGTCCGGCCTGTCCGACTGCGCGGTGGTCGACATCGGCGGCACCACCTCCGACGTCGGGATGCTCACCCGCGGCTTCCCCCGGGAGGCGGCGACCGAGGTCGACATCGGCGGTGTGCGGAGCAACTTCCGGATGCCGGACGTCCTGTCGGTCGGCATCGGCGGTGGAAGCCGGGTGCGCGGTGACTCGGACCCGGCCATCGGGCCGGACAGCGTCGGCCACGAGCTCACCGAGCGGGCGCTGGTGTTCGGCGGCGACACCCTGACCGCCACCGACATCGTCGTGGCGGCGGGCCACGCCGACATCGGCGACGCGTCCCTGGTCCGCCACCTGGATCCCCGGCTGGTGACCGCGGCGATCGAACGCATCGCTCACGACGTCGCCGAGATCGTCGACCGGATGCGCACGTCCGCGGACCCCGTGCCCGTGGTGATCGTCGGCGGCGGCTCGGTTCTCATCCCGGACGCGCTGCCGGGCTTCGCCGAGGTGCACCGGCCCGACCACTTCGCGGTCGCGAACGCCATCGGCGCGGCCATCGCGCAGGTCGGCGGCGAGGTCGACCGGATCTTCGCGATCGGCCGGCAGTCCCGTGACGAGGTACTCGACCAGGCCAAGGCGGAGGCCGTGGACCAGGCGGTCGCGGCCGGCGCCCGCCCGGGCAGCGTGCAGATCGTGGAGGTGGAGGAGGTCCCGATCGCGTACCTGCCGGGAAACGCCGTGCGAGTACGGGTGAAGGCCGTGGGCGACCTCGAGTTCGCCGCGACCGGAGGTGCCAGGTGAGCGTGCAGATCACGGCCGACCGGATGGCCGACATCGCCCGCGGGGCCGCGATCCTAGGCACCGGCGGCGGTGGCGACCCGTACATCGGGCGGCTGCTGGCCGAGCAGGCGATCCGGCGGCACGGCCCGGTGACCCTGGTCGGCCTCGACGAGGTGCCGGACGACGCGGTCATCGTGTCCGTGGCGATGATGGGCGCGCCCACGGTGATGGTCGAGAAGATGCCGGGCGGCACGGAGATCCAGACGGCGTTGCGGGCCATGCACGAGGTGCTCGGCGAGGAGATCACGCACCTGTCCTGCATCGAGGCGGGCGGGATCAACTCCACGATCCCGTTCGTGGCGGCCGCCGAGACGGGACTGCCGCTGCTGGACGCCGACGGCATGGGCCGCGCGTTCCCCGAGCTGCAGATGGTGCTGCCCACGTTGGCCGGGGTCTCCACCTGCCCGCTGGCGCTCGCCGATGAGAAGGGCAACAGCGCACTGCTGCGCACGGTCGACAACCGGTGGGCCGAGCGGTTCGCCCGCTCCATCGCCATCGACATGGGATGCCGGGCGATGACCCTCCAGTACGTCCTGCGCGGCGATCAGGTGCGCGAGGCGCTGGTACCGGGCACGCTGAGTCTCGTCGAGCGGCTGGGACGCGTGGTCCGCGAAGCACACGGCCGCCGCGACCCGGTGGCCGCGGCCACCGAGGTACTGGACGGGCACCTGCTGTTCACCGGCAAGATCACGGACGTGGCCCGGCGTACCACGGGCGGCTTCGCGCGCGGCACGGCACGGCTGGAGGGCACCGGCGCGTACGAGGGCCGCACGCTGGAGCTGGAATTCCAGAACGAGAACCTGGTGGCCCGCCGGGACGGCGTGGTCGTGGCCGGGGTGCCCGACCTGATCTGCGTGCTGAACAGCGACAGCGGTGAACCCGTCACCACCGAGGGACTCCGCTACGGATTCCGCGTCAGTGTCGTCGGCGCGCCGTGCGACCCGCGCTGGCGTACGCCCGCCGGCCTCGACCTCGTCGGCCCCGGCTACTTCGGGTACGACCACGGCTACGTGCCCGTGGAGACCTCATGCGCGAGCTGACGACCGTCGACCTGCGCGATCTCGCGCTGGGCGCCACCGTGCTCGGCACCGGCGGCGGCGGCGACCCGTACATCGGGCGGCTGCTCGCGGAGCGGCAGTTGCGTTCCGGCCGTCGGATCCGGGTCGTCTCCGCCGACGAGCTCGACGCCGACGCCCTGGTCATCCCCACTTCGATGATGGGCGCACCGACCGTGATCGTCGAGAAGCTGCCCAGCGGCACGGAGAACGTCACGGCCCTGCGGGCGCTCGAAGCCCGGCTGGGGCGCACCGCGGCCGCGACGATGCCGGTGGAGTGCGGCGGCGTGAACTCGATGATCCCGCTGTACATGGGGGCGCTGCTCGACATCCCGGTGGTCGACGCCGACGGGATGGGCCGGGCCTTTCCCGAACTCCAGATGGAGACGTTCCACATCTACGGCGTGTCCGGCTCCCCGATGACCGTCGCCGACGACAAGGGCGACGCGGCGCTGTTCGAGACCGGCGACAACCGGCGCATGGAGTGGCTCGCCCGGGGCGTGACGATCCGGATGGGCGGCGCGTCGTACGTGTCGATGTACCCGATGACCGCCGCGGAGGTGCGCCGCACCGCGATCCCCGGCACACTCGGCCTGGCCCAGGCCATCGGCCGTACGCTGCGGGAGGCGCGCGAGGCGCACCGCGATCCGTTCGCCGCGCTCACCGAGATGCTCGGATCGACCATCTACCGCCACGGGGCGGTGTTGTTCCGCGGCAAGGTCGTCGACGTCGAACGCCGCACCGTCGAGGGCTTCGCGCGCGGCACCGCCACGCTGGAGTCCTTCACCGGCACCGACCGGCTCCAGCTCACCTTCCAGAACGAGCACCTGGTCGCCCGGAGCGACGGAGAGGTACGCGCGATCGTGCCCGACCTCATCTGCACGCTGGACAGCGAGACGGGCATGCCGGTGACGACCGAGTCGCTGCGCTACGGCATGCGGATCACGGTGTACACGATCTCCACACCGGAACTCATGCGGACACCGTCGGCCCTGGAGACGTTCGGCCCGGCCGCCTTCGGTCTCCCCGATGCCTACATCCCGGTGGAGGACCTCGTCAACGGCGATGCCTGAGGAGAGGCGTCCAGGCCACACCGCTGGGTCGGTACGGCTCCCGTCCACCGGTCCGGACGACACCCCGGCCACTCGTGACCACCGTCAGCCCGCGTCGCCGGCCCACCAGTTCGCCAGGCGGCGCCACCAGCGGGCCGGTGCCTTGGGTGCCGATGGCTCCTCGGCGCCGGAGGCGGTCGGCGTCTCCGGGACGTCCTCGTCACCCGCTTCGGTCACCGGGTACGGCTCGGCGAGCGGTGGCGGCGCGGGTTCGGGAGTGGAGGGGAACCGTACGGGCAGCGAGGACAGGGCGCGCTGGATGAATCCGGGTCGCCACGTGAGTTCCTCGGCGGGAACGGCCAATTCCATGTCCGGCAGTCCGTCGAGGAGCTTCTCGATGGCGACCGTGGCGATGATGCGCGCCTGGCCCTGAGCCGGGCAGGCATGGGGCCCGACGCCCCACGACAGGTGGGCGCGGTTACCGGCCCGGTCCTCGGCCCGGGTCGACGGATCGTTGTTGGCGGCCGCGAAGCTGATGACGACCGGCTGGTCGGCCGGCAGCCTGACACCGTGGAAGTCGAGCGGCTCGACCGGATAGCTGATGCCGAAGTTCGCGAGCGGCGGGTCCGTCCACAGGACCTCGTCGAGGGCGTCCTCGACGGACAGGCTCCCGCCGGACAGGCCGCCCCCGAACCGCTCGTCGGACAGCAGCAGCCGCAACGTGTTGACGATCAGGTTCTGCGCGAGCTCGCTGCCCGCGCCGACGATCATCACGATCTGGTGCGCGACCTCCTCGTCCGTGAGCTCGGCCGGATGCTCCATCAGCCACGTCGTCACGTCCTGGCCCGGGTTCTCGCGTTTGAGGGCCATGAGCTCCAGGACGGCCAGGCCGAGGGTCATGTTGGCCTCTTCGGAGTTCTCCCACTTGAGGACCTCCCGTACGGCCGCGACCATCCGCTCGCCGAGCTCGGCCGGACAGCCGAACAGTTCGTTGAACACCAGCAGCGGCAGAACCAGGGCGTACTCGGTGCGCAGGTCCGCCTCTCCCAGAGGGCTCATCCGGCCGATGAGACGGCTTGCGCTGCGCTCGACGAAGGTGCGGAGCGCGTTCTGGTCGACCCGGTCCAGGGCGTCGGTCACGGCCTCGCGGAGCCGCGAGCGGAGGGGGTCGTCGGTCAGGTTGCATGTCGGCCGGTACGCCATGATCGGCAGGACCGGGCAGTCGGGCGGAATCCCCTGTTGCCACCGGCGGGCGTCGCGGGGGAATCTCACCTGGTCGCGCAGTATTTCGAGGGCGACGTCGTAGTCGGTGACCAGCATCCCGGGCACGCCGGGGGACAGTTCCACCGGCGCGATGGGGCCGTACGCGCGGAGTCGGCGGTACACGCCTTCGGGGTCGGCGGCGAACTCCGGCCCGTGCAGCGAAAGGAGCCCGTCGGTGGTCGAGCCGTCCGGCGACGGTGACGGACGGGAATCGGGCGAGGTCATGTGCGCTCCTGACCATGTGCCTGCGAACAAGGGCGGCCGAAGCCCCATGTGGGGTCAGCGGGTGATCATCGGGCCACGCATCGAAGTCGGAAAGGCTACACTCAGCGATCTTGCCGTCGCAAATAGGACTCACTTCGCCGATGGCAGTGTCGAGGAGGGACCGCTGTTCGTCGGGTCGTGGAGTTCGCGCAGGTGGAGGACGTCGCGGACAGTGGCGTGACCGCCGTCGGTGCCGTGCCGCCGAGCAGAGTTGAACCCGGGGCCGGCCGCACTGGTGGTAGTCCGAGCCCCTCCTGGGCTCCGGTGCGCTCGGCATGTGCGGTGCGGTATCTGGTCCAGACCGGCAAGGGTCGACCTTACTACGTAAAGGCGGGTGCCATGGTGTGCGACCCCGCCTATTTCAGGGCCGCTCCGGCCTTGCGATAGGCCTGCCGGGCCAGGCTCTCGGCGTCCGCTCTGCCGACATCCGTGCCGACGACATGCATCATCGCGAGATATCCGGGGCCGGTGAACAGGACCTGCCACGAGCGCAGCCGCGTACCGCCGGTCACCTGGTCGGTCCGGATGATCCGCCCGCCGTCTCCGATGTCCAGGGGATCGTCGGAGACCACGGTGGCCGTGATGGTCGTACCGGCGGCGCGTGCCTTGACGGTCCGGCACGCCTGCGGGACCGGCTGGGTGACCGCCTGTTCGGCCACCGGATCCGGGACCGCGACGAGCACTTCCGAAGGGGACCGCCCGACCTGGGCGAAGCTCACGAAGGCGCTGGGCATGGAGCCGGTGACGTCGATGCCGGTACGGCCCATCCCGTCGCACGACGGGTTACCCGTGGCCTGCGGCGCACCTCCGGAAAGCTTCTTGATCACCGTCTCGTACGGGCCGCTCCCCTTGGAGATCGCGGCTGCTCCGGCAGGTGGTTTGATCAGAGCGTCGGCGAGCTGCCGCGCCGTGTATCTCGGCGACGCGTATGCCGGCGTCGCGGACGCCGATCCGCTCCGTCCGCCGTGTGGCGACGCCGTGGCCGGCGCCGCGCTCTTCTCGCCCCCGCCGTGACAGCCCGCCGACGCCGCCACCGCGACCATCACGACGATCGCCGCCCGTGTTGCTCTGATCCCCATGCGCCACGCTCCCCACTAGCCGATTCGGCGGGGTACTGACTAGGACGCGCGAACGGCGAGCCACGTTGACGGACACTGACGCGACCGCGAGATGCGGGGCTCCGTAGGTGCATGGCCGTGCTGACGGCCCTCAAAATCCGCGTGATCGCCGGAGGGTTCCCCTGCTCGCCGGGCGCCACGAACGTACACACGCGGTAGGCCGCCGACCGTCTGAGGCGGCTTACTGAGAGGAATCGATGGGAAACTCAAGACTCATGCCGTCGCGGTCGCCACGGGCGCCGCCGCTCTGCTGCCCACCGCCGCCGTGGCCGCCACCGGCGGCTTCTACTGGAGCCCGGACGGCAGCGGCACACAGTCCGCCTCGCTGCAGAATCCGCAGGCCGGCCACTGCTACACCCTGCGAGGCGCCCGGCCACCCTTCTACGCGATCAACGCCACCGACCACACCGCGCACTACTACCGTTCAGCCGGCTGCTCCGGCGAGACCGGGTCGCTGCCCCCGAGCGCGACCGGCAACGTCACCCGGTATGTGAAGTTCGACTGATCGGCCGTACCGCAGCGTGCTGTTCAGCTGAATCGTCGTCGCCGCCCGGGTGGGCTGGGCGATTTCCGGGGCGCACAGGCCGAACTGCTCCCGGTGCGGTACGCCGACGCCCGCGTGCGGGCGAACAGGACACACGGCGGCGTCGCGGTCTGGTACAAGTAGCCGCCCGCCCGCGGATCAAGGGGGCGGCCTGCCTCTGCGCGCAAGAGGCAGGCCGCACGTTCGGTGGAGACCCCCGCTCAGCGGTCGGGAGCCGGGGTCACCAGGACGTGGCCGGGAATGTCGGTGCGTTCGGACCTGTACCAGTCCACGATCGCCGCGGCCCAATGGTCGACCGCGATCCGGCCGTCGCCCGATTCGTCCAGTTCCTCGAACACCGCCTCGCTGTTCGCACTCGCGAAGCCGCTCGCGGTCATGCAGGTGAGGAAGTCGTCGCGTTCGACGTATCCGTCGTCATCCCGGTCGACCAGCGCGGCCACCGACGTCGCGTAGTCGGTCACGGTGTGTTCGGCGTCTCCGGGGTCGCCCAGCCGGGCGAGGTACTCCTCCCGGCTGATCCGGCCGTCGCCGTCGGCGTCGAGGGTCGCGCGCAGGCCCGTCCAGAAGCGGCGATGCCCGTTCACGACCGCCTGTCCCTTCGCCGACTCGCGCGGCTCGCCCACCGCGCTGAGCACTCTGGTGGCGAGCCGATCGAAGTCGCTCTCGTCCAGGTAGCCGTTACCGTCAAGGTCGAGTATGCGGAACCGCAGCAGCAGCCGCTCGCGGGCGCCGGAACCGGCCTGCGCGGACTCGTGACCCATGGGGGACCTCCCGATCACCTTTTGTGATCGCCAACTTACATTAGGTGAGCATCGGGGGGAAGGTCCGGTTGTGGCCGTGGCGACGGATCCGCGGGCCGAGGGATCCACCTCCTGAAATGGGACAATGCGGGCATGCGTGCGATCCGGCAGAGTGGCTGGTGGAGGCGCGCGGCCCGGCCGGCCGTGGCGTTAACGCTCATCGCGGGCCTCGGAGGGGCGTGTGCACCGGGGGGCGCTCCGCAGGCGGGATGGGACGACGCGTTCCGCCACCCGGAGTTGCCCGAGCGCACGGCGCCGGCCGGTACCTACCCGTGGGTCGAGCCGGATGACCCGTCCGCGGTCAAGGTGTCGGTGGCCGGTGGGCTCATGAACGCCGTGGTGGTCGGTGACGTCATCGTCGTGGCGGACCGGGTCAAAGGCGTGCCCGCCGGCTCGACGGGCGCTCTCGGCGTCCGGGTGCGTGAGGCGGACCCGGAAGGGCACACCCTGTTCACGGGCCCGGTCCTGGCGGCCGAGTCCGGCCGGTCGGACGGGCCGGGGCTGCATCTGCTCGGCGACGGCCCCAGGCTCCGTGTCGCCTTCAGCTATCACAAGACCGGTCCCGGCGGGCGGTTGACCTATGTCGACATCTACGACCCGTCCGCACGGGGGCACGTGCGCCCCCGTACGGTGCGGTTACCCACCGACGAGCGACTGGAATGGGCCGGAGACACCGCCTTCCAGGGCGCGGTGCTCAATGACGGCGGGCCGATCACGATCCTGGACGCCGACGGCACGCTGAGCCCGTGGCATCGCCCGGGCTGGTTGCCGGTCGCGGCCACCGGCGACGCCGTCGTCGACGCCCACCGCGGCAACGACAGCCGGCACCAGGGTTTCGAGGTCGTCGACCGCCGTACCGGACGGGTGCTGTGGTCCGGGCGCGGCCAGACCGTCTACGCCGTGTCCGCCCGGGCCATCATCGCCGGGCACACGCGCCGGCTGGTGCTGTCGGATCTGCGGACCGGCAAGGTCCTCGCCCGTGGCAATGACCCCCTGTCGAGTGGCGGTACCCCCTCCGACGCCGACGGCACCCGGCAACAGGGTGATCTGATCACGACCTGGCAGGTCGCCGGCAGCACGCGTCACCGATGGGTGCACGGCGGCTGGAACGCCGGCTACTACGCCATCTGGAAGGACAACCTCTACGGCTTGCCGCTGAGCGGGCCCGCGTCCCGGAGTCAGCCGGTCCGGGCGGTGACGAACGTGACGTAGCTGGAGCCGCCCTGGCCGTCCACGCCCGAGTTCGGTCCCAGGCTTACCTTGCCGGCGGGCATGGTCTTGGCGAACACCGCCAGTGGCCGGTCGCTCGTCTGGACCGTCATGTCGGTGCGCGTGAAGCCCTGGTCGGCGAGCCAGCCCGGCCACCACGATCCCTCGCCGCGGGTGTCGAACGCGACGTACACCGTCGCCGGACGCGTCAGGTCGAGTGTCAGGTAGTCCGCGGGCTCGGTCAGCTGGGAGTCGTCGTTCGCGCCGCGGATCAGGACCGCGCCGTCGAGGGCGTCCGGGAGTCCGGTGACCGTGTAGCCGCGGTCGACGTACGCCGGCGCTCCGACCGCGGCGCGGACCAGGGCGTGCAGCTTGTCCGGCTGCTCGACGGTCACCAGGTCGCTGTTGATCTGCGGCGTGCTGTGCGCGACTCCGAGCGTGCGCTGCCCGAGCGTCTTCACCTTGTCCGCCGGCCGCCCGCCCAGTTCGCCGAATGAGAAGGACGAGTAGGGCTGTGCCGTACGTTCCAGCAGGTAGCTCGCGCCGCGCTTGACCGGCAGCGTGATCTGCGACGCGGTGGTCGCCGCCACCACGGGCCGGCCGCAGCCGCACGCGCCGTTCACGACCTGGATCCGCTGACCGGGCCACGGGTTCTGGATCTTCAGCGTGTCCGTGCTGCCGGCCTGGATGCCGACCAGCGAGGCGGAGCCGCCGCGTGTCTCCACGCTGACGCGGTGGCCGCCCGGGATCTGCACGGCGCCCGTGGCGGTCCAGTCCGCCGGCCACGCCGGGGCGATGCGGAGAGTGCCCTGGTAGGACTGCACCAGGGACTCCTGCAACGCGGACGCCACCACGGCTCCCCAGCCGTCGTAGTAACCGCCGCCGCGCGCCGGATCGGAGTTGCGGCTGTGCGAGGCGAAGCCGTTCGGGAAGATCTGGAAGTCGGAGGTGCCCTGGACCAGCAGGTTCTTCATCTCGTCGGCCCGGCCGAGCCGTGCGGCCCAGACCGAGTCCGAGGCCCATTCCCGCGTCTGCACGTAGACGCGGTTGGTGAACGTCGACTGCATGAGCGAGGAGTCGGCGCCGTACAGACCCCACGGCCACAGCGCCTCCAGGTCGGGGTCCTGGGTGTTGTGCGCCGCCTCGTCCGTGCCCGACCAGGCGAGCACCGGCTGGCCGCCCCGCGTCGTCGTGCGGAACGGCGGCAGCTTGGCGACCGCCTGACGAAGCCGCTCGGCGAGGTCGTGGTCGCCGTGCCGATCGGCGAGCCCGGCGACGACCGGGAAGATCGTCCGCATCGCGGCGAGGTCGGGGGTGGGGTCGGTGGTGTCCCACTGCACCTCGAGGGCGTTGACGTGCTGGAGATGCAGGTACCCGTCGTCTCCGGGACGCAGCACGGACAGGTAGAACCGCGCGACATCGCTCATCAGCGGATACCCGGAGTCCAGGAGCGCCTGGTCGCCGGTGTAGCGGTACTGCGACCACAGGTTGGCGACGACCTCCGGGCCGGTCGACAGGATGCGGTTGACCCAGTCCGGATCGGCGTCGCTGTCACACGATCCGGCGGTGCCGTCGAAGCGCAGGAACTCCGGCACGCACACGCCCTTCGCGCCCGGCCAGTGCTCGGCGGTCCACTTCCGCATCTTCGCGAGGCGGTCGAGGTACAGCCGGAAGTAGGGGGTGTTGAGCGCGGCGGTGCCGGCCCCGAGGTTGGTGTACACCGGCTGCCGCAGGTTGAAGTGCCACCAGTTGGCCGCCGACCAGTGGATGTCGTCGCGCCAGAGCGAGAACAGGCTGGTGACGCCGCCGTGGCTGCTCGGCACCGCCGAGCGCATCGACGCCGCGGACATGTACAGCTGCGTCGCCCGCAGGTTCTCCAGGTACTCGCCGGTGCCGTCCGGCGAGCTGATCTCGAGCGGCGCCGCGTCGTTCCAGAACCGGTGCCACCAGCGCAGATGGCTCGCGTCGGCGCCGGCGTCGAACGCTCCGCGCACCGCGGCCCGCGTCGCCTTCGCCACGTCGCCGCCCTTGTACGCCGGGACGCCGACCACGATGCGGAAGCTGCCGTCCTGGCGCGGCTTGAAGCTGAGGTGGACGGACAGGTCGCCGGTCACCGTCGCGTGCACCTGGCGCCCGTCGGCGGTCACGGCGGCGATCGCGCCCGACGTGGTGCCGGAGGGCTCGTCGTGGAAGGTCTCGGCCAGCGCGGCCACGCCGCCCGACGCGTACGTGACGGGACTGCGGCCCTGCCACAGCTTCAGGTCGGCGGTCTGGGTCCGGCCGGGGTCGGCGCCGGCGACGTCCAGCACGAACTGGTCCGTGCCCGCACGGACGTGGGCGTGCGCCGTCATGCCCCCGCCGCGCTGGTCCAGGTCGGCGTCGTAGAGGCCGAGCCGGCCGCGGTAGTCGGCGGAGCTCATCAGCGGGAACAGCCCCGGGACGACCAGCTGTCCCGCGCCCTTGAGGTCGGGGAACGTGTCACTGCGGTTGAACTGCGCGGTGAGCCCGTCCTCGGACCAGACCGCGGCGCCGAGCCGGCCGTTGCCGAGCGGCATGCTCTGGTAGTTCTGCCACGGCGGGCTCTGCAGGACGAGGTCCGAGCGCGACACCACGCCGCGCGGATCCGTCTGCAAAGCGCCGTGTCGCCAGGCCGTCGTGGGTGGTGGCGCGGCGACGGCTGGAGCGACGGGGGCCACCATCGCCGTCGTGACCGCCGCGCAGGCGATGAGAATCGAGAACCGGCCGCGCCTCATGGCAAATGCACCTCGGAGGTCAATCGATTGACTGAGGTCGAGCGTTCCGGATTGTGGCCCGTTGCCGCGGAACCGTCAAGACCTCGCCGCCTCCACCGGCGGCCGAAGGCGAGAATCGGACGAACGCCCCAACTGCCCCCTTGTTTTGGTCCTGTTGCCGCTGTTACGTTCCAGTCAATCGTTTGAACGAGCGAAGGAGGACGCCCGGATGGGGGTCGCGATCGACCTGGCGGGGCGTACGGCACTGGTCACCGGTGCGGCGGGAGGTCTCGGGTCCGCGTGCGCCAGGGCACTGGCCGAAGCAGGGGCCGACCTGGTCCTCACCGATCTGGACGAGGGCCGCGTCGCGGCGAGCGCGGCCGGCCTCGGGGCGCGCGTCCGTGCGGCCGACCTGGCCGACCTGGACCAGGCGAGGGCGCTGGTCGAGGGGATCGGCGAGCTGGACATCCTGGTGAACTGCGCGGGGATCATGCGGACCACGCCGTTCCTGGAGGTGTCACCGCAGGAGTGGCGGCGGATCGTCGACGTGAACCTCAACGCGACGTTCTGGATCACGCAGGCGGTCGGCCGCCGGATGGTCGAGCGGGGCCGCGGGTCGATCGTGACGCTGGCCTCCGTCGCCGCGCGGTCCGGACGGCCGAACGCCCCGCACTACTCGGCCACCAAGACCGCGCTGCTGTCCCTGACGAAGTCGGCCGCCGAGGCGTTCGCGCCGGTACGGGTCAACGCGGTGTGCCCCGGCGTCTTCCTCACGCCCATGTGGGAGGAGATCATCGCCGACCGGGACCGGCGGTTCGGCGACGGAGCGGGACAGGGCTATCTGAAGGAGGTCGGCGACCGGGCGCCGCTGCGCCGCCCCGGCCGAGCGGAGGAGCTCGCGTCCGTGGTGCTGTTCCTGGTCAGCGACCTCGCGTCGTACGTGACCGGGCAGGCGCTCAACGTCGATGGCGGACTGGAGATGGACTGACGGATGGCGACGCCGAGGATGACGCAGACCTTCAAGCTGCTGCCCGAGTTGTTCGGCGACGGCGGCATGGCGGATGTCTTCTCCGCCGAGAGCACCGTGTCGGCGTGGCTGCGGGTCGAGGCCGCGCTCGCGCGGGCGCAGGCCGACGCGGGGGTGCTCACCGAGAGCGACGCCGAGGCCATCGCCGGAGCGTGCGTGCTCTCCAACATCGACCTGGAGCGCCTCTGGCGTGAGGCGGTCAACGTGGGGTACCCGATCCTTCCGCTGGTCCGGATGATCGCGGCCGCGCTGCCCGAGGGCCCCAACGGCCGGGTCCACTACGGCGCCACGACCCAGGACATCATGGACAGTGCCCTGTCTCTTCAGATGGGGGAGGCGCTGGACCGCCTGCTCGTGCTGCTCGGGGAGTTCGGTGACGCGCTCGCCCGGCTGGTCGAGGAGCACGCGGACACCGTCATCGCCGCGCGTACCCATGCCCAGCAGGCGGTTCCCACGACGTTCGGGGCCAAGATCGCCGTGCTGCTCGCGGAGGTGACGCGGCAGCGCGAGCGGCTCAGGGCCGCCACGCGGACCGTGCGGATCGTCTCGCTCTTCGGCGCCGGCGGCACCTCCGCGGCGCTGGGCGCGCAGGCCGCCACGGTCCGGAAGGGCATGGCGCTGCGGCTCGGCCTGCGCACCACCGACGTGCCATGGCACGTGGCCAGGGACGGCGTCGTCGAGTTCGGCGTCGCCTGCGCGGGGGTGACGGCGACGGCCGCGCGGTTCGCGCGTGAGGTCGTCGACCTGTCCCGGACGGAGGTCGCCGAGGTCCGCGAGGCGGGCGGTCACCACCGCGGCGCCTCCTCCACGATGCCGCAGAAGGCCAACCCCATCGGCTGCGAGGCGATCATCGGCATGTCCGGCACCGCCGGAGCGCTCAGCTCGGCCCTGTTCCGCGCGATGGAGGCGGGCCATGAGCGGGCGGCGGGGGAGTGGCAGGTGGAGTGGTACGTCGTGCCGCAGCTCGCGGAGCTCGGCGCCGGCGCGCTGGCCACCGCCGCGCAGGTCGCCGGCGGACTGCGGGTCTTCCCCCAGGCCATGAGGGACAACCTCGACGCCGAGGGCGGACTGATCATGGCCGAGGCCTACATGATGCGGCTCGCTCCGGCGCTCGGCCGGGAGCGGGCCCACGACCTGGTGTACGAGGCGGCCGGCCGGGCCCGGGCCGAGCGCCGGACGCTGGCGGAGACCCTGCGAGAGCTGGCCACCCCCGGCGACGCGGCGGTCCTCGGCGAGTTGTCCATCACCCCCGACTCCTATCTCGGGGACGTCGAGGCGATCTGCACGGCCGCGCTGGCGGCATGGCGAAAGGAGGGTGTCGACGGTGAGTGAGCGGCGGCTCGCGGACCTGCTGGCCATGTGGCGGATCCGCGCTTTCGAGGAAAAGGTGCGCGACCTGCGGGCCGAGGGGTCGATCGTCGGCTCCGTGCACCTGTGCATCGGACAGGAGGCCATCCCGGTCGGCGCCTGCGACGCCCTCGAACCGGAGGACGCGCTGTTCGCGACGTACCGCGGCCACGGCTGGGCGATCGCCAGGGGCGTGCCCGTCACGCCGCTGTTCGCCGAGCTCATGGGCCGGGCCACCGGCGTGAACGGCGGGCGGGGCGGCTCGGCCTACTTCACCGCGGCCGACCACGGCTTCCACGGGGAGAACTCCATCGTCGGCGCGGGCGCGCCCATCGCGTGCGGCGCGGCGCTCGCGGGCCGGTACGACGGCTCCGGCCGCGCGGCGGTGACGGTGTTCGGTGACGGCGCGATGAACCAGGGCGCGGTGCACGAGGCGATGAACTTCGCCGCGGCCTTCGACCTGCCCGTTGTCTTCGTCTGCGAGAACAACGGCTACTCGGAGCTGACGCCGATCGCCGACATGGTCCGCAGCGACCGCCTCGCGGCTCGGGCGGCGGCGTACGGCATGCCCGGTCACCGGGTCGACGGCAACGACGCCGAGGCGGTCCGGTTCCACATGCGTGACGCGCTGGAGGTCGCGCGCGAGGGAGGCGGGCCGACGCTGCTGGAGTGCGTGACCGAACGCCTCGTGGGCCACTACATCGGCGACGCCGAGACCTACCGGCGCCCGGGGGAGATGGACCGGATCCGGCGAAGAGAGCCGATCGCCCGGCTGCGCGAGGGCCTGCTGGCCGACGGCGTTCCCGCCGCGGAGATCGACGCGGTCGAGACGCGGGCCAGGGCCGAGACGGACGCGGCCGCCCGTACCGCCCTGGCGGCGCCGCTCGCCGACCCGGCGACCGTGAAGGAGCACCTGTATGCCTGAGACCGCTGGGACCGGTGAGGTCCGCAAGCTCTCCTACGGCGAGGCGGTGAACGCCGCCCTGCACCGCCTGATGGAGGAACTCCCCGAGACCCTGGTCTACGGCGAGGACGTCGGCGAGCCCGGAGGCGTCTTCGGCGTGACCCGCGGGCTGCGCAAGCAGTACGGGGCCCGCGCGTTCGACACCCCGATCAGCGAGTCGGCGATCCTCGGCAGCGCGGTCGGGGCGGCCATGATGGGCCGGCGCCCGATCGTCGAGATCATGTGGGCGGACTTCTCGCTCGTCGCCCTCGACCAGATCGTGAACCAGGCCGCGAACGTCCGGTACGTCTCGAACGGCCGGCTCAGCGCCCCGCTGACCATCCGCACCCAGCAGGGCGGCGCGCCGGGCGCGTGCGCGCAGCACAGCCAGTGCCTCGAGGCCCTCTTCCTGCACGTCCCGGGCCTTCGGGTCTGCATGCCGTCCACGCCGCAGGACGCCTACGACCTGCTGGTGACGGCGGTGCACAGCGACGACCCGGTGCTGGTGGTGGAGAACCGGACGCTCTACTTCGGGCCGAAGGAGGAGGTGCGGGTCGGCGGCGAGCCGGGGCCGATGGGCGGGGCGCGCGTCCGCCGCTCCGGCGCCGACGCCACGGTCGTCACGTGGGGCGCGATGACCGCCCGGGTGCTCGAGGCCGCGGAGTCCCTCGCCGGTGAGGGCCTCGACGTGGAGGTGCTGGAGACGCCCTGGCTCAACCCGTTCGACACGGACGCGGTCACGGCGAGCGCCACCCGCACCGGCCGGCTCGCGGTCGTGCACGAGGCCAACGTCACCGGGGGGTTCGGCGCCGAGGTCGTGGCGCGCGTCACGGAGTCGGGGGTACCCCTGTCGGCTCCGCCGGTCCGCGTCGGAACCCCCGACACGCGGATGCCCGCCGCGCCGGCCCTGGCGCAGGCGCTCGTGCCCGACCTCGCGCGCATCACGCGAGAGCTGCGGGCGCTCGTCCGAGGGACGCCGTAACAGGCCGTCCCGCAGTCTCGGGGGCTTTCATAGTCAATCGTTTGACCACTCAGGAGAACCCGTGCGCAAGCCATTCCTCGTCGCGGTCGCCCTCGCGGCCGCCGTGACCGCCTGCAGCAGCTCGTCCGGTTCCACGCCCGCGCAAGGCGGCGGGAAGAAGCACTACACGATCGGCGTCTCGAACCTCGGCCTGAGCTTCCCCTTCCCCGCGGCGATCAGCAAGGGGATCAAGGAGGAGGCGGCCACGCTCGGCGTCAAGCTCGTCGAGCTGGACGCGCAGGGCAAGGCCGACAAGCAGAGCAACGACGTCCAGGACCTGATCGCCCAGCAGCCGGACGGCGTCCTCCTGCTGCCCGTGGACTCCGGTGTCGCCCAGGGGCTGGCGGACCGGCTCAGCGCCGCGAAGATCCCGACGGTCGCCGTGGCCTCGCAGGTCGGCGATCCCAAGCAGCGCAAGCTCAAGGACGTCTACCCGAGCCTGGTCGCGCTGGCCACCCAGGATGAGTACGCCGCCGGCGCCCAGGCGGGGCAGCTCGCGGCCAAGATCGTGCCCGGCGGCGGGAAGATGGCCGTCGTGGAGGGCCAGGCGGGCTTCGCCGAGGTCACGAACCGCTGGCAGGACTTCCCCCAGGCGGCCGCGTCCAAGGGCGGGACGTTCACCGTGGTGGCCCGGCAGCCGGGCGACTGGGTTCAGGACAAGGCCCAGTCGGCGTGCCAGAACATGCTGGCCTCCCACGGCGACATCGGTCTGTTCTACGCCGAGTCCGACGACATGTCGGTCGGCTGTGCCAAGGCCGTCGCGGCCGCCGGCTCCAAGGCGAAGGTCATCGGCATCGGCGGCAGCAAGCTCGGCATCGACGCGATCAAGTCGGGCCAGGTCGCCGGCACCGTCTGCTTCAAGCCCGAGGACCTCGGCAAACTCGCGCTGAACACGCTCTACCAGGACCTGACCGGCCAGAAGAAGCAGAAGGCCGCGTTCGTGACCTACGACACGCCGGTCATCACCAAGGACAACATCAACGACTGCACACCGCAATGGTGACCACGCTGCTGTCCCTCGACGGCGTCGGCAAGGCGTTCCCGAGCGGCACCGTCGCCCTGCGGGACGCCCGGCTGGACGTCCGGCGCGGCAGCGTCCACGGTCTCGTGGGCGCCAACGGGGCCGGCAAGTCCACGATGATCAAGGTCATCGCCGGTGCGCACGCTCCGACGGCCGGCACGCTGCGCTGGAAGGGCGAGGAGGTCCGCTGGAGGAATCCCGGCGCCGCTCGAAACGCCGGCATCGCCACGATCATGCAGCACGTGCCGCTGGCGCCGGCGCTGACGGTCCTGGAGAACGTCTTCCTCGGCAGCCCGGGCCCCTGGCGGCTCCAGCGCGGGCGGCGCGCGGAGCTGGACCGGCTGCTGGACCGCGTGGGCTACGCGATCGACCCCGACGCCGAAGTGGCCGACCTGGCCATCGGCGAGCGGCAGATGGTGGCGATCCTCCAGGCGCTGGCCACCGGCGCCGAACTCGTCGTCATGGACGAGCCGACGGCCTCGCTCGCCGACGCCGAGCGTCAGGTGGTCTTCGACGTGGTACGGCGGCTGTCCGCGCAGGGCACCGCGTTCCTGTACGTCTCGCACTTCCTCGACGAGGTGCTCGACCTGACCGACCGGGTGACGGTGCTGCGGGACGGCACCGTGGTGGAGGACGGCGAGACCGCCGCGTACGACGAGGACCGGCTCGTCCAGGCGATCGTCGGCCGGGACCTGCTCGCCGCCGAACGCCGTATGCCCGCGCCCGTCGCGGCCGACCGCCCGCCGTTGCTCACGGTCCGCGATCTCGACTCGCCGGCCGGCGTTCACCGGGTCTCCTTCGAGGTACGGCCCGGTGAGGTCGTCGGCCTCGCCGGACTCCTCGGCTCCGGCCGGTCGGAGATCCTGCACGCGGTCTACGGGGCCGACCCGCGTGCGCGTGGCGAGGTGCTCGTCGACGGGCGGCGCGTTCGCCGCGGACCCCGTGCGGCCGTCGCCGCCGGCATGGCGCTCGTCCCCGAGGACCGGAACGCGCAGGGCCTGGTGGGCGCGTTCCCGATCTGGAAGAACATCTCCCTGCCCGACCTGTGCTCGCTGGCGTCGGGCCGGGCCCTGCCGCGGGAAGGGGCCGAGCGGCGGCTCGCCGCCCGGGCCATCGAGGATCTCGGCATCGTCTGCCCGGGACCCGACGCCGCCGTCACCGAGCTGTCCGGCGGCAACGCGCAGAAGGTCGTGTTCGGCAAGTGGCTGTACGGCGGTGCCCGGGTCTTCCTGCTCGACGAGCCCACGGCCGGGGTCGACGTCGGCGCCAAGGCCGACATCCTCGACCTCATCCGCGGGTTCACCGCCGAGAACGGCGCCGTGCTCATCGTGAGCAGCGAGTTCGAGGAACTGCTCGCCGTGGCGACCCGCGTTCTCGTCGTCCGCGACGGGCGCGTCGTCGCCGAGCGCGCGGCTCATGAGACCTCCGAGGAGGAACTGCTGATGCTCGCCAATGGCTTCGACGGCGGAGGAGCTCCCGATGACGACTGAGCCGCGTAACCGCTCACTCACCCTCCTCACTCGCTTCGCGGGCCGCCTCGTACCTCGGCGCCCCACTCCGCTCGCTCGGTCGGGTTCACTCGTGGCGGCCCGCTCGCGGCTGGCCGCCGCCCTCCGGCCCGGCAACGCCGGTGTCGTCTACGCCCTCGTGCTCATCGTCGTCGTGCTGACCGTCCTGTCGGCCCAGATGGGGCGGCCGAGCTACTTGTCGGCGACCAACATCACCAACATCCTCGACCAGTCGTCGCTGGTCGCGATCCTCGCCGTCTTCACGACGGTCGTGCTGATCAGCGGGAACTTCGACCTGTCCATCGCCTCGGTCGCGGCGTTCTCCGCGGCCACCGCGCTCAGCCTGGTCAGCTCGCTCGGGCTGCCGCTGGCCATGGCCATCGCCCTGGGCGCCGGTCTCGTGTGCGGTGTCGTCAACGGCGTGATCGTCCAGCTCGTGGGCATCAACGCGTTCATCGTGACGCTCGGCACCATGACGGCCGTCCGCGGTCTGGTGCTCATCGTCACGGACGGCCGTACGATCACCGCCAAGGACCCCGACGCGCAGCGGTCGCTGATCGCGCTGCAGGCCGGCTACTGGACGCTCACGCACCTCCTGGCGATCATCGGCGCCCTCGCGCTGGTGGCGGGGGCCGTCGTCCTGGTCCGCCGGAAGGACCGGAGAGTGGGCGGCGTCGCGGTGGCGGCGGGCGTCGTGCTGATCGCGCTCGACCCGCTGCTCGGGTACCAGGTGCGGCTCAGCAAGCCGACCTACTACCTCATCGTCATCGCCGCCGTCACGTGGGCCGTGCTGCGGTACACCGTGATCGGCCGCCGCCTGTACGCGGTGGGCAGCAACGCCGAGGCCGCCCGCCTGTCGGGCATCCACGTCAACCGGTACAAGATCGGCGCGTTCGTCCTCAACGGGCTCGGGTCCGGGTTCGTCGGCGTGCTCTTCGCCGCGAAGCTGCTCGCCATCAACCCGACCGGCCTGAACGGCACCGAGCTGACCGTCCTCGCGGCGGCCATCCTCGGCGGCACGTCGCTGTTCGGCGGCGTGGGCAGCGTGCTGAAGTCCGTGGTCGGCGCGCTGATACTTTTCACTCTCGACAACGGCTTCAACGTGCTGAACCTGGGCGCCAACTACCAGGGGGTCATCGTCGGTACGGTCCTCATCGTGGCCGCCGCGATCTACACGATCGCCGGCCGGAAACGCCAGACCCGCGGGCGCGGCGCGGCGGCACGGGCCGCCGCGCCCGGCCCGAAGAAGGAGGAGGCCCTGCGATGAACGGGGTCTGGCACTTCTCCTTCACCGTCGCGGACCTCGACCGGTCGGTGGCCTTCTACCGGGATCTGCTCGGCTTCACCCTCGTGCACCGGCAGGACCAGGACAACGACTACACGCGCCGGCTCGTCGGCTATCCCGACGCGGTGCTGCGCGTGGCGCAGCTCGCCGTGCCCGGCCAGCCTCGCGGCGTCTCCACCCACGACCTGGAGCTCGTGGAGTACGTACGGCCGCGGGGCGCGCCCCGGGACCCCGCGCGGCACCTGCCGGGCGCCGCCCATCTGGCCCTCACCGTCGAGGACGCACGGGCGGAGCACGCCCGTCTGTCCTCGGCGGGGGTGCGGTTCGTGTCACCCCCGAACGAGATCACCGCGGGAGTCAACGCGGGCGGGGCGGCCTGCTACTTCCTCGATCCCGACGACATCACGCTGGAGCTCGTCCAGCCTCCGCCGGCCACCTGATGGGAGAGAGAGCCGAATGGTCGTGATCGACGCTCACCTGCATTTCTGGAACCTGGAGACGGGCTCCTACCCGTGGCTGACGCCCGCCTCCGGGTCGATCTTCCGCACCTTCGCGCCCCCGGAGGTGCTGCCACAGCTCGACGCCGCGGGCGTGGACCGCGTCGTCCTCGTGCAGGCCGCCGACACCTACGCCGACACCGACGCGATGCTCGCGCAGGCCGACGCCCACGACGACGTCATCGCCGCCGTCGTCGGCTGGGTGCCGCTGAACCGCCCGGACGAGGCCGCCGGGGCCCTGGAGCGGTACGCCGCGCATCCGAAGTTCGCCGGGGTGCGGCATCTCATCCACGACGAGAGCGACCCCGACTGGGTGGTTCAGGACGCGGTGATCGAGGGGCTCGGCCTGCTCGCGGAGGCGGGCCTGCCGTTCGACGTGGTCGCGGTGCTGCCACGGCACCTGGAGCACGTGCCGGTGCTCGCCGAACGCGTGCCGGGCCTGCGCATGGTCATCGACCATCTCGCCAAGCCGCCGATCAGGGAGAAGGGGTGGGAGCCGTGGGCCTCGCTCCTCGCCCGCGCCGCCGAGTGCCCCGGGGTGTACGCCAAGGTCTCCGGGCTGAACACCGCCGCCGACCCCGAGACCTGGACCGCCGAGGACCTGCGGCCGTACGTCGACCACGCGCTCGGGATCTTCGGCCCCGAGCGGCTGATGTTCGGCGGTGACTGGCCGGTCGCGACACTGGCCGGCGACTACGCCAAGGTATGGAGGGAGACCGGCGTGCTGCTGCGCGACCTGCCGGACACCGAGCGAGCCGCCGTCCTGGGCGGCACCGCCGCGCGCTTCTACGGCATCGGGAGCTGACCGTGCTCGACGTCTTCGCCCCCATCGCCGCCGCCGTCGACCTCACCATCCCGCCCGAGCATCGGCTGCCCGTCGCCGTCGTCGGCGCGGGCGCCATCGTCGACGTCGCCCACCTGCCGGCCTACCGCGCGGCCGGGCTCGAGATCACCGGTCTGTTCGACCTCGACGCCGGCAAGGCACGGGCCACGGCGGACCACCACGGCATCGAGCGGGTCTACGGATCGCTGGAGGAGCTGCTCGCCGACGAGCGGGTGGCCGTCGTGGACATCGCGGTCGCGCCGGACGCCCAGCCGGGCATCGCCAGGACCGCGATCGAGGCCGGCAAGCACCTGCTCTGCCAGAAACCCTTCGCGCCCGACGCCGCCACCGGCCGCGAGCTGGTCGACGCCGCCCGCGAGCGCGGCGTGAAGGTCGCGGTCAACCAGCAGCTGCGCTTCGACGAGGGCATCGCCGCCGCGCGGGCCATGGTCCGGGCCGGCTGGATCGGCGAGCCGACGGCCATGACGTTCACCGTGAACATCTTCACCGACTGGAGCGCGTGGGACTGGCTCGTCGCCTCCGACCGGCTGGAGATCGCCTACCACTCGATCCACTACCTGGACGCGATCCGTTCGATCCTCGGCGATCCGGAACGCGTGTTCTGCACGGGCAGCCGTACGCCCGGCCAGCTCGCCAAGGGCGAGACCCGGACGATGAGCACGCTGGTCTATCCGGGCGACGTACGCGCGCTGGTCCACGCCACGCACGAGAACCGGACGGGCGACTACGAGGCCGCCTTCCGCATCGACGGCTCCGAAGGGGCGATCAAGGGAACGCTCGGGCTGCTCTACGACTACCCGCACGGGCGTCCCGACACCCTGGAGGTCAACAGCCGGACCCTGCCGACCGACGGCTGGCTGCCCTACCCGGTGACCACGCGCTGGCTGCCCGACGCCGTCGCCGGCCCGATGGGGTCGCTGCTGGCCGCGATCGCCGAGGACGGCGAGCCGGAGACGACGGCGGCGGACAATCTCCGTACCCTCGATCTCATGGACGCGCTGTATCGATCCATGCGGACGGGAGAGAGTGAAAGACTCGGTTCGTTTTGACATCCTCCCCGGTCTGAAGGCGGGGGATTCCAACCCGATTCCCCTATGCAGAGGAGGAAACTGGTTGAGGTTCGCGGTTCAAAGCCCCGCCCAATGGCTGGAGGGCTCCCCGCGCAGTCACGGCACGCCCTGCCGCGATGTTCTTGGCCGCGTTCACGTCCGCATGATCGACATGCCCACAGGCGCGACAGCGAAAGACCGCTTGGCTCTCACGGTTGTCCGCTGCGCGATGCCCACAGGCATGACAGGTCTGGGACGTGTAGGCGGGATTGATCTTCTCGAGCCGGCCGGCGGCTTTGTGTTCCAGGCGCCTCGCCAGCCGGCCCCATCCGGCCGAGTGAATGGAACGGTTGAGCCCGGCCTTGGCCCGCACGTTCACCCCCGGCGCAGTGATCGTGCCGCGTGCGGAACGAACCATGGCGCCGACCTAAGGTCTTCGAGGCGGATGAAATCGAAGCGGCGGGCCAGATCGGTGGAGGTCTTTTCGGCCCAGTCTTTGCGCCGGTCGGTTTCGCGGGCTTTCAGCCGGGCGATTGCGGTCTTGACGCGCTTGCGCCGGTTCGACCTCGGCGCGGCGCGCGCCAGCCGGCGTTGCAGCCGCCCCAGGCGTTCGGTCTCGGTCTCGTGCAGGCCCGGCACCGAGGTGAGCTCACCGGTGGACAGGGCGGCCGAGACGGCCACACCACGATCCACACCGACGACCGCGCCAGTCCCCGGCCCGTCGATCGGTGGCGGGATCATCGCGAAGCAGACGTGCCAGCGGCCGGCCCGGTCCCGTTCGACCCAAAACGACTTGGCCTCGGCGGGGATGTCGCGGGACCAGCGGAACCGTACCCAGCCCACCTTCGGGATCCGAACTTCACCGACCTTGCGGGACAGCTGCCGTGCATTCCAGTGGTTACCGCGCTGTCCGACGATCCGGAACCCTTCATGGATGCCCGTCTTACGCCATGTTGGACGCCGATGGATCCCCGCGAAGAAATTCGCCATGGCCTGGGCGAAATCCCGCAACGCCTGCTGCTGCACCGTCTGGGACCCCGCCGCCAGCCACGGACACTCTTTCCTGGCCTCGGTCAGCTGCCGGGACTGCTCGGCATAACGCGGCGCATTCGCCCGCCCCGGCCGCCAATGCAGGTGCTGCTCACACGCGAGATTCCATACATATCGGGCGTGCGCGCAGTGCTCCAGCAACGCCGCCTCCTGAGCGGGCGTGGGCTGAAGCCGAAATCGCATGCCAGCACGCTAACCACCACCACCGACATTCCAAGGAGGGAGCGGCGTTTAGACCCCAGCCGCAAGGCCGGGGTCTCCACGCCACGTAGCAGATGAGAACGGCCCGTGTGACTCTGGCGGACGTCGCCGCGATGGCCAAGGTGGACCGCGCGGTCGTGTCCCGCGTGGTCAACGACGACCCGACCCTCAACATCCGGCCGGAGACCCGTCAGCGGGTCCTGGCGGCGATCAAGGAGCTGGGTTACCGGCCCAACGTGACGGCCCGCAGCCTCCGCACCGCGCGGGCGCACATGTTCGGGCTGTTCATCCCCGACTTCGCCAACCCCGTCTACGCCGAGATCATCAAGGGCGCGGAGGCCGCCGCCGCGGCCCTGGGCTGCGTGCTGGTCACCGGCAGCGCCACCGGCGCCGGGCTGGTCGGCTACATGGACCTGCTCGGCCCCGGCCGGATCGACGGGCTGCTGCTGGCGGGGTCGGGGGAGGACACCGGGCTGATCGAGCAGCTCGACCGCGCGGCCGTGCCCTGGATCATGCTCAACCGCCGCAGCCCGGCCGTCGAGCGCTACGTGATCCTGGACGACGAGCGCGCGGCCCGGCTCGCCGTCGGGCATCTCGTCGGGCTCGGCCACCGCCGTATCGCCCACCTCGCCGGTCCCTCCGGCGCGGACACGGCGCAGCGGCGGTTCGCCGGCTACTCCGCGGCGATGCGCGAGGCCGGGCTGCCCGACGGGCCGATCGCCGCCGCCGACTACACGCCGGCCGGCGGGGCCGCGGCCATGGGCTCGCTGCTCGCCGCCCCCGACCCGCCGACCGCCGTCTTCGTGGCGAACGTGGCCTCGGCCATCGGCGCGATGGAACGCCTGCGCGAGGCCGGGCTGGAGATCCCCCGCCAGATGTCCATCGTGGCGGTGCACGACCTCGACCTCGCCAGCTACCTGGCGCCGCCCCTGACCACGGTGCGGATGCCGCTGGAGGAGCTCGGCCGTCGTGGCGTCTCGCTGCTGAACGGCCTCAAGCCCGACGACAGCGTCGAGGAGATCCTCGCCGGCCCGATGGCGCTGATCACGCGGGCCTCCACCGCTCCTCCGCCCCACGACTGACGATCACGCGCCCCGGGCGCCGTGCTCGGTGCCGACGTCGGCCAATTTGGATCAAACGATTGACCGGCGCGGCACCACACGATAGGACCGGGGTTTAGGAAAACCTTTTCCCCACGAAGGGATGGGCCGATGGCGATCCGGCGGCCTCTTCTGGCCCTGGTGCTCGCGTGCCTGCTGACGACCGGGCTGCTCTCCGCGCCCGCGCACGCCGAGCGCGAGGGGCGGCACACGGTCGGCTACGACCGCTACTCGCTGACGATCGACGGCAAGCGGGTCTACCTGTGGTCCGGCGAGTTCCACTACTGGCGGCTGCCCAGCCCCGCCCTGTGGCGTGACGTGCTGGAGAAGATGAAGGCCGCCGGGTTCAACGCGGTGTCCATCTACTTCGACTGGGGTTACCACTCACCGCGCCGGGGCGTGTACGACTTCACCGGGGTCCGCGACGTCGACCGGCTGCTGGACATCGCCGACCAGCTCGGGCTGTACGTCATCGCCCGCCCGGGCCCGTACATCAACGCCGAGACCGACTCCGGCGGCTTCCCCGGCTGGCTGACGACCCTCAAGGGCAAGGCCCGCTCCACCGATCCGGCCTACCTCGCCGCCGCGAACGAGTGGCTGGGAGAAATCGACCGGATCCTGGCCCGCCACCAGGTCACCGACGGCCGCGGCCCCGTGCTCCTCTACCAGGTGGAGAACGAGCTCTACAGCGTCAAGCAGAGCGAGGAGGAGAGCCGGGCGTACCTGAGCGCGCTGGAGAAGAAGGTCCGCTCCGACGGCATCACGGTGCCGTTCACCGGCGCGAACGACGCCAGGTTCACCTCCGGCACGGGCGCCGTCGACATGGAGGGGTACACCGTCTACCCGCAGAGCTTCAACTGCGCCGAGCCCGGCCAGTGGAAGCCGGTCCCGTCCGACTACGGGCAGTACCGCGCCGGGCTCCCCGACACGCCGGTGAACTTCGCCGAGTTCCAGGGCGGGGCGTTCGACCAGTGGGGCGGCGCGGGCCATGAGAACTGCCGGACGCTGACCGGCCCCGACTTCGAGCGGGTCTTCGAGGAGGCCAACCTCGCCGCGGGCGCGACGATCCAGAACTTCTACATGACCTACGGCGGCACCAACTGGGGCTGGCTCGCCACGGACTTCGACTACACCTCCTACGACTACGGCGCCGCGATCGACGAGGCGCGCCGGCTCACCCCCAAGTACACCGAGCAGAAGCTCCTCGGCTACCTGGTCCAGTCCGTGGCCCCGCTGCGTACGACGGATCCGCTCACCACCGCGCCGCCGGACGACAGTGCGATCCGGATGGACGCGCGGGTCGACCCGAACACCGGGACGCGGTTCTACGTCGTGCGCCACGCCGACTCCACCTCCACCGCCGACGACCGGACGCACCTCGCGCTCGACCTGGGCGCGGCGGGCCGCTACCCGACCGTGCCGAGCGCGCCCGGTACCGCGCTCACCCTCGCGGGGCGTGACTCGAAGCTGCTCGTCGCCGCGTACCGGTTCGGCGGCCAGGAGCTGGTCTACTCGACCTCGGAGCTGATGACGCAGGGGACGTTCGCCCAGCCCTCGGGCTCCGGCAAGCGCGACGTCGCGGTGCTGTACGGGCGCCACGGCGAGGACGGGGAGACCGTCCTGCGCTACGCCTCCAAGCCCAAGGTCACCGTGTTGTCCGGCTCGGTGCGGTCGAGCTGGGACGCCGGCCGGCACGACCTCCGGCTCGACTACGAGCACGACGGCCTGGCCCGCGTGCTCGTCCACGGCGGCACGCGCGACCTGCTGCTGCTGATCGGCGACGACCAGGCCGCCGGGACCTTCTGGCGGGTCGACACGAGCGCCGGGCCGGTCCTGGCCCGCGGCCCCTACCTGGTGCGCGGGGCATCCGTCTCGGGCCACGGCGCGGAGGTCGCGCTGACCGGCGACACCGACCGGGCCGGGCCGCTGGAGGTCTTCGCCCCGCAGGGCGCGCGCTCGGTGCGCTGGAACGGCCGTCCGGTCCGCATGGCGCCGACGAGCTCCGGCAGCCTCAGCGGACAGCTGTCCGGGCCGCGCCCGGTGTCGCTGCCGGCGCTGACGAACTGGAAGTACCGCTACGAGACGCCGGAGGCCCAGCCGGACTTCGACGACTCCGCCTGGGCGGCCGCCGACCACACCACGACGGACAACCCGTACTGGGACAGGACGACGCCGGTCCTGTACCCGGACGACTACGGCTTCCACCACGGCGACGTGTGGTACCGCGGCCACTTCACCGCCACCGGAGGCCAGACCGGCATCACGCTGTCCGCCACGGTCACCGACCACGGCGCGTACGCGGTCTGGCTCAACGGCCACTACCTCGGCAGCGGCGGCGACGGGAACAAGAACTTCGCCTTCCCCGCCTCGGCGCTGCGCCCGGGCGCGGACAACGTCGTGTCCGTGCTGGCCGAGAACATGGGCCACGACCAGGACCGGGCCGCCGACGACTCGTACCGGGAGCCGCGCGGTCTCACCGGCGCCGCGATCACCGGCTCGTCCGCGACGATCAAGTGGCGGATCCAGGGCGACCAGGGCGGCGAGAACCCGGCCGACCGCGTGCGCGGCCCGTACAACAACGGCGGGCTGTACGGGGAGCGGGCCGGCTGGTCCCTGCCCGGCCGTCAGGACGCCGGCTGGCCGACGGTGAGCCTGCCGCACGCGGAGCCGACCCCCGGCGTGGGCTGGTACCGGACGACGTTCCGGCTGAACGTCCCCAAGGGACAGGACGTACCGATCGGGCTCAAGATCGACGACGACGCGGCACGGCACTACCGGGCACTGATCTTCGTCAACGGCTGGCAGGTCGGCCGGTACATCAACGACGTGGGTCCGCAGCACGTCTTCCAGGTACCCGCCGGAATCCTGCGGACCGACGGCGAGAACACCGTCGCGATCGCGGCCTGGGGCCTGGACGGCTCCGGCGGGCTCGGTGACGTCTCGCTCGTGCGGGAGGGCGACTACGCCGGTCCCGTCTCCTCCTCGCGATGAAAGGACTCTCCCGATGACCTCACACGACTGGTCGCGCAGGACAGTGCTCGGCACGGCCGGCGGGCTGGTGCTGGCCGGGGCCGTCGCGGCCGTGAGCGGACCCGCCGGGGCCGCGACCACCGGCGGGCACGGCCGGCCCGGATGGGGGTACGCCGAGGGCATCGCGCGGCGCGTCCGGCCGCCGAGGTTCCCGAACCGCCGCTTCCCCGTCACCCGCTTCGGCGCGGCGGGCGACGGGACGACGCTGTGCACCGAGGCGTTCGACCGGGCCGTCAAGGCCTGCCACGCCGCGGGCGGCGGGCACGTCATCGTCCCGGCCGGCACGTTCCTGACCGGGCCGATCCACCTGCTGGACAACGTCGACCTGCATCTGGAGAAGGACGCGCGGATCACCTTCAGCACGAACGCCGCCGACTATCTGCCGGCCGTCTACAGCCGGTGGCAGGGCATCGAGTGCTACAACTGTTCGCCGCTGATCTACGCCTACGGCCGCAAGAACATCGCGGTCACCGGATCGGGCACGCTCGACGGCCAGGCCACGTGGGACAACTGGTGGTCCTGGAACGGCGACGACGCGGCGGACGCGGCGTGGGCCACGCTGCAGAAGATGGCCGCCGACGGTGTTCCGGTGAAGCAGCGGGTGTTCGGCGACGGAAATCACCTGCGGCCGAACTTCATCCAGTTCTACCGGTGCCGGAACGTGCTCGTCGAGGGCGTCACGATCGTCGATTCCCCGATGTGGGAGATCCATCCGGTCCTGTCGGAGAACGTCACCGTCCAGGACGTCACGGTCGTGAGCAAGGGACCGAACAACGACGGTTGCGACCCGGAGTCCTGCCGTGGCGTCGTGATCCGCGGCTGCTCGTTCGACGTCGGCGACGACTGCATCGCGATCAAGTCCGGCCGCGACGACGACGGCCGCCGGGTCGGCGTGCCGTGCACGGACGTGCTCATCGAGAACACCGAGATGATCAACCGGTACGGGGCGATCGCCATCGGCAGTGAGACCTCGGGCGGCGTCGCGAACGTGTACGCGAGGAACTCCCGGATGGGCGGTTCCGATCTGCACTACGGCCTCTACGTGAAGACGAACTCGGTGCGCGGCGGGCTGATCGAGAACATCTACCTGAAGGACATCGCGGTCAGCGGCATCAACCACGAGTTCATCTCCATGAATCTCAACCACGGCGAGGGGGACACCGGAGAGTACGACCCGATCGTGCGCAACATCGAGGTGCGCGACCTGACCTGCGAGAGCGCGCGCGCCGTCGCGAGCATGGTCGGCTACGAACGCGACCCGATCAGGGACGTCCGGCTCCGCGACTGCGTCTTCCGGAGCATCGCGCAGGACAGCGAGATCCAGTACGTCGACGGCCTGTCCATCCGGGACGTCCTGGTCAACGGCGCGCCGATGAGCCTTTGACGTCCTCCGGCCGAGGCCGTCACCTCACACAACGAACCTCACGGCCTTGCGGATCCACCGGTCGGCGTCGGCGAACCGCCCGTCCTCGACCAGCAGGTTCACCAGGGCCCCGACGGTCCGGGTCAGCCTTGGGGGCGTCGTCCCGGCCTCGGCCTGCCGGAGGTAGAGCGTCGCCGCCTCCTCGAACAGGGGCACCGCCTGGGCGGACAGGCCGCTCGCCCGGAAGGCGGTGCCCAGGTTGTGCAGGGACTCCGCGAGCGCCGGTTCGTACCGGCGGGGGTCGGCGGCGGCCAGGTCACGGCGGATGCCGAGGGCCTCGTGGAAGGGCGGCAGCGCGTCGGCGACGCGCCCGGTCCGGGCGTACGCCCTTCCGACGCTGTTGAGGGTCTGGGCCACTTCCGCGCGGTACGCTCCGGGCGCGCCCTCGGTGATCCGCCGCATGAGCGCGAGGGCCTCGTCCACGGCCGCCCATCCCTCGGACGCCCGGCCGAGCTCCCCGTACGTCTGGCCCAACTGGCTCAGCGAGGCGGCCAGGTCGGCGACGGCGGGCTCGCCCGGGAACTCGGTGACGAGTGCGCGGCGGATCTCCACGGCCTCGCCGGCGGCGGTCACCGCCTCGTCCATGGCGCCGGCCGCCGCCCAGTGGACGGCGAGATCGTGCAGCGCCTGCGCGAGGTACGGGCGGGACTCGCCCCGGTCCGGCTCGGGCAGCTCCCGGTAGGCGGCGACGGCCTCCCGCGTGACCTCCAGCGCCCGGGACACGTCGCCGGCCTGCCAGAAGCGACGGCCGAGCATGTGGAGCGCGTCGGCGAGCGTCCGTCGATGGCGGAGCGGATCCGCCGCGGCGAGCGCCGAGCAGACCTGGGCCCGCCGATCGGCCGCCGCCACGGCGTCGTCGTACCGGCCGATCCGCTCCGCCCGATCGGCCAGCAGTTCCAGGGCGCGGGAGTACTCGGGGCCGTAGCGTTCGAGATCCACCGCGGCGAGCCGCTCGCGTATCTCGGCGGCCTGGGCGGTCGCGTCCGCGGCCTCCTCGTGCCGGTCGAGATCGGCGAGGTCCGCGCTGAGGTTGATCAGCGCGGACGCGCACTTGCGCAGGACGTCCGGGCGCAGACGCTCGGACTCGGTCGAGACCCGGTCGAGGATCGCGACGGCCTGCAGGTTGGCGGAGACGGCCGTGTCCGGGTGGCCGGAGCGGGCGTAGGCGATCGCCAACGTGCTCAGCGCGTCGGCGAACTCCACCTCATAGCGTGCGCGATCGATGCCGGCGAGCTCGGCGAAGCTCGTGACGGCCTTTCCGGCGACGGCCAGCGCCTCCTCGTGCCGCCCGGCGTCGGTGAGGTCGACGATAGCGTGCGCGATCGATGCCGGCGAGCTCGGCGAAGCTCGTGACGGCCTTTCCGGCGACGGCCAGCGCCTCCTCGTGCCGCCCGGCGTCGGTGAGGTCGACGGCGTGGTTCTTCAGGCTGCTCGCCAGATGGGGCCGGTACCGCTTCGGATCGGCGGCGCCGAGCTCCCGGTACAGGCCGGCGGCGGCCCCGGACTCCTCGGCCGCCTCGGCGAACCGGCCCGCGTTGCCGAGGGCGACGCCCAGGCTGTAGCGGGCGTACGCCAGGGTCGCCCGGTCGGGCGCGGACCCGGCCGGGCTCCGGAGGACGCCGGTGGCCTCGCGGAGGGCGTCGACCGCCTCGTCGTGCCGGCCGAGGTTCGTGACGGCGATACCGAGCCGGACCAGGGCGTCGGCCAGCTCATGCGGTGGCGGCCCGGTGCCGGCGGCGGCGCGACAGTGGCGTACGGCCAGCCGCGCATGGGTGACCGCCAGCCGTCCGAGGAGCAGGTCCGGATGCACCGCGTCCAGGCCGGCCCGAGCCGCGTCGGCGATGGCCCGCGCCGTCTCGGCCCGCGCCGGGTCCGCGTCCGAGGGCGGCTCACCGTACTCGGCGAGACAGTCGTTCAGCAGCCAGGAGAACGCCGACCACGGCGCGGTCGCCGCGGCGGTCAGCAGCTCCGGCAGCCGTGAGGCCAGCAGCGTGCCCAGGACCCGCCGTACCGAGGTGGCGCGGTCGGCGGCGAGGTGCAGGGCGTGCAGGGTGCGCGTCAGGTGGGACAGAGTGCAGGCTTCCTGGTCGACGAGCCTGGTCACGAGATCGGCGAGGTCCTGCGTGGTGGCCAGCAGCCGCTCGGTGAGCGCGTCGGGGCGCAGCGACGCGATCGCCGGGACGCCCTCGCGGTCGTCCTCGGCGGACGGGAACGCCTGGACGAGCCAGTCGGCGACCTGGCCGCGCCGCTCCGACGTCGCGTCGGCCAGGTCGGGGACCGCGCGGAGCAGCTCACGGGCCTCGTTCCGGTCCGGTGCGGTCAGCGAGGCGAGCGCGACGGCCTGCTGGGCGGGAACCTCGCCCAGCCCGAGGAGGACGCGGCCGCCGCCGCTCCACCGCGTCTGCGCGTGCCCCCATCGCCGTCTCTCCCGGTCGAGCAGGCGGTCGAGCAGCCGGGTCCGCAGGCCGCCGGGGGCGTGGCCGTCGATCCGCTCGCCGTGCACGCTCAGCAGCGCGGCGACGTGCACCAGCAACGGGCTGTCGTACTCCTCACCGCTCACGTCCGGCGCGGGGCGGGGCTCCACGCCGAGCCGGCCGGCGAAGGCGGACACCGCGGCTTCGGCCTGCTCGGCCCGGTCCGCCGGTCCGAAATCGGCCGGAGTGAGAGTCAGCCGCAGGTCGGTGACCTCGGTGAACAGGCCGCCGGTCTCGGCGTCGATCGCCCGCCACCAGCCGCCGGCCTGCCGCGCGACCAGCAGCAGCCGTACCGGCGGCCCGGAACGGCGGGAGTTCGCCGGCCGGTCGGCCAGCCGGGTCAGCGCCGGGATCATCCGTTCGGCGTAATCGAAGACCAGTAACAGCGGCCAGACCGGGTCCATCCGCGCCCAGGCCTCGTCGTCGACCAGGTCCTGATCGGCGACGTAGGCGTCCCAGCCGTCCTCCTCGCGCATCCGTACGCACAGCTCGGCGGCGAGCCTGCTCTTGCCCGCACCGCCCTCACCGGTCACCAGCGCGACGCTGAAGGACTCCGCCGAACGGCACCAGTCGCGCAGGCTCGCGAGCTCGCCGGCGCGCCCGGAGAACGGCACGACGCCGTGGCGCGGCAGGAGGAGCCGCGCCTCGGAGTGACGGTGCGGCAGCTCGTCGTACGGCTCGCGGAGCACGCGAGGGTCGAGCGGCCAGGGTTCGTCCTCGTGGACCGGCTCCGGTACCGGATGGCCGGCCAGCGCGGCGAACTCCGGGTCCGCCAGGAGCCGCTCCACGCCCACCGCCTCCAGCCGGCGGTGGGCGAAGCCCTCGAGGTCCTCGACCACGAGGCCGAGCAGGCGCCGTCCGCGAGCGGACAGCAGCGCCGCGCCGGACATGCCCGACCATGAGGCTCCCGGCGTGCCGGCGGGCGGCGGCGAGCCGACGTCGACGACCAGCCGGCCGCCCTTGGCGCGGGTGTTCGGCGACAGCCGCCCCACGGCCTCGTCGGTGTCGCGCACACGTCCGGGACGGGACTGCGAGGCGGGGAAGCCGATCGCCACGCATGGGACCCGTTCGTCGACGGCGGGACGACCCCAGCGCGGCGCGCCGCCGGGCGACCCGCGCCACGGGGCGTCGCGCACCCGGAGCAACGCCGCGTCGACCGCGCCGTCCAGCCGGCACCACACCACGGTGACCTCTCCGGTCCAGTCCGCCGCGCCGAGCGGCCGCACCTGGACGGTCCGCGGGGTTCCGTCATCGGCCCTGACCAGATGGCCGGCCGTGAGCACCAGATCGTCGCCGATCGCGTATCCCGAACCGTACCGGCCGTCGTCCTCCGCCTCGGCCCAGATCTCGACGACCCGCGCGGCCCTGCTCCTGTGTGCCGGCGACATGGCGCCTCGGATCAGGCGGGGCGCTCGGGAAGAGCGTCCGCGACGCGGACGTCGGCCGTGTCGCCGGCCAGGTCCGGGGTGAGCGTGAGCTTCACGCTGTGGGTCGCTCCCCGGCTGTGGTCGAGCTTGCCGCCGACCTTCACCACCTGCCACAGGCCGAGCTCCGCCGAGCCGCCGCCGGAGGTCGTGGCGACCACCTGGAGGTTCACCTCGATCGACTCGACCTTGAAGCGCAGCTCTTCCTGACGCGCCGCCTCGATGGCCTCGGCCAGCTCGGCACGCAGGCTCGACAGCGCTCGAGCGAGCGGAAGTCCGTCATCCGGCACCGGCGATTCCATGTCGCGCTCCGCTCTCCCGGCCACCCGCTGGCTCGCGATCGTGAATGTCATGATAATTCGCCCACGGCGGGGAGTCCGTGGGTGACGGGCGTCCCGGGGCCGGCCGGCCGACACTCGAAGCGGCGAAGCGGCAGGTCCCGCGCTTCCGCGCCGGAAGGGGTTGCGCAAGATCCACTGATGGGTGATCCTCTCTGCTGGCCGACGGAAGGAGCGATTCCTCGCGTGCTGGCGTCAGTCCTGCGGATCCATATGGGCGACGCCACCCCTGCCGCCGCGGTGAAGCCGGGGCCGGTGAGTACGGGGAGTGCGGAACAGCACGCATGCCGCCCCGTGGTGCTCAGTCTCACGAGGAGCGTTCATGCGCCATCGAGTACGCCTCATCGTCGCCGCTCTCGCGGCACTCTTCACCTGCCTGGTATCGGCCGCGCCGGTCCAGGCCGCCACACTCCCGAGCCCGGTCTCGTGTTCCGGCTGCTGGCACCCGGCCCTGAACACCAGCTGGCAGTGGCAGCTCTCGTCGGTGCCGTCCGCGCCGTACCTGGACGTGACCATGTACGACATCGACGGCTTCGACGCCACCGCCGGTGACGTGTCCCAACTGCACTCCACCAAGTCCGGCCGCAAGGTCGTCTGCTACATCAGCGCGGGCACGTACGAGGACTGGCGCCCGGACGCCGGCGACTTCCCCAGCAGCGTGCTCGGCAACGACGTCGACGGCTGGGAGGGCGAGCGCTGGCTGGACATCCGGCAGTACACCGGCACGCTCGGCACGATCCTCAAGGCGCGCATGGACATGTGCAAGTCCAAGGGGTTCGACGCGATCGAGTTCGACAACGTCGACGGCTACGGCAACGATCCCGGGTTCCCGCTCACCGCGAACGACCAGCTGAAGTTCAACGGCTGGCTGGCGAACGAGGCGCACGGCCGTGGCCTGTCGGTGGGGCTCAAGAACGACAACGCACAGCTCAAGGCCCTCCAGCCGTACTTCGACTGGGCGCTGAACGAGGAGTGCTGGACGTACGACGAGTGCACCAGCGCGCAGACCGGCGGCTACGGCTATGACAAGTACGTCGCCGCCGGCAAGGCCGTCTTCAACGTCGAGTACGACCTGGCCACCTCGAAGTTCTGCGCGAAGGCCAACGCCCAGAACTTCAACTCGTTGAAGAAGGACCTCGACCTGACCGCCTACCGGGTTCCCTGCCGCGGCGTCTGACCGCCCCGAACCGTACGGGCCCCGCCGCCTCGCCTTCCCGGCGTTCCGGCCGGGGCCCGTCTCCTCGGAGGTCTTCGCCGACGCTGGCCGTCTCGGTGCCGATGCGGGCCTCAGGTGAGAGGCTTGGTCCACCTGGTCCATTCCGCCTGGGGTGCGTAGCCGGCGGCCTTCCAAGCATGGTGGGCAAGGGCGTTGTCATCCAGCACCATCGCGTCGCCGCGGCGTCCGCCGAGTTCGAGGAACCGCCGCTCCGCCGCCGCCAGGAGCGCGGTGGCGACGCCCCTGCGGCGGCTCGCCGGTCTTACGGCCAGGCGGTAGAGATGGCAGCGCCAGCCGTCCCAGCCCGCGATGACCGTGCCGACCATCTCCCCGTCCACCTCGGCGACCAGAACGGACGCGGCGTCCCGCTCGAGGAGCCGCCGCACACCGTCCCGGTCGTCGGTGACGCTGACGCCCTCGGCGGCCTCCCGCCAGAAGGCCAGCAGCCGGTCGACATCGTCACCCCGGCCCTGGCGGATGCGCAGGTCAAAGTCAGGCATGTCGCCTGGTCTATCACAACGCTCCGTCGGGACACCGTGGTCATCGTCGGGATGAGTCGCCGGCTGCCCGCAGGAGGGCTTCCTGGGCCACGGAGGCGACGAGGGTTCCGTCGAGGGTCCGCACCGAGCCCTGAGCCAGGCCGCGGGTGCCCACGTGGGCGACGGGGTCCATGGAGTACAGCAGCCACTCGTCGACGCGCGGCGGGCGGTGGAACCAGATCGCGTGGTCGAGGCTCACTCCCAGCGCCTGAGACTCCGGCGACCGGGCCGCCCGTACGACGGCGAGGTCCGACAGGTAGGTGAGCACGCACGCGTGCCGTGCCGGATCCGCGCCGACCGGCGTCGTCGCCCGTGCCCAGAAGGGGTGGGAGATCGGGAAGGGGCCGGGATCGGGTGTGGCGACCGGCCGTATCTCCACCGGCTGGTCGTCGCCGAACAGCAGCGGCAGACGCACCGGACGGAGGCCGTCGGGCGGCGGCACGGACGGGGGAGCGGCCGCCTGCCAGTCCTCGCCGGGTTCGGGCTCGTGGAAGGAGGCGATCATCTCGAAGATCGGCTTCCCCTCCTGGCAGGCGGTGACGTCGCGGGTGGAGAAGGCGCGTCCGTCGCGCGTCCTGCTCACCTCGAACCGCAGCGGCAGACCCGGTCGGCCGGGCCGTAGGAAGTAGGCGTGGAGGGAGTGCACCCGACGCCGCGCGTCGACGGTGAGACCGGCGGCACGCAGCGCCTGCGCCGCCACCTGCCCGCCGAACGACCGCTCCAGCACACCGTCCTGCGGAGCGGCGAGGAAATGATCGCCGTCCAGTCGATCGAGTTCCAGCGAGGCCCAGAACGGCGCTGCGTCGGTCACGGGTGCCTTTCGTCCTGACGAGGGTGTCGCGGGACATTCTCCCTCGGACGGGGCATTCGGGCTCGCGCGGTATCGCGGCCGGGGCTTTGCCGGCCGCTACCCGGCGTCGGAACTTCGCTGCTTGAGCAGGCCGTATCCCACGAAAGTGAACATGGAATCGCCTGCCGCCAGTGGTTGCGGTTCGGCCGTGAAGTCGGTGATGTTGCCGAACAGCCCGCACACCAGGACCACGTCCGCCGGAACCATGCCGCGGTAATGGTCGGTGAGCGCGGCATCGCCCGTGAGCACCTCCACCTGGTCGAGCCCTGCGGCCCTGACCGCCGCCGAGGCGAGCGCGGTGTTGCGTTCGTCGAGTTCCACCAGGCGCGCGCGAACGTCGGCCCGGCGGGGATGCCCGTCGAGCACCTCCAACAGGTCCCGGCCCTGCCCGGCGCACAGACTGACGACGCGCAGCGGACCGGGCGGGCAGTCGTCCAGAGCGGCGCCGACCTGCTGCTGCACCACCTTCAGACGCCGGGCCAGCGACGAATCCGCCAGGTCGTACTGGTCGTGCCAGGCTCGCCAGTCCATGGCCATCACCCTAACCGCCGGGCAGGGCCGTGGGCGGGGGAGCGCGGCCGTGGGCCACCGGGTATCCGTCGCGCGCCGGAAACCATCGTGTCGTTCTCCGGGGCCGGACCGATGAGTTTCGCGGGCGTCGTGAGTCCGCATGGGTGAAAAATGAGAGTCATCCGCCAGGGGAGAGCAGTCGTGATCGAGACGAAGACCGGCACGCTGACCGTGCCGGGCGCCGTGCTGCACTACGACGTCCGGAGCCACGGCTCCGGCGACCATCCGGTCCTGCTGCTCATCGGCTCGCCGATGGGCGCCGCGGCGTTCGCCACCCTGGCCGGGCACTTCGCCGACCGTACGGTCGTGACCTACGACCCGCGCGGGGCGGAGCGCAGCAGGCGTACCGACGACGCCGCCGAGTCCACGCCCGAGGAG
The DNA here is from genome assembly GCF_039541955.1 of Actinoallomurus oryzae. Taxonomy (NCBI): domain Bacteria; kingdom Bacillati; phylum Actinomycetota; class Actinomycetes; order Streptosporangiales; family Thermomonosporaceae; genus Actinoallomurus; species Actinoallomurus oryzae. The sequence goes on along the minus strand of NZ_BAABHF010000016.1, from coordinate 67,394 downwards.
CACGCCGACGACCTGCACCGGCTGATCGCCTTGCTGGACGCCGGCCCGGTGGAGATCTTCGCCAGCAGCGGCGGAGCCGTCAACGGCCTGGCCCTGGTGGCACGGCATCCCGAGCAGGTCCGGACACTCGTGGCGCACGAGCCGCCCGTGGCACGGGAACTGCCGGACCGCGAGCCGGTACTCGCCGTGTGCGTCGACATCCACGAGACGTACCTGCGCAGCGGCATGGGGCCCGCGATGGCGAAGTTCATCGCGCTCATGAGCCACGAAGGGCCGGTCCCGGCCGGGTTCGCCGACGGGCCGGCGCCCGACCCCGCCGCCTTCGGGCTGCCGGCCGAGGACGACGGTTCACGCGACGATCCGCTGGTCGGGCAGAACATGCTGTCCTGCACCCACTACCGGCCCGACTTCGCGGCGCTGCGCGCGGCGCCGACCCGGATCGTCATCGGCGTGGGAGCCGAGTCCGGCCAGGTGCTGACCGGCCGTGCGGCCGTGGCGGTGGCCGACCGCCTCGGGACGGAGCCCGTCACCTTCCCGGGCGGGCACGACGGGTTCCTCGGCGGTGAGTACGGCCCCACCGGCAAGCCCGAGGCCTTCGCCGCCACCCTCCGCACGGTCCTCACCGGCTGACGCCCGTCCTCCGGAGCCGGGAAAACGTTCATCCGCCCGGCGGGACGTGATCCGGCCGGGCGGACGCGGCGTCCACGATCGCGGTGACGGCCGGATGCCAGGGGTGTCCAGGCGGACCGGTGAGCACCAGGCGGCGGGTGATCTCCTGGATGAGCGGGACCATGACCAGGCGCGGGACGAGCATGGCGCCGGCCAGGGCCGGGAGGATCGAGACGCCGATCCCGGCGCGGACCATCGCCATCAGCGTTCCCATGTCGCGGATGCGGTGCGTCGGGTCGAACGGAACCCCCGCCCGGCGGTACAGCTCGCGGATGTGTCGCTCGCAGCCCCCGAGCGAGAGCAGGAACGCGTCATCGGCGAGGTCGGCGACGTCGACGGCCGGTTCGCCGGCGAGCGGGTGATCCGCGGGTAGCAGGGCGTGGAAGCGGTCCCGTGCGATGGTCACGCCCGGCCCGGGCGGCGGGTCGACGAGGACGGCGAGGTCGACGGTGCCGTCGCCGAGCCAGCCGGCGATCTCCTCGTCCTCGCCCTCGAACAGGGTGACGCCGACACGGGGGAAGTCGGCTCGCCACTGGGTCATCAGGCCGGGCAGCAGACCCTGGCACACCGTGGTGGGCGCGGCCAGCCGGAGGCTGCCGCCCGGCCGGCCGTCGCGCTCGTCCGCGAGGTCGCGGATGGCGGTCGCCGCCGCGACGGCGGCACGGGCGTGGGGGAGGACACGCTCCCCGAAGGCGGTCGGCCGCGGGGGAGCCTGTCGGGTGAGCACGGCGGAACCGAGGCCACGCTCGAGCGCGGCGACGGCATGGGAGACGGCGGACTGGCTGATGTGCAACGTCTCGGCCGCAGCGCCGAAGCCGCCCTCGTCGAGCACCGCCACGAACGCCCGCAGCTGGCTGAGGTTCAGGTTCATGAGTCCTCCGGCGGCGCTCTCGCTCACCACATGCGGTCATGAGCGATCCTCATGTGAGGCGAAATGCTACTTGTTGGACTCATAATGCCGATCCGGCGCATCATCCGATGCCGTGACCGAGCTTCGTGAGACCCGACCGGCGCGCCGGTCGGCCGGCGACCGTGCGACGCTGCGCTGGATACCGGGGTTCGCGCTGCTGTCGCTGATCTGGGGTGCGAGCTTCGCGCTGATCAAGGTCGCGGTGGACGCGGGGACCGCGCCGATGTGGGTGGCCTTCTGGCGCTGTTTCTTCGGCGCCGTGGCCCTGGGCGCGGTGTGCGCCGTACGCCGGATCGCGCCGCCGCGCGACCGGGCCACGTGGGCGCACGCGCTCGTGGTGGCGGTGCTCTTCAACGCGGTGCCCTTCGCGCTGTTCTCCTACGGGGAGACGCGGGTCAGCTCGGTGCTGGCCGGCATCTGGAACGCGACCACCCCGCTGACCACGCTCGTCTTCGTCCTCGCGCTGATTCCAGGGGAGCGGCCCACCGCACGGCGCGTGCTCGGCCTGCTGACCGGGTTCGCCGGCGTCCTCGTGGTACTGGGTGTCTGGCACGGGCTCCAGGGCGGCACCGCAACGGGTGACCTGGCGTGTCTGGGGGCGACGACCTGTTACGGCGCGGCTTTCACCTACACGCGGAGGTACTTCTCCGGCCGGCGTGACGCGGCGGCGGCGCTGGCGCTGACGCAGGTCCTCTGCGCGACCGTCGAGCTGGCCGTCGTGACGCCCCTGCTCGCCGGGCCGCCGTCGTGGCCCGGCGAGCGGGCGGGTGTCGCCCTGGTGGTGCTGGGAGCCGCCGGCACCGGGCTGGCCTACATCATCAACCTGGCGGTGATCCGTGCGGCGGGGACGACGGTGGCGGCCTCGGTCACCTACGTCACGCCGCTCTGGTCGACGCTGCTGGGCGCCTGGCTCCTCGGGGAGCCGCCGGGCTGGAACACCCTGGCCGGGGGCGCGCTGGTACTGGCCGGCGTGATCGTGTCACGGTGAGGACCCGGTGCGTCAGACGGCGGACGGCCGGAGGCGGTGCGGCATCTGCCAGCCGCCGGCGAGGCGGGACGGGTGCACGTTGTGGCCGCCCCCGAAGAACTCGCAGAACTTCATGATCAGCGGGTCCCAGCCCACCGGGTCCACGTAGTGGGTTCCCGGAATGACCAGGTCCTCCTCGACGTGGGACCGTACGACCTCGACCTCGAAGGCCGTCACGTTGAGGGAGCCGACGCCGAACGGGTGCGTCGCCACGAGCCGGCACTCCAGCTGGATCGGGCACTCGGCGACGCGGGGCGGCGCCACCAGCTCCGACGCCTGCTCGGTCAGCCCGGCCGCCGCGAACTTCTCCGGCTCGTACCGGTAGCCCTGCCGTGCCTTGTGCTCGGGTACGACCGGGCGGCCCGTGGTGAGCGCGAGCCGGTCGACGGCCTCCACCATCGCCGACGACGGCAGGTTGAGGACGCACTCGCGCTCGCGCCGCAGGTTCGCGGGGGTCTGGCCGCTGTTGGCCAGGCCGAGCATGCAGTGGTCGCCCAGCCACCACGCGGACGACATCGGCGCGAGGTTCGCGGTGCCGTCCTCGTTGCGGGAGCTGATGAGGACGACCGGGGTGCCGAAGTACAGCACCTTGAGTTCGGGATCGATATGCACTCTTCCGTCTTTCACCGGGTACGGGGTTGGATCGGCCCGGAACGCGGGGCCGGTCACCACTGTGCGTGGCACCGGGCCGCGGTCGCTGGCGGGAATCCGACCTCGCGTTCGGCGCCCGGGGAGCGGCCGGAGACGTGGGCCTCCCGCACGTGTCGGCCGGGCCGTACGGGGGCGGTCCCCGGGCCGTCGGCGACGGCGTCCGGGCGGTACGCTCGGTCGTGAGGTGGCCGGGGGAGACGGCCCCTGAGCCGTTCGCACCGTCCTCCGGGAGCCAGCCGTATGTTCGCCTCCGTGCCCATCGTTGGCGCCCCCAGCCATCCGCCCCGGCTGGCGCGGCCCGACGCGGTGCCCCGGCTCGACGATCCCGTTCTCGCCCTGCCCGGCCCGGAGAACATCGCGGACTTCTGGGCGGACGTCCGCCGGCGCGGCACGCCTCTGATCGCGCCCGATCCGCGGGGCGGTCCGGACCAGGTGGCCGTGACGTTCCTGTGGCGGGGCACGCCCGCCACGCGCGCCGTCCAGGTGCTGCCCAACAAGCTCGGCGACCCGCGCGACCCCGAGCGCAACCTGATGGAGCGCGTGCCCGGGACCGACGTCTGGCACTGGACGGTCCGGCTGCGCGACGACTGGCGCGGGACGTACGACTTCTTCGTCGACGAGGGCGGCGGTCCGGAGCCGGGCGGCGCCGACTACTGGCGATGGCTGCGCACCCGCCGCCGGGCCGACCCGTTCAACACCCGTACGCTGCCGCGCCGCTGGAGCGGCGACCCCGTCTCCTACGCCGAACTGCCGGCCGCGCCACGCGCCGTGCACTGGGAGCCCCGGGCGGATGTCGCACGCGGTGCCGTGGCCGAGCACAAGGTGGCGACCGCGCACCTCGGCGGCCACCGGCGCGTCTGGCTGTACACCCCGCCGGGCGTCGAGGCCTCGGCCGAGCTGCCCGTCCTCGTGCTCCTCGACGGCGAGCACTGGCAACCGCGGCTCGGCGTCGCGCACCTTCTCGACAACCTCGTCGCGGACGGGCGGATCCCGCCGCTGGCCGCCGTCCTGCCCGACTCCGTGGACGGCGACACCCGGTGGGCGGAGCTGACGTGCCGGCCGGAGTTCGTCGCCTTCCTCACCGACGAGCTGCTTCCCTGGGCGTCCGCGCGGCTGCCGCTCACCGGCGACCCCGCCCGTACGGTGGTGGCCGGGCAGAGTCTCGGCGGGCTCAGCGCGGCCTTCGCCGCGCTGACGGCGCCGCACCGCTTCGGCAACGTCCTGGCCCAGTCGGGGTCGTTCTGGTGGCCCGACGGCCCGGAGCCGGAGTGGCTCACCGGCCGCATCGCCCACGGGCCCCGCCTTCCGGTGCGCTTCTGGCTCTCCTTCGGCGAGCAGGAATGGGTGCTGCTCCCGGCCGCCCGCCGCCTGCGCGACACCCTCGCCGCCGCCGGGTACGACGACGCGGTCTACCGCGAGTTCAACGGCGGCCACGACTACCTGTGCTGGCGTACGGAACTGGCCGACGGCCTGGCGGGCCTGTTGTCGGGCGCGTGACCGGCCGCGCCCGGTCGCTCAGGGAGCGAGCTCCTTCAGGCGCGCGGCCAGCACCGCCGCGACGTCGTCGAGCCACCGGTCCCGCACCAGTTCGGCATGGGTGCAGGGCAGGTCGTGGTTCGCGATCGAACCGGTCACGTACGGCGACCACGCCTCGCGGGTGAGCCAGTGCTCGGCCCGTGGCGCCGCCGCGGTGAAGAACAGCAGGTCACCCTCGTACGCCCGGTGCCGGTGCTCGCGCATCATGCGCGCGTGGTTGGGCACGATCTCCACGATCCTCGACAGCGTGTGGTCGGAGAGGCCGGCGAGCGGGCTGCCCGCCCGGCGCAGCGTGGCCAGCACGTCCTCGCGGTCGCGCTCGTCCGTGCGCGCGAAGCCCGCCATGCGCAGCACCGCGGTCAGCGCGTCTCCCTCCTCCGGCGCGGGCCGATCGCGCCACTGTTCGGCGGGGAACGCGTCGAGCAGCGCGAGCAGGTCGACCCGTTCACCGGCCTCCTGGACCGAGACGGCCACCTCGTGCGCGAGGACACCGCCGACCGACCAGCCCAGCAGCCGGTACGGCCCGTGCGGCCGGACCGCGCGGATGCGGCGCACGTAGCCGTCCGCCTGCTCGCGCAGCGTGCGCGGCAGCGGCTCGTCGTGGACCAGCCCCCGTGCCTGGACCCCGTACACGGGCTGTTCCGGGCCGAGGCGCGCGGCCAGGCCCGCATAGCACCAGGAGACGCCGCCCGCCGGATGGAACGCGAAGAGCGGCGGCCGGTCCCCGTCGGCGCGCAGCGGCAGCAGGACGTCCAGCGCGTCCTCGGCCACCGGCGCCGCGTCGTCGAGGCGCGCGGCGAGCGCGGCCGGGGTCGGCGCCTCGAACAGCGAGCCGATCGTCAGCTCCGTCCCGAGCTCCTCCCGTACGCGCGACACCAGCCGTACCGCCAGCAGCGACGTGCCGCCCAGGTCGAAGAACGCGTCGTCGGGACCGGCGCGCTCGACCCCGAGCACCTCGGCGAACAGCCGGGTCAGCGTCGCCTCGCGCGGGCCGGACGGCGGCCGGGCGTCCCCGCCGCCGGCGAATTCCGGGGCGGGCAGCGCGTCGCGGTCCAGCTTGCCGCTGGGGCTCAGCGGGAACGCGTCGAGGGCGACGACCGCCGCCGGGACCATGTGCTCGGGCAGCACCCGCGCCAGCTCCGCGCGTACGGACGCCGGGTCGGCGCCGCCGGTGACGTAGCCGACGAGCCACTGCCGCCCCGGCCGGTCCTCCCGCACCACGGCGCAGGCGCCGTCCACGCCGCGCCGCGCCGCCAGCGCCGCCTCGATCTCGCCGAGCTCGATGCGCTGTCCCCGCAGCTTCACCTGGTGGTCGGTGCGGCCCAGGTACTCCACCTCGCCCTGCCCGGTCCAGCGGGCGAGGTCGCCGGTGCGGTACATGCGCCCGCCCGGCGGCCCGTACGGGTCGTCGACGAACCGCGACGCCGTCAGCTCCGCGCGGCCCAGGTAACCGTCGGCGAGCTGCCGTCCCGCCAGATAGAGCTCGCCCGGCACGCCCGGCGGGCAGGGCCGCAGCGCCGCGTCGAGCACGTACAGGCGGGTGTTCCAGACCGGCCGCCCGATCGGCACCGGGCCGGAGCCGTCCGTCGCGCAGGCGTGGTAGGTGACGTCGACCGCCGCCTCCGTCGGCCCGTACAGGTTGTGCAGCTCCACCTCGGGCAGCGCGCGCCCGAAGGCGTTCGCGGTCTCGCGGGGCAGGGCCTCGCCGCTGCAGAAGACCCGCCGCAGGCCGCCGCACGCCGATACGTCGGCCTCGGCCAGGAAGACCTGGAGCATCGACGGCACGAAGTGGCAGGTGGTGACGCCCTGCTCCCGGATCAGGCGGGCCAGGTAGGCCGGGTCCCGGTGACCGCCGGGCTCGGCGACGACGAGCGTCGCGCCCTCGCGCAGCGGCCAGAAGAACTCCCACACCGACACGTCGAACGACGACGGGGTCTTCTGCAGCACCCGGTCCTCGGCGGTCAGCCCGTACTGGTGCTGCATCCAGCGCAGCCGGTTGTCGATCGCGCGGTGCGAGACGACGACGCCCTTGGGCCGTCCCGTCGAACCGGAGGTGTAGATCACGTACGCGGGGTGCGCGGGCGTGAGCGGCCGGGCGGGATCGATCGGCGGGTACGCGGACACGTCGAGGCCGTCGAGAGCGACGACCGGGGTTCCGGCGTCGTCCGGGAGGCGGCCCTCCTCGTCCGTGACGGCGCACACCGGCGCGGCGTCCCGGAGCATGAACTCCAGCCGTGGCGCCGGGTAGTCGGGATCGAGCGGCAGGTACGCCGCGCCCGCCTTGAGCACGGCGAGCAGGGCGATGACCAGCTCGGCCGAGCGCGGCATCGAGACCGCCACCACCGCCCCCGGCCGGGCGCCGAGGGCCTGCAGGTGGCGGGCCAGCCGGTTGGCGCGGGCGTTCAGCTCCGCGTAGGTGAGATGCGTGTCGCCGTACACCAGCGCGGTCGCGTGCGGCGTCCGCATCACGCGCGACTCGATGGGCCCGATGAGCGTCGTCGGCGGCACCGCGCGGTCCGTGCGGTTGAACTTCTCCACGACGCGGACGTGCTCGTCCGGCGTCGCGATGCCGTGCGCGGACAGCGGCGCCGACGGGTCGGCGCCGGCGAGCCGGTTCACGAGGTGGACGAAGCGCTCCTGGTGCGCGGTGAGCGCGGCGTCGTCGTACAGCGCCGGGTTGCCGTCGTGGTCGACGCGCAGGCCGCGGCCGTCGGCGCGGTCGTAGACGTTGACGGTCAGGTCGTCGACGGGACCGGCGGACAGGTTCCGCGCCCGCGCGGGCGCGCCGGCGAAGTCCACGCCGTAGTCGAAGGGCATGACGTTGACGAGGGGGCCGGCCAGGCCGCGGTTCCCGCCGAGGAGTCCCAGGTCGCGGCGGATGTCCTCGTAGCGGTAGCGCTGGTGGCGGCGCAGCTCCCGGACGCCGAGCACGACCTGCCGGACGAGCGCGGCGAGGGTCGCCCCGGGGGTGACGGTCAGCCGCAGCGGCAGCACGTTCATCACCATCGCCGGCACGCGCAGCGCGACCGACCCCATGCGCCCCATCATGGGCAGCCCGAGCACCACGTCGGCCCGCGCGGTGACGCGGGAGGTGTAGAGGGCCTGCGCGGCGATCAGGACGTCGGGCCAGGTCGCGCGGAGCCGGCCGGCGAGTTCGCGCACGCGTTCGGCGGACTCCGGCGGCAGGTACGCCGTGCGGCGGAGGAACGTCCGCGCGGGCGGCGCGGCGCGCCCGGCGAGCCGGGGCGCCTCCGGCCGGTCGGCCAGAGCCCCCGCCCAGTGGTCGCGGTCGGCCGCGAAGGCCTCGGAGGAGCGGTACTCCGCGTCCTGCGCGACGAGCTCGGCCAGGGAACCGAAGGTCCGCGGGCCGGGCTCCCGCCCGCGTGCGAGCGCCCCGTACACCTCGGCGGTCCGCCGTACGAGCAGGGAGTAGCCGAACCCGTCCATGACGATGTGGTGGATGCGCTGGTACCACAGCCAGCGCTCCTCGCCGACGCGGAACAGGGCGTGCCCGAACAGCGGGCCGGCCGCCAGGTCGACGGGCTCGGCGAGGTCGGCGCGCATCCACGCCTCGGCCCGCCGGCCGGCGTCGCCCGTCCCGCGCAGGTCGCGTACGGTCAGCGGCAGGCCGACCGCGGCGCGCACGCGCTGGCGCGGGCCCTCCGGCGTGTCCTCGACGCGGACCCGCAGCGCGTCGGCCTCGGCGACCACCCGTCGGAGCGCCGCGGCGAACAGCCCGGGATCCAACGGTCCGTCGATCTCCAGGCACTCCGCGGTGTTCTGCGCCGGGCTGAGCGGGTCGAGCGCCTGCGCGTACCACATGCCCGACTGCGCCGCCGTCAGCGGCAGCACGATGTCGGACGTCACGAGATCCCCAGGAGCGGGGCCCAGGCCTCGATGGCCGGTTGCTCGGCGAGGTCGGCGAAGGACGCCTCGACGCCGTGCTCGCGCCGCCAGCGTTCCAGCAGCGTCATGATGCGCACCGAGTCGATGCCGTGGTCCACGAGGTTCTCCTCGATCGGGATGTTCGCGGGGTCCTCCCCGAGGGAGTCGGCGACGTCGGCGCGGATCCGCTCCACGGTGAGGGACGTGCCGCCGAGCGGCCCGTGCAGGAGCGCGTCCGTGGTGGTCACCACGGCGCAGCGGCCGGCCGCCCAGCGCAGGGCCATGTCGTGCTCCTCGCGGGAGAAGTCGGCGACCGCGTCGGCGACGACGAACGCCTGGATGTCGCGCATCCACGCGTCGCAGGCGCTCATCAGCACCCCGATGTGCGCGTACACGCCGACGACCATCAGCTGGTCGCGGCCCGACTCGCGCAGCAGCGCCTCCAGGTCGGTGCGCACGAAGGCGCTGTACTTCCACTTGGTGATGACGGTGTCCCCGTCTTCGGGAGCGACCGGTTCGGGCATGGCGAGGGCCTGCGGGTCGTCCGCGACGCCCCGGCCCCAGAAGTCGAGCTGGAGCCCGCGCTCCTCGGGCGTCTGTCCGCCGCGCTGGGCCGAGTAGACGACCGGCACGCCGAGCCGGCGGCACCGCCGCAGCAGGCCGGCCGTGTTGGCGAGCATGCCGGAGACGGGCTGCTCGCCGGACGGGAACGCGCCGAGGAAGTGGTTCTGCAGGTCGTGGACGAGCAGGACGGCGCGCGCGGGGTCGACCGTCCAGGCGGCGCGGTTGGCGGGCAGCTCGTCCTCGGCCGGGAGCGGGTAGGAGGCGATGGCCGGAAGTGCCATGGTGGGGCCTTTCATTGCTCGTGGGTGACCGCGGTGGATCGCAACCGGTTCTTGCTGACCTTGCCGACGCCCGTGTGCGGGAAGGCGCCGACGAACTCGACGAGGTCGGGGACCTTGTAGGCGGCGACGCCGCGCTCGCGGACGAACCGCTTGATGGCGGCGGGTTTCAGCGGCTCGGCGCCCGCGCGCAGGATGACGTAGGCGAGGGAGCGCTCACCGAGGTACTCGTCGGCCACCGCGACGACCGAGACGTCGTGCACGGACGGATGGGCGAGGATGATGTTCTCGATCTCCGTCGGCGCGACCTTCTCGCCGCCCCGGTTGATCTGGTCCTTGGCCCGGCCCTCGACGACGAGGTGGCCGGTCGGGGTGCGGCGGACGATGTCCCCGGTGCGGTAGAAGCCGTCCTCGGTGAAGGCCGTCGCGTTGTGCGCGGGAGCACGCCAGTAGCCCCGGATGGTGTACGGGCCGCGGGTCAGCAGGTGCCCGAACTCGCCCTCGGCGACCGCGTTCCCCGCGTCGTCGACGATGCGGATCTCGTCGTCGGGCGAGATCGGCCGCCCCTGCGTGGTGACGACGGTCTCCTCGTCGTCGTCCAGCCGCGTGTAGTTGACCAGGCCCTCGGCCATGCCGAAGACCTGCATCAGCCGGCAGCCCAGCGCGGGCGTCAGCCGCCGTGCCGCCTCCTCGCCGTACTTGGCGCCGCCGACGAGGACGAGCTCCAGGCTCGACAGGTCCTGCCTCGCCGCCGGGCCCGCCTCCGTCCACACCAGGGCGAGCGGCGGCACCAGCCCCGTCATGGTGATCCGCTCCCGCTCGATCAGCGGGAAGGCCGTCTCCGGATCGGGCCGGGGGCACAGGACGACGGTGCCCCCGGCGTACAGCGTGCCCAGCCAGCCGGGGGAGCTCATCGGGAAGTTGTGCGCGGCCGGCAGCACGACGAGGAAACGGGTGTCCGCGCCGACGCCGCAGATCTCGTTCGAGCCCCGGAGCGAGTAGATGTAGTCGTCGTGGGTGCGGGGGATGAGCTTCGGTACGCCGGTCGTGCCGCCCGACAGCTGCAGGAACGCCGGCTCGTGCGGCTCCGGCCCGCCCTCCGGCGGGTCCGCGTCGACCGGCACGTCCGCCAGCGCGGTGTGTACGCCCGGATCGCCGGCGACGAAGACGTGCCGCAGGGTCGGTGTGCGCTCCCTGACCCGGGCCGCGAGCGCGCGGTGGTCGAAGCCCGCGTGCCGGTCCGGGATCACGTAGGCGACCGCCTCGGTGAACGAGCAGAAGTAGCCGATCTCCGTGTCGCGGTGCGCGGGCAGCGCGTACACGGGCAGCGCGCCGATGCGGAACAGCGCGAAGACGACCTCGACGAACTCACCGACGTTCGGCAGCTGCAGGACGACCCGGTCGCCCCTGCCGATCCCGCGGGCCGCGAACCCGGCGGCCAGCCGGTCGGCGCGTTCGTCCAGCTCCCGGTACGTCCAGGTGCGCCGCTCGGGCGCCGGGTCGACCAGCGCGATCCGGTCGGGATGGGCGGCGGCGCGCTCGCGCAGCATGCGGCCGAAGGTCTCCCCGCGCCAGTGGCCCGCCGCGCGGTAGCGCTCGGCGAACTCGGGCGGCCAGGTGGGCGCGTCGGCGCCCGGCGTGGTGGCGAGGGCCTCGCTCGCGGGTCCTCCTTCGCCGGACGGGGTGACCACCGGGGCGTGCTTTCCGGTTTCCTCGCCGCGTTCGCTCACAGGGCGGCCCCGACGGCGTTGAGGAACGTACGGAACTTGGCGCTCGTCTCGGCGGTCTCGGTCTCCGGCGTGGAGGCGGCCACCACCCCGGCGCCCGCGAACAGCCGCAGCGAGCGTCCCTCGGCCTCGGCGCAGCGGATCGTCACGACCCACTCGCCGTCGCCGTCGGCGTCCTGCCAGCCGACCATGCCGGTGTACGGGCCGCGGTCGAAGGGCTCTGACTCGGCGATGACGCTGTGCGCGAGCTCGGTCGGCATGCCGCACACCGCCGGGGTGGGGTGCAGGGCCGAGGCCAGGTCCAGGGCGGTGACGCCCGGGTCGGCGAGCGCGCCGGTGACGGTGGTCGACAGGTGCCACATGTCCGCGGTGCGGGCCAGCGTCGGCCGCGTGGGCACCTCCAGGCGCGAGCAGAACGGCGCGAGCGCCTCGCGTACGGCGTCCACGACGACGGCGTGCTCGTGCAGGTCCTTCGGCGACTCCAGGAGCGCGGCCGCGCGCCGGACGTCCTCGGCCAGGTCCGCGCTGCGCGGCGCGGAACCGGCGAGCGGGTTGGCGGTGAGCCGCCCGTTCCGGCGGGCGACGAGGAGTTCGGGGCTGGCGCCGATGAGGAGGCGGCCCGGGGCGGTCGGCACGGCGAAGGTGTAGCCGGCCGGGTCGCGGCGTGCCAGGCGGCGCAGCATGGCCGGCAGGTCGGGCTCGCGCGGCGCCGTCAGTTCGAGCGTGCGGGCGAGGACGACCTTGGCGAACTCCCCGGCGCGCATCCGTTCGACCGCGGCGGCGACCGCCTCGCCGTAGCGTTCGGGCGCGGGGACCTCCCGCACCCGCCAGCCGACGGGCGCCTCCTCGGGCACCGGCAGCGCGATCAGCGGGTCCTGGTGCAGCGGCGGCGCCCACCGTACGGACTCCGGCACGGCCAGCGCGGGCGGGGCGTCCGGGGCGAACGGCAGCGAGCCGGCGACGACCGGTGCCGGGTCGCCCGCGCGTCGCCGCGCGTCGAGGACGTCCTGGACGCGCCGCGTGAGCGGCCGGGCGTCATGGGGCACCTCGGCGGCGGTGCCGCGGCCCAGCAGCGTGGCGCGGGGCGAGGCGAGGAACCGGTCGGTACCGGGACGGTAGGCGTCGAGCAGGGCGGTCGCCTCGCCGGGCGACACCAGGGTGAGGCCGGGAGGCGGACCGGCGTGGTGCAGGGAAGTGGACATGGTGTCTCCAGTTGGGGGAGGGCACGTGTCGGGGCGGTCGCTCGGACGGCTCAGGCCCGGAGGGTGGCCCCGCCGTCGACGTACAGGTCGTGCATGGTGATGTGACGGGCACGGTCGGAGACGAGGAACAGGACGGCGTCGGCGACGTCTTCGGGTTCGGCGATCCGCCCGAGCGGGATGCCCGTGCGGTGGGCCGCCAGGTCGCCCTCGATGACGCGTCGCGCGGCGGCGGCCTCGTCCTCGGCGCCGGAGGCCGCCCACATCGCGCGCTGCATGCCGGTGAGGGTCGAGCCGGGCGAGACGGTGTTGCAGCGCACGCCGCGGGCGGCCACCTCCAGGCCCAGGCACTTGGTGAACATCACCGCGGCGGCCTTGGAGGCGGCGTAGGCGGACATGCCCGCCCGCGGGACGCCGGCCGCGTTCGAGGCGACGGTGACGATGCTGCCGCGACCGCGTGCGGCCATGCGGCGCGCCGCGGCTCGCGAGACGTGGAAGACGCCGCCGGTGTTGACGGCGAACGTGTGCGCCCAGTCCTCGTCCGACAGGTCGGTGACGTCCGAGCACCGCAGGACGCCCGCGACGTTGACCGCGATGTCCAGCGGGCCGAGCGTGCGCTCGGCCTCCTCCACGAGCGACTCGACGGCACCCGCGTCCGTGACGTCGAGCTCCCGGACGGTGACCTGCGCGGGGTACTGCCCGGCGAGCGTCTCGGCGCCTTCGGGGTCCACGTCGGTGGCGAGGACGCGGGCGCCGTCGCCGGCCAGCCGCGCGACCACCGCGGCGCCGATGCCCCGGCCCGCCCCGGTGACCAGGGCGAACCGTCCGGTGAGTTCCGTACCGGCGCTCACCGGACCATGGCCTTCCGGATGTCGTCCAGGACCGAGACGGCCGCCTCCGGCCCGCCCAGGCTCGTCCACTTGGAGCCGTCGATCACCGTGGCGTGCCTGTCGCGTACGGCGTTCAACTGCCGGTAGGCGGGCTTGCCGGCCAGCTTGCCGAGCAGCCCGGCGTCCGGGCCGGTGGAGGAGAGGGTTCCGATGAACAGCCAGTCGCCGTCGATCTGCTCGAGGTTCTCGTCGCTGATCGGGGTCGAGTGGCCGGCGCCCTTCTGGTTCTGGATGCCCGGACGCTTGAAGCCCAGGTCCTTCAGGACGTCGCTGATGAACACGCCCTGCTGCATGACGGCCGTGCCCTTGGCGGAGTAACGGGCCACCGACACGCCGGCGCCGGCCTCCGGGCCGAGGTCCTTCTTCAGCGCCGCGACCTTCTCGTCGTAGCCGGCGATGACCTTGTCCGCCTGGGCGGTGCGGCCGAGCACCTTGCCGGTGAGCCGGAGCGACTTCTTCCAGTCCTTGGTGGCGTCGGTCGTCAGGACGGTCGGCGCGACCTTCCGCAGCCGCCCGAGCACCTGCTTGTCGGCGAGCTGCCCGGCCAGGATGACGTCGGGCCGGGCCCGTACGACCTTCTCCAGGTCCGGGCCGGTCACCGCGCCCACGAGCGGGATGCCCTTCGCCTGGGCCGCCAGGTACTCCGGCGCGCCCTGCTGCCCGCGGCCCGCCGTGAGGCCGACCGGCTTGACGCCCAGGGCGAGTGCGGAGTCCAGGTCGAGTTCGCTGAGCACCACGACCCGTTCCGGTGCGGCGGGGACCTTCACCGTCGCGCCGGTCGCGTCGGTCACCGCGGTGGTGGCGCCCTTCGCGTCACCGGCGTCCGCGGATCCGCAGGCGGTCGCGGTCAGCGCGCAGGCGGTGAGGAACGCGGCCGCGACGGCGGGGCGGGCGCGACCGCGGGAACGGCGGCCACGGGAAGAGAAGAGCACGGTCGAATCTCCTTGTTACGAGAGTGGGAGGAACGGCGCTGGGAAGCCGGAGGCGGGCATGGCGAAAGGGGCGTTCCGGGCAGAGGCCTGCCGTGCGAATCGCCAGGTTCGAGCGGGCGAACTTAGGTTAGGCTAACCTCATGTCGATCGCGCAAGGGGTGCGGGCGAAAAGAACCGGATCCGGTCATCACGGACCCCGCCCGTCGTCACCGCGCCCCGCCCTCTGGGCCGTGGCCGCACTCGTCCTCCTGCTGGTCCTGGCGCTGTCGTCCCTGCTCATCGGCACCGGATCGAGTTCCCCGCACGACGCGTGGGACTACCTCGTCGGCGACAGCGCCGCCCGCGCCGACGCCCGGCTGCGGCTGGCCGTCGTCGGCGTACGCCTGCCGCGCACCATCGCCGCCGTGCTCGTCGGCGCGTGTCTCGGCACGGCCGGGTGCCTGCTCCAGGCCGCGACCCGCAACCCCCTGGCCGAGACCGGCCTGCTCGGCGTCAACTCCGGCGCCGCCTTCGCCGTCGTCCTCGGCCTGACCTTCTTCGGCGCGTCATCGTCGGCCGCGCTGCTGGTGTGGGCCCTGACCGGCGGGATGGCCGCGAGCGGGGTGGTCCTCCTGCTCGCCGCGTCGGGCCGCGCGGCCGGGTCGCCGCTGCGGCTGGTCCTCGCGGGCTCCGCGCTCGGCGCCACCTTCCACGGCCTCACCTCCTACGTCCTGCTCGGCACGCAGTCGACCTTCGACACGTACCGCTACTGGACGATCGGCTCGCTCGCCGGGGTGCGGACCGCCGAGCTGGTGCCGCTCCTGCCGCCGGCCGGGGTGGGCCTGCTCGCCGCGCTGTGCTGCGCCCGGCCGCTGTCGGCGCTCGGCCTCGGCGACGACGGCGCCCGCTCGCTCGGCCACCACCCCGGCCGGGTCCGGCTGGCCGTCGCCGCGACCGTGTCGCTGCTCGCCGGCTGCGCCGTCGCCGTCGCCGGGCCGATCGCCTTTCTCGGGCTGCTCGCCCCGTACGCCGCGCGGGCGCTGACCGGGGCGCGGATGGCCGCACAGCTCGTCCTGTCCGCGCTGATCGCGGCCGACGTCATGATCCTGGCCGACGTGCTCGCCCGGATCGTCATCCGGCCCTGGGAGACCCCGGTCAGCGTGCTGCTCGCCTTCGTCGGCGGCCCGCTGCTCGTCTGGATCGCCCGCTCGTCGCGGCTGTCGACCGCGGGAGCCTCGGCATGACGGACGTCACCCCGCCCGACAGCACGCCCCTGCGCACGGGGACCCTCTCGTGGCTCTTCCCCCGGCGCAGCGCGCTCGCCGCGGCGTTCCTCGTGCCCCTCGTCGTCGTCCTCGCCGTCGTCGCGGTGACGGCGAGCTCGACCGGCATGAGCCTGCCGCAGACCGTCTCGGGCCTGCTGCGCACGGGCGACCCCGGGAGCATCATGATCGTCTGGGACCTCCGGCTGCCGCGCGTCTTCGCCGGTCTCATGGTGGGCGCCGCCCTGGGCGTCTCGGGCTGCCTCACCCAGACCCTCGCCGGCAACCGGCTGGCCACTCCCGACCTCGTCGGCGTCAACGAGGGCGCCACCGCCGCCGTCGTCGCCTCCGCGGCCGGCTCGGCGACCGGCATGGTCGGCGACTGGTGGCTCGGCCCGCTCGGCGCCGTCGCCGCCGCGGCGCTGGTCGTGCTGTGCGCGGGCGGGGCCGGCGCGGCCGGCTACCGCCTCCTCGTCGTCGGCATCGGCGTCTCCACGTTCATCGGCGCCGTCGGCGACCTCGTCATGTCCCGCCAGAACGACAACACCGCGGGCGGCGTGTTCCTGTGGGCCGTCGGCAGCCTGAACGGGCGCGACTGGAGCGTCGGCGGGCCGCTGCTGGTCGCCCTGCTGTTCCTCCTCCCGCTCTCGCTCGCGGCCGGGCACCGCCTCCAGCTCCTGCGGTTCGACGACGACATGGCGGCCTCCCTCGGCGTCGACCTGCGACGGGTGCGCGCCGCGGCCCTCGCGCTCGCGGTCGCCCTCGCCGGACTCGCCGTCGGCGTCGGCGGGCCGATCGCCTTCGTCGCCCTCGCCGCGCCGATCCTCGCCCAACGGCTCGCCGGGCCCACGCGCGTCCCGGTGACCGGCTCCGCCCTGACCGGCGCCGCGCTCATCACCGCCGCCGACGCGCTGGCCCGGGTCGTCGCCCCCGTCGAACTGCCGGTGGGCGTCGTCACGAGCGTCCTCGGCGGGCCGTTCCTCCTCTGGGTTCTCTTCCGTTCGCACCGGACCACCGAAAAGGCATGACCTCCCTCATGACACCTGGCCTGCGAGTGCGCTCGCTCCACGCCGGCTACCCCGGCCGCCCCGTCGTCAAGGACGTCGACCTGACCGTCCCCGCCGGGCAGGTCGCCGCCATCGTCGGCCCCAACGGCTGCGGGAAGTCGACCCTGCTGCGCACCGTCGCCCGCCTGCACCGACCCGACTCCGGCACCGTCCACGCGGCCGGGGACGACGTCTGGCGGCTCAGCCGGCGGCAGGCCGCCCACCGCATCGCCCTGCTGCCACAGTCGCCGCGCGCCCCCGAGGCCGTGACGGTGGCCGGCCTCGTCCGCTACGGCCGCCATCCCCACCAGGGCCTGCTGCGCCAGTGGTCGCGCGAGGACGAAACGGCGGTGCGCGACGCGCTGGCGGCCACCGGCACCACCGAGCTGGCCGGCGAACGCCTCGACCGGCTCTCCGGCGGGCAGCGGCAGCGCTGCTGGCTCGCGATGGTGCTCGCCCAGCACACGCCCGTCGTCCTGCTCGACGAGCCCACCAGCGCACTCGACCTCGGCCACGTCGTCGACGTCCTCGAACTGGTCCGCGGGGTCGCGGCCGCGGGCCGCACCGTCGTCATGGTCCAGCACGACCTGGCCGCCGCCGCGCGCTACGCCGACACCGTCGTCGCCATGAAGGACGGCCGGATCGTCGCGACCGGCGCGCCCCGCGACACCGTCGACGAGGGGCTGGTGAAGGAGCTCTACTCCGTGGAGGCCGACATCCTGCGCGCGCCCGGAGACGGCTCGCCGGTCGTGGTGCCGCGGGCGCGGCCATGCTGACGGACGCGCTGACGGATCCCGTGTCCGGTGCCGACGCGCATCGGCGGTCCGCCGAGCTGTGATCTTCGTCTCCTCGCCGCGCTGCCCCGCGGTGCGGGTCCGCGTGGGATTCACCGGAGAAACCGCACGCCCGTGGTGCACACTGTGCGTATGGTGACTACGCGCCCGCTGGCGGTGGCAACGCGCTCGGCGGTGCTCGTCGCCGTCGTCGTCGCGCTGGCCGCTCTCCGCGTCCCACGCCCGCCGACGTTGTGCCTGCTCCGGCAGGTGACGGGGATCCCGTGCCCGATGTGCGGGTTCACCACGGCCGGGGTCCATCTCGGGCACGCCGACCTCGTCGGGGCGGCCGGGGCTTCTCCGCTGGCGGTCGCCGTCTGCGTCGGGTTTGTTCTCGTTCCCTTCACCCGGCGTTCCCGGCTCGCGACATTTTGGCGTGAGCTACCGAATCGATGGCGACAGTTGCTCCCTGTATTCGCTATTGTCGCGGTCCTTGCTTTCGCGGAGATCTGGCAGCTCCAGCGCTTCGGCATTCTCTAACGGGAGGAAATATGGGATACCCGCCTCAGCCGCCGCCCCCTGGTTATGGCGGCGCGGGCTACCCGCAGCAGCAGCCCGAGTCCAGCACGCCACAGGTCCTGTCGATCATCGGCATCGTGTGCTGGTTCTGCTGCTCGCCGGCGGCGATCGTCCTCGGGCTCGTCGCCCAGAGCCAGTTCCGCGGCCAGGGGAGGCCGGACACGATCGCCAAGGTGGCGTGGATCGGCGGCATCGTCGCGTTGGCGCTCGGCATCCTGGGCACGCTCGCCCGGCTCGCGGCCAACGGCAGCTGACGACGTACCGAAGCCGGGCCGGGATCGTCCCCCGGCCCGGCTTCGTCGTGCCAGGGGGCGGGCCGCCCGCTCCGTACGGTGAGCGTGCGGGTCGCTCCGTCGGGGAGGCGGCCCGCGTCGTGCTCGGAAGGCCCTCCGGAGCCATGACGAACCGTCGCTGACGGACCGTTCGTGCCGACGTGGCAGCCTGGGGATCCGGTCGCGCCGCGATCGGCGCGCCGTCGTACGGAGGGAGAGCCGTGGAGATCATCGTTGTCGGCGCGGGCATCGTCGGGGCCAGCACCGCCTACCACCTGAGCACGGCCGGAGCCCGGGTGACGCTGGTCGACCGGGCGGACGAGGGACAGGCGACGGCGGCCGGGGCCGGCATCGTCTGTCCGTGGTTGTCCCGGGGGACGGACCCGGCGCGATACCGGCTCGCGAGCGTGGGCGCGCGCTACTACCCGGAGCTGATCGGCCGGCTGAACGCGGACGGCTGGTCCGACACCGGGTACGCCCGTACCGGAGCACTGGCCGTGGCCGGCTCGGCCGAGCGGGTACGGGAGAGCGCCGAGCGGGCCCGGAGCCGCCGAGCCGGCACACCGGAGGTCGGCGAGGTCACGGTACTCGACCCCGGTGAGGCGAAACGCCTGTTCCCGCCGTTGCGCGAGGACTGGCCGGCGGTCCACGTCACCGGCGCGGCCCGCGTGGACGGCGGGCGACTGCGCGACACGCTGCTGGCCGCCGCCGAACGGCACGGGACGGTGCGCCGCAGCGGCTCCGCGCGCGTCACGCTGACCGAGGACGGCCGGTGGACGGTACGGGTCGGCGGGGACGCCGTCGCGGCCGACGCGGTGGTCCTGGCGGCGGGCGCCTGGTCCGCCGACGCCCTGGCGTCGCCCGCGGCGTCCCTGCCCGTGGTCCCGCAGCGCGGACAGATCGTGCACCTGCGGCTGCCCGGCGCCGACACCGGCGGATGGCCGATCGTGCTGCCCGAGAGCGATCACTACATGCTGGCCTTCGACGACTCACGGATCGTGGTCGGGGCGACGCGTGAGAGCGGCGCGGGGTTCGACCACCGGGTGACCGCCGCGGGACTGCGCGAGGTGCTGGACGAGGCCATCTCCGTCGCGCCCGGGCTGGCGGACGCCACGGTCGCCGACATCCGCGTCGGCTTCCGCCCGGCGAGTCTGGACGAACGCCCGCTCCTCGGCGCGGTCGCGGGAGCCTCCGGTCTCGTCGTGGCGACCGGCTTCGGCCCGAGCGGCCTGACGATGGGCCCGTACGCCGGCGCGGCAGCGGCCGAACTCGCACTCGGCCGTACGCCGGAGCTCGACCTGAGCCCGTACGACCCGTCGCGCGCCGTCGAGGGCCACGGCTGAATTTCACGCTCGGCCGTACGCCGGAGTTCGAGCGCCGGGGTGGTCACGGCTTCTTGGGCCCCTTCTTGGGCTTCTTCTGCCCGCCCTTGCCGTGCGACGCCGGTTTGTGGGCGCCGGCGGGCTTCGCGGTGGGGGCGGTGTCCTCCGGTCGGCCGACGGTGCGGGTGGAGCGCTGCCCGACGGGCTCGCGAGAGATCGCCGCGACGTCCGCCGCGGTCGGCGTGCGGTGCGCCTGCCGTACGGGGGCGCCACCACCGGCCGGCGTCCCCGGCTGCACCGCGCCCGGCAGGATCCAGGCGCCGGCGGCGACGGCGGCCACCGACGCCGCGCAGGCCGCGGCCAGCATTCTCGGCCTCCGGCGGGTGCCGCTGATCGGCGTCAGGTTCGTCGCGGTGTCGTCGGCCAGGTCGGCGGTCGCGAGAGGGTCGGCCGGATCCAGCCGGGCGAGCAGTTGCCCGGCGGTGGGCCGGTCGTCGGGATCCTTGGCGAGCGCGGCGGACACCAGCGACCGTACGGACGGGTCGAGGTCGCCCAGATCGGGCTGCTCGAAGAGGGCACGGCCGGCCATCTCCACGGCGTCGCCCTCGCCGAAGGGGTTCCGCGCGGTGCCCGCGTAGGCGATGAGACATCCCCAGCAGAAGACGTCGGAGGCGGGCGAGGCCGGCCGGCGGGAGAGGCGCTCGGGTGCGATCCAGCCGACGCTCCCGACGACCTTGCCGGTCTCGGTGGGCCCGCCGGCGGCGGAGACGCTCTGCGCGATGCCGAAGTCGATGACGCGGGGGCCGGTCCGCGCCATCAGGACGTTCGCCGGCTTCAGATCGCGGTGGACCAGGCCCGCCCGGTGGATCGCGGCCAGGGCGCGCAGGACACCCGTGGCGAGCGCGCGCAGCCGCTCCGGCGGCAGCGCGCCGTCCCGTTGGACGATCTCCTTCAGCGAGGGGCCCTCGATGTACTCGGTGACGATGTAGGGCGGGGTCTGCTCGGTGCCGTCCGCCAGCGGGCGGGCCGTGCAGTGGGAGGGCACCCGGATCAGGGACGCCACCTCCTCCCGGAACCGGGTGCGCGCCTCCTGCTCGCCGACTCTCCCCGTGTGCGCGACCTTGACCGCCGCCAGGCCGCCGTTCGCGTCGCGGCCGAGGTACACCACGCCCATGCCACCGGCGCCCAGCCGCCCGATCAGCGTGTGCCCTCCGACCGCGTCCGGATCCCCGGGTGCCAGCGGGAGTACGCCTTCCGGCAGGACCTCACTCCCGCCCCCGGCCGGTACCGGTGTTCCGTCCATCCGCGTCCCTCCTTTGGGAAGGTTCGAGTTCCCCCGTCGGAGTGTCCTAATCGTGATCAAAGGTGCGATCTGCCGCTTTTCACGGATGAATCGGCCCCGCCGTGGCCGGTCGGCCGCCCTGGCCGGGGACGCGAAGGGAACGCGGGGACCGCGCCCGGCGCCGGTGGTCCGCCTATCGTGGGGATCGTGGGTGACGTGCTGGTCGGCACGGCGTCATGGACCGACGAGACACTGCTGACGTCGGGGTGGTATCCGCCCGGGGCCCGTACGCCGGCCGAGCGCCTGCGCTACTACGCGAGCCGGTTTCCGATCGTGGAGGTCGACTCGACCTACTACGCGCTGCCGGGCGAACGCACCACGCGGCTGTGGGCGCGGCGGACGCCGGACGGCTTCATGTTCGACGTCAAGGCGTTCTCGCTGCTCACCTGCCACCCCACCCGCGCGGCGATGTTCCCCAAGGACCTGCGCGCGGCGCTGCCGCCCAAGGACGGGAACCTCTACCTGCGCGACATCGGTCCCGAGGTCGTCGAGCAGGTCTGGCGGCGCTTCGTGACCGCGCTGACGCCGCTCCGCGAGGCGGGAAGGTTCGGGGCGGTGCTGTTCTCCTTCCCCCGCTGGTTCCCTATCGGCCGGCACAACAAGGACTACGTCGTGGAGTGCGCGCGGCGTTGCGAGCCGCTGCCGATCGCGGTGGAGTTCCGCAACCACACCTGGATGAGTGAGGAGAACCGGGAGGAGACGCTCGGGTTCCTCCGCTCGCACGCCATCGCGTACGTGTGCGTCGACATGCCCCAGGGGCGTCCCTGGTCCGTCCCGCCCGTGGCGGCCGCCACCGCCGGCCTGGCGGAGGTCCGGTTCCACGGCCGCGGCCGGTGGCCCGGCGATGACCGGTACGAGCGCTACGGATACCTGTACTCCGGCCGGGAGCTGGGGGAGTGGGCGCCGCGCATCCGCGACCTCGCCCGGGAGACGTCGAGCACTCACGTGATCATGAAGAACGCCTACCGCGACTACGCCCCGCGCAGCGCACGCCGGCTCATCGAACTGCTGGAGGCGATGCCGGACTGCCCGGTCCGCTCTCCGGGCGTGCCAGAGGCGACGGTGGGCGGCGCGGACCAGGCCGGACTCTGAGGGCCGCCGGCGGAGATGGGCGACGGTGGCCCGCGCCGAGCGGCCGGTGTGAGCGTGTGCGGGCCGCCCCGTCGAGGAGGCGGCCCGCGCCGCGATCCGTGCCGTGCTCGGAAGGCCGCCCCGGAGCCACGGCGGACCGTCACCGACGGACGGTCACAAGACCTTCGTGCCGACCAGGCACCGGGCCACGACGCCTCCGGTCGGGATGGTCTCGGCCCCCAGGGCGGAACAGACGGGAGAACTCCCGCTGAGGCCCGAGACGCCGTCGTCGGAGCCGTCCCCGTCGCCCGTCATCTGCACGGATGCGATCGCCCGGCCGGACTGCGTGAGCGGAACGGCCGCGGCGAAGGCGGGCGCGGCGAATCCGATTGTCATGGTCGCCAGCGTGGTGCCGGCCAGGACCATTGTCTTGAGCCCCATATCTCCCCTTAGGTGTTAGTAGGTGCAGGCCAGTGCCTTGCTACCGGCATCGCCACGCGTTTCGCTGATTACCCGCGGATCCGGCCTTCGCCCGGGTTGTGAAGGGGTTTTGGGGAAGATCTAGGCTCGCTTCACGCCCGATGCGCCACTTCCCGCGCCATTCCGGCCTCACGCCCGACCGAGGCGAACCGCGCGAAAGCGGAATCGCCCGAATATTTCGCCGTTCCCCCGGTCCACCCACGCGGCACCGGCCCCGAACGCGATGGGACACCGGCCCCCGTCGCCGGATCGCGGCGAGGGACGGGATCCCGGTAACTTTGCCGGTCATGAACCGGATCGCACGCTATGGAAAGCTGGTCGCCCAGGAGGGCCGCGGGGCGGAGCTCGCGGAGCTGCTCCTGACGGCCGCCGCTGGTCTGGAAGATCAGCCCGGTTGTGAGCTGTACCTGGTCAACCGGCAGGCGGACGCGCCCGACACCATCTGGGTGACCGAGCTGTGGCGCGACAAGGACGCGCTGGACGCCGTACTCGAGGCGATCAAGGGCAGTCCCGAGACGGCCGCCGCGATGAAGCTCGTCGCGGCGGCGGAGATGATCGAACTGGATCTGCTCGGCGGCAAGGGGCCGATCCCCCGCGCCGGCGGATCCACCTGAGGCCCGCGAAGACCACCCACGTACGGGGCCGATGGAAGACCGTCATCCGGCTTTGAGGCGACGGGGCCGGTCCGTCAGTCGCCGTCCGGCGGGGCGATGATCCGCCACGCCTTCGGGACGACGCGCCAGGTGCGCCGCGTGTACGGCCCGGACACCTCGCCGTCGCTGTTGACGAGGAACTCCTCGCCGCTGACGGTCGCGTTCGTCGCCGCGGTGTACACGACATCGTCGTGATGCCTGTGCGCGCCGCTGCGCAGGCCAAGGGCGTACCGGATCCGGGCCAGCGGGCCGGTGGCGGCCGACACCACCAGTTCGACCCGGCCGTCACCGGGCGAGGCGTCCGGGGCGAGCAGCGCGCTGCCGCCGGCGATGCCCGGTGCGTTGCTCAGCCCCACCATGAGCAGCTTGTCCTCGGCGACGATCTCGCCGTCGGCCTCGACCGTGAGCCGCCAGCCCATCGAGCGCGTGCCCGCCAGGACGGCGCCCACGGGGAACGCCGCGGACTTGAGCCAGGGCTTGAACCGCGCGGCGAACGTCGCCGCGACGGCGCCCACGCCGACGTGGACGGCGTTGAGCACCACGCCGCCCTCGTCGTCGGCGAGGAGGTCGAGATCGCGGGTGCGGCCCTCGCGGATCACGCGCGCCGCCTCGTCCGGGTCCAGGGGGATGCGGAGGTTGCGGGCGAGGTCGTTGCCGGTGCCGAGCGGAAGCAGGCCCACCGTCCGCCGGTCCAGCTCGCCCCGTGCGTACAGCGTGGCGACGAGCCGGTGGATCGACCCGTCGCCGCCGGCCGCGACGACGGTCTCGTCGCCGGGCTCCTGCCGGTCGAGCGCCCGTTCGAGCTCATCGGCCGAGGCGCACTCGCAGAGGGTGACGGGCTCCTCGCCTCCGGCACGCAGACGCTCGCGCACACGCTCCAGCGTCCCGGAGTCGAAGCGCCCGGCACCGCCGTGCGTGATGATCAGCATCTGTTCCTCCCGTTCCGCGAACATCCCGTACGGGACGGAACACCCGTTTCCGGCCCTCGCCCCTTTCTGCCTCCGAGCAGGCGTCCTAATCCTCAGGCGCGCGTGAGCGCCTCGGCCGGCGGGGTGCGCAGGGCGCGGCGGGTGGGCACCTCCATGGTGAGGAAGGCGATCCCGGCCACGACGGCCGCGATCGCGGGGAACAGCCACAGCGGCCCGGCCGGCCACGGGCGGTGCAGGAAGCCGGTGGCCAGGAGCACGAGCGGTACGACGGACAGCAGCAGGCCGGTACCGAGGGCGACGACACAGATCAGCGCCGCCTCCCGGCGCATCATCGAGCGGATCTGCCCGGGCGTCGCGCCGATCAGCTGGAGCGCGGCGATCTCGTGGCGCCGCTGGACGGTGCTCGCGACGAGCTTGTTGGCGATGCCGAGGAGGAGGTAGCCGAGCAGCACCGCGAGGATCGCGATGTTGATCCACAGCTCCGGCGGCACCCCGTACGCGCCGTCCGGCGCGCCGTAGGCCCGGCCGAGCGCCAGCCCCGGACGCGAGGAGGCGAGGGCGGCCAGGCCGCGCCCGGCCGCGTCCGAGCCGTCGGTACGGATCAGCAGGCTCTGGTCGAGTCCCGTGGTGGTGTGCCCGGTGGCGAGGTCACGCGAGATCGCCACCGGGCCGAACCCGAGGCCGCGCGAGTAGATCGCCACGACGCGGGCCTCGACCGGGGCACCGTCCCCGAGGACCAGGCTCACCGTGCCGCCCACCGACACCTTCCGCAGCCTGGCGGCGTCGGCGTCCACGGCGACCGTCGCACCGGTGAGGTCCGCCAGGTCGCCGGACCGTACGCCGAGGTCGAGGACCGAGGACGCGGCCGGGGTCAGGATCGGCGCGGAGTGGGAGTCGGCCTCGTCGTCGCCGAACATCGTGTAGGTCCAGATGACCGTGGTCGTGGTGACCGGGGCGGTGGCCCGTACGCCGGGCGTGGCCCGTACGGCGGCGGCCAGGTCGTCGGGCAGGCCGCCCAGCCCGGGGGCGGTCATCGTGTACTGGGCCCTGGTGGCGGACTCGACGTCGTCGGACGTCGCCTTGAGCAGCGTCGTCTGGGTCAGGGCGTAGGTCAGCGTGAACACCACCGCCATGGCGAGCGTGGTGACGGCGCCCGCGACGCGCAGGGTGTACCCGCGGCTGTTCGCCACGGCCAGGCAGGTCGGCGCGGACACCCGGGCGGGCAGCCTCCGCGCGAGGGCCCCGCTGATCCGGCCGACCACCACGGGACCGGCGAGTCCGAGGCCGATCGTCGCGAGGATGCCGGCGAGGGCGGTCACGGCGGCGCCCTCCTGCGTCCGCGTCAGCAGGGGAGCGACCGACAGGACGGCGGCGCCGCCCATCAGCAGGAACCCGGCGAAGGCGCGGCGCGTGGAGGGAGTACGGGGTTCGCTGCGGGACTCGGCGACCGCCTCGGTGGCCGCCATCCGTGACGTGCGCAGCGCCGCGCACCAGGCCGAGACCCGTACGACGAGGAGCAGCAGGAGGGCGGCGGCGATCGCGGGGAGAGGGCTGTAGGTCAGCGGCAGCGAGGAGGGGAGCATGCCGGCGAAGACCAGCAGCCATCCGAGCCGGTCGGCCAGCAGGTATCCGAGGGGGATGCCGGGGACCAGGGCGGCGCCCGAGACGGCGACGGCCTGCGCGGCGGCGAGACGGCGGACCTGCTTGGGAGTCGCGCCGACGGCGCGCAGCAGGGCGAGGTCCCGACGCTGGGCGCCGATCGAGACGGCCAGCGAGCCGCCCACGATGAACCCGGCGACGAGCAGCGTCACCCCGGCGAGCGAACCGGCCAGCAGGGGCAGGACGCTGCGCCCGGCCATCGCGTCGGGGGACTCGACGTCACCCCGCGCCGCCCCGGTGGACACGACCAGCCCGGCCGGACCCGCGACGGCACGGGTCCGCTCCGCGACGGAGTCGCGGGCGCCGGGGGCGGTCCGCAGCGCGACCAGGTCGACCCGGCCCCGCCCGCCCAGGTTCGCCGCGGTGGCGTCGGTGAAGAAGACCCCGCCGCCGGCGGCGCCGATCACGGCCGAGACCCGGTACGTCGCGCGGCGGCCGGCCGCGACCACGGTCACCTGGCCGCCCGGCGCCACGCCCGCGGCGGCCGCGGTACGCGTGTCCAGGGCGACGTCGCCGGGACCGGCCGGGGCCGCGCCGGACACTCGGGGATGGTCCAGCAGCGCGGTCGAGGACCACCCGTGCCCGGCGACGGCCGGGTCGCCGGTGTCCCCGGCGGGCAGGACCGCGCCATGCCGGTCGAGGACGGCGGCCGGGAAGCTCACGTCGCCGACCGCCGCCGTCACGCCGGGCAGCCGCGCCAGCCGCGCGGTCAGCTCACGCGGCACGCGGGCGCGCTCGGGCAGCCCGATGGCCAGGCCGCCCTTCGGGTGGTACGTCTGGGCGGCCGACACGACGACGTCGGCCCGGGCGAGCCGTTCGACCGGGGCGTGCGAGCGGAAACCCGACTCGGCCAGCACACCGATGCCGGTGACGAACGCGGCGCCGCCCAGGGCGGCGCAGGCGACCGCCAGCAGCGCGGCGATCCGGTGGCGGGCCATGCGCAACGCCAGGTGCAGCATCGCTTACTCCGATTCCAGGGTGGTGATGCGGTGCGCCAGCTCGGTGGCGGTGGGCCGGTCCAGCGTTTCGCGCAGGCGCCCGTCCGCCATGACGAGGACCTGGTCGGCGCGGGCGGCGGCGGCCGGGTCGTGGGTCACCATCACGACGGTCTGACCGAGGCCCGACACCAGGTCCCGCAGCAGGCCGAGCACCTCGCGCGCGGTCTTCAGGTCCAGCGCGCCGGTCGGCTCGTCGCCGAACACGACCGCGGGCCGGGTCACCAGCGCGCGGGCGATCGCGGCGCGCTGCTGCTGTCCGCCGGACAGCTCGGCCGGCCGGTGGCCGAGCCGGCCGCTCAGCCCGACCCGCTCGACCAGCAGGCGCACCCAGTCGTGGTCGGGCGCCCGGCCCGCCAGCCGCAGCGGCAGCGTGATGTTGTCCGCGACGCTGAGCGAGGGCACCAGGTTGTAGGACTGGAACACGAACCCGACGCGCTCGCGGCGCAGCTCGGTGCGCCGCGTCTCGTTCAGCCCGTCGATGGTCACGCCGTCGATGGAGACGCTCCCGCCCGTCGGGGTGTCCAGGCCGGCGGCGCAGTGCATCAGCGTGCTCTTGCCCGACCCGGACGGGCCCATGATCGCGACGAACGCGCCGCGCTCCACGGTGACGGACACGCCGTCGAGGGCGCGCACGCCGCCCGGGTACACCTTGGTGACGTCCCGCAGCGCCACGGCCGGGGCCTGGCGGGCGGTGGGGGCGGGCCCGTACTCGGCCGCGGTCCTCATTTGCGCCGCTGCCGGTAGTGCTGGACGATCAGCGCGGTGCCGCAGGCCAGGGTGGCCACGCCGAACGCCACGCCGACGAACACGTTGAGGCCCGCGGTCGAGGTCACCATGTTGCCGGCCGCGCTGATCACCAGCAGCAGCCACAGCACCGGCCGTACGATCCCGCTCCGGTGACTCGCGGAGCCGGGCGGCACCTCCTGTGCCTCGGTGATGCGGTACGGATCGGTCACGGCGTGCTCCTCGCTTGTGTCTTCCTTCGAGAGTTGCTGCGAGCCACAACGCTAGGAGCGGCGATCCGCCGGGACGATCCAGCGAGCGGGCCGATGCGCGGTACAGGAGGCTGTACCGGTACAGCCTGCTGTACTCCTTTTCCGGGAATCTGACAGGGATCGACCCGGTGCCCTAAAGTCACTCGCCGAAGGAGGCACCGATGCCGGCGAACCAGCCAGAGACGGCCGCCCCGGCACGGACCGGCCGGCGCGGCGTGAGGACGCGCGTCCGTGACCTCGTCGACGCGCTCGAACATCTCGTCGGTGGTTTCGGCACCGCCCTGCTGGCGTTCGCGGCGCTGCTGTGGCTGACCGTCGTCGCGCTGGGGTGCCTCGCCGGCCTGGGCCGGCTGCTGGCGCCCAGCGCGCCGCGGGTCGTCCGCTCCATCGCCGACCGGGAGCGCGCCCGGCTCTCCCGGTGGGGGCCCGAGATCATCGGTCCGGCGGCGCCTCCGCCCACCCACCTGCGCGCCGCCCTCGGCGACCCGGACGGCCGGCGAGAAGTGCGCTGGCTGTTCGTCCACGGCACGCTCGGGCTGCTCCTCAGCATCACCGGGGTGGCGCTTCTGGTGTACACCGTGCAGGACATCACTTTCGTGCTGTGGTGGCGGTGGCTGCCGACCGACGAGCCCAACACACCGACCGTGGTGTCCTGGACCGTGCAGGACGACTCCGGCGCCCTGGTGGTCGCGCTCATCGGCGTGGCGCTGGGCGTCCTCTTCGTGGTCTTCGGGCCCGGCATGGTGCGGCTGCAGGCGTGGCCGGGGAGGCGGCTCCTGGCGCCGTCCGGCGAGGTCGACCTGTCGCTGCGGGTCGCGCAGCTGTCGGCGACCCGCGCGGCGGCGCTCGACGCCCACGCCACGGAGCTGCGGCGGATCGAACGCTCGCTGCACGACGGTACGCAGAACCGGCTCGTCGCGGTCACCGTGCTGCTGGGCGCGAGCCGCCGGGCCCTCGCCCGTGACCCCTCGAGCGCGGACGAGATGCTCGAACGCGCGCAGCAGGCCGCCGAACAGGCACTCGCCGAACTCCGCACGGTCGTCCGCGGCATCCTGCCGCCCGTGCTCGCCGACCGCGGGCTCGCCGGCGCGCTGGCCGGGCTCGCGGCCGACTCCGGCGTCGAGTGCGAGGTCGACGTCGACGTGCCCGGCCGGTGCGCCGCCTCCGTCGAGGCGACCACCTACTTCGTGGTCGCCGAGGCACTCACCAACATCGCCAAGCACAGCCGGGCCCACCACGCCACCGTGACCGTACGCCGGCGGGGACAGGACCTCTCCCTGCGGATCCAGGACGACGGCATCGGCGGCGCGGACGAACACGAGGGCTCCGGCATCACCGGCATACGCCGCCGGGTCGAGGCGCACGACGGCCGCCTCGCCCTGACCAGCCCTCCCGGCGGCCCGACAACCCTCCAGGTGGAACTGCCATGCGGATTGTGATCGCCGAAGACGACCCCCTTCTGCGCGAGGGGCTGGCACTGCTCCTGCGTGCCGAGTCGCTCGACGTGGTCGCGACGACGGAGAATCCGGACTCGTTCCTCGAAGCCGTCGACACGCACGCACCCGACGTCGCCATCGTCGACGTGCGGATGCCACCGACCCACACCGACGAGGGCATCAAGGCGGCCGTCGAAGCCCGGCACCGCCGGCCCGACCTGGCCGTGCTGGTGCTGTCGGCGTACGTGGAGCAGGCATTCGCCACCGACCTGCTCGCCGGCGGCGCGGTCCGCCTGGGCTACCTGCTGAAGGAACGGGTCGGCCGGGTGGAGCAGTTCCTCGACGCACTGCACCGCGTGGCCGGCGGAGGCACGGCCATCGACCCGGAGGTCGTCGCCCAGCTTCTCACCCGCACCCGCCCGGACACCGCGCTCGAACGCCTCACCGCCCGCGAGCGCGACGTACTCGCCCTGATGGCCGAGGGCCTGGGCAACACGGCGATCGCCGAACGCCTGTTCGTCACCGAGGGCGCGGTCCACAAGCACATCCGCAGCATCTTCGCCAAACTCGACCTGGCCCCGACCGACCGCGCCGACCGGCGCGTCACCGCGGTCCTGCGCTACCTGGAGAACACCCAGCGCCGCCCCTGAACGACGCTCGGCCCACGAGTTTCGCGATCGCGTGCGGCGGGCGGCACTAGCCTGATGATCGATTCTTGGATTCTGTTCGGGGTGGGGGAGCGCTCGTGAAGCCATTGCGGCCCGAGGACCCGCGTCAGATCGGTTCTTACCTGCTGCGGGGCCGGCTCGGGGCGGGCGGGATGGGCGAGGTGTACCTCGGCCGTTCGCCCGGGGGCCGGGACGTGGTGGTGAAGCTGATCCGGTCCGAGTACGCCGGCGAGCCGAAGTACCGGAGGCGGTTCGCTCGTGAGGTGAACGCGGCGCAGCGGGTCGGCGGGTTCCACACCGCGCAGGTCGTGGAGGCCGATCCCGAGGCCGATCCGCCGTGGATGGTGACCGAGTACATCCCGGGGCCGTCGCTGCTGGAGCTGGTCCGGGCCGAGGGCCCCCTTTCCGTCGACGCGGTGCTCGCGCTGGCGGCCCAGCTGAGCGAGGGCCTGGCCGCCATCCACGCCTGCGGGCTGGTGCACCGCGATCTCAAACCCGGCAACGTGGTGATGGCCGACTCCGGGCCCCGGATCATCGACTTCGGCATCGCCCGGGCGGCCGACGCCAGTGTGCTCACCGAGGACGGCGCGGTCGTGGGCACGTACGCGTTCATGTCGCCCGAGCAGGTCCACGCGCGGCAGGTCGGGCCCGCCAGCGACGTGTTCTCCCTGGGCGGGGTGCTCGTCTTCGCGGCCACCGGGCACAGCCCCTTCGCCGCCGACACTCTCGCGGCGATCGTCTACCGGATCGGCGCCGCCGAACCCGAACTCGACGGCATCGGCGGTGAACTCCGCGGCCTGCTCACCGCCTGCCTGGCCAAGAACCCCGAGGCTCGGCCGACCGCCACCGAACTGCTGGCCTGGCTCGGCGGCTCGGTCCCCGACCGCCCGTTCCCCAGCTCCACCACGGTGACCGAGCCCGGCCCGGGAACGACGCGGGTCACGACGGAAGACGGCGGCAAGGCGCCGGGCACCATCCGCCGCCGGTTCGTCATCGGCGGCCTCGCCGCCGTGGCGGCCGCGGTGGCGACGGGCGTCCCGGCCGCGGTCATCGCCTCGCAGCGGGACGAGCGGCGCGACCCCCCGGCCGCCGCGCCGGCGAGCGCCGCCGCCTCCTTCACCGGCTCGCTCACCGGCCACGGCGCCGTCGTCTCCTCCGTCGCGTTCGCCCCGGACGGCAGGTCCCTGGCCAGCGGCGGAGCCGACGGCACCATCCTGCTGTGGGACACGGCCACCGGCGGGAAGATCCGCACGTTCACCGGTCACACCTACCCGGTGGTCGCGATGGCCTTCAGCGGCGACGGCAGGACGATGACCAGTGGCGCCGAGGTGGTCCGCGTGTGGGACGTCGCCACGGCCAGGCAGACCCGGATGATCTCCACGCAGACCCGCACCGGGTTCGACACTCCGATCGGCTCGATGGCGGTGAGCCCGGACGGCCGCACTCTGGCCACCGACGGCGCCGAGGGCCACGTCCTGTTGTGGGATCTGGCCGGCGGCAAGGTCACCCGTACGCTCCCCGGCGGCTCCGCGGCCAACGCGGTGGCGTTCGGTCCCCGCGGCGGCACCCTCGTCGGCGGCGGCGAGAACATCGCGCTGTGGGACGTCTCCACCGGCGGACGCGTCCGCACTTTCGGCGGCCTGCGCGGAGCGGCGACGTCGATCGCGCTCAGCCCCGACGGCAGGACGCTGGCCGCCGGCGGCGCCTCCAGCGCCACGCTGCTGTGGGACGTGGCCACCGGCAGGAGGGTCCGCACCCTCACGGGCCAGGGCGACTCGACCGGTCCGATCGCCATCAGCCCCGACGGCAGGACCCTGGCCAACACCGTGGGCCATGAGGCCAGAGGCAGTGAGGTCATAGCGCTGTGGGACCTGACCACCGGCGAGATCCTCCGCACTCTCGCCGGCCACACCGGTGCGGTCACCTCGGTGGCCTTCAGCCCCGACGGTAAGGCCCTGGCCAGCGCCAGTGAAGACAGGACGGCACGCCTGTGGAGGCTCACTTAGAACAGGCCCCCTCGGCCGGGCGGGCCCTCAGCCGATGATCTCCTCGCGGTAGATCCGCAGACGGATGTCGCGCGCCGTGGTCATGTGCCGGCCGGCCAGCTCCGCGGCCTTCTCCCGGTCGCCATCGCCGACGGCCGCGATGATCTCCTCGTGCTCCCGCAGCGCCTCCTCCCACCGGCCGGCGCTGGCCAGGGTCGTTGCCGGGTAGCGCGTGAGGTGGTTGTTGAGCCGGGTCAGCAGGTCGACGATGGTGCCGTTGTGTCCCGCCGCCCAGATGGCCTCGTGGACGGCGCGGTTCGCCAGCGCCATCGCCACCGGGTCGTCGGTCGGCGTCGCGGCCATGGCGTCCTGGGCGGCGCGGATGCGGATCAGGTCCAGCTCGGTGTGGCGCTCGGCCGCGGCGCCGGCCGCCGTGGCCTCCAGCGCGATCCGGGCCTCGTAGATCTCCAGGATCTCCTCCGGGCTGCGTCCGCGCACGCGCATGCCGCGGTCGCCGCGTTCGACCAGGCCGTCCTGTTCGAGACGCCGCAGCGCCTCCCGCACGGGAGTACGGGAGGTGCCGTAACGATCGGCGAGTGCGACCTCGGGCAGAGCGGCGCCCGCGTCGAACACCCCGGCCACGATCTCGGCCCGCAACCGCTCGTAGACATCCGCCTGCAATGACCCTCACCTTTCGCATACACCCGTATGCAGTCAGGCTATCCGGGCGGCGATCCCGTCGAGGCCCGATACGGCCGGGAACCGGTCGAGCACCTGCGGGTCGTGGCCCGGAACGATGAGCTCCTCCGCGCCGGCCAGCGCACGCATCGCGTCGAACGCCTCGTACATCGACGGCAGGTGGTTGACCACGGCGTACGGCCGGTCGCGCCCGATGTTCTCGTAGAAGTGCGATCCGTCCGCGGCCAGCACGACGTGCCCCGCCTCGGTGGCCACGCGCAGGACCTGCAGGCCGGGGGTGTGCCCGCCGAGCCGGTGCGCGGTCACCCCCGGCGCCACCTCGTGCACGCCGTCGACCAGCCGCACCCGGCCGGTGAGGTTCTGCTCGACGAGGTAGGCGATGTCCCCGGGTTCGGCCAGGTGAGCGTGCTCACCCCGGGACGCGTGCCGGGACGTCCAGAACGCCAGCTCGCGTTCCTGCAGCACGATCCGCGCCCCCGGGAAGTCGCGGAGATGCCCGGTGTGGTCGTAGTGCAGGTGGCTGAGCACGACGTGCGGGATCGTGCCCGGGTCGACGCCCAGCGCCCGGACGGTGTCCATCGGGGACCGCAGGTACTCGCGGTTCCCCCGGCGGGCCGCGGTGTCCGGCGTGAACCCGGCGTCGAACAGCACCGCCTCGTCTCCGGACACCGCCAGCCACACGTAGTACGAGATCGGAAACCTGTCCAGGGCGCACGGATCGTGCCCGTAGAAGTGCTCGCCGCGTACCGACGCGTCGCGATGGGCGAACCGGATGGCGTAGACCTGCCAGGTCATCGGGCACCCGCCGCGTGGTGCCCGGCCAGCCGCCCGAACACCGCGCCCGAGGTGAGCCCGCTGCCGCCGGGGTAGTTGCCGGAGAACAGCCCGCCGACCATCTCCCCCGCGGCGTACAGGCCCTCGATCGGGCGGCCGTCGCCGTCGAGGACGTTCGCCGACTCGTCGATGTGCAGCCCGCCGAAGGTGAAGGTGATGCCACAGCCCACCGAATAACCGTAGTACGGCGGGGTGTCGAGCGCCTGCGCCCAGTTGGACTTGGGCGGCTCGACGTGCGCGGCGCGGCCGTCCTTCACCGCCGGGTCGAACGGCACGTCGACGATGGACTCGTTGAACTCGCGGACGGTCCGCGCCAGGCCCGCCGGGTCGATGCCGAGCTCGGCGGCCAGTTCGTCCAGGCTGCCGGCCTCCGCCCCGGTGATCGGGGTCGAGTCGTACTCCTCAGCGCGCAGCAGCGGCCGGGTCTTGGCGTCGAAGAGCTGGAACGCGCGGCCGCCCGGCTGCTTGAGGATCTCCCGGCCGTACTTGGCGTAGGTGTAGTTGCGGTAGTCGGCGCCCTCGTCCAGGAACCGCCGGCCGTCCCGGTTGACGACGATGCCGATCGGGTAGCTCTGCCGCGTCAGCTGGTTGGTCAGCACCCGATCGCCCCCGGCCGGATCCGCGCCAGCGTCCCAGGCGGTGCTGTGGCAGGAGGTCCAGTCGCCGTACGGCGCGGCGCCGGCCTCCAGCGCCAGCCGCAGGAGGTCACCGGTGTTGGTCGGGCAGCCGCGGACGTAGGCGTGCCGCCACTCCTCGCCCATGTGCCGCGCCCGCATGTCCGGGTCCGCCTCGAACCCGCCGGCCGCCAGCACGATCGCGTCCGCGGTCACCGTGTGCCGCGTGCCGTCGGCGTCGCGGTAGGCCACGCCGCGTTCGGCGCCCAGATCGAGCCGGTCCACGTGCGCGCCGTACCGGATCCGCACGCCCTCCCTGCGGGCGGCCTCGGTGTGCTGGCCGATCAGGCCCTTCCCGCCGTCGACCGAGCCGATGTACAGGCCGCCGAAGAAGACCCACTTGCCGTGCGAGACATAGGACTGCCGTTCGTACATCAGGCGCCACCGGAGCCCCTTGCCCGCCAGCCAGCGCAGGGTCTCCGCGGACCGGGTCACGAGCAGCTTGGTCAGCACGGGATCGCAGCGCCCGTCGGTGACGCGCTCCATGTCGTGCTCGAAGGCGCTGGCGGGATAGGCCGGGACGACCGTCTCGGCCATCCGGCCGGTCGTGGCCGGGTCGAGCAGGTCGGCCAGGTCCGCGATGTCGTCGAACGCGACGCGGAAGGCTCCCGCCGTGTAGAAGGAGTTCCCACCGGCCTCCTCGGCCGGCGCCTTCTCCAGCAGCAGGACCCGCGCCCCCCGCTCGGAGGCCGCGTGCGCCGCGCTGAACCCGGCGTTCCCGCCCCCGACCACGATCACGTCGAAATCGTTCGGGAGCCCTCCTTCGTCGGGGGAGTGACCGGACACGCGTGTTTTTTTGGTTCGCTCGCTACGCTCGCTCACGATTTTTCCCCTGATTCCTGCTTCGTCTCGTTCATCGGGCGGCCGGTCCACTGCTCCCACAGCGTCGCGATCGCGGCGTAGTCCAGCCGTCCGAGTCCCTGGGCCACACCGAGTTCGTAGACCGTGTGCGCGCCCTGCACGGCGAACAGCGGTACGCCGGTCTGCTGCGCCATCGCCAGCGCGAGGGTGGAGTCCTTGCGGGCGGCCTCGGTGGGCATCCCGCCCTCGTAGTCCCCGCGCAGGATCCGCTCGGCGAACCGGTGGGTCAGCGGCCGGGTCAGCCCGGCGTCCGGGCCGGTGAGCAGCTCGACCAGTTCGGTGCCGGACACGCCGGTCGCCGACGCCAGCGCTCCGGCCTCGACCAGCACGACCATGACCGCGTGCGCCACCGCGTTGTTGATCACCTTGGCGGCCATGCCGCTGCCGGGCTCGCCGAAGCGCATGATCCGTTCCGACATCGCCCGCAGCACCGGCTCCGCCTTGCGCACCTCTGGCTCGCGCCCGCCGACCAGCAGCGTGGCCTTGCCGTTCGCCATCTGGGCGACGCCGGACAGGATCGCGGCGTCGACCAGGCCGATGCCGTGCTCGTCGCACCGGCGCACCTGCTCGTGGACGTCGGCGGGGTTGACCGTGCTCGTCTCGACGATCACGCTGCCGGGGCGCATGTCCGGCGCGAGCGTGCCGATGACCTCCAATGAGATCTTCGGCGTGGGCAGCGACAGCACGACGATGTCCGAGGAGGCCAGTCCGGCGAGATCGGCGGGCGTGACGTTCGGTGTTCCGGCCGCCCGCGCGACGCGTTCGGCGTCGACGTCGTAGGCCAGCACCGTGTCGTGGACGGCGAGGCGGCCGGCGATCGCGCCGCCCATGTTCCCCAATCCGCACAGCGAGATGGTCATCGGGTTCCTCTCGTCAGGTCGGCGTGCCGGGTCTCCGGTCCCATCAGCGCCCCGGCCAGCGCGAGCAGCCCGCCGAGCACCACGAGAGGGATCTGCGTGTACTTGTAGGGCAGCAGGGCGTCCAGCCAGAGGAGGAAGAAGCTGTAGCAGGAGGGGATCAGCACGGCGAAGGTGTAGCCCACGCCGAAGCCCGACGCGCGGACCTCGGGCGGGAAGCGTTCCGGCAGGTAGGCGCTGAGGATGCACCAGGGTGCGTTCGCGATGACGACGACCACTCCGGCGAGTACGAGCGTGCCGACGGCTCCACCGTCCGGGTCGGCGTTCGCGATCATCACGACGTACACGACGGGCACCACGGTGGCGGTGAGGGCGGCGAACAGGACCAGCACCGCCCGTCGCCCGATCCGCTCGGCGAGCCGGCCCACGCCGAGGTAGACGATCGCGAGCACGGCGAACATCGTCATCGTGCCGACGGTGACCGCGGTGCTCGGCAGCTTCAGCACCTTCGTCAACAGGCCGGGCATCATCGACACCGCCGTCTGCAGCGACAGCCACATGCCCGTCATCAGCAGGAAGATCTGCGCGAGGCTGCGGCGGTTCGGGCCTTTCGCCAGCAGCGCGCGCAGCGGCGACTCCTGCGACCCGGACGCGGCGGGCTCGTCGTCCTCCACCTGGCGGAAGTACAGCAGCACCGCCACCGACAGCAGCGCGCCGACGAAGAACGGCAGGCGCCAGCCCCAGCTCAGGTACGCCCCGGACGCGGTCGGCGCGACGAACAGCATGAGCGTGGTCAGCGCACTGATCGCGATGAACGCGAACGGATAGCCCAGCATGATCCGCGCCGAGACCTCGGCACGGCGGGTCTGGGGCGCGCGCTCCATCGCCAGGGGCACCGCGGCGGTGTACTCCCCGCCGAGGAACACCCCGTCGACGAACCGCAGCAGGATCAGCGCGACGATCGCGAACCATCCCCAGGACCCGTACCCGGGCAGGAGGCCGATCAGCAGCGTCACGACGCCGAAGCCGCCGATGGCGACGACGGTGGTGCGTTTCCGGCCGATCGAGTCGGCCAGGTGACCGAAGATCGCCGCGCCGACGGGCCGGCCGATCAGGGTCACGACGAAGGTGATGTAGTAGATCGTCGTGCTCGCGACCGTGCCGAGGTCCTTGGGCTGGAAGTAGGCCAGTGCGGGCGCGAGCGCGATCGTGGGCAGGTAGATGTCGTAGAAGTCGACGAAGTAGCCGAGGAAGGCGCCCACGGTGCTCCGCCTGCTCTCGGCGGACATGCGTTCGCGTGGGGGCGCGGTGGGGATGACGGCTTCGGTCATGGTCGTCTCCGGCGTGGTGCCTCAGGTGCGAATGGAGAAGGGGTCTCCGCTGGTCCCGGAAAGGTCGATCATCACGTTCTTGGTGGTCAGGTACTCGCTCAGCGCCTCGGCGCCGCGTTCCCGGCCGTAGCCGGACTTCTTGGTGCCGCCGAACGGAGCCTGCGCGGCGCTGGACCGGTAGGTGTTGACCCAGACGGTGCCCGCGACGATCCGTTTGGCGACCCGGTGTGCGCGGGTCAGGTCGTTGGTCCACACACCGGAGGCGAGGCCGAACTCGCTGTCGTTGGCGATGGCGACGGCCTCCTCCTCGTCGCTGAAGCGGATCGCGCTCAGCACGGGACCGAAGATCTCTTCACGTGCCAGCCCCGAGGCGTTGTCCACCTCGGCGAACACGGTCGGCCGGACGAACAGGCCGGCGCCCAGCTCCGGGTCGGCCAGGGGTTCCAGCCCGGTGAGGGCCACGGCGCCGCCCTCGGCGCCGTCCGTGATCGCCCGCCGGATCCGGTCGTACTGCGGGCGGTTGGCGACCGGGCCGAGCTGGGTGGGCTCGAGCATCGGGTCGCCGAGGCGGATCGCGCGGGCCCGTTCGGCCACCGCCGCGACCACCTTGTCGTAGACGGAGTCCTGCACGAGCAGCCGGCTGCCCGCGATGCACGTCTGCCCGCCCGCGGCGAAGATCCCGGCCACCGCCCCGATCACGGCGCGGTCGAGATCGGCGTCGGCGAAGACGATGTTGGGCGACTTCCCGCCGAGCTCCAGCGTCACGGGCACGAGGTTCTTCGCCGCCGCCGTCGCGATCGCCTGCCCGGTCGGCACGCTGCCGGTGAAGCTGATCCGGTCGAGCCCGGGATGTCCGGACAGGGCCTGTCCCGCCTCGGCGCCGCCCGTGACGATGTTGACCACGCCCGGCGGGAAGCCGGCCTCCTCGACCAGGTCCGCCATCGCCAGGGTGGTCAGCGACGCGTGCTCGGAGGGCTTGATCACCACGCAGTTGCCCGCCGCCAGCGCCGGGGCGAGCTTGTTGGCCAGCAGCTGCATGGGGGAGTTCCACGCGGTGATCAGCGCGGCGACGCCGATCGGCTCGGCCGTCGTGTAGTCCAGCGTCTCCGGCGAGTCGAGCGGGATCGTACGGCCGTACAGCTTGTCGGCGTAGCCGGCGAAGAACCGGTAGTTGCGGGCGGCGAACCGCGCCTGGTTGCTCGTCTCGCGCAGCAGCTTGCCGTTGTCGCTGGTCTCCAGCCGGGCGAACTCGCCGGCGCGCTCGACCAGCAGGTCGGCCAGGCGGTGCAGGAGCTCCGCGCGGCGCACGCCCGGCGTGGTGGACCATCCGCCGTCGAAGGCCGCGCGCGCGGCGGCCACCGCGTCGGCGACGTCCGCCGGTGAGGCGTCGGGAATGCGGGCGATCTCGGTGCCCCGGAACGGGTCGGTGGCGGGCAGGGTCCGCCCGGCCGACGCGGGCACCCGTTGCCCGCCGATGAGCATCAACTGGTTCATACGAGTCGCTCCGTGCGGTCGTCGATCAGGGAAAGGGCGTCCAGCAGGTGCGGGACGAACAGCGGAGGGTTCTCGGCGTGCGGGAAGTGGGCGAGCCGTGGCATCACCGTGAACGTGGCACCGGGGATCTTCTCCGCGGTGCGACGGGACATCTCCGCCGTGCACGAGTAGTCGTACTCGCCGGTCAGCATCACGACCGGGCAGCGGCCGGTGTCGATCCCGGCCACGCGGTCGGTGGCGTCCCAGTCCCCACTGTAGAAGTGGATGTCGCCGAAGAACGTGCCGTGTCCGCCCTGGCTGTAGCCCCACCAGACCTCCGCGCGGTACTCGGCGGGGCTGTGCGGAGCCATCAGTCCGTCGACCCATTCCGGTACGAACAGCGTCTGGTCGACGCGCGGGTCGCGGGCCCAGGACACCTGGCGGCCGGTCACCTTGTCGCTGGCCTCGCAGGCGACGACCCCGCCGAACCGCACCGGGTGACGAAGCGCCAGCTCCAGGCAGATCTCTCCGGCCATCGAGGCGCCGACCACCACCGGGCGGTGCAGACCCAGCGCGTCCGCCAACGCCACGACCGTCTCGGCATAGCGGTCCGTGGTGAGCGCGTACGAGCCCGGCGCCGCGCCGGGCGGCGGCGCCGAACGGCCGTGCCACGGCAGGTCGAAGGCGACCATGTGGCGGCTCGCGCGCAGCCGGTCGTCGTTCATCAGGTGCGTGAACTGGCGGGAGTCGGCGCCGGCGGTGTGCAGCAGGAGCACGTCCGGACCCGTGCCCGACTCCTCGTAGAAGATCCGGTGCGGCACGCCGCCCAGCCGTACGGTCGTGTAGCCGCCGGTGGTGTTGTGCGCCTCCGGCAGCGGACCGGCCGCCGGCTCCGGCTCGCCGGACGCCAGCGTCCGGCCGATCTCGAGCACCCGGCGTACGAGGTGCGCGTGCTGGGCGAAGACGAGCTCGTCGCCGCGGACCTCCGTACCGGGAACGCGCATGAGCATGCCGAAGAAGCTCTGGTACCAGGGCGGCGGGACGCGCTGGAAGAAACGCCCCCAGGCGGCCTCGGGCGCCCGCAGCTCGAAGGCCGGCGCGCCGGAACCCGCCCCGAAGACGAAATCGACCCCGCAGGCCGTGAAGGACACCTCCGCGGCGGAGGCGAGGGCCAGGCGCTCGTCCGCCGCGCAGGCCTCCCGCCAGAGCTTTCCATCGATCATGTCGTCTCCTCGCACACCGTTGTATCCCTGTGTATACAAGCGCATGCCATTCCAAGTCAACGCCAGGTTCCCGCCGCGAGGGATTTACCTATATTCCTAGTCGGAATTACCGACTAAGCTGCTGCGGTGACTCTTTCACCAGCTCGGGCGGGCGCCGGTCGTGGTCTCGTGCCGGCGGTCGCCATCGTCGGCGGGGGTGCGAGCGGCTCCCTGACCGCCGTGCACCTGCTGCGCCGCGCGACCACCTCCGGCGTGCCGCTTCGGGTCGCGCTGATCGACCGCGACGGGCGGCACGGCATGGGTCAGGCGTACGCGACCGCCGATCCCCGGCACCTCCTGAACGCCGGCGCCGCCGCGATGAGCGGCCTGGCGGACGACCCCGGCCACCTGCGCCGCTGGACCCGGCGCATCGGGCTGGAGCCGGCCGGGCCGGAGTCCGCCGGGCCGGCGTTCATCCCGCGAGGGGAGTACGGGCGCTATCTGCGGGAGTTGCTCGACGACGTGGCCGGCCGCGCGCTCCCGGGCGGGCGGCTCGCGCGGCTCACCGGCACCGTCACCGCGCTGACCCGGCCGGACCCGTACGGTCCGGTGCGCGTGCACCTGGCGAACGGCGGCCGGATCGACGCCGACGCCGTCGTGCTCGCCACCGGCGACCGCCCGCCCGCCGCGGGCCGGGCCACGGCGCCCGGCCGCCGTCACATCGCCGATCCGTGGGCGCCCGGCGCGCTCGCCCCCCTCCACGACGGAGCCCCGGTTCTCATCCTGGGCACCGGCCTGACCATGGTGGACGTGGCGATCAGCGTGCTGGGCGCGCATCCGGACACGGTCGTGTACGCGGTCTCGCGACACGGCCTGCTGCCGCGGCGGCACCGATGTACGCCGGCGCCTCCGGTGGAGGCGCCCATCCCCGAGGGTGAGCTACGGCTGTCCGGACTCCTGGCCGCC
Source organism: Actinoallomurus oryzae (assembly GCF_039541955.1). Taxonomy (NCBI): domain Bacteria; kingdom Bacillati; phylum Actinomycetota; class Actinomycetes; order Streptosporangiales; family Thermomonosporaceae; genus Actinoallomurus; species Actinoallomurus oryzae. The sequence goes on along the minus strand of NZ_BAABHF010000016.1, from coordinate 26,780 downwards.
GTCCGCACCGCGGTCACGGCGGCCGGCGGCGACTGGCACGGCGTGGTCGACGCCCTGCGCCCCCGGGTCCCGTCGCTGTGGGCGCGTCTCAGCGTCGAGGACCGGCGTCGTTTCCTGACGCTGGTGGCCCGCTACTGGGAGGTCCACCGGCACCGCATCCCTCCCGCCACGGCCGACCGGATCGAGGGATTCCGCGCCGCCGGCCGTCTCCGGCTGCTGCGCGGGCGGCTGCTGTCCGCCGCGCCCGGCCCGGACGAGGTGACGGTCCGGCTGGCGGAGGACGGCGGCGAACGCGAACTGCGCGTCGGCTGGTTCGTGAACGGCACGGGTCCGGCCGCCGACGTCGGCGGCGACCCGCTCCTGCGCGGCCTCGTCGCCGCGGGGCTGGCACGCTTCGATCCGCTGCGGCTCGGCCTGGACGCCGACGAGACCGGCGCGGTCCTCGACGGCGCCGGCCGGCCGCACGAGCGGATCTTCGCTCTCGGCCCGCCGCTGCGCGGCCTGCGGTACGAGACCACGGCGATCCCGGAGATCCGGGCCCAGGCGGCGGCGCTCGCGCCACGCGTGCTTCACGCGGTCGCCTCCGCGCCGGTCCCGGCCCAGGCCGGCCCGGCCGCGCGGACACCGGCGGTCCACCGCGACGGCGCGCCTGCGACGGGCGCCCGGGCGCCGGCGACCTGACGACCGGTGGCGCGCCACGCTCGGGTCAGGCCAGTGTCGCCCGGACGGCCTGCCAGGCGGGGTCGCCGAGGAGTGCCCGCCACGAGGTGAACAGGTCGAGGAGCTCGGCGCCGAACCGGGCGCGAAGGCCGGGGTTCGCCCGCATGACGTCCAGTTCGTTCGCGGCGGTGAGCTCGGCGAAGTCCCGCCGCAGGGGGAGCGGTGGCCGCAGCACGGCGCCCGTGAAGCGGTCCCGGAACGCCCCCTCGGGGTCGGCGAGACCCGGGTAGGAGAAGCGGCGGTCGCAGCCGGCGTAGAAGTGGACGAGTCGTTCGGCCTCCTCGCCGACGAGGGCGGTCAGCTCGTCCCGGCGGTCCGGGTCGCCCAGCGCGGTGGCGAAGCCGTCGGTGCCGTAGAAGGCGTGGCACAGCCCGGCGAGCCGTAGCGCCGGCCGCGCGCCCCACTCCGCGAGCAGCGCGTGGACACGCTCCAGATGGGCGAGCAGGGTGCCGCCCGGATGCGCGATCTCGGCCGCGCCGCGCGAGGCCAGCGTCTCGACCACGGTCGCGAGCCATGGCTCCTTCCCGGTCGCGTCCGGTTCGGGCTCGTCGGCGGGGCCGGTCGGGCGGTCGTGCATGGTGCGTCCTCACTGACGGGTCGGTCGGCGCCCGCTCGTGGCGCCACCGGCGCCGGTGACCGTACGCCCCGGGGTCGCCGGACGGCGCCGGGCGGCGCCACGAGCGGGTTGCCGCCACGGTCACGGGCCCTGGGGCCCGGCCGCTGCGGCCATCCTCGAAGCCGGGCACGCTCCGAGTCAATTCCTGGCTTTCCTGGGAATGACCCAAGGGATAGCTTGGGTCGGTGACCCTCGACGACCTGCGGGTGTTCATCGCCGTGTACGAGACCGGCAATCTCAGCGCCGTCGCCCGCGCCCATTCGTGCACCCAGTCGGCGGTGAGCCAGCACGTCAGACGCCTCGAGCGGGAGACCGGCGTGGCCCTGATCGAACGGAGGCCCCGCGGTGTGGCGGCGACCCCGGCGGGACGGATCCTGTACGAGGCGGCGCTCGGCGGCATCGGCGCCCTCGACGTCGCGCTCCGGCGGCTCGGCGAGCTCCGCGACGGCCACGGCGGCACCGTCAGCGTCACCACGGGCGGGGTCACCGTGCGCCACTTCATGGCCGGCGCGATCTCCGCGTTCCGCCGCCGGTACCCGCACGTGAGCCTGGAGTTCCATTCGGCCCAGTCGACGCGGCGATGCGTCGAACTGCTGCACAGCGGAGGGGCCGACCTGGCGTGGGTCACCCTCGGCCGGCCGCTGCCCCAGATCAGGCAGCGGCCGGTGGTCGACCTTCCCTGGGTACTGGCCGTCCACGCCGACGACCCGCTGGCCGCGCGGGAGTCCCTGGAACCCGCCGACCTGGCGGCCATCCGCTACATCGCTCACCCGGAGAACTCCGCCTCCCGGCGCCGCCTGGAGGAGGACTTCATCCGGCTGGGGGCCGGGCCGCCCACCCCGGTCGGCGTGGCCGACTGGGACACCGCGGTGCTGCTCGCCGAGCTCGGCGTCGGCCACGCCATCCTGCCCGCCCTGCCCCGGCTCGTCACCCCGCCCGACAGCCCGGTCCGTACCGTTCCCATCCCCGCCCTGACCCCGCTCACCGTCGGCTGGGCCGTCCGCCAGTGGAACGTCCTGAGCCCGCTCGCCACCGAGTTCGCCGAGCTCGTCGCCGCCGACAACGGACCGTGCCCTGGCGGGGATGAAGGGAGGCCGGGAGCGTGAGGAGAACACCTCTCCGGTGAACACCCGCGGACGTGTCCGCGGACGCTCAGCCGCCCGTGCGCCGGCGCAGCGCGTACACGCCCGCGGCCAGGGTGCCAGCGCACAGGGCGGCGGAGCTGAGGCCGAGCGACCAGTGCACGCCGATGGCAGAGGCGGCGAGGCCGACGGTGAAGCCGCTCCCGGCCCGCAGCCCGTTCGCGGACATGCCGTACAGGCCGATGATCCGGCCGCGGTCGGCGGCGGAGGCGCGCAGCTGCACGACGGTCTGCCCGATCGACATCGACGCGAGGTTGGCCACTCCGCCGGTCACCAGCAGCACGACGGCGAGCGGGTAGTGGGTGGTGACGGCGAAGAGCAGGCTGCTCACGCCGTAGACCAGGGTGCTGACGACGGCGGCTCTGGCGGTCGGCCGGATGCGGCCGGTGACCTCCAGCAGGATGCCGCCGATGACGCCTCCCGCGCCGCTGGCGAACAGCAGGACCCCGTACGCCGTCCCGGCGCTGCCGGTCCCGAGGTCATGGGCGAAGATCGGCATCACCGACTGCAGCGAGGCGCCGACGAAGAACGACCCGAGCCCGGCCAGGATGATCATGCTGACCATGGTGTGGTCGGAACGGACGTCGCGCAGCACACGCATCGAGCCGAGGATGCCGACACGCGGTCGGGCCACTCCCTGATCCCGGGTGTGCCCGGTGAACCGGGTGCGGAACAGGAACAGGGTCAGTGGCAGGTAGAACACCACGTTGGCGAAGATGCCGGCGGTCGGGCCGAGGCCGAGGAGCAGCGCCGAGCCGACGACCGGGCCGAACAGGATGCCGAGGCTGCGGAAGGTCGCGTTGAGCCGTACCGCGCTGGGCAGCTCGGCGCGGCCGGCGAAGTCGTGCAGCATCAGCTGTTCGGCGGGCGACCACAGCGAGCCCGCGCACCCGTGCAGCACGAGGAGCAGGCAGGCCTCCCACACCCGCAGCGACCCGGTGAGGAACAGCACCCCCCAGCTGATGGACACGAACATGAACAGCGCCTGCGCGCCCTGGATGAGACGGCGGCAGTCGTACCGGTCGGCCCAGGAGCCGAACAGGACCGACAGCAGCAGGAACGGCACCCAGTGGCTGATGACCTCGAAACCGGTCAGCGCGGGGGAGTGGAACTTCTGCCACAGCACCCAGTACGTGATGACGTGCTCGATGTTGTCGGCCATCATCGCCAGGGCGGCGCCGAACAGGTACGGGCGGCAGTCGCGGTTGCGCAGAGCCGCGAACCTCGGCACCGGCGCCGCCGCCGTGTCGCCCGGTCCGGGCGGGGGGACGACGGCCGTTCGGTCGGTGCCGGCTTCGGGCACGTGGGTGGGGATACCGCAGGCGGCGCACATGGGGATTCCTCGGGCGAACGGTCGGGGGGAGAGCGGATGGGCCGCCGCGGCACCGGGCGGCGCTCCCAGTTACGGTTCACGGTGACTCGTAAGTGAATCTACCATAACGAGACACTGTGCCTCGCTACACTCGTGGTGTGGTCCTCAACACAGACCCGGCCGCGCCCGGCGCCCGTACGGGGCGTCCCCGCAGCGAGCGCGCCCGCCGGGCGGTGCTCCACGCGGTCGATGACCTCCTCGTCGAGGTGGGCTACGCGGCGATGACGATGAAGGGCATCGCCGAGCGGGCCGGCGTCGGGCGGCAGACGGTCTACCGGTGGTGGTCGACCAAGGCCGAGATCCTGCTGGAGGCCTGCCTCACCGACGCCCGTGAGGAACTCGCCGTCCCGCCGCACCCGACCCCGGCCGGCGACCTGCTCGCCTACCTGACCGTACTGACCGAGTTCCTCACCACCTCGCCTCCCGGGCTCGCCTATCGGGCCCTGATCGGCGAGGCGCAGCACGATCCCGCCGTACGCGAGCTGGTCCACGGCGCCGACCTGTTGACTGAGAGCGCCCGGGGCGTGCTCGACCGCGTCCGCCGGAGCGCGCCGGACATGCCGGACACCGCCCTGAGCGCCGCACAGCTCACCGGCCCGGTCGTCACGCGCGTCCTCACCACGCCGGCGCCGCTGCCGGCGCCGCTCCTGGAGGCCCACGTCGCGTCGCTCCTACGCGCCTGGGGATGCTGACGAGCGGGGATGCGACTTTCGGCAGTGTCGGGCGGCTCGCGGCATTCCGTATCGTCGCGTTCGTGAGACGACCGAACATCACGCGTTTCGTCAGGTCAGGGGCCGTGCTGCCGGTGACCGCGGCGGGCGCGGCCGGCCTGAGCGTGCTCGATCTGTGGTGGGTCCCGCCGGCGATGCTGCTGTCGTTCCTGGCGGGGTGGCTGCCGGACCGGGCGCGGGAGGCGGTGGTGGTGTCGTCGGCCACGGTGGTGGCCGGCGGCGCGGCGGTGTACGCCGTGCCGTCCTGGCCGGCGCTGGGCGAGCGGTTCGTGCTCGTGCTGGCGGGCGCCGCGATGCTGCCGTGGTTCGCCGGGCGCTTCTGGCGGCAGTACCGGGCGCTGGTACGCGCCGGGTGGGAGCGGGCCGCGCACCTCGAACGCGAACAGCGGCTCGTGGCCGAGCAGGCGCGGCTGCGTGAGCGGGCCCGTATCGCACAGGACATGCACGACCTGCTCGGCCACGAGCTCAGCCTGGTGGCCCTCTCGGCCGGCGCGCTCAAACTCGCGCCCGGCCTGCCCGACGAGCACCGCCGGGCCGCCGGGGACATCCGCGCCCGTGCCGCCGCCGCGGTGGACCGCCTCGGCGAGGTGATCGGCGTCCTGCGGGAGGACGCCGACACCGGGCCGGCCGCCGTCGAGGGGCTGGTCGAGAGCGCGTCGGCGGCCGGGCTGACGGTCACGCTGCGCACCGAGGGCGAGCCTGGCGCCGTGCCGCCGGTCGCCGAACGCGCCGTGCACCGGATCGTCCAGGAGGCGCTCACCAACGCCGCCAAGCACGCGCCCGGCGCGGCCGTGACGGTGCGGATCGCCTACCGCGCGACCGGCACCGAGGTCGGAGTGGAGAACGGGGCCGCGGCGGACCGCGCCGCGGCCGCGCCGGGCGTCGGCGGCGGGTACGGGCTGGTCGGGCTGGAGGAGCGAGTCCGGCTCGCGGGCGGCTGGATCACCTACGGGCCGCAGGGGGACGGTTTCGCGGTCACCGCCGGTATCCCGCACGCTCCCGGCACCGCGCCGCCGCCGATGGACGCGGAGCCCATGGGCGACGTGCCGGGGGAGCATCGCCGTGCGCGACGCCGGCTGAGCCGCACCACGCTCGCGGCCGTCACGGTACCGCTGGCCGCCGTCGTCCTGCTGGGCGCGGGACTGCGCGGATGGGACCTGCTGCTGGTCCGCGCGGCGGTGCTGCCCGCCGGCGACTACGCCCGCATGCGGGTCGGGCAGCAGCGCGCCGAACTCGCTTCCGTCCTCCCCGAACGCCGGCTGCCCGACCGCCCGGCCGGCGACGTCCCGGCCGCTCCGGGCACCCGGTGCGTGTATTACGCGATGACCGCGAACCCCTTCGACGACCGCTCCGGTGACGCCTACCGGCTGTGCTTCCGGGCGGGACGCCTGGTGTCCAAGGAGGTGAACGCCCAGTGATCCGGGTGCTGGTGGCCGACGACGAGCCCATGGTCCGCCGGGGCGTGCGGGCCGTGCTGGCCACCGACGGCGGCATCGAGGTGGTCGCCGAGGCCGCCGACGGCCACCGGGCGGTGGAACTGGCGCAGCGTCACCGCCCGGACGTGGCCGTCCTGGACATCCGCATGCCGGGCGTGGACGGCCTGCGCGCCGCCGCCGAGATCCGCCGGACCGTCCCGGCGACCGGCGTCGTGATGCTCACGACCTTCGGCGAGGACGATTACATCCTGCGGGCGCTCGGTGACGGCGCGGCGGGCTTTCTGATCAAGTCCGGTGAGCCGGAGGAGCTGATCGCCGGCGTCCGCGCGGTCGCCGACGGCGCGGCCTACCTGTCACCCAAGGTCGCCGCCCGGGTGGTCGCCCATCTCGCGGCCGGGGGCGCGGGCGCCCGAGCCGAACGGCGCGCCTCCGCCCGCCGCCGGGCCGAGGCGCTGACGCCCCGGGAACGGCAGGTGCTGGCCTTCCTCGGCGCCGGGCTGACCAACGCCCAGATCGCCCGGCGGCTGCACGTGGTGGAGGGGACGGTCAAGGCGCACGTCAGCTCGATCCTGGCGCGGCTGGCCGTCGACAACCGCGCGGCGGCCGCCGTGGTCGCGCACGAGGCGGGCATCGTCCCGCCACCCGAGCCGTTCGGCTAGCGCGCCCAGCGGCGGGGTGAACAGCAGCACCGCCGCGGTCGCGGACGCGGCGCCGAGGGCCGCACCGGCCAGCACGTCGTGCGGATAGTGCACCCCGGCGGCCACCCGGGCCACCGCCACCGCCGCGCCCAGCGGCAACGTGACCACGGCCAGCCGGGGGCGCAGCACGGCCAGCCCGGCGGCCAGCCCGAAGGCCAGGGTGGCGTGGTTGCTCGGGAACGACCAGTCTCCCGGGGCCGGGCAGCCGGCGACCGCCTCGGCGCCGCGTACCGCCCGGCACGGCCGCTCCTCGTCCACCACGAGCTTCAGCGCCTCGCTGGCCGCGTACGCCACGGCGGTGCCGGCGACGAGCAGGAACGTCCCGGCGGCGTGGTGGGCGTCGCGACGGCGCACGGCCGTCCACCCCGTCCACACCACGGCCAGCACGAGCACGAGCAACAGCCCTTCCGCGGTCAGGTCCGGCAGTGAACCCGCCCACGAAGGGGCATCGGCGGCCGCGCCGCTCAGCGCCCGGTACACCGACACCGAGGCCCCGGCGGTCACCCGTACCGGCCCGGCCTGGCCCAGTCCGCCCGGGTACAGCAGCGCCACGGCCATCGCCCCCGCCACCAGTGCCGCCGCCGCGGCGAGCACCCGGTGACCCACGTTGTACTGAGATCGCGATTCCATGCCCGCGACGCTAGGGACGGCGGCCCGCCGGCACCCGAGCCGAACGACGACCCCGCACCCCTGACGATCGTCCGGCTTGACACTCCACCGCGCCGGGCGGTCGCTCACGTCTGGTGGAGGCGTTCGCCGCGGTCCCGGCGCGGCGGCCCTGACGTCTCGGCGTCCCGGGGGGTGGGGCCAGCACCACCCCGGATGCGGGGTTACACGAACCCCGGTACGGGGGCTGACCGGCTGGGACGCCGCTCCCGCCGTTCCTACGGTTTCAGTCAACTGATCACGGCGTCCGCGCTCCCGGAGGGGCGGGGTGCGTCCGGAGCCGTCCCGAGGAGATCTCGATGACCCTGACACCCGACGTGACCGTGGCCCGGAGCGGGTTCGCGCCACTGGTCCAGCAGATCCGCGCCCACGGGCTGCTGGAACGCCGCCGCGGCCGCTACGCGTGGCTGATCGGGCTGGACGTGCTCGCCTACGCCGCGGTCTGGGGAGCGGTCGCGTTGGTCGGCGCCTCGTGGTGGCAGGCGGTGCTGGTGCTGCCGGCCGCCCTGTTCACGACCCGCCTGTACTTCGTCGGCCACGACGCCGGGCACGGGCAGATCGCCGCCACCCGGAGGGCCAACCGGCTGCTGGGGCTCCTCGTCGGGAACCTCGGGCTCGGGCTGAGCTACGGCTGGTGGACCGACAAGCACAACCGGCACCATGCCAACCCCAACCACCAGGACAAGGACCCGGACGTCAGCCCGGGTGTCCTCGTCTGGTCCACGGACCAGGCGGCCGGCCGCCGTGGGGCGTTCGCCCGCTGGTTCACCCGCAACCAGGGCCGGCTCTTCCTCCCGCTGCTGCTCCTGGAGGGCATCAACCTCAAGGTGAGCAGCGTCCGTCACGTCGTGAGCCGCTGCCGTCGCGGCGACCGGCGCGGGCAGGCGTGCGCGGAGGCACTGCTGCTGTGCGCGCACTTCGGCGCTTACCTCGGGCTGCTGTTCACCGTGCTGTCGCCGGGCGCGGCGATCGCGTTCGTCCTCGCGCACCAGGCGCTGCTCGGCCTCCACCTCGGCTGCGCGTTCGCCCCGAACCACAAGGGCATGCCCATGCCGGGGCCGGGCGAGCGCTGGGACCACCTGCACAAGCAGGTCCTGACCTCCCGCAACGTCCGTGGGGGCGCGCTGACCGACTGGTTCCTCGGCGGGCTCAACTACCAGATCGAGCACCACCTGTTCCCGAGCATGCCGCGCCCGCACCTGCGGCGCGCGCAGCCGCTCGTGCGCGACCACTGCCGTTTCTCCGGCCTCCCCTACACCGAGGAGGGCCTCATCGAGTCCTACGCCACGGCGCTCCGCCACCTGCACGACGTCGGTAGCGGGGCGAAAGCCGTCTGACCAGGCGAGATACCATGGGATGGCCTGCGAGTCCGCCCAACGAGGGAACGTCCGCGATGGGTGCCCTCTGGCTCCTGGCGGTCGTGGCGATCGTCCTTTGGATCATGTCATCGGGGCGCTGGTCCTCCTGATCGACATCTTCGTCGGCGGCCTCCGGTTCCGCCGCCGGCGCGGTCCCCGCTCCGCGCGCTGACGGCGCGGCCCACACGTGGGGGGGCGGGGGAACGGGAGACCAGATGAGCCGCGAGCCGGCCCTGTCCCACGCTGAGGGGTGTCTCATCGGCCCGCTGTCCGGATTCGCGCACGGGATCTACGAAAGACCGCCGAGGAGCGCGGCGAGCCGCCGGAAGACGCCGGGCGCCGCGCCCCTGAGCCGGGCCGGCGCCTCCAGCCATCCCGGCACGTACACCTCGGGCCGCTCGCGCTCGACCGCGCCGACGATGGCCCGTGCCACCCGCGCGGCCGGCACGGGGACCGGGCGGGCCCGGTCGTACGGCGCGCCGCGCCGGTCGAAGAAGGGCGTGTCGACCACGCCGGGCAGCACCACGGACACGCCGACGGCGGTCTCGGCGCGCAGCGCCTCGGCGAAGGCGATCAGGCCGGCCTTGGCGGCGGAGTACACCGCCTCGCCCGGCACGCCGACGACGCCCGCGATCGAGGCCACGAAGACGACGTGGCCGCGGCCCCGCGCGACCATCCCCGGCAGCAGCAGCCGCGTGAGCCGCATCGGCGCGGCGAGGTCGACCGCCAGCAGGTCGTCGATGGTCCGTTCCGGCATGGTGGCGAACGGCCCGGCCCAGCCCGCCCCGGCGTTGGCCACGAGCACGTCGACCGGCCCCGCCTCGGACGCGAGCGCCGCGGCGCCGGTCGTCAGGTCGGCGGCGACCGCCCGCCCGCCGGTCTCGGCGGCGACGGCGTCCAGGGCCGCGCGGTTCCGCCCGGTCAGCAGCAGCCGCGCCTGGGCGCCCGCCATCGCCCGCGCGGTCGCCGCGCCGATGCCGGAGGAGGCGCCCGTGATCAGTACCAGGCGATCGTCGAGCCTCATGAGCCGATCCTGCCCACCCGCGCGACGATGCTCACGGACCGGTTGACCGGCGGGCCGGCCCGATGAAGATCTTTTTCGCACTGGCGGCGGCCTGCCTCATCGGGATCGGCTTCGTCGCCCAGCAGCACGCCGCCTACCGCGAGCCGCTCGGCGAGATGCTGCACCTGAAGCTGCTCAGTCACCTGGCGCGCAACCGGCTGTGGCTGCTGGGCATCGCCGCGATGGTCGGCGGCCAGGTGCTGGGCGCGACGGCCCTCGACGAGTCCGACCTGGCCTCGGTCGAGCCGATCCTGGCCACCAACCTGCTGTTCGCGCTGGTCTTCGCGCACGTGCTCTACCGCGAGCCGCTGAACCGCAGGGTCTGGCAGGGAGGACTCCTCGTGACGGCCGGGTCCGGCCTGTTCCTCGCCTTCGGCCGCCCTCACGCCGGGCGACCACCGGGCCCGGCGTCGACCAACTGGCTCATCGCCGCGATCGTCATCGCCCTCGTGGTGATCCTCGTGCTGCTGGCGCGGCCACGGTCGCTGCGTACGAAGGCCATGCTGCTCGCCGCGGCCGCCGGGATGCTGTGGGGCGTTCAGGACGTGCTGACGCGCGGCTCCCTGCTCGTGCTCGGGCACGGCGTGGGCGGCCTGGTGCGGAGCTGGCTGCCCTACGGGATGATCCTCGTCGCGGTCGCCGGGCTGCTGCTCGCCCAGAGCGCGTTCGACGCCGCCCCGCTGCGGATCTCGCTGCCCGCCGCGACCGCGGCCGAACCGCTGATCGGCATCGTCCTGGGCATCCTGATCTTCTACGAGCGCGTCCGGACCACTCCGGAGGCCCTCGCCGCGATGGTCATCGGCCTGCTGATGATGGTCGGCGGCATCGTGGTCCTCGGCCGGTCGCCGTACCTGGGCAAGCGGCAGACGGTCGAGAGGGAGAGGCAGCGATGATCGCCGTCGCGCTGGCCGTGCTGGCCGCCGCGAGCAACGCGCTCGCGTCCGTGCTCCAACGGCGTGCGGCGCGTACCGCCCCGCCAGGCCAGGCATTCCGGCTCGGCCTCATCGCCTACCTCATGCACCGGCCCGCCTGGCTCGGCGGCATCGCCGCGCTCATCGGCGGGTTCGCGTTCCAGGCCGCCGCACTCATGTTCGGGGGGCTCTCCCTGGTCCAGCCGATCCTCGTGGTGGAGCTCCCGCTGACGATGGTGTTCATCGGCCGGGTGTTCCGCGTCCGGCTGGACCACCGGTCGTGGCTGGCCGTCGGCGTGCTCACCGCCGGGCTGGCGATGCTCCTGCTGGGGGCCAGGCCGTCGGAGGGCCACCAGATCCCCGGCCGCGCGATGTGGGCGGTCGCCACGCTCGTCACCCTCGGGTTGGTCGCCCTCCTGCTGACGGCGGCGCGGCTGGCGACCGGCGCGGGCCGCGCCGCGATCCTCGGGGTCGCGGCCGGCCTGGGCTTCTCCTTCACCGCCGCGCTGATGAAGCAGGCCGTGCGGGAGGTGCAGCACCCGGCCACCCTGCTGACGACCTGGACGGTGTACGCCATGATCCTGGCCGGGCTGGTCAGCCTCTTCCTGCTCCAGAACGCCTTCCAGAGCGGATCACTCGTCGCCGTACAGCCGGCGCTGACCGTCGCGGACCCGGTCGCGAGCATCGGGTACGGCGTGGGCCTGTTCGGCGAGACCATCCGGCTGGGCGCCTGGTCGGTGCTCGAGATCTTCGCCATCGGACTGATCGTGTACGGCAGCACGCTGCTGGCCCAGTCGCCGCCGTTCCGCCGCCACAAGGTCATGGCAGCAGGCACCTGAGCAGGTCCTCGACCGGCCGCCGCTCGAACAGGGCGCCCGCCCGCCTGACCCGCCGGCCGCGTTCGAGGGGCGACCTCAGCCGGTCCAGCGCGGCGAGAAGCTCCGCGCCGTCCCGCGCGTGAACGCCCACCCCGGCACGCGCCATCGCCCGCGCGCCCGCCAGGCCGTGCCCGGGGATCGGCCGGTAGCAGATCACCGGAACCCCGGCGGCGACCGCCTCCTCGCAGGTCAGCCCGGACGCGTTGTCGATGACGGCGTACGAGGCGGACATCAGCTCCGGCACGTCCTCACGCCAGCCGAGGGCGACACAGCCGCCGGTACGGGCCAGGCGCCGGCGTAGCCGCCGGTTCTCTCCGCACAGGACGACGGGCAGGTAGCGTCCCGAGCCCGCCAGCACCCGAGCCGTCTCCTCGATCCGCCCCACGCCCCACGAGCCGGCGGTGACCAGGACACGCGGCCGGCCGTCGGATCCGACCACAGGCGTGGCGCGGGGCCGCCGGAACTCCGGCCGTACGACGGGCGCGTGACACCACGCCGGGCGTCCGGTCGCCGCCCGGACCTCGCGGACGGCGGCGGGCGTCAGGCACAGATGGCCGTCGTTGCCCGGATGCAGCCAGAGCCGGTGGACCGCGAAGTCGGTCACCATCACCAGGCTGGGCACCGGGAGACGGCCGTGTGCGCGCAGGTGCCCGGCGGCCTGCGCGGCCACGTGGAACGTCGAGACCAGCGCGGACGGCGCCCGCCGGCGGACCAGCTCCTCCAACCGCGCCGCGAGCAGGGCGGTGAACGGTGAGATCGCCGGCGCCCGCGGTGAGGTGAAGAAGACCCGGTAGATCCCGGCGTACAGCCACGGCGCGTGATGCACCGTCCAGCCGTACCAGCGGCGCATCCCACGCCCGGATCGCAGTGGCAGCAGGTCGAGGACGTCGGTCACCTCCGCGTCGATTCCCGTCGTGGCCAGGCGGCGCGCGAGCTCGCCCGCGACCCGGTCGTGCCCGGCGCCCATCCCCGCGCTCAGGATCAGCACGCGTCGGGTCGACACCGGCGATCTCCTTCCGCACACTGGAGACCGTGAGGCACGCGCCGATCGCGATCGCGGCGGCCGCGGTCGCCGCGGTCCACGTCGCGCCGGCCGCGACCTGGCTGCCGGCCGTACGCCGCGTCTTCCCCGGTCTGGCGGGGACCGGCGCCGCCGACCACGTCGCACTGACCTTCGACGACGGGCCCGACCCGCGCTCGACGCCGTGCTTCCTGGACGAGCTGCGGCGGCTCGGCTGCTCGGCGACCTTCTTCGTGCTGGGAGAAATGCTCGAACGCCATCCCGGCCTCGGCCGCCGCGTCGTCGAGGAGGGCCACGAGATCGCCGTCCACGGCTGGCGGCACCGCTACGCCCTCGCCACCCGGCCCGGCCGGACCGCGGCCGAGATCCGCGCGACCGCCGCGCTGGTCACCGCGGTCACCGGTGTGCCCCCCGCGTGGTATCGCCCGCCCTACGGTGTGCTCAGCGCCGAGGCGCTCGCGCAGGCCGGCCGGTGCGGCCTGCGGCCCGTGCTGTGGAGCGCGTGGGGCCGGGACTGGACGGCCGGCGCCTCCGCGCGATCGGTGCTGGAAACGCTGGAGCCGGACCTGCGCGGCGGAGCCACCGTCCTGTTGCACGACTCCGACCACACCTCCGCTCCCGGGGCGTGGCGGTCGGCGCTCGGCGCGCTCCCGGAGCTCGTGGGCCGCTGCCGCGCCGAAGGGCTTCGCGTCGGGGCGCTGCGGGACCACGGAGTGGCCTGACCGGTCGCCCGGAGGTCGCCGGACGCCACCGCGGCACCGGCGCGCGAATCGTTGGCCCGGACTTGGTGTCGCATTTACCATAAGCGTGCCATTCGCATCCGATAATGCGTTGTCTAAATTGGGTAATGTGCAGGGTGCTGGACTGCGTCTGAGTTTATTCGACGGCATGGCGGAGATCATTCCTTCATGCTGTCCAGCGTGCCCACCAGGCGAGACGTCGTGCGCAAGGCTCGGCACGAGAACTTTCCCGTCGCCTCACGCCTGCTGCCACGCCGTTATCGCGGCCACCTGATGAACGTTTATCGTTTCGCTCGTTCGGTGGACGATGCCGGGGACGAGACGGCACCCGCGTGGCGGCTTTCCTATCTCGATTCGATCGATGCCGACCTGACGCGCCTCTACACGGGATCGGCGCCGCGTCTGCCCTTCATCCGTGCGCTCGCCGGCACGGTCGAGGCCTGCGCGATCCCGCCGGAGCCGTTCCGCCGGCTCGTGGAGGCGAACCGCCGCGACCAGTCGGTGCCGCGGTACACGACCTTCGACGAACTGCTCGGCTACTGCGAGCTGTCCGCCAATCCGGTCGGGCACATCGTGCTGCACGTCTTCGGCCGGGCCGACCCGTCGCGGTTCGCCCTGTCGGACCACGTCTGCACGGCGCTCCAGATCATCGAGCACTGCCAGGACGTCGCCGAGGACCACGCGCGGGGCCGGGTCTACCTGCCGGCCGAGGACCTGCGCCGCTTCGGTGCCACCGAGGAGGACCTGGTCCGGGCGCCGACGCCCGTGCCGCTGCGCCGGGTCCTGGCGCTGCAGACCCGCCGCGCGAAGGCCCTGCTGGACTCCGGGGGACCGCTCGCGGCCTCGCTGACCGGGTTCGCGCGGCTCGCGGTGGCGGGGTACGTCGCCGGCGGGCGCGCCGCCGTCGCGGCCCTCGAACGGGCCGACCACGACGTGGTGGGCCGGGCTGTACGGCCCGCCACCCGCAGGCTGCTGGCCGAATGGCCGGTGGCTGCCGTGGGCCGGACCGGACTGGGACGAAAGGCGGCACGGTGACCACGGCCGAGGCCTACCGGCACTGCGAGCAGGTCGTCCGCGAACGGGCGCGCAACTTCGCCTACGGCATCCGCCTGCTGCCGCCCGCCAAGCGCCGCGCGCTCAGCGCGGTGTACGCCTTCGCCCGCCGCATCGACGACATCGGGGACGGCAACGGGCCGGCCGCCCAGCGGCTGACGCGCCTGTCCGAGGCCCGTATCGCGCTGCGCCGGCCCGAGCCGCACCCGGGCGACCCCGTGCTGATCGCCCTGTGCGACGCCGCGCGGCGGTTCCCGATCCCGATGCGGGCCTTCGAAGAGCTGATCGACGGCTGCGCGGCGGACGTCGAGGGCGTGTCGTACGAGCGGTTCGGCAGCCTGCTGGCCTACTGCCGGTGCGTCGCCGGGTCGGTCGGGCGGCTGTCGCTCGGCGTCTTCGGCACCTCCGACCCCGACACGGCCGAGCCGCTCGCGGACGCGCTCGGCGTCGCGCTGCAGCTCACCAACATCCTGCGCGACATCCGCGAGGACCGGCTGGCGGGCCGCATCTACGTGCCCGCGGAGGACCTGGAGCGGTTCGGGTGCACGCTCGACATGGACGGGTCCGGGGAGTTCACCGACCCGCCCGACCGGCTCGCCGCGCTCGTGCGCTTCGAGGCCGAACGCGCGCGCACGTGGTACGAGCACGGTGACCGGCTGGTGCCGATGCTCGACCGCCGCAGCGCCGCCTGCACCGCGGCGATGGCCGGGATCTACCGGCGCCTGCTGGCGCGCATCGCCGCCGACCCGGCCGGAGCGCTCAGCACCCGCCTGTCGCTGTCGCGTTGGGACAAGACGATGGTCGCCGCGCGCTCGCTCACCGGAGCGCAGCTATGACCGAGGGAATCGGGAACGCGCCCCTGTGGTCACCCCTTCCGGCGAAGGAGGGCTCATGACCGAGCGAAGCGAGGGAATCGAAGACGCGCCCCTGTGGTCACCCTCCCCGACGAAGGAGGACTCATGACCGGCCGCGTCGCCGTCATCGGCGGCGGGCTGGCGGGCATCGCCGCCACCCTCGCCGTGGCCGAGACGGGCCGGCCAGTGACGCTGTACGAGGCGCGCCCGCGGCTGGGCGGCGCGACGTACTCGTTCGAGCGGGACGGGCTCACCGTCGACAACGGCCAGCACGTCTTCCTGCGCTGCTGCACCGCGTACCGGACCCTGCTGGAGCGGATCGGCTCGGCCGGGCACGTGCGGATCCAGGACCGGTTCGACGTGCCGGTGCTCGGCCCGCACGGGCGGTCCGCGCGGCTGCGGCGCGGACGGCTGCCCGACCCCTTCCACCTGCTGCCGGCCCTGGCCCGCTACCCGCTGCTGCCGGCCGCCGCCCGGCTGCGTGCCGTACGCGCCGCCGTGGCGCTCGGCCGGGCCGACCCGGCCGATCCCGCGCTCGACGCCATCGACCTGGACACCTGGCTGGCCGCCCACGGGCAGGACGGGTCCGCACGGCGCCTGCTGTGGGAGCTGTTCGCGGTGGCCGCGCTCAACATCGGCATGGACCAGGCGGCCGTGGGCCCGGCGGCGATGGTGTTCCGCACGGCCCTGTTCGGCCGCGCGGACGCCGCCGACATCGGCGTGCCCGCCGTCCCGCTGGGCGACCTGCACGGCGTGCCCGCCCGTGCCGCCATCGAGGCCCGCGGAGGCGAGGTGCGCCTGTCCGCGAAGGTCAAGGCCATCGAACCGGGCCCGACGGTGCTCCTGGACGGCGTACGGGAGGAGGCCGCGGCCGTGGTGGTCGCCACGCCGCACCGGCAGGCCGCCGAGCTGGTCCCGCGCGAGGCGGCGCCGGACCGCGACCGGTGGAGCGGCCTGGGCGCCAGCCCGATCGTGAACGTCCACGTGGTCTACGACCGGCCGGTCACCGAGCTGGCGTTCGCCGCCGTCGTCGACTCGCCGGTGCAGTGGGTCTTCGACCGGACCACCGTCGGCGGCCCGGACCGCGGCCAGTACCTGACCGTCTCGGTGTCGGCGGCACGTGACTGGATCGACCGGCCCGCGGCGGAGGTCCGCGCGGTCTTCCTGCCGGCGCTCGAACGGGTCTTCCCGGCCGCACGCGCCGCGCGCGTCACCGACTTCTTCGTCACCCGCGAGCGTCACGCCACCTTCCGGCAGGGGCCGGGCAGCGGCGCGCTCCGCCCGTCCCCCGCCACCCGGTGGCCGGGGCTCTACCTCGCCGGCGCGTGGACCGACACCGGCTGGCCCGACACGATGGAGGGTGCCGTGCGCAGCGGCCTGACCGCCGCCGCCCTCGTCCGGCGGCACCTCGAACGGAACGGACCGTCATGACGGGCGACCTGTCGGAGTCCGTCCAGGCCGCGCGGCGGGTGGCCGAGCCGGTGCTGCGGGAGGCCGTCGCCCGGCTCGACCCGCTCACCGCGCGGGTGGCCGGCTACCACCTCGGCTGGAACGACGCGGAGGGCCGCCCGGTGCGCACGGGCGGCAAGAGCCTGCGGCTCACCCTCGCGGTACTGTCCGCGCGGGCCGCCGGGGCGGACCCGCTGCGCGGCGCGACGGCCGCGGCCGCCGTGGAGCTGGTGCACGCGTTCTCCCTGCTCCACGACGACATCATGGACGACGACCGCACGCGGCGGCACCGGCCGACGGCCTGGGTGGTCTTCGGCCGGTCGGCCGCCATCCTCACCGGTGACGCCCTGCTCATCCTGGCCATGGACCTCCTGCTCGAACAGGGCACCCGCGGCGCCGTCGGCGCGGCCCGCTGCCTGAGCGCCGCCACGCAGCGGCTCATCGCCGGGCAGGCCGCGGACCTGGACTTCGAGCGCCGGCAGGACGTCGGGGTGGAGGAGTGCCGCCGGATGGCGGCCGACAAGACCGGGGCGCTGCTGGCCTGCGCCTGCTCCATCGGCGCCCTGTTCGTCGAGGCGCCCCAGCCGCTGGTGACGGCGCTGGCGGCGTACGGCGCCGAGCTCGGCATGGCCTTCCAGCTGTCCGATGACCTGCTCGGCATCTGGGGCGACCCCCGGACCACCGGCAAACCCGCCCTGTCGGACCTGCGGGCGCGCAAGAAGACCCTTCCGGCCGTGGCCGCGCTGACCGGCGACACCGTCGCCGGCCGGCGGCTGGCCGAGCTGCTCGGCGGTTCCGGGCGCCTGTCCGAGGCGGACCTGCGCGAGGCCGCCCAGCTCATCGACCAGGCCGGCGGCCGGGCATGGGCCGAGAAACAGGCCCAGCACCACCTCGACGCCTCCGAACGCATCCTCGGCGGCACACCGATGCCCGCCGACGTACGCGCCGAGTTCTCCGACATCGCCCGCTTCATCACCTCTCGGGACCACTAGATGACCACTTCCCAGACTTCACTCCAGACCTCGCACCCGGCCGCCCGTACGCAGGCCGCCCTCGACGCGGCGACCGACCACCTTCTCGACCTGCGGTCCCCACGGGGCTGGTGGAAGGGTGAACTGCAGACGAACGTCACGATGGACGCCGAGGACCTGCTCCTGCGGGAGTTCCTCGGCGTCCGTACCCCGCGCGAGACGGCGGGGGCGGCCCGGTGGATCCGTTCGCAGCAGCGCGAGGACGGCACGTGGGCGAACTTCCACGGCGGCCCCGGCGACCTGTCCACGACGATCGAGGCGTACGCCGCGCTGCGGCTGGCCGGCGACGCGCCCGACGCCCCGCACCTGCGGGCCGCGCGCGACTTCGTCCACCGGGAGGGCGGGATCGAGGCGAGCCGGGTGTTCACCCGGATCTGGCTGGCGATGTTCGGCCAGTGGTCCTGGGACGCCCTGCCCGTTCTGCCGCCGGAGCTGATGTTCCTGCCGCCGTGGTTCCCGCTCAACGTCTACGACTGGGCGTGCTGGGCACGGCAGACCATCGTGCCGCTCACCATCGTCAGCGCGCACCGGCCGGTGCGTCCGCTGCCGTTCGACCTGGCCGAGCTGCGGACCGGCCGTCCCGCCGCCCGGCGGCCCGCGCCGGGCTGGGAGACGGCCTTCACCGCGCTGGACCGCGCGCTGCACCGCTACCAGCGGCGGCCCCTGCCGGGCCTGCGCCGGGCCGCCCTCCGGCGCGCCGCCGAGTGGATCGTGGCGCGTCAGGAGGCCGACGGGTCCTGGGGCGGGATCCAGCCGCCGTGGGTGTACTCCCTGATCGCCCTGAGCCTGGAGGGCTACGACGTCGACCACCCGGTGATGCGGAACGGGCTGCGGGGCCTGGTCCGGTTCACCATCGAGGACGAGCAGGGCCGTCGCCTGGAGGCCTGCCAGTCGCCGGTCTGGGACACCGCGCTGGCCATGAGCGCCCTGCTGGACGCCGGTACGCCCGGAGACCATCCGGCCCTCGTCCAGGCCGCCGGGTGGATGCTCGGCGAGGAGATCCGCGGCCCCGGCGACTGGTCCGTACGCCGGCCGTCGCTGCCGCCGGGCGGGTGGGCGTTCGAGTTCGACAACGACGGTTACCCCGACACCGACGACACGGCCGAGGTGATCCTGGCGCTGCGGCGCGTCGCGCACCCGGACGCGCGTCCGGCGATCGAGCGCGGCGTGCGTTGGCTGTCGGGCATGGCGAGCCGCGACGGAGGCTTCGGCGCGTTCGACGCCGACAACACCCGCACGCTCTGCACCAAGCTGCCGTTCTGCGACTTCGGCGCCGTCATCGACCCGCCGTCGGCCGACGTGACCGCCCACGTCGTCGAGGCCCTGGTCGCCGAGGGGCACGCCGGGGAGCCGGTCACGCGCCGCGCGGTCACCTGGCTGCTCAAGGCGCAGGAACCGGACGGATCCTGGTACGGCCGCTGGGGCGCCAACCACGTCTACGGCACCGGAGCGGTCGTCCCCGCCCTCGTCGCGGCGGGCATCCGGCCGGGCTCCGCGTGCGTACGGCGAGCCGTCACGTGGCTGGAGGCGCACCAGAACGACGACGGCGGCTGGGGCGAGGACCTGCGCTCCTACGACGACCCCGCATGGGTCGGGCGCGGCGCCTCCACCGCCTCACAGACCGCCTGGGCGCTGATCGCCCTGCTCGCCGCGGGGGAGCGGGGCCCGGCCGTCGAACGGGGCGTGGCCTGGCTCGTCGACCACCAGAACGACGACGGCACCTGGGACGAGCCGTACTTCACCGGCACCGGCTTCCCCGGCGACTTCTACATCAACTACCACCTGTACCGGCTGGTCTTCCCGATCAGCGCGCTCGGCCGCTACCTGCGGGCGGTCGAGTCCTGATGCGCCTCCTCGTCTGCGCGCCGCTGGCCGTGGAGGCCCGCGCGGTACGCCACGGTCTGCCCGTCGGGCCGCCGGAGGCCCTGGTGATCCGGACCGGTCTCGGGACCCGCCGCGCCCCGTACCTGCACGGCTGCGACGCCATGGCGGTCACGGGCTTCGGCGGCGCGCTGGACGCCACGCTCCGGCCGGGCGACGTCCTCGTGGCGACCGAGGTCTGGTTCGACGACCGCCGGTTGCCGTGCGCCGCACCCGAGACGCTGGCGTGCGAGCTGGCGCGGCTCGGCGTCCGCGCGCAGACCGGGCCGCTGATCACCACCGGCCACCTGGTGCGGGAGCGCGAGCGGCGGCGCCTGGCCGGTACCGGCGCGCGGGCGGTCGACATGGAGGCCGGGCCGCTCGTGGCCGCCGCGGACGGCCGTCCGGTGACGGTCGTGCGCGCGATCGTGGACACGCCCGGCCGTCCGCTGCTGAGCCCCGCCGCCGTCACCGGCGGCCTGGCCGCCCGCCGTACGTTGCGCCGCATCGGGCCGGCGCTGGTGAACTGGGCGAAGGCCGTGCACCTCACGGCGGCGGCCTCCTCGGAGAAGGGCGGTCCGTGATGGCAATGCCGCTGCGCCAGGCGGTCCGCGTCGCCGCGTACATCCTCGGTCAGAAGCTCCGGCGGCGGGCCAAGTACCCGCTGCTCGTCGAGCTGGAGCCGCTGTTCGCCTGCAACCTCAAGTGCGCCGGCTGCGGGAAGATCCAGCATCCCGCCGACGTGCTGCGCCGGCGCATGCCGGTCGAGCAGGCCGTGGCGGCGATCGAGGAGTGCGGCGCGCCGATGGTCTCCATCGCCGGCGGGGAACCCCTCATGCATCCGCAGATCGGCGAGCTGGTCCGCGAGCTCGTCGCCCGCAGGAAGTACGTGTTCCTCTGCACGAACGCCCTGCTGATCCCGAAGAAGCTCGACGAGTTCACGCCGTCGCCGTACTTCGCCTGGACCGTGCACATCGACGGGCTGCGCGAACGCCACGACGCGTCCGTCTGCAAGGAGGGCGTCTTCGACGACGCGGTCGAGGCGATCCGCGAGTGCCGGCGCCGCGGCTTCCGGGTCACCACGAACACGACGTTCTTCAACACCGACAGCCCGCAGTCGGTGATCGAGGTGCTCGACTACCTCAACGACGACCTGCGGGTGGACGAGATCATGATCTCTCCGGGCTACGCGTACGAGAAGGCGCCGGACCAGGAGCACTTCCTCGGGGTCCAGCAGACGCGCCGGCTGTTCCGCGAGGTGTTCGCCCAGGGCGACCGCCGCCGGTGGCGTTTCAACCACACGCCCCTGTTCCTGGACTTCCTCGAGGGCAAGGTGGACTTCCCCTGCACGGCGTGGGCGATCCCGTCCTACTCGCTGTACGGGTGGCAGCGTCCCTGTTACCTGATGGCGGACGGGTACGCCTCCACGTACCGGGAGCTGGTCGAGGACACCGACTGGAGCCGTTACGGCCGGGGCAACGACCCGCGGTGCGCCAACTGCATGGCCCACTGCGGATATGAACCGACCGCTGTCTTCGCTACGCTCAGCTCTTTGCGCGAGTCGCTGCGAGCCCTGAGACAGACGTGAGCCGGGACGGTGCCAGACCGCCGTTGATCAAGATGGGACGCCTGGGCTCTACTATGTCGATGGGTTTAACCGACAATGCGGGGGGCC
This sequence comes from Actinoallomurus oryzae, assembly GCF_039541955.1. NCBI lineage: Bacteria > Bacillati > Actinomycetota > Actinomycetes > Streptosporangiales > Thermomonosporaceae > Actinoallomurus > Actinoallomurus oryzae. Next base: position 5,506 of record NZ_BAABHF010000016.1, on the reverse strand, counting down.
TGTGGACGCCGACCGGGAAACGCTGGAAGCGGAGCTGCGCGCACTCCAAGAACGGTCCCGCAAGGTGCGGGACGAGCTGTCGGCCGTCGCGATCGAGGCCAAGAGCAACGACGGGCTGATCGAACTCACGGTCGGCGGCCACGGCCGTCTGCACGCGCTCATCCTCGATCCCCGGGTGAAACGCCTCGACGTGGAGGAGCTCGCCGGGCGCCTCGTCGAGATGACGAACGACGCCCTCGACCTGCTCCAGCACGAGACGGCGGCCAAGATGCGCGAGGCGTTTCCCGAGTTCACCGCCGAGTCGCCGTTCGGCGAGCAGGAGGGCCCGTGACAGCGCTGAGCGGAGTGCGCCTTGCGGGAGGATTTCACCCGGGTGAGCTCTTCGTCGGCGGGAACATCGCGCTCCTGGTCTTCTCCATGCTGGCCACCCCGTACCCCGAGGGCGACCCCGCCCGGGCGCGTCAGGCGGGCCAGGTGTGGGCCGATCTCGCCGGCGACGTCCTGGACTGGGGGCGGAACGGCGACGACGCCGCGCACGCGATCACGACGAACAACGCGGGCGAGGGCGTCGAGGCCTTCGCGAAGTTCTGGCACAAGTACGCCGCCCCGGACGCTCCGGCCAGAGGCGAGGCGACGCGGCTCGCCGACCTGTGCCGGCGCATGAGCGAGGCCTGCGAGGAGTACGCGTCGCTCGTCGAGAAGGCGCAGCACACCTTCGCCACCATGGCGTGGGCCAACTTCGCGAGCGCGATGTTCATCACCACGTTCCCCTGGCAGGCGGGCGCCGCTTACGAGATCACCCAGTTCCTCATGCGGCGAGCGGAGGCCGGGATCCTGGCCAAGCTGCTGGAGAGCGCGATCGCCCGCACGCTGCTCGCCAAGCTGACGGAGTACTCCATCGGCAGCGCGTTCTTCGCCGTCGGCGACGTCGCCGTGATGGACGGGGTCAAGGCGCTGCGGGGCGACGACGTCGGCTCGTGGGGCGACAACATCGAGGAGGTCATGAAGGAGTTCCTCGCCTCCGTCGCCTTCTACGGCGTGTTCGACGTCGCGATCAAACCGGTGAGCGCGATCACCAGCAACAAGGACGTGCAGTACTTCGTCTCCCGGCTGGCGGGCGGCTCCATCGGCTACGGGCCCACCTACGGCGCTCTCAACGGCAAGAGCGGCGACGACCTGGTCCCCACCGCCAAGGACACGACGCTGCGGGTGCTCCTCTACGGGACCATGGCGCACAAGCCGGCCGGCTGACCCGACCCGACCCTCCAGGAGGACCCGCCATGACACCGCTGCCCCCGGTGCCGCCGACCCACGTCACCGTCACCCCGTGGGACACGCCCCACAGCACGCTGACGGGCATCGCCCAGGACCTGTACGAGGACCCCTCCAAGTGGCGCGACATCTACGAGGCCAACCGCGCCGTCATCGGCGACGACCCGGGGGGTCTCCGGGTCGGCATGCGGCTCGCCCTGCCGCCCACGGAGGTCCACCCGGGCTACATTCGCTCCGTCGCGGGCGCGCTGCACGACGAAGGCGGTGAGATCGGCACGAAGCTCGCGGCGGCGCGGAGCGCGCTGGACGCCATCGGGAACTTCTGGGGCGGTGACGACCTAGGAACGAAGTTCTACAAGGGCGCCGAGGGTCGGACCGGCTATGAGACCTCGGCCGCGCGCGCCCTCGACGGCGTCACCGCGTTCGCGGACTTCTACCGCAACGTCGCCGGGGGCCTGCGCGACATGGCGGACCGCCACGCCGGCACCGAATGGGAGAACACGGTCCGCGTCCTGGAAGCCGCCCTGCGGGCCGCCGAGCAGTAGCACCCACCGCGGCCCGGCGGCGGATGACCCGGTCACCCGGCCCGTGGCCGGGCCCGCGCGGCTCGGTATCGTGGCGAGTCCCGAGCCGGTCGGCGGCCGTGTCCGTCCGGTGAGGGCAGACGACCGCCGGCGCCACGGCCCGGACCGGACGAGCACAGGAAAGAGGCGCCGATGGGGGAGCCGAACGAGCATGCCGAGCCGCAGGCGGTGCTCAGCCCGCTGACCAGGGCGGCGATATTCCTGGTGGTGACGATCGACCCGGGCGGGGAGTCCGCCGTACGCGAGCTGCTGCCCGACCTGGCCGGGCTGCGGCGCTCGATCGGCTTCCCGGCACCGGACGACCGGCTGAGCTGCGTGACGGGCATCGGCTCGGAGGCGTGGGACCGTCTGTTCGGCGGGCCGCGTCCCGCCGGGCTGCACCCCTTCCGGGAGCTGACCGGCCCGGTGCACCACGCGGTCTCCACGCCGGGCGACCTGCTGTTCCACATCCGCGCCCAGCGGCACGACCTGTGCTTCGCGCTGGCGACGCAGATCATGAAGCGGCTGCGCGGCGCGGTGACCGTGCGCGACGAGGTGTACGGCTTCAAGTACCTGGACGTCCGTGACCTGCTCGGCTTCGTCGACGGCACCGAGAACCCGGAAGGGCCGGAGGCGGAGGACGCGGTGCTGATCGGCGAGGAGGACGCCGACTTCGCCGGCGGCAGCTACGTCATCGTGCAGAAGTACCTGCACGACCTCCAGGCGTGGAACGATCTGACGGTCGAGGCGCAGGAGAAGGTCATCGGCCGTACGAAGCTCGACGACATCGAGCTGGACGACGACGTCAAGCCGGCCGACTCCCACGTCGCGCTCACCACGATCGTCGACCCCGACGGCACCGAACGCCAGATCCTGCGCGACAACATGCCCTTCGGGTCCGTGGGACGCGGCGAGTTCGGCACGTACTTCATCGGTTACGCCCGCACGCCGGACGTCACCGAGCGGATGCTCGAGCGCATGTTCCTCGGCGACGAGAACGCGAGCCACGACCGGATTCTGGACTTCTCCACCGCCGTGACCGGCACCCTGTTCTTCGTCCCGAGCGCCGACCTGCTCGACGACCCGCCCGGCCCGCCGGAATCGCCCGGGTCGCGGGCCGGCGTCGAGACCCGGCCCACGACCACCGAAGTTTCACACGACGGCTCGCTGGGGATCGGCGACCTGAAAGGAACGATCACGCGATGAACAACCTGCACCGCGAACTCGCCCCGATCTCCTCCGCCGCCTGGGCCGACCTGGAGGAGGAGGCCCGCCGGACGTTCGAGCGCCACGTGGCCGCCCGCCGGATCGTCGACGTGCCCGAGCCCGGAGGCATCGAGCTGTCGGCGGTGGCGACCGGTCACCTGGACGACGTCGCCGCGCCCGCCGAGGGCGTCATCGCCCGTACGCGCCGGGTCCAGCCCATCGTCGAACTGCGGGTGCCGTTCACGGTCGACCGCCGGCAGGTCGACGACGTCGAGCGCGGAGCCAAGGACGCCGACTGGCAGCCTGTGAAGGACGCCGCCCGCCAGATCGCCTTCGCCGAGGACCGCGCGGTCTTCGAGGGATATGCCGCGGCCGGCATCACGGGCCTGCGCGCCGGCTCGTCCAACCCGGCGATCACCCTGCCGGACGACGTCCGCGACTATACGGACGCCGTCAGCCATGCCGTGAGCACCCTCCGCCTGGCGGGCGTCGGTGGCCCGTACACCCTGGCGCTCAGCGCCGACGCCTTCACCGCGGTGAGCGAGACCTCCGACCACGGGTACCCGATCCACCAGCACATCGCCCGCCTGCTGGACGGGGAGATCGTCTGGGCTCCGGCCATCGACGGCGCGTTCCTGCTGTCGACGCGTGGTGGCGACTTCGAGCTGCGCATCGGCCAGGACGTCTCGATCGGCTACCTGTCGCACGACGCGACCAGCGTCGAGCTGTACTTCCAGGAGTCGTTCACCTTCCTCGCCTACACGAGCGAGGCCGTCGTCCCGCTCCGCGGCGCGTGAGGTCCGCCGTCCACTTCGTGAGACGGCGGGCTTGCCCCTGACGTGCGGGTCAGGAGTTAACGTGCGGCGCTTTCTGTCGCGCGTTCTCCTGAGGAGTGAACGATGTCCGAACACCCCCGTACGTCACGTGAGGTGCGTCTCGCCGCGGCGCCGTCCGGGATTCCACGGCCGGAGGACTTCACCGTCGCCGAGGTCCCGGTTCCCGAGCCCGGACCCGGCGAGGTGCTGGTCAAGAACCGCTTCTTCCACGTGTTCGCCGCGCTGCGCACGCTGATCGGCGGAAGCGTCGAAGGAGCGCCGTTCGCCGGGCTGCGCCCCGGCGACCCGCTGTTCGGCCCGGCGATCGGCGAGGTCGTCACGGCCCCGTCCGGCGCTGGCCTGCGCCCCGGTGAGCTGGTCGCGCACTGGCAGGGCTGGCGTGAGTACGCCGTCCTGGACGCGGGCGAGTGCGAGCCCCTCGGCGACACCCTGCCGGACCCGGTCGCGCACCTCGCCCAGGCCCGTACCGCCCACGGCGCGCTCACCCGCGCTCAGGTGCGGCCCGGCGACGTCGTGTTCGTCTCCGGCGGCGCCGGGTCGGTGGGGTCGATGGCCGGCCAGATCGCCCGGCTGCTCGGCGCGGGCCGGGTCGTCGGAAGCACGGGCTCCCCGGCCAAGGCGGAGCGGATGGTGACCGAGTTCGGCTACGACGCGGCCGTGGTCCGCGGCGCGCGCCCGCTGGAGGAACAGCTCGCCGAGGCCGCACCGGACGGCGTGGACGTCCTGTTCGACAACGTCGGCGGCGAGGACCTGCGTGCGGCCGTGGCGGTGGCCCGCCAAGAGGCCAGGTTCGTGCTGGTCGGAGCCTTGTCGGGGCAGATGTCCGAACGAGGCGGCGGTACGACGGCCCCGGTCGAACTCGACTCGTTCGCGCTCATCGTCAAGCGGATCTCGATGATCGGCTACAGCGACCCGGGCCGGGCGGACGCGGACGGCGAGTGGCTCGACCGGTTCGCGGGCTGGCTGAGCTCCGGTGAGATCGTCTTCCCGTACGTCCGCGTTCCGGGCATCGAGAACGCGCCCCGGGCGTTGCACGACATGATGAGCGGGCGGCACCTGGGCACGGTCGTGGTGGCACTGGAGGACTGATGCGGATCGGCGACGCGGCGGCAGCGGCGGGGACCACGCCCCGCGCTCTGCGGTTCTACGAGCAGAACGGGCTGATGCCGCCGCCGCGGCGCACCGCGACCGGACAGCGGGAGTACGGACCGCGCGACGTGGCCCGCGTCCGGATCATCCGCCAGCTGCTCTCACTCGGCCTGACGGTCGCCGACGTCCGCAGCTTCGCGGACCGCCTGGACGCCGTCGAGAGCGATGCCCTGCCGCCGTACGGGGATCCGGCCGCGTGCGCGGGCTCGGGAGTCGTCCAGCGTCGTATCGCCGCGCTGGATGAGGAGATCACCCGCCTGACCCGTATCCGCGACAACCTCGCGGCGCGCGTCACTCCGGCCGAGGCCCGCACCTGACGGACGCCGGTGCGCTTCGTGCCGGATACCGGTCATGAAGACGAGGACCGGCGGGTGTCCGGTGCGCCGCTGCGCACCGCGCCGGACACCGGCCGGTTCGAAGACGACGACTGACAGTGATGATGTAGATGAGCGCCTCCCGGCCGGGTCTGACCCAACGACT